>JAZQFX010000027.1:0-155726 GCA_045539695.1 Acutalibacteraceae bacterium
GATGCAACAGCACATCTGTATATTGGAGAGTATGGCACTTGGTAGAGCCGGAGCTTCGTTCTTCTATTTGAAAAATATGAGGATAAACACCTTTAATAACCACAGGTTCATTTTTGAGATTTACTTTGGGACTCGTTATCCCAACATTGGTATGGATATTTGGATTGGTTTTACATAGTCTTTGGATTTTGCTTTTAATAATGTCAAGCGAAGTCATAATTACCTCCGATTTTGAAAGTGAAGCCGCCTGACTTTGCAGGCGGCTTGCGGCTTACTCAAAGTATTCAGAAACATCAGCCTTATCGTTGTACTGTTTTCTTACGTGAACAACAATAGAGCCATCCTCCTGCTCGACAGTATCAATGATCTGATATCTGGTCTTAGCACGTTCGAGAGTCGCCTTGTAATGTTCGATTTCTTCTTGATTGATTTTCAGAGCACGATCTTTGCTATAACCCATTTCGGGCTTCTGTGCGAAAACCAAAGTCTGAAGAATACACGCAGCTTTAACACGCTTCACAGTAACACCTCCTTTTGGTACAATACATTACGGCAGAAATATTAGACCTATAATGCAGAGAGATGTTCGAGCGAAACTTTGCATTGATACAACGGCTGCCGTCGAAATATCGGCTGAAAGCACTCTCTTGGTAGCTTTGTTACACTATAATTATAGCATAAAATTTCGAAAAAATCACGCAAAAAAGTTTAAATTTTTTAATTTTTTCGGCTTTGGATATAGTGGCAAATAGCATCAACACTTGCTTCTATACCGATGGAACTGTCGATTAAAAGCTCGTAGTTTTGTCTGTCGCCCCAAGTAAGTTCGGAAATGTTTTTGTAGTAGGAAGCTCTTGCTTCATCGGAACGGTGGATATTCTTTTTAGCTTCCTCAGCAGTATCACCGTAAACTTCCGTTACACGCTTAATTTTATAATCTTCGGGAGCATAAATGAAGATACGAATAACATCCTCATAATCACGCAGAACGTAATCAGCAGCACGGCCTACAATAACACAACTGCCTTGGTCTGCAATCTTTCGAATCACCTTATCTTGAGCAATAATCGCCTGCTGTACAACTTCTGTGCTGAGATAAAGACTGTGCAGTGTCGCCGGTGCGTTGGAATTGATATCGGAAATAAATTCCTTGTCAAGTCCACTTTCCTGTGCGGCAAGTGCAGTCATCTCCTTGTAATAGAAAGGTATGCCAAGTTTTTCAGCAACCAGCTTACCGATCTGCTTGCCGGAAGAGCCGTGTTCTCTTGCAATTGTAACGATAATACCTTTCTTAGAAGGCTTCAAAACGGCGATGTTCTTTTCTATGGTCGGTGTAGTTCTCAAAGATTTTAGGAAAGGAACAGTTAAAATGGTAGCAACAATCATTGCGAGAAAGTCAGCAGACGGAGCGGCATATAAAATTGCTTCAACACCGCCGAAAATAGCAGGATATACGATAATCAGCGGAATAAAGCATACAATGTCACGAATCATAGATGCCACAACTGCACGGACAGGCTTGCCAACTGCTTGGAAGAAGATAGAGGTCATCTTAATAATACAGGTGAATGTAACAAGGCAAAGGAAAATGCGGAAGCATTTTTCACCGAACACCCAGTAATCTTCGGGATTGGGAATGTTGGTAGGTGCACCGAACATCCCTACAACCGCACGTGGAGCAAGCTCAAATAGTGCAGTAGAAGCCAGACCGATCACAACAGTACAAAGCAAGATCTTCTTGTAGAGTTCCTTTACTCTATCGTAATTCTTTGCGCCCATATTATAACTGATAATCGGCTGACAACCAAGAACGATACCAACAACAAGGTTGATTACAACGGTAAACACCTTGCTTTCAATACCGATAATGGCAATCGGAATATCCACACCGTACTGTGACATAGCTCCGTACTTCGCAAGAAGGATATTACAAACAAGAGAGATGATTACAATGGTCATCTGAGTGATAAAAGAAGATGCACCAAGTTGTAATGCACCGCTGAAAGCTTTGAAGTTTGGCACAAAACTTTTAAGTGTAAGTTTAAATGTTTTTGTACGGAAGAAATATACAAGGGTAATAACAAATGAAACGGTCTGACCGATAACGGTAGCAAGTGCGGCTCCGAACATTCCCCACTTCGTTCCAAAGATGAATACCGGGTCGAGAATAATGTTTGTCAAAGCACCGGCAACCATTGAAGCCATAGACCATGCGGGACTACCATCTGCACGAACAACAGCGTTCATCATATTGGAAAGCATATAGATCGGGAAAAAAGCAAGAATGATGTTGAAATATTCTATTGCATATCCAATGCTGTTTTCTGAGGCACCAAACAAGGTGAGCAACTGTGTTTTAAATGGATAGAAGAACGCCATTAACACAAGTGAAGAAAAAAGGGTAACGACGATGCCCGTTCCGATTGCTTGTGTTGCGTTTTTGGTATCTCTTTTGCCTTGGCAGATATTTAGATAGGCGGCACAGCCGTCACCAAAACACCACGCAAATGCTTGCGCAATAATGAAAATGGGAAACACAACACCGGTTGCTGCATTTCCAAGCGCACTCAGTTCACTGTTTCCGATAAAGATTTGGTCAACGATGTTATACAACGCACTGACTAACAGCGATAACACGCAGGGAATGGAGAATTTAAGCATAAGCTTTGAAATTTTCTCTTTCCCTAAAAATTGAGAGTTTTGTTCTTGATTCATATAAACCTCCAAGTATAAAATAATAGTTGGAGTCTTTATCGGAGAAAAGCTGCCTGAAAACTACGCCGAAAGAGCAAAAAAATACAGTGCATAGAATCTCGTCGTGATTCTACGCACTGTGGCTGTTCGACTGATATATTGTAGCACAAACATTCGAATTTGTCAAAGATGCTTTTTTAGAAAAACATCAATAATTTAAGTTTTCTTACTAGTAAAAATATTAAAGGTCTTGAAAATTAGAAGCGAATCAATTATAATAATATCGTACTCGTGGCAACACGATGGCAACAAAAAATCTGATAGTCCATACTTTATGGATAATACTGATGTGAGAAATACCACGAGCTAAACCGCCTATACAAAATTGTTTAAGTTATGTTTTTCGGGAGCGAGTGGGAATGATTTTGCAAAGCAAAATCAACTATGATTGCCATTACGGCAAGTTATAAGTTATAAACGACTTCGCCGCGTTATGATTTGCCTTGCGGCAAAGTCGGCTTTTAGGCAATCATATCATAACATTTGAGCAAAGCCCAAATTTATAACTCTAAACTCATAACTAAAGCATTTAACAAAAAGCCTTTTGCGTTTATTTGCAAAAGGCTTTTGTTATTGATATTTGATTATTTTTATGATATTATATAATTTAAATGACATATAATTATTATCACATAAATATAACAAAAGGTGTGTAAGCTATGAAAATTGTAGTATTGGCAGGCGGACTTAGCACAGAACGTGACGTATCCTTGTGTTCTGGTGCCGGAATATGCAAAACCTTAAGAGAGCGTGGCCACGATGCGTTTTTGCTAGACGTATATCTTGGCTTCCCTTATGACAGCGATAAATTAGAGGATGTTTTTACACTCCCGGGGGCCGGACTTGAGATTGCTGAAGGCATAAAGACCACCGAGCCCGACCTTGCGGCAATTAAAGCATCACGCGAGGATCAATCAGATTGCTTTTTAGGACCTAACGTTATAGAAATATGCCGTCTTGCCGATATTGTATTTATGGGGCTTCACGGTGATGTGGGTGAAAACGGAAAATTACAGGCAACCTTTGATATTTTGGGTATCCGTTACACAGGGCCAAACTATCTTGGCAGCGCTCTTGCAATGGACAAAGGAATTGCCAAAAAGATATTTAAAATGTCGGGTGTTCCAACGCCTATTGGTACAACCCTTAAAAAGAGCGCAAAAGACACACCGCTTGCGGTTCTTGGTCTTTCACTTCCTGTTGTGTTAAAGCCGTGTGCCGGTGGCTCAAGTATTGGCGTGTTTATAGCACATACGCAGGAGGAATATGACGAGGCAATTCAAAAATCATTCTGCTACGAAGACGAAATTGTTATAGAGCCCTACATAAAGGGACGTGAATTTGCGGTCGGCATTATTGACGGCAAGGCGCTTCCCGTTATAGAAATTATTCCAAAAACAGGCTTTTTTGACTATGCCAATAAGTATCAAAGCGGCGCTACACAAGAGATTTGTCCCGCGCCAATTGATGACGAGATTGCCGAGAAAATGCAACGCGCTACAGAGCTTGCATTTAAGTCGCTTAAATTAGATGTTTATTCACGCGCTGACTTTTTACTTGATGAAAACGGCGATATTTTCTGCCTTGAAGTAAACACACTCCCCGGTATGACTGCTACAAGTCTTTTGCCGCAAGAGGCAAAGGCCGCAGGTATTGAATATGGCGAGCTTTGTGAACTGATCATTCAAAAATCATTGGAGCGTTACAGTATATGAAAAATATGTCTTTAAAGGAAATCGCACTTGCGGTTGACGGACAATATTACGGTGATGAAGCAAGCCTTGCACAATGCGTTACAGGCGTTACCATAGATAGCAGAAAGGTTGAAGCGGGCTGTCTTTTTGTTGCAATTAAAGGTGAACGGGTTGACGGACACACCTTTATTACTGCCGTTATGGAAAAGGGTGCGCTTTGCGCTTTGAGCGAGCAATCCTTAGGAAATACCGACTACCCGTATATTTTGGTTAAGTCTTGTAAACAGGCGCTAAAAGACCTTGCCGAGCATTACCGCAAGGCGTTAGATATTAAGGTTGTGGGCATTACAGGTAGTGTTGGCAAAACAAGCACCAAAGAAATGATTGCATCAGTTCTTTCGCAAAAATATAACGTGCTTAAAACGGCGGGTAATTTTAATAACGAAATCGGTCTTCCACTTACTATATTTAACATTCGCGATTACCACGATGTTGCAGTGCTTGAAATGGGAATCAGCAATTTTGGCGAAATGCACCGTCTTACAAAAATGGCAAGACCCGACGTTTGCGTTATTACAAATATAGGTCTTTGTCACCTTGAAAACCTTGGGTGTAGGGACGGCATTTTAAAGGCAAAAACCGAAATGTTTGACTATATGCAGCCTGATGCTAAAATAATACTAAACGGTGACGATGACAAATTAATTACCGTAAAAGAGGTAAAGGGTGTTACACCAAAATATTTTGGCTTGTCATCAAAGTGTGACGCAAATGCCGACAATATTCAAAGCTTATCACTTAAAGGTACCTCGTGTGAAATTAGTCTTGGTGATAAATCGTTTAGTGCTACAATTAAAATTCCCGGTCATCATATGGTGTATAACGCTTTAGCCGGTGCGCTTGTCGGACAAGAGTTAGGGCTTACCACCGACGAGATTAAGGCGGGCATAGAGGCTTTAGTGCCCGTATCGGGTCGCAACAATTTAATTGAAACCGACTCTCTTATGATTATTGACGACTGCTATAACGCAAACCCCGTTTCCACCAAGGCATCACTTGACGTTTTAGCTCTGGCAGATAGCCGCAAGGTTGCAATTTTGGGCGATATGTTTGAGCTTGGTGAAAATGAAAAAGAGCTTCATTTTGGTGTGGGCGAGTATGCGGCGCAAAAAAATATAGACCTTGTAATTTGTATTGGCGCACTGTCTTTAAATACCGCACGCGGAGCCGAAAGCAATGGTGCAAATGTGTTGCATTTCAAAACAAAGGCTGACTTTTTGATAGAAGCCAAAAATATTTTGCAAAAAGGTGATGCAATTCTTGTAAAGGCATCTAACGGAATGGCTTTTTCGGAAATTGTTGAAAATTTAAAACAACTAAAATTATAATTTTTTAGCAGCTTAAAATAGGTTTTTAAGCTGCTTTTTTAAAAGTGAGAAGTATATGTATAATAAGGTCTATGTGGAAATTACAAATATATGTAATATGAACTGTTCTTTTTGCCACGGTCATTCTCGCGCGCCACGGCAAATGAGCATAGATGAGTTTTCACTTATTCTTGAAAAGTTAAAAGAGCAGACTAAATACATATATTATCATCTTATGGGTGAGCCGACAACACACCCGCGTCTTTCCGAGTTTATAAAATTAGCAGACAAATACGGTTACAAATCAATCGTTACCACAAACGGCACGCTTTTAAACAAGTGCGGTGACAGCCTTTTGAATTCAGGGGTGCACAAGGTGAATATATCTTTGCACAGCTTTGAAAACGGTAGTGCTGAGGATTATGAAAGGTATGTGTTAGAGCTTGTAAGCTTTGCAAAAAAAGCGGCAGAAAAGGGTGTTATTGTGGTTTTTCGTTTGTGGAATCGGGGCTTTGATGACGGCAAAAACGAAAAAGCCTTTAAACTATTAAAAGAAAATATATCAGGCGATTGGGCAAATAACACCCGAGGAATAAGAATACGCGATAAAATACACATCGAATGGGGCGAGCGCTTTGAGTGGCCCGATATGAACGCCGAGATTAAAGGGGACAAATTTTCTTGCTATGCGCTTAAAGACCAATTTGGCATCCTTGCTGACGGTACGGTGGTGCCGTGTTGCCTTGATAGCGACGGCGTTATAAATCTTGGCAATATATTTTGTGATGATGTTAATGATATATTAAATTCTAAAAAAGCCACAGATATTGTGAAAGGTTTTAAGTGTGGTATAGCGCACGAAAACCTGTGCAAAAGGTGCGGATATGCGCAAAGATTTGTGTAATTGAGATATAAAAAATGAGCCGAAATTTTCGGCTCATTTTTATGTAATATTGATACCTATTTAATATCCTTTTTTCTAAAAATCATAGTACCAAGGGCTATGAGCAACGCGGTGAAGATAGCGGGCGGAAGTATGCAATAAAGTGTTTCGCTTAATGTATATTCAGTGCCGCTGCCGATAATAGATGAAGAACTGAAAATATTAATTTTTCTTGCAAATTCCATTACCTTATATAAAACGCTGTCGGGTGAATCAACCTGCATTATCTGCACACCGATAAGCAGTATGCTGTCGATAATTGTAAAAATAAAGTTTACAGCAACATACATAACTATCACAAGACCAACATTTTTCATTGCCGCGCAAAGAAAGGCAACCAATGCCGCAACGCAGATATAAACCAACATTTCCATAGCGGTTGAGGTTATTAAATAAAGTATATCCGCCGCTATAAAGGGATCTGTCTGATAGTCAAAAAAGATAAGACCTATTCCCAATGTGAGAAAAGCGTGAACAAGCATAGTAAGGCAAATAACTGTTGCCGAGGTGAAAAAGAGCGAAAGAAAAATTTTTGTTCTTGAGCAACCGCAGATTATTTTGTTTCTTACGGTGCCAAAACTAAAATCCTTGCAAAGCACAATAGAAATGAGAACAGGCATTATAAGTCCAAAATTGCTGCCCGGCAAAAAGGCTTCAAAAAACATTGATTTTGCCGAGAACATAGAATAAAATTCCGGCAAAAGAGCCATTTCATCGCCAAGACCGCCTGCCGACATAATAAATTTATAAAGCAAAGGCGTTATTGCCGAAAAAACAACACCAAGTATGCAAACTACTAAAAATAATTTATCTTTAAGTACTCGGCGCATATCGGTTTTATAAAGCTTAAACATTTTTGCCACCTCCTACCAAAGAGAGATAATAATCTTCAATATTTGACCTTGTGCAGTTTATGTTCTTTATAGTTATACCGTTTGCTACAAGGCTTGTAATAAACGCGTTAATATCTAATTCACCGTGAAGGGTAATTCCGTTTGTGCTGTATGATATATCTTCGCTTGATTTAAACTGTAACGCAACGCCTTGCAAAGCATCAAGGTTGTCTGATTCTACCGTCACGGTGGGTCGACATTCGTGAATGAGCTGTTCGGCAGAGATTTCTTTAATAATTTTACCTTTTGAAATTATGCCATATTTTGTAGCAACGAGTGATAACTCGGTGAGTATATGTGACGAGATTAAAAAGGTTATACCTTTTTCGCGGTTGAGCTTTAAAATAAGCTCGCGCACCTCGACTATACCCGCGGGGTCAAGACCATTCATTGGCTCATCGAGTATCAGCAGCTCGGGGTTACCGAGCAACGCCATAGCAATTCCGAGTCGTTGACGCATACCGAGTGAAAAATCGCCTGCACTCTTTTTGCTGGTAGCAAGCTCGCCAAGTCCAACATCGTTTAAGACCTGTATTATTGTGTCGGGTTTGTTTATTCCTAAAATGGCGCCTTGCATTTTTAAATTTTCAACAGCCGACATATTTCGGTAAATAGACGGTGTTTCTACAACAGCGCCAATCTTACGCTTTACGCAATTAATTTTGTTTGAATTTCCGTCTATGCCAAAAAGCGAAAAGGAACCCGAGGTAGCAGAAATAAGACCGGTGATTGTGCGAATTACGGTGGTTTTACCAGAACCGTTTTCGCCCACAAAGCCATATATATCGCCCTTTTCAATATTCATATTGACACCGTCTAAAGCGAAGTGCCGCTTGTAGCGTTTTTTAAGGTCAAAGGTCTGCACAACATATTCCATAACAAAACTCCCTTGCTTTTTTGTTTAATTATATTATATTTTCGTTGTTTATACAATAACTTTATGGTTTACACAATAAATTTGTGGAAGTTTTATATTGACTTTTAGGCACTGTTGCAGTAGAATTGTCAAGGTTTTGCGCTAAAATCTGCTGTAAAGGAGTGACGGGGCTTGAGCACAAGAGTAATATCACGAAAATTGCATTTGCCGCAAATAAATTTTTTGCCGAAGGTAATACAGTTTGTAAAAAGTAATGCTGTTATGTGCATAGCACTTTTGGCGGCGATTGTTACAAGTGTTATAGTTCCTGTTGACCGTGAGTATTTAGGTTATATTGACCTTAAAACAATTTCTTGCCTTTATAGCGTTTTGGCAGTGGTTTGCGCGCTTAAAAACATTAGGTTTTTCTATACGCTGGCGCAAAAAATTGTAGAGCTTTTTAAAAACATACGCCTTTCTGTGCTGGCACTTGTATATATTACTTTTATAGGTTCTATGCTTATTGCTAACGATATGGCGCTACTAACATTTTTGCCGCTTGGTTACTTTGTTTTAAGCAGCACAGGCAAGCAAAAGTATATGGCATTTACCTTTATTATGCAAAATATAGCGGCAAACTTAGGTGGAATGTTAACACCCTTTGGCAACCCGCAAAACCTTTATTTATACACTAAATTCAATATTCCAAACGGTGAATTCATGTCAATTATGGCACCGCCGTTTATAGTGTCTATAATTTTGATTACGATTTGTTGTATTGTGTTTGTAAAACCCGAACCGCTTGAAATAAAGGGTGAAACGGTTAAATTGCCAACAGGAAAAACTGTGCTTTATCTTGCGCTTTTTGTGCTTGGTATTGCAATAGTATTTAGAACAATACCATACTATATCGGCGTTATTGTAATAACCGCAGTTTTGTTGTTTGCAGATAAATCGGCGCTTAAAAAGGTGGATTATCCGCTGCTGCTCACCTTTGTGTTTTTCTTTATATTTGCAGGTAATATGGCTCGGATTAATACCGTACAAAATGTGTTTTCTCACTTTTTAGAAAAAGATACAATGCTTTTTAGTGTAGCGTCTTGTCAGGTTATCAGCAATGTGCCTTCGGCAATACTGCTTTCACAGTTTACGGGCAACTATGCCGATTTGCTTGTTGGCGTAAACATTGGCGGCGCGGGCACGCTTATTGCGTCGCTTGCAAGCTTGATTACGTTCCGTGAATATACCAAGCATAACCCCGACGGTACATTTGGTTACATAAAAAAATTCACCGCATTTAATTTTGGCATACTTTTAATTTTAATCGCTTTTATGTTTATTTTAAGAAACTGTTAATTTTGCGCTGCAAAATTGACAGTTTTTTGAATTTATGCTAAAATAACTAAAAGCAATTTGAAAGGAATAAAAATGAACTATTCAGAAATTACCCCATACATAAAACAGCTTGCAGAAAAATCATGCAGCGGTAACAATATTCAATATGATATGTATATGAAACATAATGTAAAACGCGGACTGCGCGACCTTGACGGTAAGGGTGTAGTAGCGGGGCTCACCGAAGTTTCTTGCATAAACTCACGTAAAATTGACGAAAACGGTAACGAGGTTTTGTGCCGCGGAGAGCTTTATTATCGCGGTATAAATATTTTTGATTTGGTAAAAGGCTTTTCAGAGGGCGGTCAGCCCGGCTTTGAAGAGGCAGTGTATTTGTTGCTGTCCGGTAATTTACCTACCAAAAGTGAGCTTTTAGAATTTAGCGAGCAGCTTTCAAATTATCGTTCACTACCGCCATCATTTGTGCGTGATATGATACTTAAAGCACCAAGTAAAGATATGATGAATATACTTTCGCGCTGTGTGTTGGCACTTTACAGCTATGACGAAAACCCCGATGATATTTCTGTGCCAAATGTAATGCGTCAGTGCCTGCAGCTTATAGCGCAGTTTCCGCTGGTGGCGGTTTATGCCTATCATTCTTATCAGCATTATCACAAGGGCGAAAGCTTGTTTATACATTACCCTAAAAAAGAATATAATACGGCAGAAAATTTACTCTACATTTTGCGTGAGGATGGTTGCTTTACCGAAACCGAGGCAAAACTGCTTGACTTAGCGCTCGTGCTTCATGCTGAACACGGTGGCGGTAATAATTCCACCTTTACAACCCACGTTGTAACATCTTCGGGTACCGATACCTATGCCGCAGTTTCGGCAGCGCTTGGTTCGCTAAAAGGACCTCGTCACGGCGGTGCAAATATTAAGGTTGTGCAGATGTTTGACGATATGAAGGCAAATATAGATATTACCAACGAAACCCAAATAAGAGGTTATCTTGAGAATTTGCTCGATAAAAAGGCCTTTGACAATGCAGGTCTTATTTATGGTATGGGGCACGCAGTTTATTCGCTATCTGACCCGAGAGCTGAAATCTTGCGCGAATATGCTAAAAAGCTATCTGAAGAAAAGGGCATGATGGACGAATACCGTCTTTACCGCAAGGTAGAGAAAATGGCGCCCGAAATTATTGCCGAAAAGCGAAAGATATATAAGGGCGTTAGCGCAAATGTTGACTTTTATTCAGGTATGGTATATAGAATGTTGGGTCTGCCGAACGAGCTTTATACACCGCTTTTTGCTGTGGCTCGTATTGCAGGTTGGTCGGCTCACCGTATAGAAGAGATACAAAACGCGGGCAAAATCATCCGCCCTGCGTATATAAACGTTAAAGACGAGGTAAAATATATACCGATTAATGAAAGATAGGTGTATGATTTGAGCGTCTTTAAAAGGATATACGATGTGGTTTGTCAGATACCTAAAGGCAAGGTTGCTACCTATGGCACAGTGGCGCTAATGGCAGGTAATCCGCGTTGGGCAAGGGTAGTGGGCTATGCGCTACACAACAACCCCGCACCCGGTGTAATACCCTGTCACCGCGTTGTAAACCGCGAAGGCAAGGTGGCAGACAGCTTTGTTTTTGGCGGCGGCGATATACAACGCCAAATGCTCGAAAGTGAAGGCGTTATCTTTGAAACTGACGGGCATATTGATTTAAACAAGTACGGATGGAAAAACTTTATGCTATAAAATAAACTTAAGGGGTTAAAGGTATGAAAAAAGTCCAACGATTAATTTTATGCTTACTGACAACAGCTGTGCTTTTATCTTCTTTTGCGTCGACAACAGCTTCTGCGGCAAACGGTAGATATCGTATTGAAGAAGCAAAATTGGAAGTAACTATTCCGACGACATATACCGTTGTAACAAGAGACACACCAAGTAACGCGGAAATATTTACAAGTTTGGGTTTGTCATATTCTGCTTTTATGAGCAATATGAAATCGGGTAGTATTTATATGGATGCTATCTCTAATTCACATAGCGAAGAAATTGTTTTTACCTGCCAAGAAAACATAATAAGTGATTTTTCGCTTTTGAGTGATACAGTACTTAATACTTTGGCGTCGACTACTATAAATGAAATGGAAAAGCTTGGTATTAGTGTGATTGAATACGACATATATCACCATTCTCAAGCAAAATTTTTAAGAATATATTGGTTTGATTCGGCCAATTCCAGATATGGTCTGCAGTATTATACCGTGCGCGACAACACTGCAATGAATTTTACACTTCAATCATATGAAGGCAGCATCAACTCAAGACAAGAATCGGTTATGAAAACGGTTGTAGATAGTGTTAAATATGACACGGCGTCACCCGTTGTGCCCGAGGGCGAAGATACCGATTCATTCGTATATACCGATAGTGATACTGGTATAAAGTTTACTGTTCCGGCCAACTGGAAACAAGACGAAATTACTGAAGATAGGGAATATCTAAGCGCTAAATTTGTTTCTACTAAAGAAGACGGTTGCACAATTATATTTGCCGCTGTGGATGCTTGGGCGGAGCTGTCCCCATCTGAAAAAATCGGTTTATCAAGAGCGGATGTCAATAATTCTATATTCACCAAAGCAGATATAGCGGAAATGTTTAGTACCACAGAGGATGACATATCCTCATTTATGTACAATGGTGTAGAATATTATAAGTGTACGCTTACTACTAATAAAGAAGTGTATGGATTATCACTTGATATTACAATGACACAATTAATGTGTGTGGATAATGGTTGGATGTATGCGTTCCAGTTTAATGGAAATGAGGACCACAAACTATATTCTGATTTTGAAAAGCTTATCAGAAGCGTAAAATACCCGAATAGTCAGACAAGCACAGTTTATGACGGCGAAAGCGAAGAGGATAATGAAAATGAAAATGAATTATCCCATACCGGCAACAAAATAGATAATCAAAGTGTGAACAGCCTTATTATAGCGGTATTAATAATGCTGATTGTGTTATTAATAATAGTGGTCTTCTTTATCTTTAAAAAGAAAAACGGTAAAACTTCACAGGCAGTAAAATATTGTATAAAATGCGGGCAACAATTGCCAACGGATAGCGATTTTTGTCATATGTGCGGTACAAAGGTAGAAAAAGGGGAATAACTATGAAAGTATTGATTTGGATAGTATGCTACTTTGTTATCGCTTTAATAACAACAGCTTTGAAAGAAAATGGTGTAATACTGGGCGGTATACCAACGGTAATTTTGTGGTTATTAGTATTTTTCCCAGCGCGAAGACTCTGCAAATTTTGGGACGAACATAAGGCAAGCAAACGCTCAAAAACTACTATGCAAAGCACACGCTTTTGTAAAGAATGCGGACAAAGGCTTTTAGATAACAGTAAATATTGTAGTAAGTGCGGCGCTGACACTTTTAATGGAGATATCACAGAACAAAAAAACGGAAGGTTTTGCGCAGTGTGTGGTGCAGATGTTTCGCACGACAAAGAGTATTGCCATATCTGTTATAAGAAATTAGACAAATAAATGTAAAATAATTGACTATAAAAACGAGGCACTGTAAAGTGCCTCGTTGAATTTATGCATGATATAATTTTTTGGTTTGATACTTTGGTTCACAGGTAAGATTAACACCAAGCTTTTTAAAGGTTTGTTCGTCAATGCGAGAAAGAATTACGCTTGAATGAACCTCAAGACCTTTAAGCTTATCTACCTGCTGGAGCGCTATTTTTGCCTTTTCGTCGGTAGCGGCGCAAATGGAGAGCGCTATTAAAATTTCGTCAATATGCATTCGTGGGTTATGGTTACCAAGCACGTTGGTTTTCATATCCTGAATAGGCTCAATGACGGTGGGTGAAAGCAGTAACACATCATCTGATATGCCACCAAGCTCTTTGAGTACGTTTAGCAGCATTGCCGAGCTTGCGCCCAAAAGCGACGAGGTTTTGCCCGTGATTATTTTGCCGTCTTCTAATTGTATTGCAGCGGCAGGACTACTAGTAAGCTCTGCTTTGTCCAGTGCCGCTTTAACTACCGGTCGGTCTTTTGTTGAGATGCCTAATTGATTCATAAGAAGCTCAATTTTTGTGACCTCGCTCTTTTCACCAAGACCCTGTCTTACATTACAGGCGGCCGAGTAATAGCGGCGTATAATTTCCTGTTTAGCGGCGTCACCTACAATATTATCATTGCTTATGGCACAACCCGCCATATTAACACCCATATCGGTAGGACTCTTATAGGGTGACTCGCCCAAAATGCGCTCCATTATAGCATTAAGCACGGGGAAGATTTCGACATCGCGGTTATAGTTAACGGTGGTCTGACCGTAGGCTTCAAGATGAAACGGATCTATCATATTAACGTCGCTAAGGTCGGCGGTTGCCGCTTCATAAGCCACGTTTACGGGGTGCTTTAGCGGAATGTTCCAAATAGGGAAGGTTTCAAACTTTGCGTAACCTGCCTTAATACCGCGCTTGTGATCTTGATAAAGCTGTGACAGGCAGGTTGCCATTTTGCCGCTACCGGGACCCGGGGCGGTCACCACAACGAGATGCCTTTCGGTTTCGATATAATCGTTTCTACCAAAACCGTCGTCACTAACAATTAGCGGAATATCTGACGGATAGTCTTTTATAGGGTAGTGACGGTAGGTTTTAATGCCTAAGGCTTTAAGTCGGTTTTCAAACGCTATTGCAAGCGGCTGACCCGTAAAGCAGGTGATTACCACACTGCCTACAAAAAGACCGATATCGCGGAATGCGTCAATAAGACGTAGTGTGTCGAGGTCATAGGTAATACCAAGGTCACCGCGACGCTTGTTTTTTTCTATAGCATCGGCGTTAATAACAATAACAATTTCGGCTTCGTCCTTAAGTTCTAAAAGCATTTTAACCTTTGAGTCGGGGCGAAAACCGGGTAGCACGCGTGAAGCGTGATAATCGTCAAAAAGCTTGCCGCCAAACTCCATATAAAGCTTACCGCCAAACATATCGATTCTATCGCGTATATTCTGCGACTGAAGCGCTATATATCTGTCATTATCAAAGCCGATTTTTGCCACAAAAAAACCTCCTCAAAGGAAAAATAAAATACACAAATAGTATATCAAAATATATTGTTTCTTGCAAGTGAATTTTTTTGCAATTATTAATAATATATTTCTTGCTTTAAATACTGTTTTATAGTATAATATTATAGATTATCTAATATAGAGGTTTTTTAGGTGAATTTTGATATAAAAACAAATTCTTATTTGCCCGAGCAATGCGGTTATGCCGCTCGTGTGAAATCGCTACTTACAGAGCGTGAGGTAGTAAATCCAAAGGCGCATATTGTAACCTTTGGTTGTCAGCAAAACGTGAGCGATTCCGAAAGAATTAAGGGTATGCTTTGTCTTTGCGGCTACAGTCTTACCGAGAATATTGAAGAAGCTGATTTTATACTTTTTAATACCTGCGCCGTTCGCGGACATGCTGAGGACCGTGTTTATGGCAATGTGGGCGCAACCAAAAAATTAAAACAACAAAACAAAAACTTAATAGTGGCTGTTTGTGGCTGCATGGCACAGCAGCAGTCGGTTGCTGATAAGTTTTATAAAAGTTATCCGTATGTGGACATAGTTTTCGGAACACAGCAGTATCACCGATTGCCCGAATTTATCTATCGCAGAATGACAGCTAAGCGTGTGTACGAATTAGGTCTTGACAATAAAGAAATTGTAGAGAATATACCCGTTTGCCGCGACGGCAAGCTTAAAGGTTGGCTGCCTATAATGTATGGCTGTAACAACTTTTGTACTTACTGTATAGTGCCCTACGTTCGCGGTCGTGAGCGTTCACGCGCGCCGGAAGAAATCATAAAAGAAGCAACCGAGATGGTACAAAGCGGATTTAAAGAAATAATGCTCCTCGGTCAAAACGTAAATTCTTATGGGCTGGGCGAAAGTCATGGTATTAATTTTGCAAAGCTGCTTCGTATGATAAATGATATACCCGGCGACTTTAGAATACGCTTTATGACCTCGCATCCAAAGGATTGCACCGAGGAATTACTTGATACTATACGCGATTGCGAAAAGGTAGAGCGACATATTCATCTGCCGTTTCAAAGCGGTAGCAGTAAGATACTAAAACAAATGAATCGTCGCTATGACCGCGAGGGCTATTTGCGACTTATAAAAGCGGCACGCTCTCGTATGCCAGACGTAGAGTTTACAAGTGATATTATAGTAGGCTTTCCCGGTGAAACCTATGAGGATTTTTGCGAAACGCTTTCACTTGTAAAAGAGGTTAAGTTTACGTCACTTTTTACCTTTATATATTCTCCACGTGAGGGTACACCGGCGGCTATAATGCCCGACCCCATAACTCGTGAGGAAAAGGGCAGATGGTTTAACGAACTGCTGATAGCACAAGACGAAATATCTGAGCAGCTTAACAATTCTCTTATTGGCAAAAAGATGAGAATTTTATGCGAAGAAGATTTAGGCGACGGATTATATTCGGGAAAAAGCGAATACTATTCGAGTGTTACCTTCCAAGGAACACCTGATATGTTAGGTAATTTTGTTACCGTGTGTGTTGACGAGTACAAAAACAACACGCTTTACGGAACTGTTATAAATTAAAACATAAATTTTGAAAGGATTTTAATTATGGGAATTATTGAAGCAACAAGAAATTTAGGAGTAGAAATTCAAAAGGACGAGCGTTTTATTCGCTTTATAAAGGCTAAGCTTGCAAACGACAATGATGAAACCTTGCAAAACCAAATTGGCGAATTTAACACAGTTCGTATGAATCTTGACCGCGAGATGAACGCCGAAACACAGGATGAAAATAAAATAAAAGAACTCAACGAAAAGCTCCGCGAGATTTACACCGCGGTTATGTCAAGCAAGATTATGCTTGAATACAACACAGCAAAGGCTGAAGTTGACGCTATGCTTAATGACATTAACAGCATTATTATGCAGTGCGTTGAGGGTGAAGACCCAATGACAGCAGAACCTCACACCGCTTGCACAGGCTCTTGCTCAACTTGTGGTGGTTGTCACTAAAACACTCAAGGGACAACAGCTCGCAAAGTCTGCGACTTTGACTGCACCGTTTTCCCTTAATATACCCTTTCAGTCTTGAAAAGTGCCTTGCGACACTTTTCGCTTTAAGATGAGTTTTTGCGAGGCAAAGCCCCACAAAAACACGGGGATGTATCGGGACAACAGTTTGCAAAAATCATTTAATTTTTAACCAAAGGGGATAAAACTATGGCTGAACTGTCACCAATGATGCGACAGTATATGGAAATAAAAGAGGCAAACCAAGACTGCATTATCTTTTACCGATTGGGCGACTTCTATGAAATGTTCTTTGACGATGCTATAAAAGGCTCGGAGGAACTTGAACTCACCCTTACCGGCCGAGACTGCGGTCTGGATGAGCGCGCCCCAATGTGCGGAGTGCCCTTTCACAGTGCCGAAGGTTATATTGCCCGTTTGGTTGAAAAAGGATACAAGGTTGCTATTTGCGAGCAGGTTGAGGACCCTGCAACTGCCAAGGGAATAGTAAAACGTGATATTGTTCGCATTGTCACCCCGGGTACAGTTATCGAGGGAGAAATGCTTGACGAGGGTCGCAATAACTATCTTGCGTCAGTCTATGAAAAGTCGGGCAAAATAGGTGTTTGCTTTGCAGATGCATCAACGGGCGAAGCGCATGTAACCGAGCTTTCGGGCGAGGATATGTATACAGAGTTTCAAAACGAGATTATGCGTTTTGCTCCCAGTGAGATTTTGATTGATGCAAAGCTTAAAGATAGACTTGCATCATTTTTGGATGAAAAAATTACTGCGGCAATATCTATTCGCGATGATATTCATTTTGATACAACAGCTACCGAGGCGCTGCTTTGTCAAAATTTTGGTGTTATAAGCCCCGAAAATGTGGGCATTGAAGTAGGCAGTGTTTCACAAAGTGTTTTGGGCGCAGTAATTGATTATCTGCAAGAAAACGGCAAAACGGGTACCATTGCCATTAAAAATGTAAATATTTATACCTCGGCACAGTTTATGGGACTTGATGTTACAGCCGTTCGCAATCTTGAACTTTGTGAGACAATGCGTACCAAGTCAAAGCGCGGCTCGCTGCTCGGCGTGCTTGACAAAACAAAAACTGCTATGGGTAAACGCCTTATGCGCTCGTATGTCTTACAGCCACTGCTTAGCATACCCGAAATAACACTGCGTCAAAATGCGGTGGAGGAATTAGCCAACGATACGGTAATGCGCTGTGAAGCACAGGAGTATATGAGCGGTATACGCGATATTGAGCGTATGATGACCAAAATAGTTTATGGCACTGCAACGGCTAAAGAGCTTTTGGGTCTTGCGGCTACGGCGCACCGTTTTCCTTACATAAAGCAGTTATTGGCATCAGCAAATTGTAAAATGCTAAAGTCAATCTATAGCGATATTGACACACTTGACGAAATAGTGGCGCTAATTGATGCTGCCATCAGCGAGGATGCACCTGCTACCGTTCGTGAGGGTAAGATAATCAAAAAAGGCTATAACGAGCAGGTTGATTTGCTGCGCGATGATATGGATGGCGGCACCTCACGTCTTGCCGATATAGAGGCTCGCGAGCGTGAACGTACCGGCATTAAAAACTTGCGTGTGCGTTATAACAAGGTGTTTGGTTACTATATCGAGGTTACAAACTCTTTTCTTGATAAAGTGCCTGCCGACTATATTCGCAAACAAACGCTTACCAACGCCGAGCGTTTTATAACCGATGAATTAAAACAGCTTGAAAACCGTTTGCTTACCGCAAAGGACCGAGCTTTCCAGCTTGAATATGAAATATTTAACTCTATCCGTGAAACAGTAGCCGCCGCGGCAAATCGTGTGCGCACTACCGCCGCGGCAATTGCCCGCCTTGACACAATGTGTTCTATGGCGCAGGTGGCGATAGAAAACAACTACTGCAGACCGCTTGTTAACAATGATGGCGTTATCAGCATAAAGGGTGGCAGACACCCCGTTGTTGAAAAACTGCTTAAAACACCGTTTGTTTCTAATGATACTTATCTTGATAATTCCACCGACCGTTGTGCCATTATTACAGGACCTAATATGGCTGGTAAATCCACCTATATGCGTCAGGTAGCAATTATTACACTTATGGCGCAAATGGGTTCCTTTGTACCGGCACAAATGGCCGAAATTGGCGTGGTAGATGCTATATTCACCCGTGTTGGTGCGTCGGACGACCTCGCAAGCGGACAGTCAACCTTTATGGTAGAGATGAGTGAGATGGCTCACATACTTAAAAACGCTACCAAAAACAGCTTGCTTATTATCGATGAAATCGGTCGAGGCACCTCTACATTTGATGGTATGTCAATAGCACGCGCTGTGCTCGAATTTGTTGCCGATAAGAAAAAGCTTGGCGCAAAAAGCCTTTTTGCAACGCATTATCACGAGCTTACCGAAATGGAAAACGAGCTTGACGGCATAAAGAATTATAATATCGCGGTTAAAAAACGCGGCGATGATATAATCTTTTTGCGCCGTATAGTGCCGGGTGGCGCCGATGACAGCTACGGTATAGAGGTTGCAAAATTAGGCGGCATACCCGACTCGGTAATTCGTCGCGCTAAACAAATACTGAAACAAACGCTCGAAAGCGGAATTGTTACTTATAAAACGGTAGAATCAAATACCGACCAAATGTCACTTGAAATGCAGGGCGCTACCGATATTTTGCGCGAACTGCAGGCAATTGACGTAAATACACTAACCCCAATAGAGTCAATGGGAATATTGTTTGATTTAGCTAATAAAGCAAAATCTATTTAATTAAAAGAGGTGAACAAAAATGCCTAAAATTAACGTGCTGCCAAAATCCATTGCCGAGCTTATTGCGGCAGGTGAGGTTGTAGAGCGTCCCGCTTCAATAGTAAAAGAAGCGGTCGAAAACTCAATAGATGCAGGTGCCACACACATAACGGTTGAAATTCAGCGTGGCGGTATAACCTATATTCGCATAACCGATAACGGTTGCGGTATAGCAAATGACGATGTGCCAAAGGCATTTTTGCGTCACGCTACAAGTAAAATTGAGAAAGCCGTAGACCTTGACAGTATTTCGACACTCGGCTTCCGTGGAGAAGCCTTGGCGGCTACAAGCGCTGTATCCCGTGTAGAAATGTTTACCAAAACTGCTGACGAGGACTTTGGTACCCACTATAAAATAGAGGGTGGGGAAGAGGTTTTATACGAAGAGGTTGGTTGCCCCGATGGCACCACTCTTATTGTTCGCGACCTTTTTTACAACACCCCTGCTCGTATGAAGTTTCTTAAAAAAGATGTGTCGGAGGGAACAACCGTATCGGCTATTATAGAGCGTCAGGCACTTTCACACCCTGAAATTGCTTTTAAGCTAATACGCGACGGCAAGCAAACACTTGCGACCTCTGGTGACGGAAAGCTATCTTCTGCGGTTTATAGTGTTTTGGGTCGTGAGATATCAAATACACTTATTCCTGTAGATTTGTCACTTGATGGAGTGAAAGTTACAGGTCTTGTTTGCAAGCCGGTTTCTTGTCGTGCGTCACGTGCGTATCAGTTTACCTTTTTAAATGGTCGATATGTGCAATCGGGTACTATTACTGCCGCTACCGAGCAAGCCTATAAAAACAGTGCAATGGTGGGCAAGTTTCCTGTATTTGTGCTTGGTGTAGAAATACCTTTTGAAACGGTTGACGTTAATGTGCATCCGGCAAAAACGCAGGTGCGATTCAGTGATGAAAAGCGTGTATTTACTGCAGTTTATAACGCTGTAAAAAATGCTATTCTTTCGGGCGACACCCGCCCCGAAATTGCGGTAGCACCACCAAAAAACAATACGTTTTTACATATGACCGCCGAGCAGTATCGTCAAACAGCGGTTAATTTGCCCGTTCAGGAAGCAAAGCCACAACCTAAGGTTGAGGTAGAGCCCGAGCCAATAAAACCCAAGGCTGAGCCTGTTAGACTAAAGGCTGATAATACTCCGTTTTTCCTACGTGATGAGTTTAAACCCAACGTACCCGAAAAGAAAACGGTTGTTGATATAGTAAAAGACGAACCTGTTAAAGAAGTTTTAAAATCAGAGCCTATAAGCCGTGATGTTAAGGTGGAAGAAAAAGAATATTCTCCAAAAGAGGAAATTAAACTTATAGGCGAAGCCTTTAACACATATATTGTAGCGCAAAAGGGTGACAGCATATTTATGATAGACAAGCACGCAGCCCATGAAAGAATTTTATTTAATAAACTTAAAGAAAATCATGTAATAGAAAGTCAGTCGTTACTTGTTCCCGTAACCGTAAAGCTTATCGGGGATGAATATACCGCTATGATAAACAATGTATCACTTCTGTCTGAATATGGCTTTGAGGTAGAGGACTTCGGCAACGAATCGGTTGTGGTGCGTGCAATACCTTCTATGCTTTCTAAAGAGGATGCTGAAGGCATCATTGTGGAAGCGGCCCATAGCCTTGTGCAAAAAGGTAACGTTGATCTTGAGCGTATAGACGATATACTTCATACCGTCGCTTGCAAGGCGGCAATAAAGGCGGGTTATATAACCTCTGATATAGAAAGATTAAATCTTGCTATAAAGGTGCTTAGCGACAATGATATTATGTACTGTCCACACGGCAGACCTGTTGCGTTTGAAATTAAAAAGTATAACCTTGAAAAATATTTTGGAAGAATACAATGAAAAAACAAAAAATAATTTGTGTGGTAGGTCCTACCGCTTCGGGTAAAACAGGTCTTGGAATAGAACTTGCCAAATACTTTGACGGCGAGGTAATATCGGCAGACTCTATGCAGATTTATTGCGATATGCACATTGCCTCTGCGGCGCCCGACGATAGCGAAACCGAGGGTGTTCCTCATCACCTTGTAGAGTTTTTGCCCTATGGAAGCAGCTATACTGTTGCCGATTACGTAAAAGCGGCACGCCAAAAGATAAGCGAAATTGCCTCTCGTGGTAAAACGCCAATAATTGTTGGCGGCACGGGACTATATATAAATTCGCTTGTCAACAACGTAGAGTTTATTCAAAGTGAGACCGACTATGAACTACGTGAGCGTATAACCAAAGAATATGACCGTATCGGTGGCGCCGAGATGCTAAGCAGACTTTGTGAAATTGATCCTGATGCTGCAAGCAAATTGCACCCGAACGATAAAAAACGAATTATTCGTGCTTTTGAAATTTACGAGAGTACCGGTAACACAAAATCGTTTAACGACGAGCAATCTATAAAAAACGAATCACCTTATGATGCTTGCTTGATCGGCATCACATATCGTGACCGTGAAAAGCTTTATGAGCGAATAAATTTGCGTGTTGATTTAATGCTTCAAAATGGACTTTTAGATGAGGCTAAATCTGCTTACCTAAAAAATTTAGGTGGTGGTGCCGTTCAAGCGATAGGTCACAAAGAGTTTTTTGAATACTTTAAAGAACAAATTTCGTTAGAGGAAGCAATAGAAAATTTAAAACGCTCAACACGCCGTTATGCCAAGCGACAACTTACTTGGTTTAACAAGGATGAGCGTATAAACTGGATATATAAGGATGAAAACGAAAACGCTGTGGATGCAGCAATTAAATTTATAAAGAAAGAAGGATAATTATGCGTGACAATAAAGCGTTAAGAATAATAGTTTGTCTTATTGCCGTAGTTTTTGTTGCGCATCAGGTTTATTCCTCGGCATATAAGCCAATCACTACAGCAAGCGCGGAATATTATACTGCTGTTGAAGGCTTTAACATAAGCGGAATAGTTATCCGTGAAGAAAAGATTATCACGGCCGATACAAACGGTGTGTTGCATTTCACGGTTGCTGATGGTGAGCGAGCTGCAAAAAATGGAATTATTGCAAATATATATTCTGATGCTAACGCTTCGGTTACGGTCAATCGTATAGAGCAGCTCAAAACCCGTATTGCCGATATTGAAGAAATGCAAGGCTATAACGATGTTGAAGCCGCTGATATTAATCTTGCTAACAATAAGGTTGACAATTCGCTTAACATATTGCTTCGTGGAATTGCATCAGGTGATTTTTCACGCGTTGAAGCGGATTCTGCCGAGCTGCTTACAAATATTAGTCGAAGGCAGATGATAACCGGTGAGCAAACTGATTTTTCGGCGCGTTTAGATGAGCTTAAATCGGAATTGGAATCACTTAATGCGTCGCTACCGCAACCGATAGGTAGCATCAAAACAGACGAGTCGGGATATTTTGTGTCGAGTGTCGACGGTTATGAAACGGTGCTTTCGTGCGAAAATATTGATGCTGTTACCCCCGAATATATTGATTCACTAAAGGCCGATACTACGCCTCAAAATGCCATTGGTAAAATTGTTTCGGGCTATACTTGGTATATAGCGTCAGAGGTTAGCATCAGTGATTCTCTTAAATATAAGCAGGGTGACAATCTTACACTTAAAACAACCCTTAAATCAACGCCGCAGCTTGATGTAACGGTAGAAAAAATAAATACATCTCAAAGTGATGATACAGCCGTTATAATTTTTGCATGTCAGCAAATGAATAGTGAGCTCGCTGCTATTAGAAAATGCAATATGACAATTATAAATAACACCTATTCGGGCCTTAAAATTCCGACAAAGGCATTACGCTTTCAAAACGAACAAACCGGCGTATTTGTGCGTTCGGGTATGGCGCTTAAATTTGTGGGTGTAAATGTCATTTACCGCACCGATGAATACATTATTTGTGAACAGCAGGTAAGCAATGAATCGGTTTTGAGGCTATATGATGACGTAGTTGTTAAAGGAAAGAGGCTCTATGATGGAAAAATCGTCGATTAGTATATTTGATCAAAATTATAAAGAAATAACCGATAACATCGCCCGTGCTGCTCAAAAGTCGGGCAGGCAATATAAAGATATAACGCTGCTTGCTGCAACAAAAACGGTTGATATTGATGTTATTAACCACGCTATAGAGTCGGGAATTGAATTTATAGGTGAAAACCGCGTGCAAGAGTTTTTGTCAAAATATGAAAGCTATAATCCTGTTCATAAGCATTTTATCGGTCATTTGCAGACCAATAAGGTGAGGGATATAATTGACAAGGTAGAGCTTATTCATTCGGTGGATTCATACCGTCTGGCAGAAGAAATTTCAAAGCGGGCAGTAAAACGCGGTAAAACGGTAGATATTTTGCTTGAAATTAATATAGGTGACGAGCAAAGCAAATCGGGTTTTTTTTATGATGAAGCCGAAACCGCTGTCCAAAAAATAGCCTTGCTTGACGGCATAAAAATAAAAGGGCTTATGGCTATACCGCCAATTTGCGAAAAACAGGAGCAAAATCGCCCATATTTTGCAAAAATGAAAAAACTGTTTATTGACATTGGCTCCAAAAAAATAGATAATAGTAGTATGGATATTTTGTCTATGGGAATGTCTGATGATTATGAAACGGCAATTGAAGAAGGCGCTAATATGGTGCGACTCGGAACTGCGCTTTTTGGTAGGCGAAATTACAATATTTAATAATTGATTAAAATATAAAGGAAGTGTATTTATGAGTGTTTGGGATAAAATTAAAAACATTATGGTAATTCCCGATGAAGATGATTACGAAAACGAGGCCGAGGAAACCGAACGCCCAGTGCGTGAAAAAAGCTATGACGAGCCTGCTTACACACCTAAAAAAGAGGCGCCCGCAAAGCTTATTAAATCAAAAACTATCAATTATTCGCAAAACAGCGGCGGCTTGCAGGTAGTGCTTGTTAAGCCTGACCGTTTTGATGAAGTAACAAGCATTGCTGACCATCTTAACGAGGGTAAAACTGTCGTTTTAAATCTTGAAGAAAGCGCTCGCGATGTAAGCCGCAGAATAGTTGACTTTTTAAGCGGTGTGGCTTATGCTAACGGCGGCAATATGCGCAAGGTTGCAAAAAATACCTTTATAATAGTTGCCCGTGGCGTTGATGTTATGGGTGAGCTTTTGCCCGAAGAATTTGAGGACGGCAAAATTTACTTTTAATGGATATAAAACTTCTTCCAGCAAGAATTGATGATTTAAAAGAGCTTTGCGCTAAATCAAATGCACCTAAATTTTTAGGGTTTTTAACCGCCGAAGAGGCTGCTGTGGCAGTGGGGCGGTTCAAAGCCTTTGAAAAATACAGTTTGTTTGGTGGATATGAATCAGCCGAGCGTGTAATGCTTGGTGTTTTGCCCGATTGGTGTGAAGAGGTCGAGTTTCCGATAAAGGCGATAACCTTTACATATCGTGAAAGCGATACGCTGTCGCACCGTGATTTTTTAGGCGCTTTAATGGCGCTCGGTGTCACAAGAGAAACCGTGGGTGACATACTTATAGAAAAAGGCAGGGCTGTGGCTTTTGTCGCTGATGATGTTTTTAACTTCGTATTCAGCCAAATTGATAAGGTTGGTAATGTGGGCGTCAAGCTTACCGAAGGCTTTACATTGCCGTTACCAAGCCTAAGTAAAAAACAGTCTTTTTCGGTAACGGTAGCATCCACCCGACTTGATTGTGTTGTTGCAGCTATTTGCGGCATATCACGAGGTCAGGCGGTCGACAAAATTGCCGAAGGGTATATTTTAATAAATTCAATATGCGTCACAAAAGCTACTGCAAATGTAAAATCAAATGATAAAATCACAGTTCGCAAAAGGGGAAAATTTGAAATTACATCTTGCGACGATTATTCAAAAAAGGGTAGAATTATTTTAAAATATGATAAATACGTATAGGGAGGATATGCTATGTTAAGTGCAAATGAGATAAGAAATGTCCGTTTTTCAACTGCGATGGGCGGCTACAAAAAGGAAGAGGTTGATGTTCTGCTTGATAAAGTAGAAGCCGATTATGAACAGTTTGAACGCACACTTCGTGAAATGAACAGCAAAATAAATGAGCTTAAGGGTGAGCTTGAGGATTGCAAAAATTCTCAGGGCAATATACAAAATGTGCTTGTAAGCGCGCAAAAATTTGCCGATCAAATAGTTGAAGAGGCTAAAACCAAAAGCGCTGAGATTATTGCGTCTGCACAAGAGAGCATAGAAAAAATCACCGCTCAAGAAAAAGAACTTACATCTGCGTTTGATAAAAAGGCAGGCGAGCGTAAGGATGCGTTACAAAGTGATATAGAAAAAATTATCGCCAACGCTGAGAAAAAACAGGCGGCAATTGACGCCGCAACACAAGATTGTGTTGACCGCCAGCAGCTACTCTTTAATAAAATGAAGATGGAGGTTGCTGCCTTTAAGGCTGAAATCACCGCAAAATATAAAGAGCATCTTGAATTGTTGGCATCTTTGCCTGACACAGTACCCAATGACCCTGAAGAAATTGCAAAGGCGGTTTCAACTTCTTTTGATAGCATTCCCACTGTGGATGAATATGCTCAAAACCCTGAACAGTATGAGTTGACCGATGAAGCGGAGGAGGCCGAGGCAGAAGAGCCTGCAGAAAAGCTTATAGAGGCAGTTTCGGGCACGGGATTTGTTATCAATTCTGATGAATTTGATTTTGATGATGACGAGTCAGAGGAAGAGGACGAAGATATTTAATTTGTAGGAGTGAGCCTTTTTGGTATCATATATTTTAGCAGCTATTACTGCCATTTTAGTTTTGGTAGCTGACCAATTTTCTAAAGTTTTTGTTTCTAACAATTTTGAGATGGCAAAATCTTATGAGTTTTTGCCAGGTATTATAGACATTACTTATATACACAATGACGGCGCCGCTTGGGGTATGCTTGGCGGATACACTTGGCTGTTGTTGTCTATTACCATAGTTGTAATGCTTGCCTGCATTGCGCTACTACTTAAATGGGGATTACGTGACAAAATTACATTTTGGTCTGCAATGCTTATATTATCGGGCGGCGTTGGCAATATGATTGACCGTATTTTTCGCGGAGGAAATGTAATAGACTTTTTACATTTTGAGTTTTGGCCGACCTTCCCTGTGTTTAATGTTGCTGATTGCGCAATATGCGTGGGCGCAGGTCTTATAATACTTTCGCTTTTTAAAAGTATTATTGACGAGCAAAAGCAAAAATCACGCATAGCTGTCACCGAACAGACGGAAGACAATACAAATGAAAACATTTAATTACATTTATGACGACGGCTGCGGCCGCCGTCTTGATGTGTTTTTAGCGGAAAAAGTTGAGATAACGCGTTCGTATGCGGCAACGCTTATAGAAGAAGGAAATGTACTTGTAAACGGTAAAAATGCCGCAAAAAACACCAAACTAAAAGCAGGGAATACGGTTGAAATAACAATTCCCGACCCACAGGAATACACCGTAGAGCCTGAAAACATACCGCTTGATATTGTGTATGAGGATGAGCATCTGTTGGTGGTTAATAAGCCAAAGGATATGGTGGTGCACCCAGCCGCAGGTAATTATAGCGGCACACTTGTAAATGCTATACTCTATCATTGTGGCGATAGTCTTTCGGGCATAAATGGCGTTATGCGTCCCGGTATTTTGCATCGAATTGATAAAAATACAAGTGGACTGCTGCTTGTTGCAAAAAACGATAATGCGCATTTGTATTTAGCGGAACAAATAAAGGAGCATTCACTTACCCGTGAGTATGAGGCTGTGGTTTACGGTAACTTAAAAAATGATAGCGGTACCGTTGATGCTCCTATAGCACGTCACCCAGTAAATCGTAAGCAAATGGCGATTGTTGCGGGTGGTAAGGAAGCGGTAACACACTATACGGTGCTTGAGCGTTTCGGCGATTTTACACACGTGAAATTGCGCCTTGAAACAGGCCGCACCCATCAAATAAGGGTGCATATGGCGTCACTCGGTCATGCAGTGGCGGGCGATGATGTTTACGGACCTAAAAAAGTTATAACAAAGCTTGGTGGACAATGTTTGCATGCGCGCAAAATCGGGTTTATTCACCCCGTAAGCCATAAATATATGGAATTTACAAGCGAATTGCCCGAATACTTTACAAAATTTTTAAATGAGTGCAGAGGTTAAAATGGGACTTTTTGACGGATGTCTGTTGGCTTGCGATATAGATGGCACACTACTGCTTAACGACTATATGCCGCAACGAAACATTGAAAAAATTAAATATTTTGTAAGCGAGGGTGGAGCATTTTGTCTTGCTACGGGCAGAACGGCGGGCGCTATTTCTTCAGTGACTAAGCGCATTGATTGCATATCTCCATCAATTGTTGCAAACGGCAGTATGATATATGATATTAAAAATGATAAGCCCATTTACGAGCTTTTTATACCCGATAGTGACAGACGTATTGTAAAAGCTGTGATTGATGAATGTAAAACAATTGGTATTGAGGCGCATTGCGGTAAAAAGGTTATTGTTTTAAATCAAAATCAAGAATCTGTTGATCACGCGGTTTACGAGGATCTTGATACAGTTTTACTTGATTACGATGAGGCTTTACAGTATAATTGGAACAAAGTAATTTATCTCTCGGCGAATGATGACGAGCTTATAGCTGCAAAAGAGATTATCTCACGTTTTGAGCACAACTCGCAGTTCGTTGATACTTCGGCTGTGATTGACGGCAGAAGACGCTATTATTATGAGCACGTGCCGCGCGGTGTTTCGAAAGCGACTACACTTAAAATACTTTGTGAAAAACTAAATGTTCAAAAGGGTTGTTGTTACGCCATAGGCGATTATTACAACGATCTTGAAATGATAAAAACTGCTGATATTGGCGCAGCGCTTATTGATTCGCCTGATGAGGTCAAGGCTGCGGCTACTACGGTAGTGTGTGATGTACAAAACGGCGCTGTTGCCGATTTTATAGATTATCTTACCGAAAGGAAACTAAACAATGGAAGCAAATTTTAAAAAACAGTTAGAAGAAATTGCTTGCAAAGTGCGCATAGGTATAATTGAGGGCGTACATGCGGCAAAGGCGGGTCATCCGGGCGGCTCACTATCTATTGCAGAGATACTTACATATCTCTATTTTAAAGAGATGAACATCGACCCTAAAGACCCAAAAAAACCCAAGCGTGACCGATTTGTTCTTTCAAAAGGACATGCTGCACCTGCTCTTTACGCTACACTTGCTCTTCGCGGATTTTTCCCGGTTGATGAGCTTATTACACTTCGTCAAATAGGTTCTCGCTTGCAGGGACATCCCGATATGAAAAATATTCCAGGTGTAGATATGTCAACAGGCTCTCTCGGTCAAGGCATTTCAACCGCAGTCGGTATGGCACTTTCAAGCAAGCATTTCGGTGATAACTATAACGTTTATACAATTCTTGGCGATGGCGAAATAGAGGAAGGTCAGGTTTGGGAGGCTGCAATGTTTGCCGCTAACAAAAAACTTTCTAACCTTACCGCTTTTATTGACCTTAACAATTTGCAGATTGACGGTACTATTGATGAAGTAAACAGCGCCAAACCAGTGGACAAAAAGTTTGAGGCATTCGGTTGGCACGTAATTACCATTGATGGTCATGATTACGACGCTATTGAAGCCGCTTTAGCTGAAGCTAAAACCGTCGATAAACCTGTAGCAATTATTGCCAATACCATAAAGGGTAAGGGCGTCTCTTATATGGAAAACGCGGTTAACTGGCATGGTGCCGCTCCTAATGATGAGCTTTATGCCGTAGCTATGGAAGAACTTACAGCAGCGCTTGCTGCATTTAATTAAGGGGGTGGCTAATATGTCAGAGGTTAAAACAGTTGCAACACGTGTAGGCTTTGGCGAAACTTTGGTAGAGCTTGGCGCCGAGCGTGACGATTTTATTGTAATGGATGCTGACCTTGCAGCCGCTACACAAACAGGTAAATTTAAAAAGGCATATCCCGAGCGTTTTTACAACTGCGGTATTGCCGAGCAAAATATGGTAAGCATTGCGGCAGGTATTGCAGCTACCGGTAAAAAGGTAGTTGTAAGCTCGTTTGCTATGTTTGCGGCAGGCCGTGCTTTTGAGCAGGTTCGCAACTCGGTAGGTTATCCACACCTTAACGTTATTATCGGTGCTACACACGCAGGTATCTCGGTTGGTGAGGACGGCGCAACGCACCAATGCAACGAGGATATTGCTCTTATGCGTACAATTCCGGGTATGACCATTATTAACCCTGCCGATGATACTGAGGCTAGACTTGCTGTTCGTGCAGCATTCCAGTGTGACGGCCCTGTTTATATGCGCTTCGGCCGTCTTGCAGTGCCTGTTGTATTTGACGAAAGCTATAACTTCCAGATTGGTAAGGGTGTTGAGCTTCGTGAGGGTAATGACGTTACAATTATTGCTACCGGTCTTATGGTTAAAGAAGCACTTGAAGCGTATGACCTTCTTAAAGCCGAGGGTATTAATGCTCGCGTTATCAATATGGCTACAATCAAGCCTATTGACCGCGATATTATAATCAAGGCAGCAAAAGAGACCGGCGCCATCGTTACAGCTGAAGAGCATTCGGTAATTGGTGGTCTTGGCTCTGCTGTAAGCGAGGTCGTTTGCGAAACAGTACCGGTACCGGTTGTAAAGCTTGGCGTTTATGATGTTTACGGTCACTCAGGTCCCGCAGTAAAACTGCTTGACGAATTTGGCCTTCGTGCTGTAAATATTGTAGAAAAAGCAAAAGAAGCGTTAGCACTTAAAAAATAATGCACAATTAAGCAAAACTAAAGACACTGCTTTATGAAGCGGTGTCTTTTATCTTTCACATTGAATCAAACAAACTATTTAGTTTTAACACGGTATCTATTTGTTTTTCTGCTAAATAATCTTCTACGCCTTTTAAAAAATCAAATTCTTTAATAAGTATATATCCACAGTTTCTATCATATTGTGCCAGGGACAGCAAATAGGTAATACAGTTAAGTTCAAATACAAGATTTTCTAATTCGTCAAGTTGACTTCTTTTGATTTCAGACATAATAATACCTCTTTAATGTTTATAACCGAATGATTATATTTTTGTTATATTATAATCATTTTATGCTAAAATGTCAATACCAAATGGTTATTGAATTTTAGGGGTGTTAATATGAGTTGTTATTATCCACGGTTAAAGGATTTGCGTGAAGACCGGGATTTGTCGCAGCAATATGTGGCTGAATATCTTTGTATGAAACAACCGCAATACAGTCGATATGAACGCGGTTTACGCGATGTGCCTACCGATATACTAATTAAATTAGCAAAACTTTATAACACATCTACAGATTATATATTGGGATTAACAAACCACAAATAAAAACGCAAGCCTCTGCTTTAGATTGTAGCAGAGGCTTTAATTTTTAATAATTGAGCATTATGCATTATGCATTGTGCGTTTTTTAAAAAATTCGGGCATTTGCGCAAGCACTATTGCTGCAAAAACAAGCAAGCAGCCGATAATTTCGTTTCCCTTTAACGCATTGCCTGTAATTACCCAACCGCCAAGTGCAGCAAATACACTTTCAAGGCTCATTGAGATAGAGGCAATTGCTGGTTCGGCATATTTTTGACCGACGATTTGTAATGTGTATGCAATACCGCTGGACACAATACCCATATATAAAATTTCGGGTATTACTAAAGCAATCTTTTGAATGTTTATTAAATCAAGTTCGAATACAAGTGCCAATATTCCCGAAATTATTGCGGCAAACACAAACTGAAACGCTGAAAGCCGCACACCGCCTATGGCATCGCAATATTTATCAATTACAATAATATGTAGTGAAAAGGTAAATGTGCAGGCGAGAACTAATATATCGGCGAGGTAAAAACCTCCCGTGCCTTCAAAAAGGCATAACATATAAAATCCGCCAATTGCTACAAGTGCTGAAATCCATACTATTATTGGCACTTTTTTCTTTACAAATACCGATAGTATAGGAACTACTATAACGTAAAGCGCTGTAATAAATCCCGAACGCGCTTCAACCGGCGCGCCTTCAGGGTAGGCGGCAATGCCAAACTGTTGAAAGTTTGTAGAAACGGCAAGTGCCAAGCCACACAAGACGCCGCCTGTAAGCAGTAGCTTTTTGTTCATTGCTTTTGGAACTATTACATAATCTTTGTTTTTTTTGGACATTACAGCCATAAATCCAAATAAGAACAGTGCGCCTATAATTGAACGAAGGCAGTTAAAGGTAAAGGGAGGTATTTTATCTGCGGCACGGTTTTGCACCACAAAGGCAAGTCCCCAAAGCAGTGCCGCAAGGCAAAGTATAAGACTGCCCTTTAAATTGCTTTTTTTAGTCATTGTTTAACTTGTCCTTTCTCATCGTGAGGGAAATACGTTTTTTGTTGGGTTCAACATTAAGCACCCAAACTGTTACAATATCGCCAACCTTTAGCACCTCTGACGGATGCTTTATAAAGCGATTGGTGATTTGAGAAATATGAACAAGTCCGTCTTGATGAACACCAATATCTACAAACGCGCCAAAGTCAATAACATTGCGTACGGTTCCTGTAAGCTCCATACCGGGTTTTAAATCTTCCATACTCATAATATCTTGGCGTAGCATTGGCTTTGGTAACTCGTCACGCGGGTCGCGACCGGGCTTTTCAAGCTCTTTTGCAATATCTATAAGGGTTGGCACACCCACACCGAGCTCTTCGGATAATGCTTCAGCTCCGCGAGCTTGAATTTGTTCGGTGATGCCGTTTATCTTGCGTTCTACAACATCCTTTTCACTAAAACCACAAAGCTTTAAAAGGCGGGTTGCGGCATCATAGCTTTCAGGGTGAACACTTGTGTTGTCAAGCGGTTTTTTGCCGCCGATTATACGCAAAAAGCCTGCACATTGCTCAAATGCTTTTGGTCCTAATTTGGCAACCTTTTTAAGCTGTGCGCGGTCGGTAAACACACCGTTTTCCTCACGGTAAGCAACAATATTTTTTGCTATGCCGCTGTTTATACCCGATACGCGTGAAAGCAGTTGAACAGACGCTGTGTTAAGGTCAACGCCAACCGAGTTTACGCAGTATTCAACAACACCGTCAAGGCTGGTGGCAAGTTCGCGCTCAGGCATATCGTGTTGATACTGACCAACACCAATAGCCTTTGGATCTATTTTTACAAGCTCTGCCAACGGATCTTGCATTCGACGTGCGATTGACACAGCGCTTCTAAGCGATACATCAAACTGTGGAAATTCTTCAGCGGCAAGTTTTGATGCTGAATATACACTTGCCCCTGCTTCGCTTACTACCATATAGTTAAGGCCGTCGTTTATTTCTTTGATAACCTCGGCGGCAAAGCATTCGGTTTCGTGGCTTGCAGTGCCATTGCCTATTGCAAAGGTACGAACATTGTGCTTTTTAACAAGGTTTTTAATTATTGCTTTTGCCTCATCAATTTTGCTGTGCGGAGGTGCCGGATAAATAACACCTGTGTCAAGCACCTTGCCGGTGCCGTCAACAACAGCAACCTTGCAGCCTGTACGGTAACCTGGGTCAAGACCTATGGTTACAGTATCTTTTACCGGGGGTTGCATAAGTAATTGCTGTAGGTTTTGTGAAAATACTTTTATTGCATCAGCGCTTGCCTTATCGGTAAGTGCATTTCTCATTTCACGTTCGATAGAGGGGAATATAAGACGAGTGTATGCGTCTTCGGCGGCCGCCTTTACAACCTCGGTACAAGGTGAGCCCTCTTTAATGTGGTCACGACTGATTATGAACATCGCTTTATCGCGGTCAAACTCAACCGACACCTTTAAAAATTCTTCCTTTTCACCGCGGTTGATAGCAAGCACGCGGTGATTGGCGATTTTAGAAAGTGGCTCTTCAAATTCTTTATACATTTCGTAAACATCAAGCTCTTCGCCTGCTGCTTTTACTACCAGCTTGCCGTGCGCCATACAAACGAAGCGCATACGTTTGCGTATATCGGCGTCGTCGCTTATCATTTCAGCAATGATGTCCTTAGCACCTTGTAAGGCATCTTCGGCGCTTTCTACTTGGAGCTCTTCGTTTATGTATTCTTTCGCAAGCTCAAGTGGCTCTGCACTATTGGGTTCTTGTGCGTAAATTTTGTCTGCAAGAGGAGAGAGTCCCTTTTCTTTTGCCACAGAAGCACGTGTCTTACGCTTTTTCTTATAAGGACGATACAGGTCATCAAGTTCGGTAAGAGTTACGGCGGTATCGATAGCTGTGGCGAGTTCTTCGGTTAAAGCGCCCTGCTCTTCAATAGCGGCCTTATATTTTTCGGCTGTTTCTTGCAGGTTGCGTAAATAAGCCAGTCTTTCAGAAAGCGTACGTAAAATTTGGTCATCAAGACTACCGGTTACTTCCTTACGGTAACGCGCAATAAAGGGTACGGTGTTGCCCTCGTCAATCAGCTTTACAGCCGCTTCTATTTGCCATAATTTTAAATTAAGTTCCTCTGATAATTTTTGTGTAATGTTCATTTTAAAACTCCATTTTAAAAATATGACACATTATACCATAAAATGTAGCGTTTAGTAAATAATAATATTGCTTTTTTTGTATAAAAATTGTATAATACTTTATGTATGTAAAAAATATGGAGGATGTAAATGCTACAACTTAAAAATATTTCTTTTTCCGCCGAAAATGAGGATGGTAAAAAAGAGATTTTAAAAGATATTTCGATGGATATTACTGACGGATTTTTGGCTATAACCGGTCCAAACGGCGGCGGTAAATCTACACTTGCTAAAATTATTGCAGGCATCATAAAGCCAACAAGCGGCACAATTTTGCTTGACGGTGAAGATATAACCGATCTTTCAATAACCGAGCGTGCCAACCGCGGCATCAGCTTTGCTTTTCAGCAGCCTGTTCGTTTTAAGGGCATCACCGTAAATGATCTTATAAGACTTGCGTCGGGTAAAGAGATTACTATGTCAGAAGCTTGTGACTATTTGTCACAGGTTGGTCTTTGTGCGCGTGACTATATTAACCGTGAGGTTAATGCATCACTTTCGGGTGGCGAGCTAAAAAGAATTGAAATCGCGACCGTTTTAGCACGTGGCACTGTAGTTTCACTTTTTGACGAGCCTGAAGCAGGTATTGACCTATGGAGCTTTGGTAATCTTATAAATGTGTTTGAGAAGATGCACGAAACCTTGGGCGGCTCTATTATTATAATTTCGCACCAAGAGCGTATTCTTAATATTGCGGATAAGGTTGCTGTGCTGTCTGCAGGCGAGCTTAAATCTTACGGTAACCGCGATGATATTTTACCCGAGCTTTTGGGCAAAACCAACGCTGTTTGCCCCGTGCTCACCAACAATATGAAGGGGGCGCAGTAATGAACGGTATAGAGAAGGATTTGCTTAAAATTATTGCCGATATAGACGGTGTAACGGGTGGCGCGCTCAATATTCGCGCAAACGGTTCCCTTGCCGAGCGTCACGTTACCGAAAACGTAGACATTCGCAATAAAACCGATAAAGATGGTATTGATATTATAATTCGTCCAGGCACTAAAGGTGAAACAATACACATACCTGTAATTATTAGTGAAAGCGGCGTTAACGATTTAGTATATAACGATTTTATAATTGGCGACGATAGCGACGTTACTATTATGGCAGGCTGTGGTATTCATAACTGCGGTGATGAGGAATCACGTCACGACGGTATTCACAGCTTTTTTGTTGGCAAAAATGCTAAGGTTAAATATATAGAGCGTCATTACGGCGATGGTGACGGTAAGGGTGGCAAGAATATGAACCCGACCACCGTTGTCAACATTGCCGAGGGTGGTTATATGGAGATGGAAACCAGCCAAATAAAAGGTATTGATAATACCTGTCGTGTAACACGCGCAACACTCGATAAAGATGCTACTCTTATAATTCACGAAAAGCTTATGACTCACGGCACACAGCGCGCAGATACCGACTTTTCAGTTGATATGAACGGCGAAAATAGTAGCGCCAATGTTGTATCACGCTCGGTAGCAACCGATAATTCAGTGCAGGTTTATCGTTCTAATATAAACGGCAACAGCAAGTGTCACGGTCACACAGAGTGTGATGCTATTATAATGGGTGAAGCCAAAGTGAGCGCTATTCCCGAAATAAATGCCAACCATATTGATGCTTCGCTTATTCACGAGGCAGCAATAGGCAAAATTGCAGGCGAACAGCTTATAAAGCTTATGACCTTAGGTCTTACCGAACAACAGGCTGAAGAGGAAATCGTTAACGGATTCTTAAAATAAAAAATATATTGATAATTACCAAATAAAATGGTATTATTAAAGTGTTAAAAACTGTAAGGGGGTATTATATGAGCGCTGATATTTCAGTTTCGGCTTCGGTTGTTACTTACAATGATATCGACCGTGCGCCCCACACAGTAAGCAGTGTTGTTGAAAATACCAAAAAATACCCCTTGAAGCTTTATGTTATAGATAATGCCTCTACTGACGGAACTGCCGATTTTATTGAAAAATCGGGACAAGCCGTAGTTATAAAAAATGATAAAAATCTCGGCTTTGGCGCGGCACATAACATTGTGTTAAACCAAGAGCTTGGCAAATATCACTTTGTAGTAAACCCCGATATAACATTAAACGATGATGTAATATCAGATATGGTGGATTATTTTGAGAGTAATCCCGATGTTGTTATGGCAATGCCAAAGATATTAAATTCTGACGGAACTGAGCAAAAATTACCAAAAGAACGCCCAAGTTTTAAAAGATTGTTTTTGGGCAGACTTTCAGATAAAATCCGCAGTGAATATGTATGGGCTGACAAAGATATAACCGAGCCCTGTGAGATTAATTTTTGCACAGGTTGTTTCTTTTGCATAAGAACCGATATATTTAAAAGGCTTGCGGGCTTTGATGAGCGTTATTTTATGTATCTTGAGGATGCTGATTTAGCGCTTAAAGCAAAATCAAAGGGTAAAGTGATGATGTTGCCGCAGTTTAGTGTTACTCACGCGTGGGAACGTGATAGCGCTAAAAGCTTAAAATATTTATTTATTCATATAATTTCTTGCTTTAAATTTTTATTTAAGTGGAGGGGAAAGCATAAATGAAAATTATGATTACCGGCTGTCACGGCCAGTTGGGTAATGAGTTGCAATCAATTCTAAAAACGGGTAAAAGCGAAATAGGAACTGCGCCATCGGGTGTAATTGGTGCCGAAATTTTGCCGGTAGATATTGATACACTCGACATTTCTGATATGGCGGCTGTAAGCGAATATGTAAACGCCAACCACCCCGATGTTATAATTAACTGCGCAGCAATGACCAATGTTGACGGTTGCGAAAGTGATTATAAGACTGCGTTCAAGGTTAACGCGTTGGGTGTAAAGAATTTGGCTGTATGCGCTGAAAATATCGGCGCAAAGTTAATTCATGTTTCTACCGATTATGTGTTCGCAGGCAATGGCACAAAGCCCTACTGTGAATGGGATAAGGTAGACCCTCAAAGTGTTTACGGCGCATCAAAGGCTTTGGGTGAAAAATACGCACTAAGCTTTTGTAAACGCTCATTCGTTGTTCGCACATCATGGCTTTACGGTTATATTGGTAAAAATTTTGTTAAAACCGTTCGACGCGTAATAAAAGCAAACGGCGGTATCGGTGTTGTTTGTGATCAACGCGGCAACCCCACAAATGCAAACGACTTGGCTCATCATCTGCTTAAGCTTGCCGTAACGGAAGAATATGGCATTTATCACTGCACGGGTGAGGGCGAATGCTCTTGGTATGATTTTGCTGTTAAAATTGCGGAGTATTCGGGCCTTGGTGATACAGTAACCCCCTGTACTACCGAAGAATATAACGCAAAATTCAATGTACCGACCAAGCGACCTGAATATTCATCACTTCGAAATTTGGCGCTTGAATGTACGGTTGGCAATGAAATGCGCGATTGGGAAATCGCTTTAAAAGAATACATCTCAAAGGTGGAGGATTAACATTATGAAAACCTATTTAGTAACAGGCGGCGCAGGCTTTATCGGCTCAAACTTTGTCATCTATATGTTGAATAAATATGATGACGTAAAGATTATCAACGTTGACAAGCTTACATACGCCGGCAATCTTGAAAACCTCAAGAGTGTTGAAAACAACCCCCGTTACAGCTTTGTTCAGGCTGACATCTGCGATAGAGAGGCTATCTCAAAGATTTTTGCAGAAAATGACATTGACTATGTTGTTAACTTTGCAGCAGAAAGCCACGTTGACCGCTCTATCACAAATCCCGAAATATTTGTTAAAACAAATGTAGAAGGTACTGTTAATATGCTTCAGTGCGCTAAGGTTGCTTGGAGCATTGGTGACGACCAGTACAAAGAGGGCGTAAAATACTTGCAGGTATCTACCGACGAGGTTTACGGTTCTTTAGGTGAGACAGGCTACTTTATGGAGACTACTCCTCTTGACCCACATTCACCATATTCATCATCAAAGGCATCTGCTGACTTTTTTGTAAAAGCATTTGGCGATACCTATAAATTCCCAATCAATATCACTCGTTGCTCAAACAACTACGGTCCATTCCAGTTCCCTGAAAAGCTTATTCCTCTTATTATGAATAATACTTTGCAGCACAAAGACCTTCCTGTATACGGTGACGGTATGCAAATTCGCGACTGGCTTTATGTTGAAGATCACTGTAAAGCTATTGATATGGTTATCCGTGGCGGTAGACTTGGTGAAGTTTACAATGTTGGCGGACATAACGAAAAACCAAACATCTTTATAGTTAAGTCTATCATCGAATATATCAAAGAAAACGTTGACGAGACTGTTGGCGAGCATATGATTAAGCACGTTACCGACCGTAAGGGTCACGACCGCCGTTACGGTATTGATCCTCAAAAGATTAAGGACGAGCTTGGCTGGTACCCCGAAACCTGCTTTGAGGTTGGTATAAAGAAGACACTTAAGTGGTATCTTGACAATAAAGAATGGTTCGACAATGTAACAAGTGGCGCTTATCAAAAGTATTACGATACAATGTATAGCGGAAAAGAGGAGCTTTAATGGGTAAGTTTAACTTTATTAAAACCTCTATTGACGGTGTCGTTATCGTTGAACCTACAGCCTATGGTGATAGCCGCGGCTATTTTATGGAAACCTATCAAAAAGAGGATTTTAAGGCTGGCGGAATTGATATTGATTTTGTTCAGGACAATCAGTCAATGTCTACTAAAGGTGTGCTTCGAGGCCTACATTTTCAGATAAACTACCCTCAAACCAAGCTTGTGCGCTGTGTTAGAGGTGAAGTATTTGACGTTTGTGTTGATTTGCGTGAGGGCTCACCAACCTACGGCAAGTGGGAGGGCGTTATTCTTTCAGCTGAAAACAAGCGTCAGTTCTTGGTGCCAAAGGGCTTTGCGCACGGCTTTGTAGTGCTGTCTGATGAGGCTGAGTTTTGCTATAAGGTTGACGATTATTATCATCCAAACGATGAAGGTGGCCTTATGTGGAACGATCCAGATATTGCTATTGAGTGGCCTATACCTGCCGATATGGAAATTAAGCTTTCTGATAAAGATAAAGTTCATCCTCCATTCAGCGAGTATAAGAAAAATAAATAATTAAAATAAATAAACCTCTCTGACACGGTTAAACTAACCGTAAAGGGAGGTTTTATTATATGGAAAAAAAGTCAAGTGCAATGTCATTTGTTAAAGGTGTGGGCGCAGGTATGCTTGCGGGTGCCGCAGCCGTTGTGGTTGGTAAAATGGTAATGCAAGATAAGCACAATGTATCAAAGGGTTCCGCCAAGGTGGTAAGGGCTGCCGGCGAAATAATAGACGGTATTCATACGATATTCAAATAAATGCACAATTAAACTAAAAATTAAGCACCTACTTTATTGTTAAAGTAGGTGCCTTAATGTGCTATTTATTATACGTTTCTACGGAATTTTAAAGTAGAGGATGTGTTATAAATTTGTTGTGCACTATGAATTTATTTTGCTTTTTTCTCTTTATACATAACCCAAAGCGGACCTGATACAAACAGTGAAGAGAAGCAACCCGAAATAAGACCAAATGCCATAGGAATTGCAAATGAACGCAAGGTTGTAAGACCGTAAATTTCAGATACTACAATAATTGTAAGTACGGCACAAACTGTTGTAACAGTGGTAACAATATTACGAACGAGTGTGCTCGAAACACTCAAGTCCATATTTTCACCAACCGAAAGTTCGGGGTAAAGACGCTTATTTTCACGAACGCGGTCATAAATAACGATGGTGTCGTTAAGTGAATAACCAAGTATGGTAAGCACTACCGCCATAAAGTTCATATCAATTGGTAGTCTGAATATTACACAGATAAAGAATGCTGTAAGCAAGTCGAGAATAAGGGCGCAAAATGCAGTAAGAGAAGCCGACACACCGCCGATTTTTCTAAAGCGGATACCTACATAAATAACAACCAAAACAGCGGTTATTAAAACAGCAACCAAACTTTTTATAAAAAAGCTACCTGCTATAGTGGGGCTTACCGAGGTAGAATCATAAAGCTCGATCTTATTGTCGGTAAACTTTTTCTCTAACGCTTCGGTAATATTTTCTTGAACTTCTGCTGGGATTGAATCTTTGCCGGCGAGGGTAATTACATAGGAGTTAATGTCACCTGCAAGTGATGTGTTTTGACCAACAGAGAATTTTTTGTCAAGGACTGTTGCAACTGTATCTTTAAAATCTTTTTCGGCAACATCGCCTTCATAAGAATAAGAAATTTTTGTACCACCGCTAAAGTTAATATCAAGCTTAGGACCAAAGGCAACTGTCATTACGATGCCTGCGATAAGTAAAACAGCATATGCAATAATGACAAATTTGAATATTTTTTTGGTATTTAAAGTTTTATTAGCCATTTTTCTTACCTCCGTAAAGAGCAGGTTTGCGCATAAACTTAAGCTGTGAAACACTCTTTAGCATTGCTCTTGAAGCAAGAACACCCATAACAAGATTGAATATAACGCCTATAAGCAATGTATAACCGAATGAGTAGATAGAGCCTGTTATTGAAGAACCAAACAGTGACATAAGCGGTGAGAAAATTGAGCCTAAGAAGCTGTCGGGTGAGCCAAACGCACCCATAAGAACTATTGATACAATAACGATTGTTACGTTACCGTCAATAATTGCGCTAAGGCTGTTTTTATAGCCCGATGCAATTGCATTGTCAATTGTCTTGCCGCGCTTAAATTCATCGCGAATACGCTCTGCAGCGATAACGTTACAGTCAACACCCACACCGATTGAAAGTATAATACCGGCAATACCGGGTATTGTGAGTGTGAAGCTTGAAGCACCCGGGAAGAAGCCCGAAATGCACGCAATAGAACCGGCTAACTGACCCAAGAGCGCAATAGCTGCAACAACACCGTTTATGCGGTAGCGCGCAATCATTATAATGCAAACTACAGTAAACGCGATAGCGCCAGCAATAAGCATAACATTAAGCGCATCAGAGCCAAGAGATGGTGAAATTATCTGCAATTTACTCTCGTCAACTGTAAGTGCAAACGGAAGAGAACCTGCGTTAATTTTGTTTGCAAGGTCAAGTGCAGCCTCGGGGCTTTCCATACCGTCAATAAATGCCTGTCCGTTTGTGATAACGGTGTCAACGGTAGGTGCAGAAAGCATTACATCATCCATCCAGATTGAGATTACTTGCTTGTGGTATTTTTGTGTAGCCGCTGCAAACTTTGAAGTACCAACATCGGTAAGCTCAAGTGCAACAATAGGCTTGGTTGCATCGTCGGGGTCAACACCTGCGTATGCTGCTTTAATGTCTTCAGAGCCTTTAAGAATAACATTTGTTTTGTCTTGACCGGCACAGAAGGTAAGCATTGCGGTTTCACCCAGTTCCTGAATAGCCGACTGCGCGTCAAATTCGCTTTCGTCTGCTTTCCAAGGGAATCGCACAATGATTTGATGGTTGTGATTATCGGCATAAACCTCATAATCTGTGATGTTGTTGTTTACGAGACGGGTCTCAATTACGGCTTTAGCCGAATCCATATCATTTTCGGTAATTTCGACATCCTTGATATCGGGGCTGAACACAGCCTCAACACCGCCGCTGATGTCAATACCCCAACGGATATCGTTAGCGCCTTTTACATAAACCTGTCTAATGTCGCCATAGTAATTCTCAATGCCAAAGAAAGCCAAATATGTAAGGGCTAAAATCAGCGCGAGGATTACAAAAAAGGTCGACTTGCGGGAAGTTTTAGACTTCATTTTTTGAAACCTCCAATGTGTTTTTTATAAATACTTATATATTATACTAAAGTTGAGAGATAAAGTCAATTAAATTAAGACTAATCCTCAAGCAACTTTTCAAGTGCTGCAACCTTAATAGCGGCGCAAAGAATAACTGCCGCGGTTTTGATTTCTTCGGCACTCGGATAGGTCGGCGCTATACGAAGATTTGAGTCGTCGGGGTCTTTGCCGTATGGATAAGCCGCGCCGGCTGGTGTAAGGATAAGACCCGCATTAGCGCAAAGCTGTTCTACTCTTTTAGCGCAGCCGTGCATAACATAAAGGCTGATAAAATATCCACCTTTTGGATTTGTCCAATGCGCAATGCCTGTATCTTTAATGCGAGCATCAAGCTCGGTAAGAACACTTTGGAATTTTGGTCTTATAATTGCGGCGTGCTTTTTCATATGCTTGTATAAATCATCTGCTGTTTGGAACATACGAGCGTGACGCAATTGATTTAACTTGTCGGGACCAATGGTTTGGAACTTCATACGGCTTTTAAGAATTGCCACATTGTTAGGGCTGCCTGCCGCCACCGCTACACCTGCGCCGGGGAAAGAAATTTTTGATGTGGATGCAAATATAATCGGTAAATCGGGATTGCCCGCTTTTACACATTCGTCATAAATGTTAAGCAAACTGTCGCCCTCATCATAAAGATCGTGAATACAGTAGGCGTTATCCCAAAAGATTTTGAAGTCTTTTGCTGCAGGCTTAAGCGCTGCAAAACGGCGAACCACCTCGTCACTATAGGTAATGCCTTCAGGGTTAGCGTATTTTGGTACACACCAAATACCTTTAACCTTTTCATCTTTTATAAGCTCTTCTACAGCGTCCATATCGGGACCGTCGGAGTTAAGCTTTACAGGAACAAGCTCGAAACCAAAATACTCGGTTATGGCAAAGTGACGGTCATAACCGGGGGCAGGACACAAGAATTTAAGACCACTCTGCTTACCCCAAGGCTCACCGCCTAAGCCGTGTGTCATAGCCTGAGCAATGGTGTCAAACATCATATTAAGAGAAGAGTTACCGCCAACGATAATTTGGTCAGGCTGTAGACCTAAAATTTCACCAAACAAATTTTTAAGCTCACAAAGTCCGTCAAGACCGCCATAGTTGCGGCAGTCAATACCGTCAATGTTTTTAAAACCGGTGTCGTTGCCAACAAGGTCAAACATCTTTTCGCTTAAATCCATATTGTCGCCGCCGGGCTTGCCACGTGACATATCAAGCGACAGGTGCAAAGCTCGAAGCTGTTCGTATTCGGCTTTTGCCGATTTGAATTCAGCCTTTAATTCATCTTTGCTCATCTTTAAATAATCAGACATATATAAACCTCCAAAGGAAAATAACATAATTAAATACTAAATATATAATATAATATATTTCCATACATTTTTCAAGTACCAAATAAAAACACTTGACTTTTATGTGTTAAAGTGATAGTATGTTTTACATAGAAAAACCTACGATTAAGAGTAGTAACCTCAGTTTGAAGCTTGCAGAGAGCTGTCGACGGTGAAATGACAGTAGTGGAGATTTTGGTGAATGGACTTATGAGGGCGACCGAACGGCATTTTGCTTAGTAGTAATCGACGGTGGCACCCGTTACAGTGCGGCTTATATGTTGGTATAAGTGTGAGTGGATGATACTTTTCATCAATCAGGGTGGCACCGCAGGATTTTATCTTGTCCCTAGACTTTAGGGATGGGATTTTTTTATTTTTGCTTCCCTTGCCTTACGGTATGGGGACCGCAAAAGCGGTGGAGGAATATAACTATGATACTTTTAACAAAACGATGGCGAATTTGTTTTTCATCACAATAAAATGTATTTTTTAAGGAGAAACAATTATGAAACTTAACAATGTAGATTTTGATACCTATTTTAACAATTACCCCGACAAAGACGGTTATTTTGGCAAATACGGTGGTTGCTTTATAGAAGATAAGCTAAAAAACGCTATGGCTGAGATTACCGAGGCTTACTACTCAATATGTCAATCACGCAAATTTATTGCCGAGCTTCGCCGCATTAGAAAAGAATTTCAGGGCAGACCTACCCCCGTATCTCACCTTGAGCGTCTTTCTGATGCTTTAGGCGGTAAGGTTCAGCTTTATGCTAAACGCGAAGACCTTAACCATTCGGGCGCGCACAAGCTCAATCACTGTATGGGCGAGGCGCTACTTGCAAAATATATGGGCAAGAAAAAGATTATTGCCGAAACGGGCGCGGGTCAGCACGGTGTGGCTTTGGCTACCGCGGCTGCATACTTTGGCCTTGAATGCGATATTTATATGGGTAGCGTTGATATTAAAAAGCAGGCTCCAAATGTTGCGCGTATGAAAATTTTGGGCGCAAATGTTATCGAGGTTACACACGGTCTTGCAACACTTAAAGAGGCGGTTGACGCGGCATTTGACGCTTATAGCAAGGAATATAAAGACTGCATTTACTGCATAGGCTCGGTTTTGGGTCCACATCCATTTCCAATGATGGTACGCGATTTTCAAAGCGTAGTTGGCATTGAGGCTCGCGAGCAGTTTATTGATATGACAGGTCATTTGCCCTCCGCAATCGTTGCTTGCGTGGGTGGCGGCTCAAATGCAGCGGGTCTTTTCTCGGGCTTTTTAAATGACCCTGTTGACATTTACGGCATTGAGCCACTTGGTCGCGGTCCAAAGCTTGGTGACCACGCGGCAAGCCTAAAATACGGTACCGAGGGCATTATGCACGGCTTTAATAGTATAATGCTCAAAGACGAAAACGGCGAGCCGGCTCCTGTATACTCGGTAGCAAGCGGCCTTGACTACCCGTCAAGCGGTCCAGAACACGCATTCTTGCAAGATATTGGTCGTGTTAAGTATGACGTAATCGACGACGAAGAAACCATAGACGCTTTCTTTAAGCTTGCTCGTCTTGAAGGCATAATCCCTGCGATTGAATCTTCACACGCAGTGGCTTACGGTATGAAACTTGCTAAAACTATGGATCACGGCTCTGTGCTTATTAACCTTTCAGGTCGTGGCGATAAAGATATGGATTACGTAATTGAGAATTATGGTATTCGATAATGCATAATTCACAATGCACAATGCACAATTAGGGATAAAAACAAAACAGCGATGACAAATCATCGCTGTTTTGTTTTTTGGGGGATAACTTGCGTTAAAATAGTTTGTATTATTTGGCGACCAACGGAGTTGCAAAGAAAGTTTACATTACTTTTGTGATTTTGTGTTAAAATATGAACACTTTTGTTGTAAATAGTATTATAGTTATGCATTGTAAATTTATTATCTCTTGAATATTACTTGTTATTTTGATATAATAATAGACAAGTATTACCAAATTTTATTGGAGGTGAATTAGGTGACCTTTACTGAAAGTAAAAAAATGTTGCTTAAGCCTCAAAAAGAAAAGAAATTGTTTACGTTTTTGGTGGCGCTTGCTACGGCTGCCTGCCTTTTTGTACCCTATATGATGATGGGTGAAGGTTATTTCACCTTTTACGGAGATTTCAATGTTCAGCAAATACCGTTTTATCAAATGTGCCACGGTGCAATAAGAGACGGTAATGTCAACTGGAATTGGCTCACCGATTTGGGCTCTGATTTTGTGGGCTCATATGCCTTTTATTTGCTTGGCAGTCCGTTCTTCTGGGTAACCCTTATTTTTCCAAATAGCTTTGTGCCATATCTTATGGGGCCGTTACTTATACTCAAATTTGCATTTGCGGCGCTTACGGGTTATTTATATATCCGTCGCTTTACCAAAACGGCATATGCCGCAAGTCTTGGCGGTCTTTTGTATGCTTTTTCGGGTTTTTCAATTTACAATATTTTCTTTAATCATTTCCACGAAGCAATAATTGCTTTTCCACTATTGCTTTTATCTATTGAAATGCTACTAACCGAAAATCGTCGTGGAGTGTTTGCGCTCACCGTTGCGTTTTGTGCTATTACCAACTATTTCTTCTTTTTTGGAATGGTAGTATTTTGTGTAATATATTTCTTTATGCGCCTATGTTCAAAGGCTATAAAGGTAAAGCTTTCTCGTTTTTTGGTGTTCGCATTTGAGGCAGTTTTGGGTCTTTGCTTATCTGCAGCGCTGTTAATACCCGCGCTCAACGCCATTATGGGCAATTCGAGAATTACAAATATTCTTATGGGTTGGAACGGCATCACTTATGGCAAAGAGCAGATATATTTAAATGTTATACAGTGCTTTTTCTTTCCGCCTGACCTGCCCGCGCGACCGGTATTCTTTCCCGACGCTAATGTAAAATGGTCATCTTTGGGCGGTTGGCTACCAGTGTTTAGTATGACAGGCTTTTTTACATGGTTTAAGCTGCGAGAAAAATCCTGGCTTAAACGGGTGCTTGCAATTTGTGTGCTTTGCGCTATGGTGCCAATATTAAACAGCGCTTTTTATGCCTTTAATACCTCGTATTATGCGCGTTGGTTTTATATGCCGGTGCTTATGATATGCCTTGCTACTGTAATGCTTACCGAGGACAAGTCGGTTGATTTTAGCAGCGGTCTGCGTTGGACTGCCGCAATAACACTTGCTTTTGTGTTGGTTATAGGCTTCTTCCCGCAAAAAAACAGTGACGGTGAGCTAATTTTTGGTCTTTATACTCAAAGTCAAAGCGGTATGTATATATCTCGCTTTTGGATTACCAGTCTAATAGCGCTTGTTTGCTTACCTATGCAAAAGCTGCTTTTTGAAGCGCTAAAGCACAACCAAACAAAATTTTACAAAGGCGCTATCGCCTGCGTTTGCATAATATCAATTATTTACGGCAATGTGTTTATCGCGCTTGGTCGCACCCATTCTTATGAAATTAAGGATGTTATGATTGACTCGCTTATTGAGGGCGAGGTATATCTTGATGACGAAAGTGAATTTAGAATAGATGTATATGACGGCGTTGACAACACAGGTATGTATTTAGGACTTCCCACCATAAACGCATTCCATTCGGTTGTGTCACCGTCTATAATGGAATTTTACGATTATATTGGTGTTGAGCGTTCGGTTGCAAGCCGACCTGATACCGATGTGCCCGCAATTCGCTCACTATTATCGGTAAAGTATTTGCTCAACCGTACCGATGGTGATAGCTTTGTAGATGATAACGGCAACACTTTGATGCCCGATTATGAATATATAAAAACCAGCGGCAACTATTATGTTTATGAAAACAAAAATTATGTGCCATACGGTTTTTCATATGATTATTATATGAGCTATGATTTTTGCGACGGCTATGGCAAAAATTCACGCTCACAGCTTATGCTTAAGGCTATGCTGCTTACAGACGAGCAGATTAAAAAATACGGCGAATATATGACAAATATAGAGAATTTGCGATATGGCGGCTCTTATAACTCTAACGCAGTAAGCTTAAGCCTTACCGATAACGCAATAGCTGTTGATGCTGCCGCTTTGCGCGATACTGCGGCCGACAGCTTTAGCGTTGATAACAACGGCTTTACTGCATCGGTTACACGTGATAAAAAGTCACTTGTATTTTTCTCAGTGCCTTATGATAAGGGTTGGACCGCCACAGTAAACGGCAAGGCAGTGCAGGTCGAAAAGGTAAATGCGGGCTTTATGGCAATTCCAGTTGATGAAGGTGTATCTGAAATACGCTTTAATTACAAAAATACCGGTCTTGGCCTCGGCGTTAGTGTAACACTTGGAGCAATGGCTATATTTATAATTTATATGCTATCAAGCCTTATATACATTAAGAATCACCCATCTAATACCGAGTATCCTGAGGGTGAAGCCTTGCTTGAAGCTTGGCAGACAGAGAATATAACCGAGTCGGCGGTTGCCTTAGAGGATAACATACCTCTTAAAAGCATTTTGGACCGTCTTGACGACGAGCCCTTGCAACTCAAAGCAGCGAGCTTGAGGGCGGCTTTAAGATACATGAGAACGCGTTTGATGAGGAGAAAACAGATGAAACTTAAATACGAATTTGTAATCAATAATGTCGCAGGTGAAACAGTTGCGGTATCGGTAGGCAATAATGACGGTCGATTTAACGGTTATATAAAGCTTAACGAAACAGGGGCGTTTATATTTAAAATGCTGCAAAGGGAAACCACTCGCGAAGATATTATTAATGCTTTGATTAAAGAGTATTCGGATGCAACACCTGAAGACGCAGCCGAGAGTGTTGACGGACTGCTTGAAGAACTCAACAAGGCAGAGCTTTTGGCATGAAGACATACGACATAAATGCTGTTGAAGAGGCATTAAAAACGCAGGATACCGCCGCATTTTTAACAAGCGGCGCCAGTATGCGACCGCTGCTTCGCACCCATAAAGATATTGTGGTTATATCAAAGGCTTCACATCCGTTGGCTGTTGGTGAGGTGCCTCTTTATAAGAAAAAGAGTGTTGAAAAGTTAATTTTGCACCGAATAATTGGTGTTACGGATGACGGCACATATATAATACGAGGCGATAACACTTATCATAAAGAGTATGTTCCGCAAAGTGATGTTGTCGGTGTAATGTCTGCTATTTATCGCGGCGGAAAATACATTGATTGCGCTACCTCAAAGCGATATAAACGGTATGTAAAAATAAATAATTTTTTCTATCCTGTAAAATGGTTGTGGAAGACCAAAATCCGTGCGTTTTTAAGTAAAATTAAAAGAAAAATCATATCATAGGCGGCGATAAATTTGCGTAAAGTCAAAATGCTTGCAGCTATATGTTGCTGCATATTGCTTTTAACTGCGTGTAGAAATCAAGATATTACAAATATAAGTAGTGATATTAATAATACATCTATTCCTATTTCCACCGATACCTACAGTGAACCGGATGCGCCGCAAACATTAGAACCACAAAAACCTATACAAACTGTGCCGCCTCAAGCGTTAGAAACCGCTAAAACGGTTACTGTGAGCGGTGAGCTTGAAAATCAACAATATTCAAGCAAAATTGACGAATTACAAAATATACTGAACGGTCATTCTTATAATATTTCATTAGCGGTTTATTCGGTAGACGGAAGCAAGTACCTTGCATATAACACCGAGGCTGAAATTTTTGGTGCCTGCACCGTAAAGGCGGCATACACTCTTTACTCTTGTAAACAGATGGAGTCGGGCAACGGCAGCCTGCAAACCGAGCTTGCATACCAAGAAAAGCACTATGAACCCGGTACGGGCGATATGCAATATTCACCCTTTGGCACTGTATTTACTATGCAAACGGCGTTACATAAAAGTATGTCTATCAGTGACAACGTAGGCTATTTAATGTCGGTCGATTTCTTTGGTCGCGACGGGTATAATGCCTATATGCGTGAGCTTGGTTGTGATTCTTTACAAATAAAACCTACTGTATGGAGCCTTAGAACAAAGGCTGATGATTTAGTGAGAATCTGGTGTGAAATATATAATTATTTTGCTACCGATACAGAGTATGCACGCTTTTTAAAAAGCAGCTGCACAAACACTGCCGGCAACTATGCTACCGAGGCACTAAGCGGTATTGACTATTCGCATAAGCAAGGTCACAACAGCACGGGTGATTGGTTATCTTTTAGTGACGCGGGAATCGTGTGGAAGGGCGACACCCCTTATATCATAGCAATTCTTACCGATGCGCCTGGACCCAATTCCTACAGCAAGGCTGAATTTGCAAAAATTATTGATATAGTGCATAATGAGTTGTTTTAAATAAAACCCTTGCCACTCGGCAAGGGTTTTTGATTATATTTTTTGTTTTGCTTTTATTTTGTTTATGATAATTATTGGTGAATACATAACAAGCATTATTATTGGCAAAAGTATAGGAAATGCCCATTGATGTGTGCCGAAAATGTTTTTAAATAATACAAGAAAAGCAATATCATCTGTACGCATTAAGAACATAAAGTTTGTATTACACAAAAAGTTTACACCCAAAACCACAACACCCATACAAATCAGCAACAACAGGCATTTTGGCGCCATTTTAATATTTGGCTTAATATCTCCGCCAACGACCAACATTAGCGGATAAAGCGCCAAAAGAATGTGTATTGTAAAGCTGTGAATGTGCATAAAGTTTGCAGGCGGCAGCGCTGTCCACGAAGGCGTAAGCAACGCTATAATACCGGCGGGTATGCATATCGCATAAAGAAAATTGTTAACAACCTTTGGCTGCTTAAAAATATGAAACGCTACTAAAAATACATTTATGCTGCATAAATGTAGTGGCAAATAGCTATGCTCATATCTATCGCCTATCAACAAAAATACCCATTTCCATATTTCATCAAGTATAATAAGGCAAGCTACTGTAATCCGCATAATGTTGCGAGCCTTTGTAGAAAGCCTGCGGTAAATCAACGGCACGACAATTGCTAAAGCTAAAAAGACTGCAATCCATATTAAATGTGTTTTTCCAAAAAGATCAAAACCTGCGCCGTCTTTTATTGTTTCAACGGTATCTAAAAACATATTTCCCACCTCAAAGACATCTTAACATAAATATCGACAAATGTCACGAAAAAGTTACGGTTGCTAAGCGCAATTAAAGGGTGTATAATGCTTTTAAAGGAAGTGTTTTTTATGAAAAGGATTTTGGTTGTAGTCGATATTCAAAACGATTTTGTTGACGGCGCGCTCGGAACTCCCGAAGCCGTAGCAATAATAAATGCATCTGCCGAGAAAATTAAAAGTTTTGAAGGCGATATTTTTGTAACCTACGATACACATTTTGAAAATTATATGGACACCTTAGAGGGCAAAAAATTACCTGTACCGCACTGCATAAAGGGTACAAACGGTTGGGAGCTTAATCCTCAAATCGCCGAAGCGTTAAATGGTAAAAATTATAAAACGATAGAAAAACTCACCTTTGGCTCGGTTGATTTACCAAAGCTTGTTAAAGCGGCTATCGGTGACGATACTGCAGAAATCACACTTATAGGTCTATGCACCGATATTTGCGTTGTGTCAAATGCGTTACTGCTTAAAGCAAACTTGTTAGATTGTGAAATTTTTGTAGACGCGTCTTGCTGTGCAGGAGTAACACCACAAACCCACAATGCCGCGCTTGACACTATGCGCTGCTGCCAAATAAATGTTATATAAAAAACAGTCAATCAGGGGACGGTTCCCTGATTGACTGTTTTTATACATTTAATAATTCTTTTTTATCTGTTTTAGCTTTACTGATTTTGCCTGCAATAATTATCGGTATTGACATTATAAGCATAATTATTGGCAACAGTATCGGAAACGCCCACTGATGAGCGCCAAATATATCTTCAAAAATTTGCAAAAAGCCGATTCCTGCCGTGTTCATTAAAAACATAAAATTTTGGTCAAATATCAAGTTTAATATAAGAGCAGGTATTGCAAAGCCAATAAGTAGCAACACACACTTGGGCATTGATTTAAAATCGGGTTTAAGGTCGCCGCTTGCCACCAAAACAAACGGATAAAGCACCAAAAACATATGTATTACAAAGCTGTGCATATGAAAATAATTAAGACATGGCATATTGGTCCAGTCGGGAGTAAGAAGCGCCAGCATTGCGCCGGGTATTCCTATATAATATAAAAAGTTTTCAACGGTTTTACTACGTTTAAAAATGCAAAATGTAATAAGCAACACATTTATACCGCACAGGTGAAACGGCATATGACCTATACCAAAATCGCCAACCGCAAATGCCACGATGTTTTTTGCGGTTTCAAGTGTTATAACCGTCACGGCAATTCCAATTCGCATTATGTTGCGTTGCTTTGTGTTAAGTCTTTTATAAATTATTAAGCTTATTGCGCACAATAATACAAAAACGCCAAGCCACATAAGATGCGTTAAATCATATAGCCTAAAGCCCAAGCCCTCGGGTATGTTAGCTTCGGGAGTAAAAAACATAAACCTCACCTCAAAGATATACTAACACATTTCGACAAAAAAGTCACTAAGAAAATTTAATGTGAAAAATCAACAGCGCTTTCAAAAATAATTGTATTGAAAAAAACTATCACGTAATGTATAATTTAATTGAAAGAGGTGTTTTTATGATTTGTAAAAACTGTAACAGAGAAATACCAAACGATAGCGAATACTGTTCTTTTTGCGGAAACGTGGCTGAGAGCGTTATTTCTTCGAACAGTGCATCAGGTTTAAAAAAGGGATATACATATCTTGAACTTAAGCAGTGGAATGATGCAGAGCAATTTTTTAGAGAGGCTATCATAAATGACGAAAATACTGCCGAGGCATATATCGGCAAAATGCTTGCGAGATACAAAGCCGATAGTATAGAAAACCTTGCGGCAAGCGGTAAAAAATTCAGCAGTGATGACGATTTTAAATTTGCGGTTAAGTATGCAGACAGTGAGTATGCAAATAAACTTATGCAATATGATGCTGAATGTAGCAAAAATGCAAAAAACAAAACGTTGACATTTTCGATTTTTGTTTCTGCAATATCAATTTGTGTCGCAATTGCAATCTTATTGGTTACGGTTATTATACCAAAGGCTAAATATAACGACGCGTTGAATAATGCTACTAATTTGTTGGAAATCAAGAAATATGATGAAGCATATACAATTCTTGAAGAAATAGGGAACACAAAACTTATAAAAGAGAGCAAATATAACCGAGCGTTAGAATTATATAATAACGGCGATTATGCTAATAGCTATTTTTTGTTTTTGGGGAGCCGAGGATATAGTGATACCAACGAAAAACTTAATGATATATCAGCCAAATTAAACAGGCAAATCATATCGGCAAGTGATTATCATACTGTAGCGCTAAAAACGGACGGAACAGTTGTTGCGGCAGGAAATTTAGATAGCAGAAAATGCAAATTAAGCAAATGGAAAGACATTGTTTCAGTTGACACTGGTGAGCATTTTACAGTAGGATTAAAAACGGATGGGACAGTAGTTTCTGCTTGCGATAAGGGTTATGAAGAAGGTTGTGATGTTTCAGGTTGGGAGAATATTGTTACCATTTCATCTGCTGGAAATATAACAGCTGGACTTAAGGCAGATGGTACTGTACTGGTATCTTCACTATATTCTGAAAGCGTTTTTAAAGCGTTGCAATGGGAAGACATAGTTGCTATATCGGTCGGAGATTCGAGTGGTGGATACAATGATGGTATTATTGTAGGTTTGAAAAAAGATGGTACAGTTGTTTCAACAGGTGACACACCAGAACTTTCCACGTGGAAAAACATTATTAAAGTTTTTGCTGGGTATGATTATGTAATTGGACTTAAAGAAGATGGAACATTTGTAGCGGCAGCGAATAGAGATTCTACAGACTTTCAACTTGAAAATGCGAAGAAATACATATTAGCAAATGTAAATTTGTTAAATTCACAAAATATTTTAGAGGTTTCGTCGGGAGATGAGCATGTTGTTGGTTTAAAGAATGATGGTACATTGATTGCTATAGGAAACGATTCTGAAAAATATGAAATAGATGAATGGAGTGACATAGTGTCTATTTCTACAATACATTATTGGAGTGGTGTAGCATTCATACGAGATGATGGCACAGTGAAATATGAATTTCGCACGGTTGCCGTAAAAACTGATGGAACTGTTATCGCTACAGATGATTCAAACGGAAAAGGCGAAAACAACGTTTGGGGTTGGACTAATGTAGGATTTTATAAATATTAACAGACAAAGTTTAATAGTAGGGACAGGTGTTACCTATGACTGTGATTTGTATACGCTTACAACGGACAGTCGAGGACTCCTGTCCCTAATATGTTTTTTCAAAACTACATCAAAATGCCGATTTTTGCACCTTGCAAACATTGACAAATTACCGCTTGCGGTATATAATCATTGTGTATGTTTATATTTATTTTAAGGAAGTAATAATTATGAAATGGATGTCACTTAACGAACTTAGAGAAAGGTATTTATCATTTTTTGAATCAAAGGGTCACCTGCGTCTTGGCAGCTTCTCTTTGGTGCCTAATAATGATAAATCATTACTGCTTATAAATTCGGGTATGGCGCCTATGAAAAAGTATTTCACAGGTGAGGTAACCCCACCAAGAAGTCGCGTTACCACATGCCAGAAGTGTATTCGTACACCCGACCTTGAGCGTGTCGGTATTACCGCCCGTCACGGCACATATTTTGAAATGCTTGGTAACTTCTCATTTGGTGATTACTTTAAAAAAGAGGCTATTCCGTGGGCTTGGGAATTCTTGACAAAGGATTTGGAAATTCCTGCAGAGCTACTCTGGCCATCTGTTTATGAAGAGGATGACGAGGCTTATGCACTTTGGCGTGACGTTATCGGCGTGCCCGAAGAAAGAATTGTAAAGCTTGGCAAGGCCGATAACTTCTGGGAGCACGGCACAGGTCCTTGCGGTCCTTGCAGCGAGATTTACTTTGACCGCGGTGAAAAGTACGGCTGTGGCAGTCCTGACTGTAAGCCGGGTTGTGAATGTGACAGATATATGGAAATCTGGAACAACGTATTTACCCAGTTTAACAATATGGGTGACGGCACCTATACCGAGCTTGAACACAAAAATATTGATACAGGTATGGGACTTGAGCGTCTTGCTTGCGTAATGCAGGGCGTTGACAATATGTTTGAGGTTGATACCATCCGTAATATACTTGACAAGGTTTGTGAAATTTCGGGCAAAGAGTATGGTAAAGATAATAGGGTAGATATTTCTATCCGCGCTATTACTGACCACGCACGTGCTTCTACATTTATGATTAGCGACGGTATTATTCCTTCAAACGAGGGACGTGGCTACGTGCTTCGCCGTCTTATTCGTCGTGCTGCCCGTCACGGACGTCTTATAGGCATTGACCGCGCATTTCTTGTAGAAATGGTAGAGGCGGTTATTAAAGAAAACGCTTCGGGATACCCTGAACTTATAGAAAAGCAAGAGCTTATTAAAAAGGTTATCGCAAACGAAGAAGCAAGCTTTTCAAAGACTATCGACCAGGGTCTTACAATACTTGCCGACCTGACTGCAAACGGCGGCACACTCTCGGGTGAGGATGCATTCCGTCTTTACGATACTTATGGCTTTCCGCTTGATTTGACACGCGATATTTTGGCGGAAAAAGGTATGACCGTTGATGAGGACGGATTTAACAATTTGATGCAACAACAGCGCGAAAAGGCACGCAATGCGCGCAAGGCATCTGACGGTGAAAGCTGGAGCAGTGACGGCATTAACTTTGACGATATTGCCGCTACCGAATTTTTAGGTTATACACAAAATGAATGCGATGCTACCGTTCTTGACATAGTTGTTGAGGGCGAGCACGTATCTTCGGCAATGGCAGGTCAAAAGGCTATTGTTGTGCTTGACAAAACCGTTTTCTATGCTGAAAGCGGCGGTCAGGTAGGCGATACGGGTGTAATTGGTGATTTTAATGTAACCGACACCAAGAAGACCGTAGACGGTATATTTACCCATATTGGTACCGCTACCAATACAATTTTGGTAGGCGACAATGTAAATGTTAAGATTGACATTGCTCGTCGTGAGGCTATTCGTCGTAATCATACTGCGGCTCATCTTTTGCAGGCGGCTTTGCGTCAGGTGCTCGGCACACACGTTGAGCAGGCAGGTCAGCTTGTAAATGAAAAGGCAGTTCGTTTTGACTTTACTCATTTCTCAGCTTTAACATCAGAAGAAATCCGGCAGGTTGAAACACTTGTAAACACTGCAATTCTTGACGGCATTGTGGTTGATAACCGTGAAATGCCTATTGATGAGGCACGCGCACTTGGCGCTATGGCACTCTTTGGCGAAAAGTACGGCGATATCGTTCGCGTTGTAAAAGCAGGCGACTTTTCTACCGAGCTTTGCGGCGGTACCCACGTTGACAATACAGGCAAAATCGGTCTTTTCAGAATTATAAGCGAAAGCGGTATTGCGGCAGGTACACGCCGTATCGAAGCATACACAGGCTTTAACGTTGTAAATCTTATAAATCATTACAAATCATTGCTTGCAGACACTGCGGCTACCCTTAAAATCGGCAATATCGAGGATGTTGCAACAAAAGCTGCGGCTACCGTTAAGCAAATGAAAGAGGATTCAAAGAAAATTGAATCACTCGAGGCAAAGCTTGCTTCGGGCAAACTCAATGACCTTATGGTAAACGCAACCGACATAAACGGTGTTAAGGTGGCAACCGCTAAATTTGACGGTACAGCCCCCGACGAGCTTCGTAAGATGATTGATACCATTAAGGCAGAAAATGATGACGCTGTAGCAGTTTTGGCGGCCGTTAACGGCGAAAAGCTTACTTTCTGCGCAGGCGTTGGTAAAGCGGCGCTTACAAAGGGTGCACACGCAGGTAACATTGTAAAGGCCGTTGCTCAAATTGCCGGCGGTAACGGTGGCGGCAAGCCCGACAGCGCTATGGCAGGCGGTAAAGAAATTGCAAAAGCACAGACAGCGCTCGATGCGGTTTGTGACATTGTATTAGGTATGGTGAAATAAAATGAGTGATTGTCTATTTTGTAAAATAATCGCGGGGGAGATACCCTCTACCAAGGTTTATGAAGACGATTGGGTTTACGCTTTTTTAGACATCGACCCGCAAGCGCCTTTTCACGCAGTTATAGTGCCAAAGATACACATTGCATCTGCGGCTGAAATAAATGCAGAAAACAGTCATTACATCTCAAAAATTTTTGAGGCTGTGGCTAAAATCGCAGCGCAAGAAAAACTTGAACACGGTTTCCGTGTGGTAAACAACTGCGGCAAAGACGGTGGACAAACGGTAGGTCATATTCACTTCCACTTGCTTGCACGTCGTAATCTTCAATGGCCACCTGGTTGATGCGCAATTAAACGGACGACCAATGGTCGCCCCTACGCATAAAATTAGAATTATATTGTAGGGACCGGCGTACTTGACGGTCCGTATTGTAAGGAGAAATATATATGTCTGAATTTTATACTTTAAAAATTGCTGGTCTTGAGCGTAAACTTGAAAAATTTCCCGTAAGTGACAAGCTTGATATTGCCGCTTTTATAATCTTTGGTGACGTAGAGCTCACTATTGCGGGCTGTGCTGAGCTTCTTAAAAAGGTTCCCGAATTTGATGTAATTCTTACCCCCGAGGCAAAGAGTATTCCTATGGCTTATGAAATGGCGCGTCAGAGCGGCAAGCCTTACATAATTGCTCGTAAGGGCGTAAAGGTTTATATGCGTAACCCGCTTGACGTTTCGGTGCATTCCATTACAACACAAAACGAACAGCATTTATACCTTGGTGAAACTGAGGTTAACGCTATAAAGGGTAAGCGAGTGCTTGTTATTGATGATGTTATCAGCACAGGCGAATCATTAGCCGCTGTTCGCGAGCTTTTAAAACAGGCAGGAGCCGTTGAAGCCGCTGCTTGCGCATTCTTAGCCGAAGGCGATGCCGCAGACCGTGATGATATAATCTTTTTAGAGAAATTACCGTTATTTTTTAAATAAAGAGGTGCTTTAAATGGATGCGCTTAATCAATTTGAAATAGGTATTCTTGATTTTATTAGAGAAACCTTTTCTTGCAAATTTTTAGATTACTTTTTTGTAGGCATTACAAGTCTTTCAAACAAAGGTATTTTTTGGATAATCTTGGCAGTGGTTTTACTCTGCTTTAAAAAGACACGCAAAACGGGTATATGCTTAGGCGTTGTACTGCTTATAGGTGAGATTTTGGGAAATCAAATTCTTAAAAAGCTTTTTGAAAGACCGCGTCCATATACCGTAAATCCCGATGTAACGCTTATCGTCGATAAGCTTTCAAGCTTTTCTTTTCCGTCAGGTCATTCGCGTTGCGCGGTTGAATGTGCAGTAGCTATTTTTTATAACAATAAAAAATGGGGCATAGCAGCAATAACGGTGGCGGTGCTGACCTGTCTTTCAAGACTTTACCTTTATGTACATTATCCGACCGATGTTTTAGCTGGCGCAGCCTTGGGCGTAATAGACGGTTTGCTTGCAATATTTATTGTTAAAAAGATTGGCGAATACATAAACAACCGAAAGTCTAAATTACAGCAGGTGAAATAAAATGTTAAAAGAAATACTTAAAGAACGCGACTTACTACCTATTTTAAAAATGAACGATGGCAGTGTAGTTACAGTAGAAAATTGGCGTGAGCGCCGAGCCGAAATGCTCGATGATTTGCAAAAATATTCTTATGGCTACACTCCCGATTGTTTGGGTGAGGGTACGGGCGAAGTGATTTTTGAAGATAAAATTGCCTATGCCGGTAAGGTAACCGAACAGCATATAAACATTACCTTTAATACACCAAACGGACCGTTTACATTTTATAGTGAATTATATGTTCCAAACGGTGTAGAAAAACCACCTGTATTTTTAAATCACGCATTTCGTCGCGCACCGGACCGTTATTTACCTATTGAAGAAATAACCGATCAAGGCTTTGCGTTGTTTATAATGGTTTATACCGATGTTGTAAACGATAATTTGGGCGGCGATTTTTCAGACGGAATGGGTAAAATGTTTGGTGTAACGCACCCCCGTCAAGATAAAAGCGAATGGGGTAAGATTGGTATGTGGTCTTATGCCGCATCACGCGCGCTTGATTACCTGCTTACTCGCGACGATATTGACGCAACTCATACTGCGGTTGTTGGTCATTCACGTCTTGGTAAAACGGCGCTTTGGACCGCCGCACAGGATGAACGTTTTTGGTGTGCAATATCAAACGATTCGGGTTACGGCGGAGCCGCAACCTCAAAGCACGGCACAGGTGAAAAGATAGACGCCTTTTTAAAGTGGGGCAGTTGGGATTGGTTTTGCGAAAACTTTAAGGATTATCAAGGTAAAGAAGACGATAAACCCTACGACCAAGCGCATCTTATAGCATCTATTGCGCCGCGACTTGTGTGTGTTGGCTCGGCGGTAGAAGATTGGGGTGCTGACCCCGTGTCAGAGTTTTTAACCTCGCTTCACGCAAGCAGCGCTTGGGAACTTTTGGGCGAAAAGGGACTTATTACTCCCGATAAAATGCCCGAAGTAAACGACCACTTAATAGAAGGTAACATAGGCTATCACCTACGCGCGCACAGACATTTCTTCTCGCGCGAAGACTGGAATCATTATATTAAGTTCTTAAAATCTAAATTATAAAATAAAACCCTATGCTTTAAGTAAAAGCATAGGGTTTTGTAGTTATACCATAATAACTACAATTATACCAAATATTATAATTATCAGTGAGAGTATGTATATAAATATATGTGAAACATTTTTTATTTCTTTATACGAACAGTAGGTGCTTGGATCTTTTGGATTAATATATATATCATAGAAATTGCCGACAATAAAATATTTTTTAATAGTTCTTTTATTTCTCGAATACATATCATAACATTCGTAATTTTTTCCATTATGTTCGAAACTAAAAAGCGTTAAGTAATATGTATATCCGGATCTAGTGCCGCGGCGTGCCACATCTTTAAGTTTTGCTTTTACCAAAACATTACATTGTTTATATTTATATCGAAAAAGAATCATAAATAAGAGTAAAGCAAAACCAAAAGCAATTATTGTTGCATTGTAAAATTTTACTGAATTAAAAATATGTGCAAAAACAAACAACGCAACAGTAATATAGCAAAATAAAGATAAAACGGTGTAAAATCTTTTTTCAAACTTAGTTTCTTTGGCAAAAATCATACACAGCGAAATAAATCCTGCAAATCCAAGAAAACAGCACCAAAAAATTGTTGAGAAAAGAGGACCGGTATCATTAAGCGTATTCATTAGATCACCTCATAGTAAAATTATACCATAAAAAACAAGGGATGGCAACAGCCATCCCTTTTGCTTTTATAATATTATGCTCTCTTAGAAAGAACATCCTTTTCGTACTCTTGAACTTTACTAAACCATTCGCCGTCTATTGGTGCGCCACAGCATTCGCAGTAATAGTTCCAAATATCACCGAAAGGTAATGTCTTAACCTCTTCACTTCTTACCATAAGCTCGGTGTAATTGCCCTTGTCTTGCAATTCTTTGAGTTGGGCGTTTGGTGTAAGCATTGCCATAAGTAAAGCCTTTTGCCAGCTACGAAGACCAACAGTCCAAGCAGCGATACGGTTAATGCTTGCATCAAAGTAGTCAAGCGCCATATATACGCGGTCGAATGCGTCACAGCGTACAATCTCTTTTGCCATCTCGCGTGTTTCATCATCAAAAAGCACTACGTGGTCAGAGTCCCAACGAATTGGACGAGTAATATGTAATGCGATTTCGGGGAAGAAGGCAAGAAGAGCAGGAATCTTGTCGGATACAACCTCGGTTGGATGGTAGTGACCGTTGTCCATAAGTGGTAAGCAACCGTCGTGTGTTGCGGCAAAGGTTAGTGAGAATTCAGCCGAGCCTACTGTATAAGCCTCTACGCCAATACCAAATACCTTTGATTCTACGCAAGGCTTAACAAGATTTTTGTCAAATGGTTCTGATAAAATAGCCTCGATAGATTCTTTATATCTAACGCGTGGTCCCATTCTGTCAGCAGGAATATCCTTAAGACCGTCACCTGTCCAGATGTTCATAACGCAGGGCACGCCGGTTTCTTTTGCAAAATACTCAGAAATTCTTACACAAGCCTTACCGTGCTCAATCCAGAAATTACGGATATTCTCGTCAGGGCTTGAAAGGGTAAGACCGCTATCTGCCATTGGGTGCGAGAAGAAGGTTGGGTTAAAGTCAAGACCCATACCGTGCTTCTTTGCAAAGTCAACCCATTTTTTAAAGTGGCGTGGTTCCAACTTGTCACGGTCAACAAAGCCGTCCTCGAAAATCGCGTAGCACGCGTGAACATTAATTTTTTTCATACCTGGGCAAAGTGAGATAACCATATCCATATCTGCCATAAGCTCTTCGGGTGTGCGTGCTTTGCCGGGGTAATTACCTGTAGTCTGTATACCACCGGTAAGAGGGCCGTCGTGGTCAAAACCGATAACGTCGTCGCCCTGCCAGCAGTGAAGTGATACAGGCTGTTTTTTTAGCGTTTCAATTACAGCGTCAACGTCAATTCCGAGCGCCGCATATTGTTTTTTAGCTTCTTCTAATCTACTCATTTTAATTCTCCTAAAAAATATTAAATTTTTGAACAACCGTGACAGTTAACAAGCGCGTCAACCTTTTGACCTGCTTTACAAAGCGGGCATTCGTGCGGCTTGTAGTTTTGGTAGTCGGGAAGATCTTCGGGGTTAAATACCGAATGTACGGGAATACCTGCACGTTCTTTTTTGGTAGCAAATATTGAGCAAATGCCCGCAACACTACCGCCATAATACTTAATAGCGTCAACAGCCGCCTCAACGGTGCGACCTGTTGCAACCGATACTGCCAAAATAAGCACATGCTTGCCTTCAATCATCGGAACAATGTTATCGCGGAACATAAGCTGGCTAGAGCCGGTAAACTCAGGGGTTACAACATAAATGGTTTGGTGAGCGTTCATATTGGCATAGTTTGCTTCGGTGAGGCGAGATGCCAAACACGCGCCTACAACCTCCATACCGTCAAGACACAAAATAGTATCAACGATTGTGTTTGAGCGATAATAATTGCAAAGCTCTTCGGCAACGGCGCGGGCCTCTGAAAGACGTGCTTTTTGAGCAGTAACGTCAATGTAGTAGTTGCTGTGGCTGTTGCTTGTTGCAAAATGACCTTTGCTTACACGCAAAAATAAATTTTTGCGTTTGGTTTCAATCTTCATTGTGTCAGAAGTTGGCATAACAAGTCCTCCTAATATCGTATAGAAATATTTTACAATAAAAGAGCGGCAAATACAAGTGCATTGTTGATTTTTTTATAAATTTATTATATTATATATAATGAGTAAAAAGGGTTGAAAAATACACCATATTTAATTTTAAGAGGACATAAAAATGAAAAAGAAAACCAAAAGACAAAAAGCCATAATTCGCCGCCGAATATTTATTGCGATTTTATCGGTGCTGCTTGCGGCGGTAATAGCAATGCTTGCAGTAATAATAAACGCTGTTGTCAAGTATACAGATAATAACGGAGAGTTTGATAGTTCTTCAAATACTTTGGTACAAAGTGAAAGCAATGAATCTAAAATAGATCTTAATGCTGTAATAGCCGAGGCAACAGTGGTAAATACAGGTGATATAATTTTGCACAGCACTGTGCTTGATGGCGCAAAAACGTCTGACGGCAACTATGATTTTTCGGCATTTTTCACTTCCGCGCAAAGCTATTTTAAATCGGCAGATCTTGCAACTGCAAATTTAGAGGTTACTTTAGGCGGTATCGAATCGGGAGCCTTTTCGGGTTATCCTGCATTTAATGCGCCTGATATTTTACTTGACACAATAAAAAACAGCGGAATTAATTTTTTGACTACCGCAAACAATCATTGTTATGATACAGGTCTTTTTGGATTAAAACGTACTGCACAGCAATTAAAGGCAAACGGTATTGAATTTATTGGTACAAAAGAAATTGAAAGTGATCCCACCTATATCGTTAAAGATATAAATGGCATTAAAATTGGTATGGTTACATACACATATGAAAATAGTTCTGCTGTGGGTCAAAAATCGATTAACGGTAATATTGTAAAACCCGAGGCAAATAACCTTATAAACTCATTCAACTATGACCGCATAGATGAGTTTTATGTTGAGGCTCAGTCGGTAATAACAGCAATGCAAGGCGCAGGCGCCGAGGCGGTGGTGTTCTATATGCATTGGGGCGAAGAATACCAATTAACAGCTAACACATGGCAAAAATCAATAGCACAAAAATTATGCAATATGGGTGTTGATGTTATTGTTGGTGGCCATCCCCATGTAGTGCAGCCAATAGAACTTATCTATTCAGAGGATAGCCAAAACACAACCGTTTGCATTTATTCTATGGGTAATGCAATTTCAAATCAACGCCAAGAGCTTATGGACTCTTGCCCCTCGGGTCACACCGAAGACGGAATGCTGTTTTACTATACATTTCAAAAATATGGTGATGGCACGGTAGAGCTTAGCGGTGTTGATATAATACCTATTTGGGTTAACAAATACCGCGGCGGCAGTGGGTATCAATACACAATGTATCCGTTAGAAAGCGTCGATATGGCAAATAGCTACGGTTTTGACAGCACTGCGCTTTCAAAGGCGCAAAAATCATTCGAGCGCACCAAGCAAATTGTTGCGGCAGGTCTTTATGAGTGTCAGCAATATTTAGGCTGCGATATTCGTTTTGAACAGCAGGTGACGGAATAATGCCTAAGCTTGAAATTTTACTTGCCGATTTAAAAATACAAATTGAGCACGAATACCAATATATGACGCAGTTTTGCAAGGATTATTTGTCTGAATTTGATGCACCAAACATAATCGCAAGTGCCAACAAAAAGTCAATTTTAAAAGAGAAAGAATTAGTGCCAAACGCACCTATAGAGTCTTGCGAGAGCCTTTGCATTTACCGTGAAATCGCCGAGCAATTACCGCAATTTAACCGCTTTGTTTTTCACGGTGCGGCTATAGAGTATGACGGCAGTGCATATTTGTTTACAGCACCAAGCGGCACGGGTAAGACCACACACATAAACTTGTGGCGAAAATATTTAGGTGACAAGGTTGATATTATAAACGGTGACAAGCCTATTATAAAAGTGAATGAGACTGCTATGGTTTACGGTACCCCTTGGGCAGGCAAGGAGGGCTATCAGCGCAATGCACAAGCGCCAATAGGTGCAATATGCATTTTAAAGCAAGGCACAACAAACAATATCACAAGGCTTGAAAAGTCTGCGGCTATAAATCATTTAATGCGGCAGGTTTATTTACCACACAACCCATTGTCGCTTTCAAAAACGCTGGAGTTGTTAGGCTCTTTGATAGAAAGCACACCCGTTTATATGCTTGAATGTGATATATCAAAAGAAGCATTTGAAGCCTCTTTTAACAAAATGACTAAAAGGTAGAGGTAACTTATGGCTATAAAAGCAATTTTGTTTGACCTTGACGGCACGCTGGTGCCTATGGACCAGGACGTGTTTGTAGGGGATTATTTTAAAAGAATTTCGACCAAGCTCGCTCCTTACGGCTACGAGCCAAAGCAGTTTGTAGACACCATTTGGAAAGGCACTTACGCTATGATAAAAAACAATAGTGACAAGTGCAACGAACAAATTTTTTGGGACTACGCTAAAACCGTATACGGCGAAAAGATTTTGGCCGACAAGCCACTCTTTGACGAGTTTTATGAGCAAGAGTTTGACAAGGTAAAGGCCGTTTGCGGTTTTAACCCACAAGCCGCCGAAACGGTGCGCAAGCTAAAGGAAATGGGTTATAAGGTGGCGCTTGCTACCAACCCGATTTTTCCCGAACGCGCTACACGCTGGCGCATAAATTGGGCAGGACTAACGCCTGACGATTTCGAATTTTATACTACATATGAAAATATAAATTCCTGCAAGCCTAACCCCGCTTATTACATAGAGTGTGCCGCCCGAATAGGCTGCAAACCCGAGGAATGCCTTATGGTAGGCAATGATGTAGGTGACGATATGGTAGCAGAAAAGATTGGTATGCAGGTGTTTTTGCTTACCGACTGCCTTATTAATAAAAACGACGAAGATATTTCTAACTACCCAAATGGCAGCTTTGATGAATTGATGGAATATATAATGCATAATGCATAATTATTAAAAGTTGATTCTCATCTAAAGGATTTGTTATGAAAAAATAAAATTGTCACAGGCGTTTTATCGGCAATATTTGTGCTGCTGTTTAATTGGTTAAAATTGAGAAAAATTAAATAAAAATTAAAAGCCTCTGCTTAATTTCAAAGCAGAGGCTACATTTTTAATTGTTGTGCATTAAATAAAGCGTTCTACTATAAACACAACCACACAAGCTATGGTTGCCACAATGGGCAGTCCGCCGCCTGCGTAGGCTATAATCATAGAAACCACAAAAGCCGCGAGCGCCGACCACACACTTTCGGTAGCGTCAAGAATTGCCGGAAAGGTCATAACCGCAAGGGTTACAAACGGCACGTAATAAAGAAATGACTTAAAAAATTTATTTGTAATCTTTTTCTTTATTAGTGCTAACGGCAACATACGTATAAGATAGGTTACTGCCGCCATTATAAACATATAAATATAAATTTTATTCATCCTTTGCTTCCTCCTCGTCTTTTATTGGGAAGAAGTATGCCGCTGCGCCCGCAATAACCAGCGTGAGTATAATCACCCTAAAGCCTGACGATATTTCTTTTAAGATCGGCGTTACCGCAAAACCAAGACTCGCAAGCATTGATATTATGACAATGCCCAGTAAAACCTTGTTGCTTTTGGTAGGCGGTACAATTATTGCAATAAACATACCGTAAAGCGCCACGCCCAGAGCGCTTAATACACTTGCAGGCAAAATACTGCCCGAAAGGCAACCGAGCGCCGTACCAAGCACCCAACCCGGAAATGCCGCCGCTATAAGACCGTAGCAATACGCGGGTGGAACATTTTCGTGCTCGTAAGCACTTGCCACACCAAAAATTTCATCGGTTACTCCAAATGCTATAGCATAGCGATGATACCCTTTCATTTTTGTATCAAAGCGTTGCGAAAGCGATGATGACATAAGACAATAGCGCAAATTTATAACAAGCTGCGTCAGCGCCATTTCAATATAACTTGCGCCCGACACTATAACACCTATTGCCGCAAACTGACCTGCAGAGGTCAGGTTAGTAGCCGAAATCAGTATTGTCTCAAAAGAACCGATTTCTGCATCGCGTGCCGCTATACCAAAGGTAAAGGACACTGCAAGGTAGCCTAAAAATATCGGTATACCATTTTTAAAACCTTTTTTAAATAATGTAAAATTACTCATCTTATCTGACCTTTATGTAATTGACTTTACTTTTTATAAATAGTATAATTAGTTCGGCACAAAAATGTAGCCGTATTGTTCGCTTTGCGCCATAGATACAAAATCAGTGTCGCCAACAACGATATGGTCTATCAGTTGAACTCCGATTTTAGATAGCGTTTCTGCCACATCTTTTGTAAGACGCACGTCGCTGTCACTTGGAATGGCAATTCCGTTTGGATGATTGTGACAAATCACCGCTGCGGTAGCCCCACAATCAAGCACTCGTTTTGCAAGCTCGCGCATTGATATACCCACGCTTGCGATATCACCCTCGCTTAAGAAATCAAATCGCAAAAAACTTCCCTTTGTGTCAAGACACAAAATGCCAAGCTTTTCGTGTGTTTCACCGAGATAGCGACTAAGTATATATTTACCAATGCTGTCAAGGCTGGCAAAAGTTGGCTTTTGCGCCGACTTATCATATATATAACGGCGAGCCGTTGGCATTATAAGCTTGAGCAGCACTGCGCTTCGCTCGCTTAATCCCTTAAATGCGGCAAGCTCCTCAAGCGGCGCGTCAAGCACGGCGGCGACACTTCCGTATTTGTTTATCAGCTCGTGCGCTATGGGGTTGGTGTCGGCGCGCTGCACACAGTAAAACAGCAAAAGCTCTAATATTTTATGCGGCGGTGTGTTCTGGTCAAAGCCGTGTTGCAAAAACTCTTGCCTTATTCGGTCACGATGACCGTCGTGTATGTTGTCCATAATTTAATACCTCTTTTAAAGGATTTTAATATGAAAAGTTTTACCATTACAAAAAATGATGCAAACCAGCGTCTTGACAAGTTTATAACCAAGGTGTGCCCTACATTGCCGCAAGGTCTTATGTATAAATACATTCGCACCAAACGCATTAAAATTAACGGCAAACGCGGTGAAATATCAACAAGACTTAATATTGGTGACGTGGTTGATGCCTATATAAATGATGAGTTTTTTGTTGAAGTCGCGCCAAAATATGACTTCTTAAGCTCGCCCGCGAGACTAAACATTGTTTATGAGGACGAAAATATTTTGCTTGCCGACAAAGAGCAAGGCCTTATTGTTCACCCCGACAAAAACGAATATCGCGATACGCTGATTGGAAGAATTCAGCATTATCTATATGACAAGGGCGAATATAAACCCGACTGTGAAAACAGCTTTAAGCCCGCACTCGCTAATCGAATTGACCGCAACACAGGCGGTATTGTTATTGCGGCTAAAAATGCTGAGGCACTTCGCATTCTTTGTGACAAAATCAAGGCTCGCGAAATCGACAAACGCTATTTAGCCGTTATTCACGGAACTCCCAAAAAGAAAAGCCAAACACTTGAGGGGTACCTTGAAAAAAACGAGGATAAAAACAAGGTGTATTTAAGCGGTAAAAAAACCGATAATAATCTTACAATTAAAACTCGTTACAACACCCTTGCCTCAAAAAATGGACTTTCGCTTATTGAGGTTGAGCTGATCACAGGCCGCACCCATCAAATACGCGCGCATATGGCATCTATAGGCCACGCGCTTTTAGGCGACGGCAAATACGGCAAATTGCAAAATGATAAAAAGTTAGGCTTTGACAAGCAAGCGCTTTACTCATATAAATTGACATTTGATTTTACCACAGACGGTGGAATTTTGCAATACCTAAGCGGCAAAACCTTTACGGTAAAAAAAGTGTGGTTTGCCGAGCAATTGTTTGGCGACGCATATACGAAACTGTTATAACACAAAAAAAGAGGCTGTCTGACTTATCTTAGTGAGACAGCCTCTTAAAATTTATTTTGTAACAAATTTTAAAATATCCTCTAACATTTGTTCTTTACATGTGTCGTTATGTATCTCGTGGCGGCAGTTTTCATAAAGAAACATTGATATGTCGGTCTTGCCCGATGCTTTGAAATTATCATAAACCTGTTTTACACCCTTGCCGTAATTACCGACGGGGTCCATATCACCCGCAATAAGCAGTATTGGTAAATCGTTTTTGGTATTGAAAAAACACTTTTTGCCGTTACAAAGCTTTAAAAGCGTCATAAGGTCGCGCATAGCCGACACGGTAAATTTAAATGTGCAAAATTTGTCGGCGGCGTACTTTTCTATAATTTCACGGTCTTTTGTAAGCCATTCGTAGTTTGATTCACCGTCGAAGCGTTTGTTATATGAACCAAATGCGATATTCTCTAAAAAATGTGATATAGCGCGTTCACCGCGAAAAGCCTTTATAATATTGCAAAGCGCAATACCAATACTTGATGCGGGATTACTACCCGCCGTGCCACAACAAATATATTTATCGGCAAGGTCACTATAACGCGATACCGCAACACGAGTGATAAACGAGCCCATACTGTGTCCCATAAGTGTATATGGCATATTTGGGTATTCGGACTTTATGCTATCGGCAAATAATTTTACATCATCTACCATAAACTGCCAACCGTTTTCAGAGGCAATAAAGCCTAAATCTTGTTCACTCGCGGTATTGCCGTGACCTAAATTGTCGAAACCGCAGCACAAGTACCCGACGCTTGCGAGATTTTCGAAAAGATGCGTATATCTACCAATGTATTCGGTCATACCGTGTACCAAATGAAAAATGCCACGTATATCACCTTCCGGAATATACATTACGCCCGACAGGGTATTTTTTTGATCGCTTGATAAAATCTTTTTTTCTGCTATGCTGAATTTCATATTAATTCTCCTTTGCAAAGGAAATAGTGCTGTTTACCGCGCGGCGCCAACCGTCAATCTTTTGCTGACGCTCGCTGCTTTGCATACTTGGTTTAAATATGGTTGCGGTTGAATTTATAGAATTAGTGTTGCCGTCAATAATACCTGCTGTGATGCCCGCAAGCAGTGCTGCGCCCAAAGCGGTTGCTTCGGCATTGTCGGGGCAGACAACATTTGTATCAGATATATCGGCCTGAAACTGCATTAAAAATTTATTTTTGCTAGCGCCACCGTCGGCTTTAAGGCTGGTTACTGCAACACCCGCATCGTTTTGCATGGCTCTAATAAGGTCGTTAGTTTGGTATGCTATTGACTCAAGTGCGGCGCGTACTATATGATTGCGACCAGCACCCCTGGTTAGTCCGCAAATGGTGCCTCTAGCATACATATCCCAATAAGGAGCGCCAAGACCTGCAAATGCGGGCACTATATATACGCCTGCGCTATCGGGTATAGACAGCGCGCACTCCTCACTTTGAGCCGCGTTTTCAATAAGCTTCATTTCATCTCGCAGCCACTGAATTACCGCACCGCCTATAAATACACTGCCTTCAAGCGCGTACTGAGTGGGTGCGTTTTGTGTTGTGGCGGCAATGGTGGTAAGCATACCGTTTTGACTTTTTACGGCCGTTTCGCCCGTGTTCATAAGCAAGAAACAGCCTGTGCCATAGGTGTTTTTAACGTCGCCAACATTTACACAGTGTTGACCAAACAATGCGGACTGTTGGTCGCCTGCAACGCCGCAAACCGAAAGTGGCACACCCATAATATCAATGTCGCCAAAAACGCTACCGCTTTTTTGAACGGTGGGTAGCATGCTTTCGGGTATATCTAAAATCTCGAGTAGCCTTTTGTCCCAACACAAATTATGTATATCGTAAAGCATTGTGCGCGATGCATTTGTTTCGTCGGTTGCGTGAATTTTGCCGCCCGATAGCTTCCACATAAGCCAGGTATCTACCGTGCCAAAAAGCAACTCTCCGCGTTCGGCCTGCTCGCGAGCACCCTCTACGTTATCTAAAATCCACTTGATTTTTGTGCCGCTGAAATACGCATCTATTTTAAGTCCTGTTGTGTCGGCAATGTACTGTTCTAAACCCTGCGATTTTAACTCTTCACAAAGGGGAGCTGTGCGTCGACATTGCCAAACAATAGCGTTATAAACGGGCTCGCCCGTGTGCTTGTTCCACACAACAACCGTTTCGCGCTGATTTGTAATACCAACGCAAGCAATATCAGACACATTAAGTCCTGATTTTATAATACATTCGGTTATAGCCGAATACTGCGCCGATAAAATTTCTATCGGGTCGTGTTCCACATAAGACGGTTGGGGGTATATTTGTGTAAACTCGTTTTGAGCAAGTGATACAACGCTGCCACATTCATCAAAAATAATTGCTCGGGCACTTGTGGTGCCTTCGTCTAAAGTAAGAATGTATTTTTTCATAAAATCTCCTAAAAGCAAAAGGGCAATAATACCCCTTGATATTATTGCTCTTTTTTAATTCTTTTAACGCGGCTTGAAACACCGCAAACAAGCTCGTAATTTATAGTGCCTATGATTTTTGCTAATTCTTCTACGGGCAAATTACGACCAAAAAGTAACACTTCATCACCGCGTTTAACATTTGGAATATTTGTTACATCAACGCAGAATTGATCCATACAAACGCGACCTAAAATATTCGCACGACAGCCGTTAATAAGTACATATCCGCGATTGGAAAGCAGGCGGGGATAACCGTCAGCATAACCGGCACTAATGGTTGCAACGGTCATACTGTTTTGTGCTTTAAAGGTTCTGCCATAGCTTACGGTGTCACCGGTGTTTATTTGTTTTACCTGAGATACTACCGATTTAAAGCTCATAACGGGCATAAAGTTTTGCTGCAGATTAAGGTCACTCGACGGAGTAAGACCGTAAAGAATGATACCCGCACGGCACATATCAATGTGCTTGTCACTGTCAAGACACAAAGCCGCCGAATTACAGCAATGCTTGTATTCAGGGTTAATGCCGTTAGATTTTAATATATCAACAGCTTTGCAAAAACGGTTATACTGTGCGGCGGTAAAGCCGTCTTCTTGATGCTCGTTTCGGTCTGATACGGCAAAGTGGGTGAAAACACCCTCTAAGATAAAACTTTCAAGCCGTGCTGCCGCAACAGCGTCATTTATGCCGCTTAGGCTATCATTGCGACAGTTGAAACCAATGCGTGACATACCGGTGTCAAGCTTAAGGTGTATTTTAATTTTTAAATTATATTTTGATGCTTCTTTTGACAGTTCGTTTGCATAATCTAATGCAAAAACACATTGTGAAATATCATACTTCGATAATTCTTTTACAAATTCACAAGGAGTATAGCCGAGAATAAGAATAGGTTTGGTGATGCCAAGCTCACGCAGTTCGACAGCCTCTTCTATGTTTGAAGCTGCAAAAAAGTCAGCGCCTGCCTTTTGCAAAATTGGCGCTACAATATCTACACCGTGGCCGTAGGCATTAGCCTTTACAACTGCGCAAATAGGAGTTTTGGCAGTCTTTTTAATAATATTAAAGTTATGTATAAGGGCATCGGTGTCAATTTCTGCCCATGTTCTGCGTAAAAACTTATCCACAATGCGTCACCTCGTTTTGCTTTGTATTTTATCTGCGAGTGGTATAAACAAAAAGCTTAATATAAGCCAAAAGAAAGAGTATAGCGCGCATACTTGACCGCCAATATTAAGCGGCATTTTGCTGTAATCCCAAACCTTGCGTTTTAGTATTACATTAAATATTATGCCAAAAACAAGTTCAACAGTCGTAATAAAACCACAGCCTGCAAGCGCTTTTATAAAAAGGCTTGAGTTTTTGAGCTTTTTAGATATTTTTGAAAGCCCTAAAAAAGATATACCGCCTGCCAAAAGCATTGACGGGTGCGTATTGCCGCGCCACAAAACCTCAATAAGACCGTAGCCGACAGCGCCAACACAAAATATGGTTAAATTACATTTTATTTTTTTCAAAACAATCACCCAATATAATTTTGGGTGATTATTAAGCCTTTATACATTGAATCTGAAAAGAACAATATCTCCGTCGTTCATAACGTATTCTTTGCCTTCACTGCGAACAAGGCCTTTTTCTTTGGCGGTTACCATATTGCCTCCGCAAGCCATAAAGTCATCATAAGCAATAACCTCGGCGCGAATAAATCCGCGTTCAAAATCAGTGTGAATTTTGCCTGCTGCCTGCGGTGCCTTTGTGCCACGCTCAATAGTCCATGCACGAACCTCAGGCTTGCCTGCGGTAAGGTAAGATATAAGGCCTAATAGGCTATAGCATTTTTGTATCATACGGTCAAGACCTGAACGCTCTAAACCTAAGTCTTCAAGAAACATTGCCTTTTCTTCATCGTCAAGACCTGCAAGCTCGGATTCAAGAGCGGCGCAAATGGGGAGTATTTCAGCGTTTTCTTTAGCGGCGGCCTCTTTTACAGCAAGGTAGCCGGCGTTGGAGTCAATACCATTTTTGAAATCGTCTTCACTCATATTGCAAGCGTAAATAACGGGCTTTGCTGAAAGCAGGGAAGTGGTAGCCAAAACTTCGGCATCGGTATCGTTGGTAATTTCTACCGAGCGCGCGGGAAGCCCCTCTTCCAAGTGTGCTATGAGTCGCTTTAAAAAGTCAACCTCGGCCTGCATTGATTTATCGCCCTTTAGCGCTTTTGTTGCCTTGTCAAGACGGCGCTGCGCAATTTCTATATCAGAAAGTATAAGCTCTAAATTTATGGTTTCAATATCGCGAAGCGGGTCAACCGAGCCCTCTACGTGAATAATGTCGGTGCTTTCGAAACAACGAACTACGTGAACGACCGCGTCAACCTCGCGAATATTGCTTAAAAACTTGTTGCCAAGACCTTCGCCTTTAGATGCGCCCTTAACAAGACCTGCAATGTCAACAAATTCGATAACTGCGGGGGTGAATTTGTCGGGGTTATAGATTTCAGCCAGCTTTTCAAGTCGCTCATCAGGTACACTAACCATACCAACGTTTGGCTCAATAGTGCAAAACGGGTAGTTTGCCGATTGCGCGCCTGCATTTGTTATTGCGTTAAAAAGAGTTGACTTGCCAACATTTGGAAGTCCCACCATACCAAGCTTCATATATTCTAAATCTCCTCGAATTTCTTAATTTCAATTTTATATTATATCTTATTATCAAGAATTTTTCAATAGCATTTGCCTATTTTATAAAAAGAAAAAGACTTGGCGAAAAACACACCAAGTCAAAAAATTATTGTTTTTTAATTAAGAACCACAATATTGTAAGTATTTGCAAAACGGCGGCGACAATAAATATGAGATATATTTTATCTAAATTTATGGTAAGCATAACACAAAGCGCAACCGACCAGATAAGCGTTGATGTCGATATAAAAATATGTATCTTTTTCCACCAAATAGCAGCAAAAACGATACCTATTATTGCACTTGCCGGAATGGCAAATATGTAAAGCAGCCACCACGAATAAACATTTGGTAATATAATCTCAAAAAAGAAGAACAAAACGGTTGCCACCAGCCAGGTAAGACCAATTGAAAGCATGGTGATGATGGTTTTATTGCGAGTGGTAAGCAGTCGTTTGCGAGGCTTTTCAGCAAGCAAATCGTTTGGGGTAAGCCCAAAAATCTCAGCAAGCTGAACAGTAACCGTAAGGTCGGGCAGACCGTCACCGCGTTCCCACTTAGAGATTGATTTGTCAGAATAGTTAAGCTTTTCAGCGAGTTCGGTTTGCGTAAGGCCTAACAATTTGCGGTAGTGTGCTAAATTGCGGGCAAAACATTCACGCAGTTTTTCTTCATTTGTGGGCACCACGGCTTCACTCCCTTTCAAAAGTTGTTTAATTAATTATACAATAATTTTGTGTTTTATTCAACAATAAATTATGAATTTTAATTTATAATTTTGCTAATCAAATTAAAAAAGCAGTCACAACCGAACGGTTGAAACTGCTTTTGGTCCGAGTAACAGGACTTGAACCTGCGGCCTCTTGACCCCCAGTCAAGCGCGCTACCAGCTGCGCCATACCCGGAAATTGTTAGGGGGAATATTTAAATCCGATATAAGCGCTTGACCCCGCTGCCCAAGCAGCCAGCTGCGCCATATCCGGAAGTTTTCAATTATATTGCCTGACCGATACATTATACAACGGTCAGGCAACATTGTCAACATTTTTTTACTTAAAAATTAATCAGCAAAACCTGATTCTACCAAAGCAATAAGACCTTCCATAGCCTCTGCTTCATCACTGCCGTCACAAATAATTTTAATGCTTGTGCCGCCAATGATACCAAGAGAAAGAACACCAAGTAAACTCTTTGCATTTACCTTTCTTTCATCCTTTTCAACCCAGATAGATGACTTAAATTCATTTGCCTTCTGGATGAAGAAGGTAGCAGGGCGGGCATGAAGACCAACTTGATTTTGAATTACTACGTCTTTAACACACATCTTAAAAACTCCTCGAAAAGTAAATGTTTTAAATTTATAACAAAAATAATATGCTTTGCTACGATGTTATTATACCACATTTAATGCCGTAGTCAATCATTTGTTAAAAAGTTCTAATAATTATCCAACTTTTTAGACATTTTGAATGTCAAATTTGGTCAAAATGATAATAGATTATTTGCGTTTGCGGCTTTTTTCGGGTTCAAGGCCTAATAGCTTACGGTCTTGCTTATCGAGCTCGACCTTTTCAAACATTTCAGGCCGGAGTTCGCGTGTGATTTCAAGCGATTGCTTGCGGCGCCATTTTGCAATTTCAGCATGGTTGCCCGACAGCAAAACCTCGGGTACCTCGCGACCGTTCCAAACGGCAGGGCGGGTATATTGTGGGTATTCAAGTAAACCCGAAAAATGACTTTCGTCTTCAAAGCACAGGTCGTCTGAAAGCACACCCGGCAACATTCGGCAAACGGCATCCGCAAGGCAAAGCGCGGGTAGCTCGCCGCCTGTGAGTACAAAGTCACCAATAGAGATTTGCTCGTCAACAATCTCATCGAGCACACGCTCGTCAACACCCTCATAGTGCCCGCAAAGTAGCACTATTCTATCAAGTTTTGACAGCTCTACAACCTTTTTTTGTGTAAGGGTGGTGCCTTTGGGTGAAAGATATATAAGGTGTGGTTTTGGCTCATCTTCATTATAAAGGCTTTTATAGCAGTTATAAATCGGCTCTGCCGCCATAACCATACCCATACCGCCGCCATAGGGCATATCGTCAACCTTATTGTGCTTGTTGTTGGCAAAATCACGTATATTGTGACAGCTAAGTTCTACTTTTTCAGCCTTTCTTGCTCTGCCAATAATGCTTTCACTGAGCACACTTTCACACATTTCGGGGAAGAGGGTAAGTATATCAATCTTCATCGTCAAAAATCCCCTTCAAAGGTCTTATTACAATCTTATCATTATTAATATCAACATTTACTATTACATCGGGTATTGCGGGCACAAGATATTCCTTTTCGCCTGATTTAATATGCCACACATCATTTGCGCCTGTGGGTGAAACGTCGCTTAGAGTGCCAAGTAATGCACCTGAGTCGGCATCAAAAACCTGACTGCCTATAATCTCACTCACAAAGTATCTGCCTTCAGGAAGGTGAGCGTCATCGCGCTTGATATAAAGCACCTGACCGCGTAGCTTTTCGGCTTCTTCGATTGAGTCAACACCCTTGACTGCTGCAATAACAACATTGCCATGGGGTGTGATTTTGCTCATTTCTATTTTTGTTTTACCGTTTTCAAGATAAAACTTTTTAAAGCAGGTCAAAAATTCGCCGTCATCAGACCAAGGCTGAATACGAACCATACCGCGTACACCGTGAGTGCCGACAAATTTGCCTATTTCTAAAAATTCTTTTTTCATTTTTTCACCTTTATATATTAAAAGCCTCCTGTGCGGAGGCTTTGATTAGCGTTTGGCTCGCCAATAGGCGAGCATGAGAATTAGTCGATTTCTACAACGATTTTTTCTCGGGTTTGATTTGCGGCAGCACGCATAACAGTGCGGATAGCCTTAGCAATTCTGCCCTGCTTGCCGATTACTCTGCCCATATCATTTTCAGCCACGTGAAGATGATAAACAATAACACCTTCATCGTTGGGTTCATCAACCGTTACATTTACTGCATCGGGATTTTCAACAAGTCCTGATGCAATGGTAATAAGAAGTTCTTTCATTTTAATAACTCCAAATTAGAAATTAAAGAACGCCGTTCTTTTTAAGCAAAGCCTTAACAGTGTCGGTAGGTTGTGCGCCGTTGCCGATCCACTTCTTTGCTGCTTCAGCGTCGATGTTTACGATTGCGGGCTCCTTAGTGGGATCGTAGTAACCGATTTCTTCGATAAAACGACCGTCACGTGGATAACGAGAATCTGCAACAACAACACGGTAGAAAGGAGCCTTTTTAGCGCCAATTCTGCGAAGTCTGATTTTTACTGCCATTGTACTGCACCTCCATAAAATAATGTTTTATATTTATTTAAAAGAGAAAACTCTTAAAAACCTAAATTATTAAACTGATTTGGGTTAAATCCGCGCATCATACGCTTTTTGCCCTTGCCGTTCATCTGCTTGAACATTTTTTTCATTTGCTCATATTGCTTTATAAGGCGGTTAACATCCTCAACTGTTTGTCCGCAGCCTGCGGCTATGCGGCGACGGCGTGAAGCGTTAAGAATTTCGGGCTTGCGACGCTCTTTTGCAGTCATTGACTGAATTATTGCCTCAACTCGAAGCATTTGTCGGTCATCAACATCAACATCGCGAAGCTGCTTTTCCATACCGGGAAGCATAGAAAGCACACTTTTTAAACTACCCATTTTTTTGATTTGCTGAAACTGGTCAAGCAAATCATTCATATCAAAGCGGTTTTCGGCAAGCTTTTGCGCTGCTTCTTCCGCTTTTTTTTGGTCAAGCTGCTGCTCAGCGCGTTCTATAAGTGAGAGCATATCGCCCATACCGAGTATTCGGCTTGCCATACGCTCGGGGTGGAATTCTTCAAGCTGATCTAACTTTTCACCCACACCTGCAAACATAATCGGCTTGCCTGTAACAGCCTTTACTGACAGCGCCGCACCGCCACGGGTGTCGCCGTCGAGCTTGGTAAGCACAACACCATCAATTTCGAGTATGTCGTTAAATGCTTTTGCAACATTCACGGCATCCTGACCTATCATTGAGTCAATAACAAGCAAAATATTGTTAACCTCAACACATTCGGTAATGCGTTTAAGCTCTTGCATTAGCTCTTCGTCAACGTGAAGTCGACCTGCAGTATCAAGAATAACATAATCGTGACCGTAATCGCGAGCGTGTTTTATGGCCTCAACTGCAATTTTTTCGGGCTTTTCGGTGCCCATTTCAAAAACTGGTGTATCAACCTGACTACCTACAACCTTTAACTGCTCTATAGCGGCGGGGCGGTAGATGTCACATGCGACAAGCATAGGTCTATGACCTTTTGAGCGTAAAAGCTTGGCAAGCTTGGCACTGTGGGTTGTTTTACCTGAACCCTGCAAACCGCACATCATAATAACGGTAGGAATTTTTGACGCTGTTTTAAGACGCGCCTGCTCACTGCCCATTAAAGCGGTAAGCTCTTCGTTAACAATTTTTACAACCATTTGAGGCGCGGTCAGACTTTCCATAACATTGGCGCCGATGCACTTTTCGGTAACGGTTGTTGTGAACTGCTTTGCAACCTTATAGTTAACGTCGGCTTCAAGCAGCGCTAAACGCACTTCACGCATGGCATCCTTAACATCGGCTTCGGTCAAACGGCCTTTGTTGCGAAGCTTTTTAAAAACGCCGTTTATCTTATCACTTAAACTTGAAAATGCCATATTGCGTACACCTGCCTTTTAAAATTTATTAACTATATCTTTTATATCCGTAAGTTTTTGGGTATCGGATTTGTTGCTGTCGATTATTGATTGGAGCGATAGAACCTTTTGGCACCAGCCACATTCGTCCTCGTATTTTTTAAGCTGCAGCTCGCCGCGTTTTATGAGGTCGCGCACACCTTGGCGAGTGATTTGCTCATTTTCGGCGATTTCACTTAGTGATAGATCCTCGTTGTAATAATGATGCAAAAGATTACGCTGCTTTTCACTTAAAAAAGGACCGTAAAAATCCAGAAGGGCACTAATGCTTAAATCTTTTGCCATATAACGCACCCCTTGTAAAGTTTTTTGCTTTACAGCAAGAGTGATTATAGCACAGTTACACGCGCCTGTCAAGTTTTTTTCTTTACATTTTTATTGTTGAAAAATGTAGCCCGCCATTATATAATGTATACAGGTGATTTTAATGTCGATTTTTAAGAAAATATTATCCGTAATGCTGTGCCTTGTATTTGTGACAGGCGCTTTTGTCGGTTGCGGTGAAAAATATATGGATGCAATTATTTATTTCGAGTTACTCGAAAAGCCTCAAACACTTGATCCGCAGACTGCGTCAAGTGACAGCGAGCTTCTTATCGCCCGTAATATATACGAGGGTTTAATGCGAGAAACAGCCGAGGGAAAAATAATAGGCGGTATTAGTGAAAGCTATTCTTATGAAAATCTTACATACACGTTCACTCTTAAAGATGAGGCTGTCTGGAGCAACGGTGATAAGGTAACTGCATATGATTTTGAGTACGGTCTTCGTCGTGCGGTTGACCCCAAAATTAAGGCGCCGTTTGCCAACCGTTTGTTTAGCATTGTAAATGCCGAGGCAATTGCAGGCGGTAACGCTGATATTTCAACACTTGGAGTTAAGGCTGTTGACGATAAAACACTTACAATAACGCTTTGTCGAGAAGACAATAACTTTTTAAAAACGCTCACAACCGCCGTTGCTATGCCCTGCAATGAGGAATTTTTTGAGCAGAGCATAGGAAAATACGGGCTTGACGCTGAAAATATCATTTCTAACGGCAGTTACCGACTCACCAAATGGAATAAAGAGGATTTTGGTATAAGACTTTATAAAAATGAAGAGTATAGTGGCGTTTTTGATGCACAGAATGCGGCTGTGTTTATAAGCTGCATAGCTGACGAAGCACAGGTGCCGCGTCTTAACGACGGTGATAGTGATATGGCATTTATGCCGTGTAGCGAGCTTGATGCTGCCAATAACGCCGAGCTTGAAACCGCAGATGTGCAAAATATTTGCTGGATTATGACCGTAAGCCGAGAATTCAATTCAGAAGTACGTCGTGCTTTTGCATTAGGCTTTTCTACCGATATTTACGCGTCAGCTTTGCCAAGCGGTTTTGTTGCCGCGAAATCAATTTACCCTGAAATGTTGGGAGTTAATGCCGACAATATAGGTGTTACGGGTTATGATATTGATGAGGCAAAATCGGTTATGTCGGCACAAATCGGTGAAATGGAGGATAAAAAATTCCCCCAAACAACACTTTATTATTACGATACCGACGGTATAAAAGAGTTATCTACCGCGATTGTTGGCCACTGGCAGCAAAATTTCAGCACTTTTGTAAATATTGAGCCGTCAACTAATCTTGGAGTTATGCAAAAAGAAATAGGTGAAAGCACGCTTGATTTTGCCTTATTTCCTATAACGGTTAAGAGCAATTCGCTTGGCGAATATGCTAAAAATTTTGCCGCGGTAAGTAGTGCCGTCACTCCCGATGCGTTACAGCAAGAGCTTCTTGCAAATAATAATATAATTCCCGTAGCATACCAAAGCACAAATATATCGTATATTTCATCACTAAAAAATGTGGTTATGGAAGAGGATAACGGTTATATTGATTTTTCTTGTATAATTAAGGAGAAATGATATGGGTTTTTGGTTTTTTATGTTAATAATGTGCCTGCTTTTCCCCGCGATTATGATTTTGTTTGGTAAAATATTTTTAAAGACGGCGCCAAAAGAAATTAATTATATTTTTGGCTACCGCACAAATATGTCGATGAAAAACCGCGACACTTGGGAATTTGCCCATAAATTTTGCGGCAAAATATGGTATTATGCAGGACTTGCAATGCTACCGATAAGCGTGATACCTTTGCTGTTTGTAATAGGCAAGGGTGAGGATATAATCGGTACAGTAGGCGGCATTATTTGTATGATAGGTGTAGCCGTAATTATAGCATCAATTTTTCCGACAGAAATTGCTTTAAGGAAAAATTTTGATAAAGATGGAAATAGAATAAAATAAAACAAGGCTCTGCTTAAATTTTAAGCAGAGCCTTCAATATATATTAATATTTTATAACGTGTTTGATAATATCTTTTGAATTGCTGTAAAGCCCTTGATATCTTGCAACAACAAAGCCGATGATTACCACCGGTATAATAACCGGAGCGCAATAAAAACCAAACATTTCACAACACAGTAATATTGTGGCAAATGGGCATTTAGTAGCGCAAACAAATAAAACAGCCATACCTGTTGCCGCGCCGAACCCAAGCGGCAAGGTTAAAACGGATGCCAACGCTCCACCCAAGGTAGCGCCTATAAATAATGTTGGTATAATTTCGCCGCCCTTGTAACCGCACGATATACAAATTACGGTAAACAGTAATTTTAGGGCAAAGGCTTCATAATGTACCGAGCCTTCAAATACACGTTCTATTATATCAATACCGCCGCCGTTATAGTCGCGATTTCCAACGAGGAGTGTAAGCAAAACTACCAATATGCCGCCTACGGCAATTCGCAAAAATTCATTTTTAAACACTTTTTTTGTAAAGGCTTTTCCAAGATTTAAACCCTTACAAAAAATAAATGCGACTAAAATGCCTGCCGCTGCAATTACAGCAGTTTTCCACACAAGAGATAGTGAAAACGGCGGTAGCACGCCGGCATTAAATCTTTCGGGGTGAATGCCGAGAAAGGTAGAAATCATAAATGCGGTAATGCTTGAAATCAGCACAGGTACAGCAGCAGATAAGCAAAGCCTTGTAAAAATAACCTCAAGCACGAAAACACAGGCAGCAAGCGGAGTGCCGAAAACAGCCGAAAACAATGCTGCCATACCGCACATAACGGTTATATGACGAGAATCTTCGTCTAACTTTAGCAAACGGGCGAAAATGTTTGCAACACCGCCGCCTATTTGCAGCGCGGCTCCCTCGCGACCCGCGGATGCACCAAACAAATGCGAAATGCAAGTGCCGCAAAAAATTGCAACAGGCAAACCGGTGGGTAAGCTTTGTTCGGTGCGAACGCAGTCAAAAACATTTGCTGTGCCTATATTTTTAACACGGCATAATTTGTAAATCGCAACCGACAACAAACCGCCCAATGGTAACAAATATAAAATCCAATCGTTTTGGGCGCGAAGTTCGGTTACAAAGCCTACGGTTTTTGAAAAAGCAACACCGCAAAGGCCGCATACAGCGCCCGACATTAAACCCAAGGCTAGCCATAAGATGTATTTTTTTATGCTTTTCAATTTATGCCTTCTTTCCGATTTTTTTGAAAAGAACAATAGCGAAGTGCAAGACAAGACCTACAATAATAGCGACAACCAAATCGAATATAACGGTTAACGCAAACGTGAGCACCATTACGATTATGTCGGTAACATTTTTTTGCTTTACAATTTTTAAAAAGCTGCGCCATTCGCTCATATTATATGCAACAATAAACAAAATAGCGGCTATTGCGGGCATAGGTATCAATTTTGCAAGAGGCATTAAAAAGAGCACAACGAGAAGTAAAACAACCGAGTGAACCATACCTGCAACGGCAGTTCTGCCTCCGTTTTTTATGTTTGCGGCGGTGCGTGCTATAGCGCCCGTAGCAGGTATACCGCCAAAAGCTACCGAGGCCATATTGCCAAGACCTTGTGCTACAAGCTCGGCGTTTGGGTTGTGCTTTGAGTTTATCATACCGTCAGCCACCACACAAGAGAGCAGTGACTCAATTCCCGCAAGAATTGCTATTGTAAAGGCATCGGGAATTAGTGATACAACTTCGTTAAGGTTAATATTTATTGTGCCTAAACTGAATTTTGGAAAACCCGACGGTATATCGTAAAGACTGCCTATGGTGCTTACATTGCCGCTTAAGGTGGGTATAAATTTAACCAACAAAGCGCCCACAATTACAGCTATAAGTGAAGGCGGAACTCTTTTTTCAAATTTTGGATATATAATAAGTATGCCGAGGCAAACAGCGCCTACAAGCAGTGACTGCCAATCAAAAGTAGAAATGTTGTGTATGTTTGCCTCTATCTTTTCAAATGCCTCAATTGGTTTTGCGCCATCGGTATAAGTTATTCCTAAAAAGTCTTTTATTTGACCTAAAAATATGGTAACGGCAATGCCCGCAGTGAAGCCAACGGTTATGGTTTTTGGCACATATTTAATAAGTGAGCCGAGCTTTAACACACCCATAAGTATTAAAATTATACCCGCCATCAGTGTGGCAATAATAAGCCCCGACATACCCTTTGATGCCACAATACCCGCTACAATGGTTGCAAACGCGGCGGTGGGACCCGCAATTTGAACATTACTGCCGCCCATAAGCGCCACAATAAAGCCTGCGAAAATAGCGGTATAAATTCCTTGCTCGGGGTTAACGCCCGATGCGAGTGCCAACGCGATTGACAGCGGCATTGCAATAATTGCCACAATCAAACCTGCTACAAGGTCTTTTGCAAGCTGGTCTTTTGTATAACCTTTAATGCTACTTAAAAATTTAGGTTTTAAATAAAATTCCTTCACAATCAAGTCCCCCTCAATAAAACTAATATAATATAGCACAACAAAATTAAAAAGTAAAGAATTCCAAAAATTATTCTTGGAATTCTTTACCTGATAAGTTAATCCATCCACGAAACAAAGTGGCGTGCGCCTTCGTAATCCGTGTACCAATTATAGTTATAAAGTTTACCACTAAACTCAAATTGTGACGGAACAGCGGTGCGAGTCCAGTCTGCAATTGTGGCATAATCTTTATACTCAATGCTGTCGGCTATAGCAAAAATTTCTTGCAAACGCTTTTCTTCTGACGAATTTAAAATACCCGGTGTTACCGACGCAAAGGTTGCGCTACCCGTAATCGCCGCCATTTCTAAAAAGTCAAAATTAAGCTTTTTAGAAACCTTTTCGGTAAATGCCGCGCAGTCGGGGTCGGTTTTAAAGAACGCGTTGTTTTGAGGCAAACGCATCATAGAGTGAACACCGTAACGGCGTGTGTTTTCAAAATGTCTGCCGCTTGTATCATTGCCGCTGCGCTGTATTTGGTGAATGCCTGCCGCGAGGTGATTTACTGTGTTACAACCCATAACAAGAGTGTCACCTTCAGCCGATTGCACAAGCTCGTAAAACTCGCGTATAATTTGCGCGTTGGTTTTGGTTTTATCATAAAAATGAGGCGGCATATTGTCGGATATTGTGGCACCGAACAAATCAAAAAACGAAAAGTCGTGCTTTATCATATCAAAGCCCCAGTCCGACAGGCGTTTAACGTCTTCGGCGATTTTTTGCTTAGAAAATTCGTGAGTTGGGTCTAGCACAATGCCGTTTGGTTTGTAAGGACTGTCATAAACGGCCTCTTGCGGTACGTGCGACATTGTAAGCAGCAAACGAATCCAAATGCCCGCGCGACAGTCGAGCAAGTGTATTTTTTCGGCTGTTTTTTGCATAGAAGCAAAGTTTTCGTTAGATATATGCCAAGGGCCACCGTTGAATTTGCCCTTTGCGTGCGCTACCTGCCAGCCGTCATCTATAGTCATAAACGGGCGGTTTTTGAAGCCTTTTGTAAGCTTACCTAAATATTCAGCCTCTTCGAGTACAACCTTTTCTTCAATGGCGCCGTAAGCCCAATACCAGTTATTAAGTCCGTAAATGGCAGTAGCAGGTAGGTTGGGTTTATCGCACATTATTTTGCAAAATTCGTGCGCGGCTGTGTATTTATCTTCATTTGAGTTGCCCTTGCGGCAAACCACTTCAGCGCATAAAAGCTCATCGCAAGCAATACCGCCTGCACCGTTTCGCACATCGAGTATCAAAGTAATGCCGTAAGGGTCGGCATACCAGCCGGCAAAGCTGTTGCAGCCTGTTTTTACACCATAGCCGTGCAGACATTCGCCGTCATTGGTATAAAAATACCAAGGCATTTCGTAGTGCGGCAAAAATGCGTGCCATAAAACGTCGTCGGTCTGGCTGCGTACAAACGAATCGCCAAGAAGTGAAAGCACACCGGAAATATCACCGTTCCAACGCAAACGAATTCGTTTTACAGCGTCGCCGTTTGAATAAAGATATATTTTTAAAATTCCGTTTTCAGCGATGAATTTAACCTCGGCGCGAGTATCGTTTGCAGTGCCTTTTTCTTCAAAACGGAAGGGGGAATTTTCGGTTTGTATTTTAACATTGTCAGGAGTTCTAATTATATCAAGAAAAGATGATTTCATTTTACACCTCAAAGCTTTGAAATTAGGTTATCTATTGATTTATCGTCGTTAAAATCTACTTCACAAGGCTTCTTGTGAAGTGACCAATGCTCTGTGAGTGAAAGTGTTTCGTGGGGTTGCACTTTTTTTAGCGGACTTAATGACTCAACCTCTATAAAAGTAGCGCAGGTGTATGTTTCAAAGCTGCAGTTATTGTCGGGGTATTTTTCGTGAGGATGATAGGTGGGGTAAGCCTTGCGGAAAATATCATCACCTAAGCAGTAATATGCTTCGGCACTGTTGAGGTCAAAACCTAATTTTAACGCTTGACCGATATTGGTGTCTTGACGGAGTGTTACATAAGATTTGCCAAAATGCAAACGGCTGTCAGCGAGGTTGGTGTAGGGCCAAACCGAAATATTGCGGTTAGCAAGCAGCCCTGTATCGTTATCGTTCATAGGTATAATAAGTGTGCCGCCCGTTGCCGATACCGTAAGCCCCCAAACAGCAAATTCTTTAGGTGAGTTGGTTATATTTTTAGCGTGCATCGTCACATGCATATTGGCGTCATCAGGGTCCATTTTAATTTCAAGGCTTTTTTGAACGCCGATTTCTACCTCAGCGTTTGGTGTAAATATTGCTCCGTGCTCGGTAATTTCATAACTTACGGGGTCAAGGTCTGGGTAATAGGTTTGTGGATAGGCTTCGGGAGAGAGCCAAATGCGATGACCACCTAAATTTTCCCATTTTTTATCTTTGCCAAAAAAATCCTGAAACTGTGCGTCGCTCTTTGGTTCAAAGGCATTACGGTTATCACACATAATGTTTTGACCGCCGACGTATCCAAAGCGGATAATTCGCGGACCAACATCAACTGTTACATACGCCTCAATTACACTGTTTGTAATGGCAAGCACTTTTCCATAGTTAAGGTAATTTTTAATTTCGGTTTTTATCATAATAAATCCTCCATTTTAATGATTTTCATTTTTTGTTCACTGCCGCATTCAAGTGGCTCATTCAAGCAAAGATTATATACATCGGTAGCCCGACACTCCGCTTCAAACACCTTTTGAGCGTCCTCACCAAGCTGTTTGATTTGCAAAGAACGTGTTACCACCGGTATTATACCCTGAGGTTTTTTAAGATGCATCACACCTTGATTACTAAAACCAAGCACACGCACATAGGGTGGGGTAGTCATAAAGAATTGATTATCAAGTTCCAAAAATGCTGACAACACCAACCGCCTAACACGAGCCATTGTATAGCGTTTGGTTTTAATCATATTATAAAGCTCATCAAGGCTTGTAGCAACACGTGCCGAAAAATAAATTTTATTTTCGAGCCCCTCACTTATGTCGGGCAAATTTTTAAAATCGTCGGTAGTTTTTGTGCGAACACTATATAAAATTGCATTTTCAAGGCGTTTTATATCCGCTATATGCTCAGGGTTTATAATGCCTCTTATCTCGCGTGGCATAAATCGTTCGGTATAACCAATGTTACCCTTTAGCAGTTCCTCTCTTATAAAGGATGAAGACACAAATCCGTCATCAATTTCACTTGAATCGTGACCTGCACCGAGACGTTTTATGGTGTGAAATTCTATAGGCAAATTTAATTTTTTAGCGGCTAAAATATATTCAATACCAAGGTTGTTGTTAGCGCCGCGAAGAAGGGTAAAATCAACACCCATTTCGGCAGCGGTTTGTTCACGCGCTACCGCAAAGGTAACACCCGATTTTGCCTTTTGCGTAACCCTTTCAAAAAAACCGTCACTGTTAAGCACATCGGCGGCATTTATAAGCGCGTCAATATCGCCGCATTCACTGCCAAAAACAATTTTGTCGCAACCAAGATTATATAATTGCCATACACCGCCAAGCGCAAAGTTTTGCGCGGTGGACATACTCCAAATAACAGGAAGCTCGGCTACTATATCAACACCGCAAAGAAGCGCAAATTTTGACCGCTGTTGTTTGCTGATTATTGCCACATCACCACGCTGAACAAAGTTACCGCTTATAACGCAAGCAACAGTATCACCAAGTGTTTTGGCGTAGTCAATTAGCCTTTTATGACCTGTGTGTAGTGGGTTAAACTCTGCAATAATACCGACAGCTGACAAAAAAATCACCTCTTTTTGCAAAAATGCACTTGAAAAAGTAAACTTGATAAAGTATTATATATGTGTATGTTTTATGGAAATATTTTACCATAAAGAAAATAATGTTTCAATATTTAATTTAAGGAGTAATTGAAATGAAGGTATTTGTAGTTAATGCAGGTAGTTCATCACTTAAGTATCAGCTCATTGATATGGACAATGAGGTTGTTTTGGCAAAAGGTCTTTGCGAGCGCATAGGCGTTACAGGTGCTATCACACACAAGGCTGCCGACGGCAGAGTATATAAGGCTGAAACCGCTATGCCCACACACAGTGAGGCTTTCGAAGCTGTAGTTTACGCTATGACAAAGTCAGAGGCAAAGGTTATTGATTCTTTAGACGAGGTTAGCGCTATAGGTCACCGTGTTGTTCACGGCGCTGAAGAGTTTAACAAATCGGCTCTTATTACCGATGAAATGATCGCAAAGGTTCGTGAGTGCAGCGTTATGGCACCGCTTCATAACCCTGCTAACATTTTAGGTATCGAGGCTTGCACCAAAACCTTTGGTGACAAGATTCCACAGGTTGGCGTGTTTGATACATCCTTCCATCAAACAATGCCTGCAATGGCTTATATGTATGCATTACCTTATGAGTATTACGATAAATATCGTGTTCGTAAGTACGGCTTCCACGGCACATCACATAGCTTTGTAAGTGATAGAGCGGCTGACCTTGAGGGTAAAGACAAAAAAGATCTTAAGATTATCACCTGTCACCTTGGCAACGGCTGTTCAATCAGCGCTATAAAAAACGGCGAGTGCGTAGATACCACAATGGGCTTTACTCCACTTGATGGCTTTATGATGGGTACCCGTAGCGGAACACTTGATCCATCTGCACTTACATACATTGCAGAAAAAGAGGGCCTTACCTTTGCCGATATCGACTCTATCTGCAATAAAAAGTCTGGTGTACTTGGTATTTCGGGCGTATCTAACGATAACCGTGACGTAGATGCTGCTGCAAAGGGCGGCAACGAACGCGCTAAGCTTGCTATAGATATGCAACGTTATCAGATTCTTAAATTTGTAGGCTCTTATGTTGCAGCTATGAACGGTGTTGATACCATCGTATTTACAGGCGGTATCGGTGAAAATGATGAAGAGCTTCGCGAATATATTTGCGAAAATCTTGGCTACTTAGGCGTAAAACTCAACGCCGAAGCAAATAAAGTTCATGGTGAAGAAATCAAGATTTCTACCGATGACAGTAAGGTAAATGTTTATATTATTCCTACTAACGAAGAGCTTAAAATCGCACGCGATACAAAGGCTATCGTAGAATCACTTTAATTTAGACGAAAGGGCAAGCGGAAAATTGCATCAAAGGATGTTGTTTTCCGCTTCATTTAACTATGAATACAACTGAACTTAAACAAAATATATTAAACGCAAAATTTGATAAAGATTTCGCCCTGCTTTACGGTGATATTGAGGCTGCAAGATCACGCTATATTGATGCTGTGGATGAATTTGTGAACCTCTATGGAGAGCGTGACGATATTCGTCTTTTCTCGGCACCGGGGCGCACCGAAATAGGCGGCAACCACACCGACCATCAGCACGGTATGGTGCTTGCGGGCAGCGTTAATCTTGACGTTATTGCCGTTGTGTCAGCAAACAGTGATAATATTGTTCGCATAAAATCAAAGGGCTATAAAATGGACGAGGTCGATATTTGCGACCTTGATAAAAAGGAAGAAGAAATCGGTCGCGCGCGTTCGCTTATACGCGGCGTAGTAGCGGCATTTAAAAATGGCGGATACAATATAGGTGGCTTTGATGCCTACACAACCTCTGATGTGCTAAAGGGCTCGGGGCTTTCATCCTCGGCGGCGTTTGAGGTGTTGGTGTCTAATATTGTAAACGGTTTATATAACGAGCATAAGGTTGATGCTATAGCCATTGCCAAATATTCACAGTTTGCCGAGCGCGAATACTTTGGCAAGCCGTGTGGACTCTTAGACCAGATGGCGTCAAGCGTAGGCGGCTTTACATTTGCCGATTTTTGCGACCCGCAAAATCCTGTTGTCGAAAAAATCAACCTCGATTTAAGCGAGTCAAATCATACGCTTTGTGTTGTTGACACGGGCGGTAATCACGCAAATTTGACACAGGATTATGCCGATATTACGCTTGAGTGCCGCGCTGTAAGCGAGTGCCTTGGCGTAGAGTTTTTGCGTGATGCCGATGAAGAAAAATTTTACCAAAACATTGCCGAAATTCGTGAAAAATGCGGCGACCGCGCAATTATGCGCGCTATACACGTGTTTAATGAAAACCGTCGCGTGCTTACGCAAAAAGCAGCGCTTAAACGCGGTGATTTCAACACATTTTTTGCGGCTGTTAAGCGTTCGGGCGAGTCATCTTATGATTTACTTCAAAACGTATATTCGCCAAGCAATCCAAAAGAGCAGGCTATATCTTTAGCGCTGACACTTACAAAGCAGTTTTTAAACGGTCGTGGTGCATACCGTGTTCACGGCGGCGGCTTTGCGGGCACAATTCAGTGCTATATACCAAACAAAATGTTTGACGATTATAAAAAAATGATAGAAACCGTTTTTGGTGAGGGCTCTTGTGTGCCGCTTTTTGTTCGTGCTGTGGGTGGCTACGAATTAAAAGGAGAATAATATGGAGTTAAAAACAAGCGTTTGGAGCGGCTTTAAAAGACTCGATTTTAAGTTTAACGGCAGAAATTGCATACTAATTTGCCCCGATAATGCGTGCGAAGGCAATAAGTGGCTCTATAAAACCGAATATTTCGATGCATTTCCCCAAATGGAAATTGAAATGCTTAAAAAAGGCTATCACTTGGCCTATATGCAAAACACAACACGCTTGTGTCCCGAAAGTGACACCGATATGCGACCACTGTTTTGTGAATTTTTGAGCAAAGAATTTGGTCTTAATTCAAAATGCGCACTTGTTGGTATGAGCTGCGGCGGTATGCAGGCGGTGTATTTTGCAGCAAAATACCCGCAATATGTTGCAGCCGCGTACCTTGATGCGCCGGTTATGAACTATCTAAGCTGGCCGTTTGCGTTAGGTGTTAGTGAGGGTGATTGCTCGCAAGAATTCATTGAAAATATGGGTATGACACTTTCAGATATGTTAAATTTTAGAAATCACCCAATCGACCAAAAAGAAAAGCTTTTAAAATCGGGTGTGCCGATAATGCTGGTTTCCGGCGACAGTGATAAAACCGTACCGTTTTGTGAAAACGGACAACTGCTTTACGACTATTTTAAAGCGCACGGCGGTAATATTGAATTGATAATAAAGCCGGGCGGCGACCACCACCCACACGGTTTGCCTGACAACACACCAATTGTTGAATTTATACAAAAGTATTATTAGCCTCCACTTGTTAGTAGTAAGGGGAGGTGTCGCCGTATGGCTACGGAGGGGATAGTGTCTTAATTTTTTGTCAAACTCTTATCCCCTCAGTCTCATTTCATTCGACAGCTCCCCTTGAACAATAAGGGGAGCCTTTTTGTTTGCAAGTAATCACTACAGTGATTTGCAAGCAGTCACTACAACTTCATTGTTAATTTGCACAAAAAAGCATATATATATTTTACACGAATTGGTTAAGCGTGCGTGTTGAAATAATTTTTTAAAAGTGGTAGAATTAATTTGTATAATTATTTTCAAAGGAAAGGTGATTTTTAATGAGAAAAATTACTAACAAAGCAGTTAGTGTTATTCTTGTTATGGCTTTGTGCGTTAGCACACTTTGGGGTGCTTTAATCCCTGCAAGTGCGGCTACTGCAGGCACCTATAACATCGTTGGTGAAGATATAGCTGCCGGTACAAAGGTAATTACTATGGAAGTAACACTAACCGATCCTGCAGGTATGACAAACGGTAAGTTTGACCTTATGCTTGGTAAGGATGTTATTGACGATGCTAATTTTGGCACAAAGGTAAACGATGAGGGAGAAACTGTTCCCGATTATGATAATTACCTATCAAGTGCCAATAGCTTTACACTTGAAGAGTTCCTTGGCACAGAGATAAAGACACCAACAGGTGAATATACTGCTTGGAAGGATTCTGGTGTAAAAGGCGAATATACAACAGCACCTACAGGTAGCGATACTACTCGATGGGTAAAGGTAAGCGATACACCTACAAAGTATGAGTATAGTGCTTGGTCAGATTCCAATGTAACAGGAAATTATACCTCAACACCTGCAGGTGATGATCTTACTAGATGGGTAGAAGATGAAAACGGGACACCGGGGTATGAATATAGTGCTTGGTCAGATAGCGGTGCGACAGGCAATTATACTTCAACACCTGCAGGTGATGATCTTACCAGATGGGTAGAAGATGAAAACGGGACACCGAGGTATGAATATACTGATTGGACTCCCACTACAACGACTCAAGATACTGATGATAATTTTTATAATACATATGGCGATATAACGGATGGAGAGTCTGCTACATATAATTATACGGAATGGTTCCAATCAAAAAGCTTTACTTTTACATCTTCTAACACAGAGAAATGGGTTGCAACAGAAAAGACTGGCATTCTTCAAAGCGGTTATACGTATACGAAATATACTCGTTCAGTTACTGCAACATATTATCCATATAAACAGCAAACTAGAACTGTTACCGCAACATACTATCCATACAAACAGCAAACTAGAACAGTAACCGCAACTTATTATAATTTTAAGGAGCAGACAAGAGAGCCTATTTATGATATTACCTATAAGGATGGCTTTGATACTGACGGTAACAATATGATTGCCAATATCAACACCTACGAGTTAAGAGATGTTGAAGTTCCTGTATACGATGCCGAGGGCAATCAGACCGGTACAACCACCGAGAAACAAAAGGTTCTTATAGATTCTCACGTTGAGTCTATTGGTAACAAGGGTACCCTTTTACCAAATGCCTATGACAGTAAATCTGGTCTTTGGAATACAAAGATCGAAATTACCGGCGGTACCCGTCTTGACGGTACGGCATTTAATGTAAACGACTTTGTAAATGACAGTTACAGCAGTCTTGCCGGCACTACCACCCACGCAATAGCAGGTGAAGAAGCTGACGGCAGAAAATACGTTTACAACATGACCGATGATTACTATGAGTCAGTAACCGGTAAACCCCTTACAACAACAAAAGTAACGGTTGTTGACGGTGAAACTACCACCACAACAAATAAGTATGTAAACGATATTAACATGCTTCATGGCTATTATCGTGAATATACAACCGTTGACGTTGCAACCGCTAACCTTGGTTATAAAATTTCAACCGTTAGTGAAGACAGCGTAGGCTCGATGCCTTCGTATAGCCAATATGCACAGGGCTTTAAAGATATTACCTTTAATACAGCAAGCGCATATACCTCTGTTACATTCACAGTAACACTTGACTTTACCGGTATTTGTGACCGTGTAAGCGCAAATCTTACTGTTGAAAATGGCAACGAAATAGGTACCGCAGATGACGGCGTTACAACCTACAGAAATTCTGACGGTCATTATGCCAGCGAAAACTACGTGGCTTATGGTAAAAAGTATGAGCTTAACCTTATAAATGCAACGGGTGACGTAGCAGACCTTGCTGCTACTGTAGATAATGAAGCAACCAGCTTTTCACACGTTCACGACGGCCATATTGACGAAAAAGTCGGTAAGGCAGACCCTTACAACCTTGATGCCATTAAGGCTGCAGGTCTTGAAAAGGCCGATAACGAAACATACTTTAATCTTTTTGAAGCAAGGTGCAGTATTTGCGGCAGAATAACACCAATGCTTGCTGCTACTAATCTTCCTTACAGAGAGTATGTTCGTGATGAGGACGGTAACGTAACCGGAACTCAAAGGGTTAAAGCGGGTATGCACAGCTTTAACAACTACCGTAATCTTTCTGGTGTAAACCTTACTTATCAAGAAGACGGTACCGTTTCGCTTAATATTCACTTTCCAAATGCTCTTGAGGGTGAAAAGTTTATTATAACCGACCAAAACGGTAAGGTATTAAAGTATAGTGATACCGTACCTGCAAGCGAGTTAAAATATACCGAAATTAAAGATGCGGACGAAAAAGACATAGGCAACAAAAAAGCGTCATTTTTTGCTGCTACAAGAAGAGATGACGGTACAGGCGGATACGACGGTATTCTTATGAGCACGTCAGGAATGATTACGATTGATAATCTATCTGCAAAAGATGCCGATACCACACTTTACATTGCAAGATATACTCCAAAAAGTTCAACCGAAACCGAGCTTATGGGTATTACACATGCAATATCACTTGCAGAATATTGTAACAAGGTAATAAATGGAGATGACGTTTATTACTTTGATTCAGGTGATACTTACACCGAAAGTGAAAAAGAAGCCGACAAATTAGTTGCCGCAGCATTTATGAATTATGCTAATGCATCTAAAACCGCTCTTGGTACACAGGCACCCAAAGAGGATGAGGCTGTTACTATTCCAACCGAGATTGATTTGCTTGAGTTTGGTGATTATCTTATCAACGACCTCGGCAGCACAAGCAAGTATTACGACGACAAGCTTGCCGACAACGGTGAAACAGGTGCCGATTGGGAAAATGCTATTATAATTGACTCTGCTGAAGAGTTTGTTTACCTTGCAAAAGCATCAGGTAACGATACAAAGGGAAAATACTACAAGGTTGCTGATAATATTGCAGGCTTTAACCTTGCAACCGACAAACTTGATGTAAACGGTACATTGACCGGTGAATCATTAGCGAGTGGAAAAACCAACCTTGACATTGTTAAGGGTAGCGGTAAAAACCACGCGGGTGGCACACCCGGTTTCCAGGGGCACTTTGACGGTAACGGCGCTACGGTTTACGGCGCTTGGACCAACCACACTTCAGTTGGTTCTTACGCGGGCCTTTTCACCTGTACAAAGGGCGAAGTTACCATTAAAAATATTAATGTTAACAAAGCTCATTTTACAGCAACAACTGCGGTAGGTGGCATTATTGGTTATCATTCAGCAGATGAAAAGTGCACAGTAACTATCGAAAACTGTTCTGTAACAGATTCTTATTTTGAAGTAACTACCACAGGTTATAATAAAGGCGTAGGTGCAATTTTTGGTTTGGGCGCAAGTGCTCCTGCTTTGAGAGAAGCAAACGATCAAAAAGACTATAACGGCGACGGTGATATGACCGATACCATTTATCGTGACTGCCCTTATATCATCAACAACTGCTACGTAAATCTTGATGAAGAACACTTTGTATCAGTAAATGAGGGTGGCAGTGCAGCAGGCGACCAGGTTTGTCATGGTGGTGTAATGGGTGTTTCTGGCTCAAACGCACTTGCTGTAAGTAACTGTATTGTTATTGGTATTAAGCCTTATGCAACCAGTATAAGCACCGACAAAAATGCTGTTCAGCACTCAGGTCTTGAAAGTCACTTCAGCAACGTTTACACAACAAGTGATGTTCCTGTTACCGGTGTTACACTTGGTGGTACATTGACTAACCGTAACTTTACAGGCAAGGTAATACCACTTACCGATTCACAGCTTAAGGGTCTTAACGTTGCCGACAATATGCCAAAGCTTAACTGGGATACCGTTTGGTGTGCAACCGAAAGATACCCAACACTTTATGCTCCTTATAACGTTCCGGAACTTAAAGATAAAACAATTTACTGGGATGGCAGTAACACAAAGACTGCTCCGACAGAGGGCAGCGGCACCAAGGATGATCCTTATATTATAAGAACTGTAGCCGAGCTTGCTTACATCTTTGGTCAAGGTCGCGACAACTATACAATTACCGATGGTAAGTATTATAAGATTGCTGAAGGCATCAAGAACATTGTGATGCAACCCGAGGCTTATGCTGCCAATATTATGGCGCTTGATAGCGCTGCGGACACAAAGGCTTACTTTGAGGCAAACGCTGCTAATATGAAACAGTGGCTCTACTATGGTTGGGAAGGTTCAACCTTCTGCGGCAATATTGATTTCGGTGGTGCTACAGTTTACGGCATATATCAAGTAGCGACTTCTAATGCAGGCTTCATTTCTAACGCTGATGCGGGCGCAGTTGTAAGCAACCTTTCAATTAAAAACTCTTATATGGTAAGTCAATCTCCAAACGCTGACTACCAGTGCGGTGCTATTGTTGCTATTACCAACGGTTCCGGCTATGGTAAAAAGACAACAGGATTTGTTTGGTTTAATGGCTGTACAGTTGCGAACAACTATATGTATAACAACTCTGCTTCACATGACCGTAGCGGCGTAATTATAGGTGCATCAGCCGACATGGTTTATATTGATAACTGTTTGGTTTACGGCAATGATGCTACCTATGGCGACGGTGTAAAAATGAGCATTTGGAGTAATGCTAACAACAACACTCTTGTTTCATCAGCTCCTGCAATTCCTGATGGTCTTACCGTTGTTGACGACGGTGATAAAACAGAGCCACGTTACTACAATATGGTTCGTAACAGTATAATCCTTGGTGCGTTACCGTACGATCCTGCACAACAAGTAGGCGCACGTTTTAATGATCCTCGTTGCTTTAAAGATGTTTATACCGATGTAGAGGTTACTAACGTTGCATGCGCTAGCAACACGACATTTACGGCAAGCCTTTCACAATTGGCTAAGATTGACGTAAATGGAATTAACGGTTTGTCGGCAAAAACTAGTATGCCAAACCTTGACTGGTACGACATTATGACCAATCCTAACGGCGCATGGCACTATAGTTATTTTGGCAGCATGCCGTCATTACAAGATGATACGAACAATATTATCGAAGAGCTTTCTGTAATATATCCTGAATATGTAGCGTCGTATAACAACATACAATTTGCTCCTGATACTTTGGGCGCAGGTACCGAGTACCACGAAAACGGCACTATGAGCTTTGGTGTATATAAGACAGCACTTAGTCTAAAGGCTAACCCATATATGTCGTTTGCATTCGCTTTCCACGGTGATTATAAAACTAATCGTGATAAGATTAAGGTAAGATTTACCTATACACAAGATGGCGCAACCAAGACAACCGAAGAAATCTCGGTTCCTGCTTACACAGGCGCAGACATCAAGAATGTAAACGGTTGGACCAACACCGCAAAGAATGGTAGATACCACACCTACAAGGCTGACCAGATTCCTGTAGAAGCAATGGCTGACGGCATTAAGGTTGAGGCTAACTACAACGGTGGCGAGTGGAAAGATCTTGGTACATTTAGTGTATCAGGACTTGGCAATCAGTTTGAAACTGCATATAGCGAGGCACCATGCGAATACTATGCAACTCGCGTAGAAGCTGCAAAGGCATTCTTGTTCTACGTTCAGCAAATTAAGGCTCGTTACTACAACGCGTAATGATAATAGTAAAGGAGAAATTCAGATTATGTTTAAAAAAGCAGAAATAGAAATCTATGATTTACAACTTAATGATATTATCGTTACAAGCGAACCTTGGTGGGACGACGATGATATTTATGAAGAAGAATAAGTAAAAAAACGAACGGCTGATTTGAGAAATCAAATCAGCCGTGTTTTTGTTTATTAAAAAGAAAAGCGCTTGAGGTTACACTCAAGCGCCTTGTTATTATTAAAGTCCTGTTGCTTTTAGATAATCGGCGTAAGCCTTTTCCCAAAGTGCATTCTCACTTGGTGTGTAGGTCTTAATTTCGGTAGAGTTTGAAACAACCTTGCGAAGCTCGGCAAAATCTTTAATTTCGCCCAAAGCATTAAATGCAACACCAATGTTACCCATAACCGTCGCTTCGGTAGGACCTGCCAGCACGGGAACATTACAAGCATCACTTGTCATCTGGCAAAGGAGTCTGTCTTTGATACCGCCACCTAAAATGTTGATGCTGTGATATTTCTTTTCGCCCATATTATTAAGAGCGTTAAAGGTGTATTTATATTTCATAGCAAGGCTTTGGTAGATACAGCGCATAACCTCACCACGAGTCCGAGGTACATATTGACCTGTTTTTTCGCAGTATTCTTTTACTCTGAACGGTAGGTTGCCCGCAGGCTCAAATGCAGGGTCATCAACATTGATAAAGCACTTAAACGGCTCGCTTGCAAGCGCTTCTTTTTCAAGCACGTCAAAGCCAACCTCTTCGCCTTCGCGACGGAACTGACGGCGTGATTCTTGAATAAGCCAAAGCCCCATAATGTTTTTAAGAAAACGGGTGGTATCTTCAAAACCGCCCTCGTTAGTAAAGTCGGCTTTTGCAGCCTCGGCGGTAAGAATAGGAGTTTTGCTTTCAATACCAAAAAGACTCCAGGTGCCGCAGCTTATGTAAACAAAGTCATCACGGTCGCTCGGTGTTGCGGCTACTGCTGATGCAGTATCGTGAGATGCAACTGCAATTACAGGTACCTTTTGGCAACCGAGTTCTTCACAAATTTCATCTGACAAATAACCGTAAACACTACCCGGCTTGGTAATGGGAGCAAAAATATTTTTTGGCAAGCCTAATTGCTCAATAAGCTCGAAATCCCAATCCTTTGTGTATGGATTAAGCAGGTTAGAGGTAGAAGCAATAGTAGCCTCTTCTTTCATTTCGCCTGTGAGCATATAGCCGAAAAGGTCAGGCATCATAAGCATTTTGTCAGCACGCTCTAAAATATCAGGCTCGTTAAACTTTAAGTACATTAACTGATAAATGGTGTTAAAATGTATAAACTGCAAGCCTGCGCGGCTGTAAAGGTCATCCTTTGAAATTATTTCAAAAACCTTTTCGGGTATTTTGTGAGTACGACTGTCACGGTAGTGATAGGGGTTGGCAAGCATTCTGCCGTTTTTGTCTAAGAGTCCAAAGTCAACACCCCAGGTGTCGATGCCGATAGCGTCAAAGCCACCTTCATTAACCGCCTTTGTGATGCCGGTCTTAATTTCAAAGAAAAGACGAAGCACATCCCAATACATACTGCCGCGAACAACTACAGGGTCGTTAGCGAAGCGGTGAATTTCTTTCATTACTATTTTTCCGTCTTCAAGCGTTGCAAGCATTGCGCGTCCACTTGAAGCGCCAAAGTCAAAAGCGAGAACTTTTTTCATAAAGCACCCTCCAATAAAATATTTCTATATAAATATATCAAATTATTTCTAATTTGTCTACAACTTACTTGTAAAAAATTACATTTATATATATAATGTAGATATGAAAGATTTATGGAATTATTTAAAAGAAGCGACTAAGCCCATTGTGCTTTACGGTATGGGTAACGGCGCCGACAAGATTATATCGGGGCTTAATAGATATGGCATAAAAATATCGGGTGTGTTTGCATCCGACGGTTTTGTGCGTCAAAAAGTGTTTCACGGTTTTGCGGTTACCGATTATAAAACTGCAAAAGATACTTTTGGTGATATGATTGTGTTGGTGTGCTTTGGCAGCAGCTTGCCCGAGGTGATTGCCAATATAAAGCGCATTGCCGCCGAACAAGAGCTGTATGCCCCCGATGTTGCCGTTTATGGCGATACTCTTTTTAATATGGAATACGCTCTGCAAAACCGCGAACGGCTTGAAAGTGTTTATAACCGACTTGCAGATGACGTTTCAAAAAAGGTTTTTGAAAACGCAATTATGTATAAGCTGACGGGAAGAATAGATTATCTTTTTGAATGCGAAACACCGTGTGATGAGGTTTATCAGAATATAATAAGTTTTGATGATAACGAAACGTATTTTGATTTGGGTGCATATCGCGGTGATACCGTAGCGGAGTTTTTGTCGGTCGTAAATAGTTATAACAAAATCATCGCTGTCGAACCCGACTTTAAAACCTATAATAAATTATGTGTGGCTACTGAAGACATAAAAAATATTATTAACATAAATGCTTGTGTCAGTGATGTTGATGGTGAAATAAAGTTTGAAATGAATGGTTCGCGCGGTTCGGCAATAGGAAACGGTGACAGCATTATAAATTCTGTAACCATAGATGCCCTGACACAAATTGACACTCCAACTTATATAAAAATGGACATCGAGGGTGCCGAAGCCTTGGCAATTAAGGGTGGCAAAAACACCATAACAAACAATAGGCCTAAAATGCAAATTGCCGCCTATCACCGCAGCGAAGATTTGTTTTTAATACCCGAGGCGGTATTGAAGCTTCGGTCAGATTATAAAATTTATCTGCGCCATTTTCCATCACTTCCTTGTTGGGATATGTCATATTATTTTATCTAATGTAAAAAAATGCCGTTTAATTGTAAATTTACACAATATAAGCGGCATTTTTTCTTGACAGCATATAAATATGGTGGTAAAATTATGTAGATAAGTTTAGTTTGTATTGGTGGAAGTTTTGGCGAAATTCACCGATACCCTAATATTTATTGGATCGGGGCTTAAAACAGCGGTCCCCGACAGACCTTTAATTTTGATTCTGTAAAACCGCTTTAATTATAAAGGAGGGACTTAAATGCCCGAAAACCCAATTTTTTATGCAGTTTTTGGCGCGATAGCATTGGTGCTATGTGTTATCGGTTTTTTTGCAGGCTCGGCTTTCCGTCGCAAATCTGCCGAAAAAACCATTGGCTCGGCTGAAACCGAGGCAAAACGCATTTTAAATGATGCGATGAAAACTGCTGAAACACGCAAAAAAGAAACCTTGCTTGAAGCTAAAGAAGAAATTCATCAGCTCCGCCAAGAAACCGAAAAGGATCTTCGCGAAAGAAGAGCCGAGGTTCAAAGACAAGAGCATAGACTTCAGCAAAAAGAGGAAACCCTTGACCGCAAGATAGATAATCTTGAAGCTAAGGAAGAAAAACTACAAGAAAAAGCAAAACAAATTGATGCAAAGATTGAAGAGTGCGAGCAGCTTAAACGCAGTCAGCTTGAAATGCTTGAAAAAATTTCAGGTCTTTCAAAAGAGCAAGCAAAGGCAAACCTTTTGCAAATGCTTGAAGGAGAGCTTTCACACGAAAAGGCTGTAAAGATTATGGAGTTTGAGCAGCAAACCCGTGACGAGTCTGACAAGCTTGCGCGTGAGGTTATAGCCCACGCTATTCAACGTTGTGCTGCCGACCATTCATCTGAAATCACCATTTCGGTAGTACCGCTACCAAATGATGAAATGAAGGGCCGTATTATCGGTCGTGAGGGTAGAAATATCCGCGCTATTGAAAATGCAACAGGTGTTGACCTTATTATAGACGATACACCCGAGGCAATCACTGTATCAAGCTTTGAGCCTATTCGCCGCGAAATCGCTCGTGTGACCCTTGAAAAGTTAATTGTTGACGGTAGAATTCATCCTGCAAGAATTGAGGAAACCGTTGCTAAGGCCACAGCCGAGGTTGAGGCTATAATCAAGCAGCAGGGCGAACGCGCTATGGTGGAAAGTGGCGTTCATAATCTGCATCCCGAGCTGCTTAAGCTTCTTGGACGTTTACATTTCCGCACAAGCTACGGTCAAAACGTGCTTAACCACTCGCTTGAGGTATGCTATCTTTCAGGGCTTATAGCTGCCGAGCTTGGTGCCGATGTTACACTTGCAAAGCGTGCAGGTCTTTTGCACGATATTGGTAAGGCTATTGACCACGAGCAAGAAGGTTCACACATTCAGCTTGGTGTTGAGGCTGCTAAAAAGTATCGTGAAAACGAGACTGTTATTCACGCTATTCACGCTCACCACGGTGACGTTGAGGCTAAGACAGTTATTGCTTGCATTGTTCAGGCGGCTGATGCTATAAGTGCGGCTCGTCCGGGTGCAAGACGCGAAAACATTGAAAGCTATATTAAGCGTCTTGAAAAGTTAGAGGAAATCGCCAAATCCTTTAACGGTGTTGAAGATTCTTATGCTATTCAAGCCGGTCGCGAAATACGTATACTTGTTAAACCTGAGGCTGTTAATGACGATCAAATGGTTATTATGGCTCATGATATTGCTCAAAAGATTGAAAACGAGCTTGAGTATCCGGGTCAGGTTAAGGTTAACATTATCCGTGAAAGCAGAGCAACCGATTACGCTAAATAATAACACAAAATTAAACCCGATGTCGTTTGACATCGGGTTTTTGTTTTAATCGATTATACCTTCCATAAGGTCGGTTTCACAAAGCTTTGTGCCGTCATATCTGATGGTTTTAATTTCATACATACCAAACTTCAAAGATATTTCTGTATCATAGAAAGATAACTTACAGCTTTGATTACTGTTGGTAGGATTAAATAGTCTTATAATATAATCATCAGACTTTTCTGCTTTTTTAAGCGTGTTAATTGTTATAACGTCGGTATCGGTAAGACTTACGGGTGAATTTGGAATTTCGCCTATACCCGTTGGGTAGAAGGATAGTGCCATAGGCTTCATATTAAAGTGCCCGGCAATCCTTGCGGCGTGTGGTCTGATGTCTTGAGCCTTGCCCACACAGAATTTAAAGCTAAAGTCACGCTCGCCTTGCTCGATATATGGCATATATCGGTCTTGTGGCATAACCTTGAGCTCGCCAACAGGATGCGCACAATATGAAGCAGAACGTAGTAAAGTATATTTAAGCGCGCCTGCCTTTTCATCAAAGCAAGAGCTATAAATGCCGTTGTTTACTGCAAGCAGGCAGTCGCTGTTGTCGGTTACGGCAATATATCGTTGCGATACGTTTTCTTCCATATTGTCAAACAGTTTTTCTTCACCGTAGGGCTGTTCACCTATGCAAACGCTGTTTTCAAGCGTGGTTGGAATGTTAAGACGCAACATTCTTTGCTTTGCGCTCCAGTTAACGCGAACGTCTACTCTAAGGTCACCGTCATCACCTAAAATATATTTAACAATTGCGTGAGAGCCTTTGTATCCAAAAACAGCCTCAATTGTTGTTTCAACATCGCCATCTTCAATCATATGTACCGAAGGAATTTCATTATCAAGATATAAAAATTCTTTTGCTTCGGCAGGGGTTAAAAGCTTGAATTCTCCAACTTTTTCTTTAAAGGCTGTTACCATCATACCCCATGGGTCAAAGTCGTCGTTATAAACCTCTAAACCAAATGCCGAGTTGGCAACGTAGTTTTTGCCACCTTTAATATAGGCATCAACAAGACCGGTTTTGGTATTTATTTTAACTTCGGAGCCACCACGATTAAGAATAATGTAATCGTCTTTATACACAGCTTCACTTGCAGGTCTTTCGTCCATTGTTTCAAAACCGCAGTCAAAACGGTTAAGTGTCATAGGAGCGAGTGTTGCTCTAAACACTATACGCTTTCTCCAGTTAATAGGAATAGTACTATATTCTTTTTCGCACTGTGAAGGAATAATTTTGCCGTTTTTATCATAAACGATAGGCTTCATAAAATATGGATTGCGATCTTGATCCCATAGGTTGAATTCGCAAATGATATTTTCGGTAATTTCATAAGGATACGGGTTATAAACGCAAAGAGGTATCTTGTCGGGGTCGGCTTTTTTCTGGCCGCTTGCAAGTGCAAAGAATGCCTTTGCTTTAAGACGGGTAAGTATCTCTATAGCGTGGTCCATCATACGAATACCCATTTCTTCGGCAGGCTGAATTGAAGAACCGGGCAAAACATCGTGAAACTCTACCGTCATAATGTCATACATAGCGTCGGAGAGTTCTTTGAAAGGATATTCCATAAGACCCTCGTTTGCCGCATGTGAACACATAATTTCGGTAAGATAATAGATATTTTCAGCCGCTCTGTGCTTTTGCTTTACGCGAATTTGTGAGCTATAGCAGCCTACCGCCCAACACCAAAGGCTGTGGTGTACTTCGGGCAAATCGTGACGTTTGATGGTCGCGGCGAGATAATCCTCGGGTGTGGAGTGAATGAGCTCCACACCTTTTTCTGCCAATTCTTTTTTAAGAACAACAAGGTCGTCAAGGTCTTTCTTTGACGGTCCGCCGCCGTGGTTACCAATACCCCAAAGACGCATATTGATATCATCATCGGGGCACATGTTAACCGTTGCATTTATATATTCTGCGGCGTGTCCTTTGGGTGTGCTGTACCAGCCGTGTGGACGCATACCAACGATTTTTGAGCCGTCGTAACCCACCCATGTATAATCATTTGCAGGCATTTCTAAATGCTGTGGCTGTGGGCGCATATGCACATAGCCTTTATAACCGCTTTTTGCCATAATTTGAACAAGACCGCGGCTGTGACCGAATGAGTCGAAATTAATAGCAACATGTGGCACCTTGCCAAACTTTTCTAAGAAATATTGTCTTCCTTTAAGAGCTTGACGAACAAAGCTCTCACCTGAAGGCATATTACAGTCGGGTTGCACGTGCCAGCCGCCCATAATGTGCCATTTTCCGCGCGCAACAAGGTCTTGTATGCGGGCAAATAGCGGTGGGTCGAATTGCTCGATCCAATCGTAAAGCAACACCTCGTTGTGACAGAAAATGTAGTCTTCGTACTGTTCACAAAAGTCCGCAGCAATACGGAAGGTAGACAACGCTTCGGCAGCGCCTTCTTCCCACTCCCATTGCCAGATGGGGTCAAGGTGGGCGTTACAGATTATGTAGGTTTTTTTAGACATATAATAGCCTCCTTATTCGAGTGTATATTCGAATGTTAAATTTTCTATGTTTGCAATACCCTTTATCATAATAGGGTATGAATTTTGCGGTTTGTCGCAAAGCTCTGACAGTTTTTTAAAGTTGTCACACACCTCAATTACCGCGTCACATATTTCGCGTGTGCCAACAATTTGCTTAAAGCCTGCTTGACGGTAAAACGCAATTACACCTTCACTTGACGGCTTTAAAAAATATAGGGTATCGGACTTTGTTATGGTATCGTTAAATAATTTGCTCATAAGACCTTGGTGACGATAGTCTTTGTGTGTGGTCACAGCATAAATGTAATACGCCGACTTTTTAACGCCGTTTATATTGACAACGCACGGTATTTTAAAATACATAGCGACTATCGTATTGCCATTTTGCAAGGTTTCTATATTGTCAAAAAACAGATCAAACAGCATAGTGTCAAACTCACCGCTGTCACCAAAAGCGTCTTTATAAAGCTTTTCACATTGTTGTCTTTTTGTCATATGCCTTCCTTTTTGGTACAAATGTATTTTGGTAAAATGATTTCGGGTTTATATGAAAGTTTTGATTTGCGCAGCCCTTCAATTCCTAAATCATCTTCGCGGTTGATATATTTATAGCCGTTAAGATTGCGTGCCGCAAATTCGCGATTTATAACGGTGTATGCCGTTTCAAAGCCCTCTAAAGCCTTTTCAATATGAATATTATAGACAGTTTCGTTTATGGGTGAGCCAAGAGTAAATGCGACAACCTTGTTATCAATTACGATGGCGCCACCTTTTATATTGAGCGTGTACATATTATCTATCATAAGACCTACGCCCTGCATTTCGGTTTTTAGCTCGTCGTCCATACGTTCACTGCTTTGAGAGTACCAAAGTTCAGCACATTCTTTGACAAGGTCAATATTATCGGCGGTTATATCTTCATAATGCCAATCAAATTGCTTTGAAAATGACGATATATGATTACGCTTAGAGTGGTATTTTTTGCCCGAAAGGTTTATAAGGTCAAGAGAATTATAAATATAGTCAAATTCGTTGCGACTTTCGTAGATATCATAATACTCACCGTATAATTCCTTAAATTGTTGAAAGCGAGGACCTTCTTGCGCCCATATATCAGGGTAGGGTGTGCCGCTATGCTCTGCAATTTTTTCAAAACCCGTTTTCATATCTCCAAACGGTAGGCTATAGGTTACTATGTTATCATCGTAAGATTTAAGATATAAAATTCCGTCTTCTATACAGTAGCAGTTGTTATATAGCGGTTGCCATAGTAAAAGATTAACAAAACTTAATTCGCAGGTCAACTCATTTGCAACCGTTAAAAATGGTTTTAACCGATTTATATCATTTAACTCTATTTTTTTGAAATGCATATATTTCAAGACCTTATATATTTTTTTAAAATAATACCACACTTTTGCTTTAATATTCAACTAAAAAATAACATATTTTAGTATAAAAAGGACTTGTTTGAAACAAAAAAATGCAAAATTATGTGAATAGTGCATAAATAACTAATTTTAAAATCTAAAATATTTAAAGTTTTTGTGCATTATACACAAAAAACTATACAAATATTGTTTTTAGTTCCACTTGAAAAAATGTTGGGAATATTGTATTATAATAAAGCAAATAATAAAAGTGAAATTTTATATCTTTTTATGGAGATGAATTTAATGACAAAATATACCATTACAGCGCTTAAAGAAATGTTAGAGAAAAAGCTTTCTCACAACTTTGGTGTAACACCTGAGCAAGCATCTGACGACATTTTTTATAAGGCTACAGTTCTTGTTTTGCTTGACATTATGAGCGAACGCAAAACACAGTTTAGAAAAGCTGTAGATGAGCAAGAAAGCAAGACCATCTACTACTTGAGTATGGAATTTTTGATGGGCCGTTCTCTCAAGAACAACCTCTATAATCTTGACCTTACCGAAACTATGCGTAAAGCGCTTAAAAGCTATAAAGTAAATCTCGATAGCTTGTTCGAGCTTGAGCCCGATGCAGGTCTTGGTAACGGCGGTCTTGGCAGACTTGCGGCTTGCTTCCTTGACGGACTTTCAAGCAGCAGTTATTCGGCAATGGGCTATTGCATTAAATACGAGCTCGGTATCTTCCGTCAAAAGCTTGTTGACGGTTGGCAGACCGAAATGCCTGATTTTTGGCTCCCGGGCGGTGAGGTATGGCTTGAGCCACGCCCGTCATCTGCGGTAGATGTTCACTTTGACGGCTATATTGACGATTGGTGGGATAATAACTATCATCACGTAGAGCACAAAGACTATCTTAACGTTCGCGCAATGCCCTATGACCTTAAATGTGCCGGCAAAGACGGCAAAACCGTAAATGTGCTTCGCCTTTGGAGTGCTGAGTGTCAGGACTTTGATATGTCGGCGTTTAGTCAAGGTGACTATGTGCGCGCAATCGAGCAGCGCGCTTCGGCAGAGGCTATTTCAAAAATACTTTACCCTGAGGATAAGCATCCCGAGGGTAAGTCACTTCGCCTTCGTCAGCAGTATTTTTTGGTTTCGGCATCTGTGCAAGATATTCTTAACCGTCATATGCGTAAGTACAACACGCTTGAAAATCTGCCCGATAAGGTAGCAATTCACATTAACGATACCCACCCAACCCTTGCAATACCCGAGCTTATGCGTTTGCTTCTTGATGAATGCGGCTACTCTTGGGAAAAGGCTTGGGATTTGGTAACACGCACTGTAGCATACACCAACCATACCATTATGGCAGAGGCGCTCGAGTGCTGGCAGGTTAGTCTGTTTAAAGATAGAATGCCACGTATTTATCAAATTGTGCAGGAGATTGACCGTAGATATCGCCAAGAGGTTATTGCTAAAACAGGCGATTTTGCGCTTGCTGAGCGCACCGCTATTATTTCGGGCGGCGTTGTTCGTATGGCAAACCTTTGCGTTGCGGCTTCTCACACAGTAAACGGTGTATCAAAGCTTCACAGTGATATTATCAAGGATCAGCTCTTTAATGATTATTATAAAATGACACCTGATAAATTCACAAATGTTACTAACGGTATTGCTCATCGCAGATGGCTCTGTCAAGCAAACCCTGAGCTTACTGCCTTTTTGACCGAGCTTATCGGTGACGGATTTATTAAAGACGCTTCACAGCTTGAAAAACTGATGGCGTTTGCCGATGATAAAACTGTGCTTAATCGTCTTGCCGAAATCAAGCATGGCAACAAGGTTCGCCTTGCAAACTATGTAAAGCAAAATATGGGCATTACAATTGACCCGAATTCAGTGGTTGATATGCAGGTTAAGCGTTTGCACGAATACAAGCGTCAGCATATGAATGCGCTTCATATCATTACCGATTATCTCTACCTTAAAAATAATCCAAACGCACCGTTTACACCAAAGACTTATATTTTTGGTGCAAAAGCAGCGCCAGGTTACCTGTTTGCAAAAGAGATAATTCAAATGATTTACAAGCTTTCGGTAATTATCAATAATGACCGCGCTGTAAACGACAAATTAAAGGTTTTGTTCCTCGAAGATTACCGCGTAACCTTAGCCGAGCTTATGATACCTGCGGCTGAAATAAGTGAGCAGATTTCGCTTGCTTCTACCGAGGCGTCAGGCACGGGCAATATGAAATTTATGATGAACGGCGCTGTAACCTTGGGTACCGAAGATGGCGCCAATGTTGAAATTCATTCGGCTGTTGGTGACGATAATATCATCATATTTGGCTTGCAGACACCCGAGGTGTTAAAAATTCAAAAAACGGGTTATAACCCAATGCAATATTACAATAATAATGCCGATTTGCGTAATGCGCTCGACTTTATAGGTCGTGGTATTGACGGCAAGCAGTTTGACAGCATTTATAATACACTTAAAAATGTTGACACCTATATGGCGCTTGCCGATTATGCCGACTATTGCGAAGCACACAAAAAGGCTATGGCGCTTTATAATCAGCCAGATGTGTGGAACAAGATGTCGCTTACAAATATCGCTGCCTCAGGTATTTTTGCAGCCGACCGTTCAATTAACGATTACGCAAAGAATATTTGGAATTTAGATAAGGTTAAGTAATATGAATTACTATCCCTACGATTCGCGAAACAGTCTATACCGTTCACGTTTAGGAGCCGTACCCGCTGGTGAAAGCCTGCGGTTACGGCTATTGCTGCATAAAGACGCGTGTGTTTATGATGCATTTTTGCGTGTTATAAATGACAGTGATAACTCGCTTTGTAAAATTAAAATGCAGTCTACAAATGAGTGGCTTGGTGACTATCAGTTTTTTGATTGCAAAATCAATACCTCCGAAGGCCTTTATTGGTATGATTTTTGTTACACCAGCGCGTACGGTGAGTTTTTTGTAGTAAAAAGTCAAAACGGTTTAGGTGTAGTATCACAGACCGAGGGCGAACGTTTTCAGCTTACTGTTTATGATAAAGAATTTACCACTCCCGATTGGCTTAAGGGCGGCATAATATATCAGATTTTCCCTGACCGTTTTCATAATTCGGGTGCCCCCAAAAAAGATGTTCCCAGCGACCGTTTTATATGCAAGGATTGGTCAAAAATTCCCGAGCACCGTCAAAATAACGGGCCGTGCTCTTTGGGTAATGACTATTACGGCGGTGACCTTGCGGGTATATGTCAAAAACTTCCGTATCTTAAGGATTTGGGTGTTACTGGCATATACTTAAACCCGATTTTTGAGGCGCACTCAAACCATCGCTATAACACTGCAAACTATGAAAAAATTGATATGCTTTTGGGCTGTGAGGATGATCTTAAAAATCTTTGCGATAACGCTCAAAAATGCGGCATAAAAATAATTCTTGACGGTGTGTTTTCGCACACGGGTGATGACAGCATTTATTTTAACCGCACAGGCCGTTACGGTGAATGTGGTGCCTATCGCGATTATAATTCGCCATACCGTCAGTGGTTCAAGTTTTATGACTACCCAAACGGATATGATGCTTGGTGGGGAATTAAAACATTGCCCGAAACTAACGAGGACAATGATAGCTATACCGACTATATCACAGGTGAGAACGGTATTTTGCGCAAGTATTTAAGGTTGGGAATTGGCGGCTGGCGACTTGATGTTGCCGACGAGTTACCCGACAAATTTTTAAATAAATTGCGCGCTGCTGTAAAAAGTGAAAACCCCAACGCCTATATTTTAGGCGAGGTTTGGGAGGATGCCAGCAACAAAATAAGCTATGGTGCACGTCGTAAGTTTTTGCGTGGCAGTCAGCTTGACAGCGTTATGAACTACCCTTTTGCAAACGCTATTCTCAATTTTGTAAAGCATGGCGGTGGAGATACGCTCTCTGAAACGGTTCACTCTATACTTGAAAACTATCCCAAATGCTCGGTAGACACGCTAATGAATCACCTTGGCACCCACGATACTGCGCGAGTGCTCACAGTGCTTGGTAAAAATGACAGTTTTATCGGTAATCGCGATTGGCAAGCAGCGCAAAAACTTACTGATGAGGAATATTTGCAGGGAATAAAGCGTCTTAAAGCGGCGGCTGTTATTCAGTATACACTACCTGGTGTGCCGTCGATTTTTTACGGTGATGAGGCCGGTGTGCAGGGTTATGGCGACCCGTTTTGCCGTGCGACTTACCCGTGGGGTAGTGAAAACGATGAGCTTTTACAGTTTTATAAAGATTTAGGCAAAATTCGTAAAAATTGTAAGGCGTTTATCGACGGCGATTTTTATACCGTTTTTGCTGACCAAAATGCAATTGCGTTTACCCGTGAAAATAAGAGCGGTAAGGCATTTATTGCTGTGAATTGTGGCAATAATCCTGTAAGTATAAATGTTCCCCAAAAGTTTGAAAATTGCAAAAAAGCGTTTGGAAAAGCAGTAATCGATAACGCGATTGTGTTAGACAAATATGAGTATTGCGTAATATATAAATAAAAAATTATTGTTTTATTCACAAATTAATGTTATAATGCTCTTGCAACCTGATTATTTGGAGGATGAATATGGCTAAGATTATTATATCAAGCGACAGTACTTGCGATTTAAGCGCAGAGCTTAAAGAAAGATATGGCATAAGAATTATACCCCTCGGTATTACACTCGGCACTGAGGTTTACCGTGACGGTATTGACATTACACCCGATGACATTTATGCCCATCACGAAAAAACAGGTGAGTTGCCCAAAACAACCGCATCTAATGTTGGTGAGTGTATTGATTATTTCACTGACCTTACCAAAGATGGTGACGCAGTAATTCACTTTACAATCAGTTCTACAATGTCATCTACATACAGTAATGCTTGTCTTGCTGCTGAAGAATTTGAAAATGTTTATGTAATAGACTCTAAAAACCTTTCAACAGGTGGAGGATTACTTGTTGTTGCTGCGGCCGAAATGGCAAACAGCGGTATGGAAGCGCCCGCTATTGTTGAGGAGCTTGAAAAGTTAGTGCCTTGCGTTGACGCATCCTTTGTTATTGACAGTCTTGAATATTTACATAAAGGCGGCAGATGCTCTGCCGTTGCAATGCTTGGTGCAAATCTGCTTAAGCTTAAGCCCTGTATTGAGGTTAAAAACGGCAGCATGGGCGTTGGTAAAAAATATCGCGGTGTTTATGGCAGAGTTCTCGCAGAGTATGTTGATGAGAGACTTCAAAATTTAGACGATATCGACACAAGCCGTGTATTTGTAACTCATGCGGGCTGTGATGCCGAGATTGTAAATGCGGTTGTAGAACAGGTTAAGTCAAAGGGCGTCTTTAAAGAGGTGTTCTTAACCAGAGCCGGCTGCACGGTATCTTCTCACTGCGGTGCAAATACATTGGGCGTGCTGTTTATCCGCAAGTCACCAATCGAATAATTCGGCATAGAATAAAGCAGGGGTAAGCATTAGGATATCCTGCTTTTCGGCGGTAGTAATTTACTATCTTTAAAATTACCGATTATTGCCCCTTTAATATATAAAAACTCCCCGACAATAGTCGGGGAGTTTTTATATAAGTAATAGGTAAGAGGTAATAGTGAAGAAATAATGCATTCCTCAAACCATCATTACAAAATTGTAACTTGACACTTTTGTATTCCGACTATATATTATAATAAAATATACGGTTTACTTTAAATAAAGGGGATAAATTATGGAAACGCTGTTAGAGATCCTTTTGTTTGCGGCAGTTTTATTTGTTGCTATTTTGACTATAAGTTTATTTTTTCGCCTTTTTGGGTGGTCTGCGACTGAAATATTTTTAACAGTAAAAAGTGTATTTCTTAAAATAAAAAATAAAAGATTGCTATTTGCAATTTTGTGGTCGATTTTTTCAATTGTTGGTGTTGTATTGTATGGGGGTGTTATGGTACCGTATTGGTACTTTTTATTCGGTTTTCACACACCTGTATTTTCTATTTACATTGCAATTATGACAGGCTGGTTTTCTAATATACCAGAAACATTTTTTATTTATTTGATTATTGGATTGCTATTCCTTGTTGCATGGGTGATTTCATTAATAAGAATTAATAAAAGTCATTTGTTTGAGCGCTTGATTTTAGTTGATAGAATTATAACAATATTAATGTTTGTGCTTTACGCTATTTTTAATTTTAACGACTTTTGTGGTTGGAGTTTTATTATAATTCCGGCAGTGGAAATTGTGATTATGGCTGGCATAATTATTGCAGTTAAACTGAAGAAAAAGATTTGATTAATGCGGCATCAAGGCGACCTGTTGGTCGCCTAATTTTTTGCCATTTAATAATAAATTATCGTTTTTCGATAACAAAATTATTGACAAACGATAATTTTTGTGTTATATTGCAGTTAGAAAATGGTTTTGGAGGTAAATTTTATGTGGAATAGAAAGCGTTCGGTAACATTGTCAATAGTGGTGTGCTTCATTTTCGTGGGTATACTCACAGCGGCGTTGTTTATAGGCCCTTGGTTTGTAAAGTTTTGGTTTACCGTTTATCGCGGCTGGTCAGAAAATGGGGCGGCAATTCAAGATATGAGCACACTTTTCATTTCTTGTTTTTACCCTTGTGCAATATTTGCTTATATAACGCTTTATAGTCTTTTGAAATTACTTTTTAATATTAAAAAGGACAAAATTTTCATAAGTGCAAATGTTAAATATCTTAGAGTTATTTCTTGGTGTTGCTTTGTTGTGGCGCTGATAACTTTGGTTGCCGGCATATTTTATGTTCCGTTTTTATTGGTTGCGGTTGCTGCGTCATTTGTAGGCCTTATGCTACGTATTATTAAAAACGTTATGCAAAACGCAGTAGCTATAAGCGAAGAAAACGAACTGACTATATAAGCGGGGTATAAATATGATTGAAATTGATTTAGACATAATGCTTGCAATGCGTAAAATGACCTCGCTTGAGTTGTCTGAAAAAATAGGTATTACGCAAGCCAATCTTTCTATACTAAAAACCGGTAAGGCAAAGGCTATTCGCTTTTCGACGCTTGATGCTATTTGTAAAGAGCTTAACTGTCAGCCGGGGGATATAATCAAATATTCAAAGGAGGACTAATCTGATGGATAATATTGAAAATAACATTATAAATGAGCAAACCAAAAAGCAAAACGGCGAGATAAATTTTAACTGTTCTGATATGCCAATATCAAAACCGCTTTTTGAACTTAAACAGGGTGATACCGCGTTTGCTGCGTGCGCATTGGTTGCAAGTGTTTTTACGGCAATATTCGGCATATTTGGCGGCTTTGCGTTTGGGTATTTGCTGTCTGTCTGCTTTATGATTATGATTTTCAGCATCTATTTTATAAAGGGCGGCAAGGTGGGTTTTTTGCCCGCTATATGCGGATTATTAAGTCTTGCAAATGGAGCCGTGTTTATATGCACCACTAACGGCAGTGTACGTTTTTTTGGCGTGATTATAAGCTTTTTATTATCTCTTGTCTTCTTTGATGGCATTATAAACGGTAATCAAGACGGTAATCGTAAAACGGCTGGCGTAATTTTTTCAGCCGCTTCAACAATGGGTAATATAGGTGTTTCTTTAAAATCACTGTTTTCAACCAATAAGGGTGACAAAAAGGTGATTGGCAAGGTGATGCTCGGTCTTGTTTGCGCAATCCCTGTGCTTATAGTTGTGGTGCCACTGCTTATTTCTTCGGACGATGCTTTTCGCGGTATGATGAGCAATATTTTTAGCGGTTCGGGTAATGCTTTTGTAACAGTTTTAAAGGCAGCATTTGGAGTAGGTATTTCAATGTTTGTTATTTCATACGGTTTTTCTCTTAAATTTGGTCGAACCGCACAAGCAAAAGAGTCAAGCTTTAAGGGAATCGAAAGCATATACTTAATTTCGTTTTTATCGGCAATTGCTGTTTGCTATCTGCTTTATTTGTTTTCACAGCTTGCATATTTTTTTAGCGCATTTAAAGGCTTTTTGCCAAATAATGAAATCACATACGCCGAATACGCGCGCAAGGGCTTTTTTGAAATGTGCGTAATAGCTGTTATAAATTTGGGTATTGTTTTTTTAAGCATGCTGCTTGCTAAAAAACAAAACGGCAAGGTTTGTTTGCCACTAAAGGCAATAACAACCTTTATATCCTTGTTTACACTAATAATTATTGCAACGGCAATTTCAAAAATGGTGCTTTATATAGGCGAGTACGGTATGACGGTGCGACGAGTTACCACAAGCGCGTTTATGCTGTTTTTAAGCGTGGTATTTATTGCCGTTATTTTTAGAATATATATCAATAAAATCAACATTGTAAAAACGGCGCTGATTGCGGCGGGTATAATTGTGTTATTTCTTGGAACCGCTAATGTAAACTCTGTTTGCGCGCGTTACAATTATGAGGCGTATAAAGAAAAAACATTAAAAAGCATTGACGTTGAAGCAATGTATAACCTTGGTGATGAAGGCATACCGTATATAGTAAGGCTTGCTTGCAGCAAAAATAAGGATGTATCACAAGAGGCACAAAGGTATCTTGCAGAGGCTTATTTGTATGATTATTTTGACGATATGGAAAATGCCTCAAAATTTAGCGTAGAGGATTTAAAGAAAAATCAAAAGCACAAAGGATTTTCTTATTTTAACATACCAAAAACTACAGCTTATGACGAACTTTATAAGTTAATAGAAAACAACCCGCAGTTCAGCACTTGGTGTCAGGACTATATTCGCGACAATGTATATGATGATTGGTTTTAATTAAAGTATTAAAAGGCAGGAATAACCTGCCTTTTATGATTTTATCTTTTTTAGTGCGTATTTTTCAAGTCTTGACACCTGTGCTTGTGAAATACCTATTTCTTCAGAAACCTCCATTTGTGTTTTGCCCTGCATAAAGCGTAGGCTCAGTATCTTTTTTTCGCGGTCGCTAAGGTCTTTTATTGCTTCTTTAATACATATTTCTTGGAGCCAGTTTTTATCATCGTTTTTATCACCCACCTGATCAAGCACATATATCGTATCACCGCCGTCAGAGAACACGGGCTCGTAAAGTGAAACAGGGTCAACAATGCTTTCAAGAGCAATAACAACATCCTCGCGCGGCAAGCCTAATTCCTCGGCAATTTCGCTGACGGTAGGCTCTTTTTGATTTTTGTTTATAAGAGCTTCTTTGACCTGCATTGCACGGTAGGCCGTATCTTTTATAGAACGGCTGACACGTATTGCGTTATTATCTCGCAAATAGCGCCTGATTTCGCCTATAATCATTGGCACTGCATAGGTAGAAAACCGTACATTTTGCGTTATATCAAAATTGTCTATGGATTTTATAAGACCAATACAACCCACTTGAAACAAATCATCGGGATTTTCACCGCGGCTTGCAAAGCGTTGCACAACGCTTAACACTAAGCGAAGATTTCCGTTTATAAGCTCGTCGCGGGCAGTTTTGCTGCCGTCCTTGACCTCGCGAAGCAGTCTTTCCTTTTCTTTTTCTTTCATTACGGGTAGCTTTGATGTGTCTACCCCACAAATTACAACCTTGTTGCTATACATACTGTCAGAGCCCCTTTTTTATTTTGTTTTACAAAGACAGTATTGCCGCGAGAGTACCTCAAAAAACTAAAAATATTTTTTTCTTTTCGACAAAAAAGGCTTGTATTTTTAAGTTTGTTAATATTTTAAAAAAATGCTTGATTTTTCATTTTGTTTGTGGTATTATATTCGATACTGTGAGTAATTATGAGGAGGTGTCACGATGCCGAATATTAAATCTGCTAAGAAGCGTGTTTTGGTTAGCGCAGCTAACGCTGAAAGAAATAAGGCTACACGTTCTGCTCTTAAGACTTCTATCAAAAAGGCTAACGCTGCTATTGATGCAAAGGCTCCCGAAGCTGCTGAGGCTGTAAAGGTTGCTGTATCAAAAATCGATCAGGCTGCTGGTAAAGGTATTCTTCACAAGAACAATGCCGCAAGAAAGAAATCAGCTCTTGTTTCAAAGCTTAACGCAAATGCGTAATTAAAAACATATTATTTTTTGCAAAGAATAATATTGCGCCGATAGTTATTGCTATCGGCGCGATTTTTTTGTATAATATAATTGAAGGTAGGTGACAAGTATGAGTGAAAATATAAAGCTGCGCGAGCTAAAGGCAAAGGCTAACCGTTTGCCACTTACTCCCGGTGTATATATAATGAAGGATAAAAACGGTAATATCATATATATCGGTAAGGCGAAGTCGCTAAAAAACCGTGTAACGCAATATTTCGGTGCAGGCAGTGGACATTCTGACAAGGTGCGCAAAATGGTAAGCTTGGTAGATGATTTCGAATATGTTCTTTGCGACAGCGAGTTTGAAGCGCTTATACTTGAAAACTCACTTATAAAACAAAATCAGCCTAAATATAATATTCTGCTTAAGGATGATAAGGGCTATCACTATATCAAAATAACAAACGGTAAGTGGCGAAAAATTACAACCTCAATGCAAATTGATGACAAGTCGGCTGAATATATCGGCCCGTACTATTCATCAGCCGTTGTCAAAGACACAGTAGCCGAGGTGCGTAAAATATTTAAACTGCCCGACTGCAACCGTAGTTTTGATAAATATTCAAAGCCGTGTCTTAATTATCATATTGGCCTTTGTGATGCTCCCTGCCGCGCAAATATAAGCGCAGAGCAATATAACAAAACAATAGATTCCGCAATTTCGTTTATAAATCACGGCGGTGATGATATGGTGAAGCTTTTGCAAGATGAAATGACGGTAGCTGCCGAAAAACTTGATTTTGAATATGCCGCAAAGCTTCGCGACCGTATAAACGCAATAAAAAAGTTAAACGACAGCCAAAAGGTTGTAATGTGCACCTATAAAAATCAAGATGTTTTTGCCTCTGCTGTGATAGAGAACACTGCCTGTATGGCGGTTTTGGTTTTTAGAAACAGCAAGCTTACCGATAAAAAGCATTTTATAATCGATACCTTTACCGATAAAAATGACCTATACAGTCAATTTTTGTCTCAATATTACAGTGACGGTGATATTCCGTCGCGTATAATTATTGACAATGAGCTTGAGTCTAAAGGTTTGTTAGAGCAGTGGCTTTGTGAAAAGTCGGGTAAAAGGGTGGAAATTATATTGCCACAGCGTGGCGAGCAAAAAGACCTTGTTAATATGTGTCGCAACAATGCCGCAGATAATTTAGCGCAAAAAACTGAGCTTATGGGCCGCGAAATGTCGGCGCTCAATGAGCTTGCACGGCTTTTGGGATTGCCGTCGGCACCGCGCGTTATAGAATCTTACGATATTTCGAACACCGCAGGTGACGAAAATGTTGCAGGTATGGTTGTGTTTCGTGACGGCAAGCCGTATAAGCCGCACTACCGTATGTTCAAAATAAAAAGCTTTGTAGGTCAAGATGACTATCGCTCTATGGCAGAGGTGCTTGACCGCCGCTTTACCGAGTATGAGAACCAAGAGAATGAGGGCTTTGCCACATTGCCCGACCTTATACTGCTTGACGGCGGTAAGGGGCAAATTTCGGCGGTAGAGCCAATACTCAAAAAGCATAATATCAACGTGCCGCTTTTTGGTATGGTAAAGGACTCAAAGCATCGCACACGCGCTATAGCGTGGGGCGGCGGAGATATTTCTATAAAGGCTAACGAATCGGCATACCGACTTGTAACAGCTATTCAGGATGAAGTTCACCGCTTTGCTATAGGCTATCACAAAAAGCGCCGCAGTAAAAAGATGTTAAGCTCCGAGCTTTTAGCTATTGAAGGTATAGGCGAAGCAAAAGCAAGGGCGTTGCTTAAGCATTTTAAAACGATGAAAGCCATAAGAGAGGCAAGTGTAGAGGAGTTGTCTGCGGTTGCAGGCATAAATCGCTCTTTGGCGGAAAAAATATACAGTGAATTTAATAATTAGGAGAAAATATGAAAATAGCATTTTTTGATACAAAACCTTATGATAAGCAGTCGTTTGAGCAATATGCAAGCGATGATTTAAAATTTAAATTTTTTGAAACAAAACTTAACATTGACACAGCCGACTTGGCTCGCGGCTGTGACGTAGTATGCATATTTGTAAATGATACTGCAGATGCTGCAGTAATTGACAAGCTATACGATTTGGGTGTAAAGGTGTTAGCGCTTCGTTGCGCGGGCTATAACAATGTTGATGTTAAACACGCCTATGGCAAAATCCACGTGGTGCACGTGCCTGCCTATTCTCCTTATGCCGTAGCCGAGCATACAATGGCTATGCTGCTTACCTCAATTCGACGCATACACAAGGCATATATACGTACAAAGGATTTTAATTTTAGCCTTTCGGGTCTTACGGGCTTTGACCTTTACGGTAAAACCGTGGGCGTAATAGGTACGGGTAAAATTGGCCGCGTATTTATAGATATTTGTCGTGGCTTTGGTATGAAGGTATTAGCTTACGATAAATTTCCAACCGAAAATGCGCCTTGCGAGTACGTAGAGCTTGACCGTCTTTTTGCTGAGAGTGATATTATATCATTGCACTGTCCGCTTACGGCTGAAACGCACCATATAATAGATGAAAAATCTATTAATAAAATGAAAAAGGGCGTGGTTATTCTTAATACCTCACGTGGTGCACTAATTGATGCCGACGCTTTACTTGAGGGCATAAAGTCACGCAAAATAGGTGCCGCTTGCCTTGACGTATATGAAGAAGAGTCTGATATTTTCTTTGAGGACTTTTCGGGGCATATTGTTGATGACGATACTCTGGCACGCCTTATTTCAATGCCTAACGTTATTGTAACCTCGCATCAGGCATTTCTAACCGAAGAGGCGCTTGGCAATATAGCCGAAACTACAATTAACAATATAAAAGAAATATTAGGAAACGGTTGCAGCCAAAACGAGCTTTGCTATCATTGTGGCAACACCGCTAACTGTAAAGCGCAAAGACTTGGTAAATGTTTTTAAAAGAAACTCCGTGCATATTATGCACGGAGTTTTGCATATTTATTCAAAAGACTTGACAATGCAAGCACTTATATATATAATATGTAAATACTTAAAATAAAAGAGGTTTATAAAATATGGCAAAAATGTGGACAGGCGTTACCGACGGTGTTACCGACAGTATAGCCGATGATTTTAATTCTTCAATACATTTTGATAAAAGAATGTATGCACACGATATAAAGGGCAGTATGGCTCACGCTATGATGCTGTCTTTGTGCGGCATTATAGCCGAGGACGAGGCAGATACTATTATAAAGGGGCTTGAGGGCATACTTGCCGACCTCGAAAGCGGCAAATTACAGTTTGATATGACTGCCGAAGATATACATATGTTTGTCGAGCAAGAGCTTACCGCTCGCATAGGCGACGTGGGTAAAAAGCTACACACAGCGCGCAGCCGTAACGATCAGGTAGCGCTTGATATAAGAATGTATCTGCGTGATGAAATAGAGGAAATCACAAGCCTTTTAAAATCGCTTGTCGAGGTTTTGTGCGATAAGGCAAACGAGCATAAAGCAAGCATTATGTCGGGTTATACTCATTTACAACGCGCTCAACCAATAACCTTTGGTCATCATTTAATGGCTTATGCTATGATGCTGCTTCGTGATATTGACCGACTTACTGACTGCAAAAAGAGAATGAATATGTCACCCATTGGCTGTTGCGCACTCGCTGGTACTACCTACAGCACCAACCGCCGTTTTGAAGCCGAGAAGTTGGGTTTTGACGGTATTTGTATGAATTCATTAGACGGCGTTTCCGACCGTGATTTTTGCGTAGAGCTTATGTCGGCAATATCGCTTATTATGGTGCATCTTTCCCGTTTTTCAGAGGAGATTATTCTCTGGTCAAGCTGGGAGTTTAAGTTTATTGAGCTTTCGAGCAACTACACTACAGGCTCGTCAATTATGCCGCAAAAGCGTAATCCCGATATGGCAGAGTTAGTACGTGGCAAAACGGGTAGGGTATATGGCTATTTGCTGGGTCTGCTTACCACGCTCAAGGGCTTGCCGCTTGCCTATAACAAAGATATGCAAGAGGACAAGGAGGGTGTGTTTGACGCGTGTGATACCGTAAAAATGTGCCTTAAGGTCTTTACACCAATGATTGCCACAATGACCGTGCTTACAGACAATATGAAAAAAGCGGCAGGTGAGGGCTTTATAAACGCCACCGACCTTGCCGACTACCTTGTAAAAAAAGGTATGCCGTTTAGAACTGCATATAAAATCTCGGGACAACTTGTAGCACTTTGTATGCAAAAAAAGACCGTGCTTGAGAATTTACCGCTCGAAGAATATAAGCAATTCAGCGAGCTTTTTGATGAAGAACTTTATGACGCTGTAAACCTTGAAAACTGCGTAAAACGTCGTATTTCTGAGGGCGGAACCTCAATAGAGTCGGTTGAAAAACAAATTAAATTTGTAAAAGAACAACTTGAAAATTAAAACGAAACAAGCCACCGAGATTGGTGGCTTGTTTCGTTTATTAATACTTTTCGTAAGCTTCGGTTTGTTGTTGCTGTTCTTTTGCTCGTTCAATTAGGTTATGGCTCTCTATAAACTGATTTGTGTTCGTAAAGCTGCTTTGCCATTCAAACTGGAACTGGAAATAGTCGTCACGCTGAGCATCTCTTTTTCTATAACCGCTAAGCTCTATAAAGCGGTAATCTTTTTCTTCAAAAACCGAAGCGTCACTGTTTTGCACATCCTGCCAATAAATTTTAATAAATTCGTCGGCTTCTGATTTAGAGATATTTACATTGTAGTACTCGTCGTTGTGGTAAAAATAAAGGTTAAATTGTTCGGCATTTACAATATCGATATGCTCGTTTATCATTTTAAGACGATCTTCGCTTTTGTATATTTTAAGCAGTTCATCAGAAACCTTAGATTCCACTACCGTAAATTCGCGCTGCATAGTTGAGCCGTTTTGCAGTTCGTAGTAAAATCTTATGGTTTGTCTTTGAGAATACGGTACACTATAGTTAAAATCTATGGCGTTTGTGTCAAGAATAGCCTTGTGCAAATCAAGCACTTGTTGCGGCTCGTAAAATGTTATGTTTTCGTCAAAAGCCGAAACCGTAACATTTTTGATTTTTGAGCTGTCGGGTATACGATTTGTGTAGCCAAAGCCACCCGTAACACCGCTTATTGCAACAGATATTAAAACAACAGCAGAAATGCCGCCCATTATTACCGAACGCCAAATGCCTTTAAATCCACGGTTGGTAACAGTGCCGTAAACTACCGCGGTGAGCACACTGCCAATTACTGCAAAAAACCAAAAGGCAAAATTCGCTATATTGCCAATGAACATCATTCCTAAAAGGAAGCCACCGCATATACCTGCAAGCAAACTGCAACCGAGATACATAAATTTATATGCATATGCCGTGCCGCCCTTTTCGGCCTTGCGGCGATTATAAAGCAGCAGAGAGGCTACGGTAAATGCCACAATATAAGCAACACTTCGTATTAAAAATTCTATGCTTTGACCGTTTATTCCGTATTTTGCTATATCATTTGCCAGACCTAAGCCAACTCCGCAAGCATAAGGGGGCGATAGGTTATACATTATTTCCGATGTGTAATATCCGCTGAAGCCGATAAGCGTTTCACTTAGTATGGATTCAAAAATCCAGCCCACTGCAATAAGCGCCAAATTGCCGCCTATGAGTGATATGCAAAGGTCAAATTCACCGCCTGCGCATACTACAAAAACCATCGAAAAAGATGAGCATACAAGCATAATTATAACTGTATGCAGCAGGTACCAAAACAATTCTGTAAAGGTGCCCATCCATCCGTTAAATGCCATTAAAATACCGAGAGAGGTATAACAAATCAAGGTGGGTATAAGGGTGGCTGTAATACCCGATAAAAGTCTCGAAAGCAGTAATTCGCTACGTGTTAACGGAAAAGAGTGAAAAACATCGCTTGAGCTTTTTTTGTAAAGAAAGCTAAAGTTTAGCATATTAAATAACACTGCTATTATAGCTGACAAAACCGTAACAGCGTTACCAAAATTTTCAATCAAATAATTGTTGCGGTTGTTTTGCACACTCACAAGCAAATCTTCGTAATTGACAATAAAGCTACCCGGGCAGTAAAGCAGCGCCGCAATACAAAGCACAATTATAATGCCAATGTTTTTGCGAAGTGTAAAGCCTATCATATTCCAAAAAGGATTTATTTTACGAGAGGATGTTTTTAACGTCATAGCCTACTACCTCCAATTCATAAACAAATACTTCTTCTAAAGTGGGTTCAATAATTTCGGCGTAGAGAGGGTTGAGTGTGTTTATAAACTGCATAATCTCATCCTCGTTGCCCTTTACTACAAGTGATAAAAGTGAGCCGGTGCGTTCGGCTTTCATAACATAAAGCGAGTTAAATACCGACATTTCGGGCACCTCACTAAATGCTACCTGAAGCTTGTGAATATTACCGCGAAGCGACTCGACGCTGCCGTTTGAAATAATTTTGCCTCCGTGGATAACACAAACGTTATCACACACATTTTCAAGCTCGCGTAGGTTGTGCGAGGCAATTATTGCCGTCATACCGCGTTTTTCTACACCGTCAATAACAATGTTTGCAAGAACTCTGCGCATTACAACATCAAGTCCGTCAAAGGCTTCATCCATAAGCAAATAACGAGGATTGGTTGAAAGCGCAAGTATAAGCGCCGCCTGACGCTGCATACCCTTTGAAAAGGTTGAAAGACGAGCCTTTTGATTAAGGGGAAAAACGGTTAGCAGGTGATTATATATTTTATAATCAAAATCGGGATACATACTGTTATACAAATCAGCCATCTCTTTTAGATTTGATTGCGGCAAAAAATAGGGTGTATCACCCAAAAACGCGATTTGCGATTTTATTGTGGGGTTATTAAAGCAGTTTTCACCGTCGGCACAAATCTCACCGTCATCGGCCATATATACACCTGCTATCAGTCTCAGCAGGGTAGATTTGCCCGAGCCGTTAGAACCCACAAGACCAAGAATACAGCCGTCGGCAATGGTCATAGTTATATTATCAAGAGCGATTTTTTCATCAAATTTTTTAGTAAGCGCTTTTGCAATTATCATTTGTCGCCGTCCTCCTTTGCGGTAGAGTTTTGTTTAATTAGGTTTATCATTTCTTCGGTGCCCAGTCCCAAATCAGCGGCATTTTTAATTGCCGCAATAAATTCGCGCTTGGCGGAGTCTAAAACTGCGTTAGCTGCTTTTTCATCATCTGACATAAACGAGCCCTTGCCCTTTACCGAATATATGATGCCGTTACTTTCAAGTATGGCGTAAGATTTTTGCACGGTATTAGGGTTTACTGAAAATTTAGATGCAAGCGCGCGAACACTCGGTAGCTGGTCGCCACCCTTTAATACGCCCAAAGCCTTTAGCTTTATAAAACCGTTTACTATTTGGTCGCATATGGGCACACCGCTTTTAAAATCAAGTTGAAACATTGCACACCTCCTATTTTTTACTGTACTAATCATCATAGTACAGTTATACACTATCACAATATTCTGCAATTGTCAACCAAATTTGCAAAAATTAATAATTTCTTAAACAACAAAAGGGAGCCGAAGCTCCCTTTTATGTTACTGATTGTTTCTTATATAATGAAAAATATATTGTTGCACTATTCCGCCGTAGTTTCCTACACAATCGGGAATTTTGCCGTCAAACAAGCTATCTAATGCGCGGTTAATCCACACATCGCGGGGAAATGCATTTTTGTGTGATAGCCCATACAATAGCACACAGTCGGCAACCTTGGGGCCTACACCCTTGATGGTCATTATTTTTTCTCGTGCAGTGTCATAGTCGATGCTTTTTAATGCCTCAAGGTCAATTTCACCCGAGGCCACTTTTTGTGCCGCGTCTAAAATGTATTTTGCTCTAAAGCCTGAGCGAATAACTGCTAAATCCTCGACGGTTAGCTTTGCAATTGTTTTGTATGAGGGAAAGGTATAGCCGCCCTCAATTTTTTCACCAAAATTTTCGCAAAGTCGCTCAACAATGCCCTTTATTCTAGGAATATTATTGTTTTGCGAAATAATAAATGAGCATAGCGCTTCCCATGGCTCTTGGTTTAAAAGGCGAATACCACTACTATATTCTGCGGCTTTTTTAACCGTTTCATTAACGCTTATATCATTTATAATCTGCTCATAATTGCGGTCGAGATCAAAATAATTGCGCCATATATTTTCAAAATCATTTTGATTTGAGCCTGTTATTATAATATCGCTATCCTTTTCATATAGCTCAATATATTTTCCAAAAGCAATACCGCGCCAGGCACCGTCATCATTTTGTGACCAACGGAACGCCTGTCCGCAATCAAGTGTTTGAGCAAGGTCAAAGTTTTTTTGGTTTTTTATGTAGATTTTATTATTTTCAAATTTTATATCCATATTACACCTCTATTTGCAATTATAACGATTTTGTGTTACAATGTAAAGCAAGAAATAATATTAAAGGTTGTGATTTTTTGCGTGACGATATTTGTACCATACCGGTTTCTGAGGTTTTTGAGGAGAAGGACGGTTGCCCCATTTGCCGTATGAAGCATACGGTAGAACAGCATCTTGTAACATATATATTGGGTGATGCTATGATGGAGCCTGATGTTAGGATTGAAACCAACAAGTCGGGTTTTTGCACGGCGCACTATGATCAAATGATGGCTCAACGCGGCAGACTGCAGTTGGCGCTTATGCTCGAAACACACGTTAAAGAAATAGGCAGTCAGATTTTTGAAAAGAAAATATTTAGCAACGCTGACAAAAAGGCAAGTAGTACAAAAAAGGTAATAGATAGCTGCTTTATTTGTGAAAAGGTGAATTGGGGTATGGACAGAATGATTGATACCATTTACCGTTGCTATGAAAAAGAGCGTGATTTCAGAGAGCTTTTTAATAATCAGCCACAGTTTTGTATGCACCATTTCGAAATGCTTGCAAGTGGCGCCGATAAAAAGAAGATGCCTAAATATGTTAGCGAATTTAAAGAGAATTTAACGCGCATTACAGCAAGCTATGTAAAAAGCTTGGGCGAAGATATTTCAAAATATTGCTCAATGTATGACTACCGCAACAAAGGCAGCAACGACTGGGGCAATTCTGCCGATGCAGTTGAGCGCGCGGTTTCGTTTTTAACGGGTAAAATTTGATTTACATAATGCGACAAAATAATTGCGTTTTGCAACCGCTGTGGATAAGTTTTTTGCTTAATTTATGGGAGGTTTTCAACTTTTCCACCGAGTTTTCCACATTTTTATGTTAACCTGAATATAACAACCTTTCTTTGCCAAAAATAAAATTATAATGGTTATTGGAGGTGAAAATAGCAAATTATTGCGATTTCCACTTTTAACAATCATTATGACAAACGAAAGGCGGAATATAGATGGTAAAAGGCGTAAACAAAACGGTTATTGAGGTTAATAATACAGGCAGCAAGGTTTTTGACAAAATTGTGTTTTATGTAAGTCCATCCTGCAGCAATTTAAGTCACAAAAATTTAAATCGCGCTATAAAAAGCTTTACCTTTCAGCTTGATGAAAGGGCGGGCAGGGGATATAACTCCCTAAGAAAGCGTATGTTAATAAAAAGACGAATTGTGATTGGCATAGCGGCGGCAGTTTTGTTGGTGGCGGGCATAACACTCGCACTCATTTTATGAATATATTGTAAAAAAAGCAGGGCAGGGCAAATCTCGCCTTGCTTTTTCGTTTTGACTGTAATATAATGTAATGGTGAATATTTTGTTAACTAAAGGAGAAAATAATGAGTATTTTTAAAAGTGGTGCAAGGCTTTCGGGCAGCATTATTGCAGCGGCAGTGTTAAGCCTTTTTTTGTGCATATCAATTAATGTTATATGTGTGGCTGCTTTTACCGATTATGTCGGTTATAATGCTTATGTTTATACCGAAGACAGCGATGAGCCAATAGACGAGTACCAATATTTATACACCGATACTGATGGCGACGGTGAGGATGACGGTGTTGACACCAAAAAGGCCGAATATGAAAAGCAGGGCTACATTGTGACTACATATAAGGTTCGCTCGGTGCTTGATGGTACGGGTAGAACGGTATTTTTAACCATAACACAGGCTTTAAATATGATTATAGTTATCTCATTTGCAAGCAACAGTGTTTATAAGCAAGGCTTTAAAGACGCCAACCTTGTTCGTACGGGGCATTTGAAGGTCGATAATTTAAAGGGCTTTAAAATAGGTCTTATTGCAAATGTTCCGTTTTTTGTGCTTTTTGCGATAGTTGTAGCATTAAGCATTTTTGTTCCAAGCTTTCGCACAGTTTGGTATGCGTTTTTAAACAGTCATTTTTATTCATTTGTTTTGTGGATTTCTGGTGACGCTGATATTATTTCAAAGCTTAGCATTTTGCAATTTGTGCTATTATTTGCATTACAGCTTATTGTACCTATAATTTCAGGTGTGTCGTACATTTTAGGCTTTAAAGAAATCAACTTTACAGATAAGTTAGTATATAAAAAAGAGGTAAAATAAATTATGGCAGGTTTTTTTGGTCTTTTTGACCCAACAAAAGAAGGTCCCGGTATTAGAAAAGATGCCCCAAAAAAGAAAGCGTTTTTTGTGTTTTTTGAAACCTTTTTCCGCAACTTCTTTAAATTCTTTTCAATAAATCTTGTTTATGTTTTACTATCGCTACCTATAATTACTCACGGTATGGCGCATGCAGGTATTACAAACGTTACACGAAACATCGCGCGTGACAAGCACTCCTTTGGCCTTAGCGATTTTTTTGAAACCATCAAAAAAAATTGGAAGCAATCGTTAGCGGTGGGCTTTATCAACACAATTATCACACTGCTTTTAGGCTTTGCGATTTGGTTTTATAACGAATCATATTTGCAAACTGAGCAAATAGTGTCATTTTTAGGTCTTGCTGTAAGTTTATTGTTGGTAGTAGTGTTTGTAATAATGAACTTTTATATCTACACCCTTATGATAACCTTTGATTATGACCTCAAAACGCTATATAAAAACAGCTTTAAGTTTGTGTTTGTAAATCTTTGGCGAAATCTGCTTTGCGGAATAATTTTGCTTGCGGTTTACGGACTTTATGTGTGCATAGCGTTGTTTTTGGATTTGCGTATCGCACTTATGGCTTTGATTATAGCGGTAGCAACCTTGCCAGCGTTTAGATTTTTGCTTGTTCAGTTCTTTACGTTTGGCAGCATTAAAAAATATATAATTGACCCTTATTATGAACAGCATCCCGATGCCGACATTGAAAAACGCCGTAACTTAGGTCTTGATGTGCCTGAGGACGAGACATACGACGATATGAGTTGGGAATAGTTAAATTAAAACACAGTACTCACATCCAAGTGAATACTGTGTTATTTTTTTATAACAAAATCAAGAATTCTTATGCCTTCATCCGAAATTTCTATTGCCTTTTTGTATTCGCCAAAGGCTACTTGCACGGTGTTTTCGTATGCCGCAGAAACACCAATCCACCCAAGTGTTAAGCACATAATAATTACAAAGCTTATATAAAATGTTCTTAAATATGTTTTTGTGTGTCGTTTCATTTTTGCTTTCCTCGTTAATATCGTCTTGGTTATTCTGTGGTTATAATGTATTTAATAAATTTATCAATGCGTTTGAAAGCAGCTCGGCCGAGTATTTGGCTTCATCCAGTGTGTTGCCGTCGGTGCCTATTTCTATAAGCATAGAGCCGTTTGTTAGGCTCTCGTTATAATTTTTTGGCATAAAGTGTATCGAGCGTGCGAGTGAGGGGTACATAACCTCAATTGTTTGCTGCAGTTTTGTAGCAAGCTTTAGGTTTTCCTTCCAATTTGGAAAGTTTTTAACACTACCGCTTTGTGAACCCATAACCAGCATTATTTGCGCCGCTTTTTTTCCGTTAATTTCGGTTGTTACCTTTACCTTGTCAGTGTCATTTGCGGCTATAGCATCTCGGTGCAGGTCAATTACAATTTTAATGCTTGGGTATTTTTCTGTGTAGCTGCATATAGTTTTTGCCGCGCGACTGTAGCTTTCGCTATATGATGGGTAATCGTGCTGTGTGGTGTCGTGAAGTGTAACTATGCCAGCCTCATTTAGCCTATCAGAAATTATTTTTCCCAAAGCAACCATATTATATGCATTATCGGTGGTGCGGGCGAGGTCGGTATCGGTGTAATAATTTTCATTATGCCGCAAATAACTTTCGGTTGCATGGGTGTGAAGAATAAGAACCTGTGGCTCGCCGTTTTTTTGAATATCAAACCCTAATTTACCGTTTACAAAGTCTTTAAGATTAATATCAAGCTCGGTATTATTTTTTAGATAAACGTTTTTATACGATGTGTTGGCGGTGTAGGGAGAAATAAATTTTTCAATCACCTTGCCCTGCACAGTGCCTGTGGCAGAAACTGCAACCGATTCGGTGCTGTCGGCAAAATCCGTGCTTTGACTCTCGGTTTTTGGTTGGTCGGGCGATTGCGTAGCTGACGCCGTGTCAGTGAGACTGTCATCAAAAAATATTGGCGCTTGCGTTTGTATAATTATATCATCACCCGTGGCAGAAATTCCCTTGATGCTCGAATATGTTAAAAACAGAGCTACACATATGGCGGCCGCGCAAAAGCGTATTATTGCACCTCGATTGCTCATACCTAAATCACAATCCTTAAAGATATATTATTCTTTAAAGTTTATGTTAAAAAGGGCGTTATTATGTAAGATATTTACAAATCGGTTATTTGTGATAAAATTAAAGTATATTACGGTGAGAGTTTTAACAAATATAATCGTCTAATAAATGAAAGGGGAGATATGAGTGAATAAAATCGACGAAAATTACTGTCGTTTTCTTGACGGCAATGATGATGCATTTTCGCAAATAGTAAAAAATTATAAAGACTGTCTCACCCTTTATCTTAACGGCTATGTTGGTAATATCTATATTGCAGAGGAACTTATGGAGGAAACATTTTTTAAGCTTTTAACAAGAAAACCACATTTTAATGGTAAAAGTTCTTTTAAAACATGGCTTTATGCTATCGCGCGCAATATAGCACTCGATTATCTGCGACGTCAAAAAAACGCGCCAATTTCTATTGAAAATTATGAAAATATTTTAGTTGAGGAATTGACGGTTGAAAAGGTATATTTAATAAAAGAGCAAAAGATACAGCTTTATAACGCTATGAAAAATTTATCGTACGAATACCGCCAAGTGCTTTTCTTGGTGTATTTTGAGGACTTTTCAAACGAACAAGTTGCAACAATTATGAAAAAAAGCAAACGCCAAATAGAAAATTTAATATATAGGGCAAAAAAATCTTTAAAACAATGGTTAGAAAAGGAGGGTTTTGTTTATGAAAAACTATGAAGAAATAACGGCAGACCTCTTTAAACGTCGCGATGAATATATAAAAAACAAAAAAAAGAAAACAAAAATTTTGATTACATCGATTTCGCTGTGTTTAACCGTTTTGATTTGTGTAGGTGTGTGGCGGTTTGATTTTTTTAAAACTTATTTCACCGAAAAAATGGATGAAACTGTAGTTTCAAGTGAAGACAGTAATAGTAAAAACGATTCTACTCAAAGCGAAGTGGTTTCAACACCAAATGATAGCAAAAGTCCTATAGACCAAACCGTTCCCTCAGCGCAGGACATACCAACCGAAATAGGTGGTGGCGAAGGTTGGTGGTTCACAGCTGTATATGAATTTAAATATGTCGAATCAGATTATGAGTTTTTAAGATTGGTGCTTGCTGAAGAAACGCTTAATAGTTGGCGCAATCAATTTTGGGTGGCAAATAAAAACTCTTATACTCGAGTAGAAGATGTCGGTATTATAGGTGCAGTGGATGAATTTGGTATTACAAAGGAGCAGTTTGTAACTTCAATTAAAGAGAATGGTGTAATTGTTGACGGAAGATATTATTGTAACCCCTTATATGTAGAGGTTACTCCCGTTGATGATAGATTTGAAGCGTATGAAAGATATTGGTATCTGACACAAGAAGAGGTTGATTTAATCTTTTCATCTAACAAAGAATTGCGCGACGAGAAATGTCGCAGCCGTTATACCGCATTTGCAAACGGTAAAATCTATACACCGCATTGGATATGCTCGCACACGGCCGAAGATTATATTGCCGCAGGGCTTACCAAGCAACAAATGATTGAAACTATTTCCACTTGGAATACGGTTGGCAATCCGATAGTAGTAGAAGATGATGGCGAGGTTTGGTCTGATTTAGCACGATTTAAACAAGTGATAGAAAATGTAAAAATAGAAATTGACAAAATGCCGTAAATTTTTAATCCGTTCAAGAATCACTTGAACGGATTTTTTATGTCAAACTTTCTATGGTGTCTATATCTATTTCGGGTTGTAAAAATATGTTTATTGCGCGAGAGATAATGTCTGCCGCCTTTTCTACAAGCAGGTCAATTTCTTTTGGTGTTACCATCATATTTTCGTCCGAATTAAAAAAGCTGTTTGCGTCTATTACGGTGGGTACTCCCACCGCAATAACCGGTATGCCCAGTGTGGCGAGGTTTAACGGCTTTCGCGCATTGTTTACACCTGAGCCTGCGCAAATTCCGCTATCGGCAATTTGTATTGTGCGGCAAAGTCGCTCGGGGTCGCGGCAGGCGAGGGCATCTACGGCGATTATAATATCGGGCTTGATTTTTTTAGCGGTGGCACTTACAAGGTCATAGCTTTCAATACCCGTTTTACCCAGCACGTTCGGTGTTATTGTGCTAACACTTTTTAAGCCGTCAAGTCCCAAATCACGCTTTAATTCGTTGGTCAAATGCCTTGTAGCAAGCACTCTGTCTGCAACAATTGGACCTAATGCGTCGGGCGTTATGTCGGTATTGCCAAGACCTACCACAAGTGATTGATTTATATCCGATTTTATAACCGCTTCAAGTGCTTTTACAGTGGCATTTATTATATCGCAGGTTTCACATACAAAATCAAGGCGGGGAAAAGATATTGTACAGTATGCGCCTAGTGGTTTTTTCAGCGTTTCGGACGCTTTTTCGTCGAGAATTTTCACGGTAGAAATATTAACGTCGTTTATCTCTTCTTCTATTACTTCAACGCCTGATATATCGGTTTGTTTTTCAGCCTTTATCTCGGCAACAAGGTCTGTTCTTATATTCATAAAATCACCTGTATTATCTTGCCCACAAAAAAAGAAAACTCTGCTGAAATTCAGCAGAGTTTTTAAATTATTTCTTTTCAGCCTCGTATTTTGCAACTGCGGCTTTAATTTTATCTACAGGGTCAAGTAACTTGCTTATTGAGTTATCGTTGTTAAGCGTTTCAACCAAGAGAGCTATGTACTTTGACATATTTACGCTACAATACCATTCGCGAGAGAGAAGATCTGGTGTTTGGTAGATAAGGTTGGTTGTAAAGATTTTATCAATAAGACCGTCAGCATAATATTGGTCGAATTTCTCAAGTCCGTCAACAAAAAGACCAAAGGTTGAGAATATAAATATTCTTCCGGCGCCTCTTTCTTTAAGCTTAGCGGCGATGTCCAGCATTGATTCGCCACTTGATATCATATCGTCAACAAGAATGAGGTCTTTGCCCGTAATATCGTTGCCGAGGAATTCGTGTGCTTCGATGGGATTTTTGCCGTTTACAATTATCGAGTAATTACGGCGTTTGTAGAACATACCAAGGTCAAGCCCTAACACAGATGAGTAGTAAATACATCTGCCCATACCGCCTTCGTCAGGAGAAACAATCATGGTGTGATCGCGGTCAAGCTTAACATCAGGAACACTGCGGAGAAGTGCCTTAATCATTTGGTAAGCTGCCTGAACGTTGTCAAAGCCATCATAAGGGATAGCATTGTTTACGCGTGGGTCGTGAGCGTCGAAGGTGATAATGTTTTTAACACCCATTGATACAAGCTCTTGAAGCGCCATTGCGCAGTCCATAGACTCGCGTGCTGTACGGCGGTGCTGACGACCTTCGTAAAGCATTGGCATAATAACGGTAATTCGGCGTGCCTTACCGCCAAAAGCCGCGATAACGCGCTTGAGATCTTGGAAGTGATCGTCGGGACTCATAGGAACAGTTTGTCCATACATTTTGTATGTAACGTTGTAGTTGAAGCAATCGCAGATAATAAACGCGTCAAGACCGCGAGCCGAATGGTGAAGAACGGCCTTTGCTTCGCCTGTGCCAAAACGTGGGCAGTTAACGTCGATTACAAAGGATTGATCTTCATCCTCAATACCGCGCCATTGTTTCAGGTAGAAATCTACCTGTGAAGAAATGTCTTCACAGCCGCGCATGCTGATGATTGCAAGATCGCCGTAGGGTGTGTGCTTAAAGTTAATACTGGACATATGAAATCCCTCCGCAAATATATTAAATTTTTATGGGTACATTGTAGCATATTTTCTCTTGCAAAAAAAGACTTTTTTATAAATTTTTTTACATTTTTTGAATTTGCACTAATAATATAAAATTTAATTGATATTATTTGTATGTTATGATATAATTACTATAATTGTAAGTATTTTGTTAGGAGATGTAAAACTATGCCAACAGTTACGTTGCTTGCACACACACCAAATCCCGAAAAGACGGTAGCATCAGCTGCAAAGCTTTGCTACAGCTCATCGAATATAATGGATTTATATGATGGCCTTACCGATGAAAAGGCCGCCGACTTTGTGGAAATGCTTTCCGAAATAGGTCACGAAAGCCCTATAGAACATGCTTCGTTTACGTTTGGTATAGAGGGTGTGTCACGTGCGTTTTTAGCACAGATAACACGTCACAGAATGGCGTCATATTCGGTTAAAAGTCAGCGCTATGTAAAAGAGGGTGCTTTTGAGTTTGTAACTCCACCCGAGGTAGCGGCCGACCCTGTAGCTCTTGAGGTTTACAAAGAATCAATGCGACTGGCACAGCAGTCTTACGACAAAATTGCTGAAATACTTACCGAAAAGCACAAGGCTACATTTATGGCTGAGGGCAAAGATGAAAAAACCGCCGCAAGACTTGCGTCTAAAAAGGCTATTGAGGATGCGCGTTTTGTGCTTCCGAATGCGTGTGAAACAAAAATGGTGGTTACTATGAACGCTCGTTCATTACATAACTTTTTCCGTCATCGTTGTTGCAACCGCGCTCAGTGGGAGATACAAGAGGTTGCCAATCAAATGCTAAAGCTTGTAAAAGAGGTAGCACCCGAACTATTTAAAAAAGCAGGTCCACCTTGCCTTAACGGTCCTTGCCCCGAGGGTAAAATGAGTTGTGGCAAGGCAAGAGAAATAAAGAAATTTTATGAGGAAATGAAATAAATGGGTAAGTTGATTGTAATAGAGGGACTTGACGGTTGCGGAAAATCCACCCAACTTGAGCTTTTGCCACAAAATCTATTAAAAAACGGAATAGAAAGCAAAAGTGTTTCTTTTCCGGATTATGACAGCAATTCAAGCGCTCTTGTGAAAATGTATTTGGGTGGCGAATTTGGTAAAAAACCCGGCGATGTAAATGCCTATGCGGCATCGCTTTTTTATGCGGTTGACCGTTTCGCTTCTTATAAAACAAATTGGGGCGATTACTATAATCAAGACGGCGTAATCGTTTCGGGCAGATATACTACCTCTAATGCTGTTCATCAAACCTCTAAAATGGATGAAAGCGAGTGGCAAGGATTTCTTGATTGGCTTTATGACCTTGAGTATAACAAGGTCGGTATTCCAAAGCCTGACAAGGTTATCTTTTTGGATATGCCGATAGAGGTTTCTCAAAAACTACTGTCGGGCAGATACAAGGGTGACGAGGCTAAAAAAGATATTCACGAAAGCGATACAGCATACCTTGATAAATGTCGCAAGGCTGCTATGTTTACGGCAAAATATTCCGGTTGGACAATTATTCCCTGTGCAAAAGACGGCGAGCCACGCACAATAGAAGATATTGCAAAAGATATTTTAGAAGAAACACTAAAGGTGATATAAATGGTATATGTTTTTTTAGCAAAAGGATTTGAAGAGCTTGAGGCATTCGCACCTGTTGACGTTTTGCGCAGAGCGGGTGTTGAGGTGAAAACCGTCGGTGTTACCGGTAAGCAGGTTCGTGGCTCGCACGGTATAGCTGTAAGCTGCGATATTACCATTAATGAAGCTGATTTCAACGACCTTGACGGTATTATTTTGCCGGGTGGTCTGCCGGGCACTACAAATCTTGAGGCGGATGAAACGGTGCAAAAGTTTATAGATTATGCTTCCGAAAACGGCAAAATTATAGGTGCCATTTGCGCGGCCCCTATGATTTTAGGGCATAAAGGACTTTTGCAGGGCAAGAATGCCGTTTGCTTTACGGGCTTTGAAAAAGAGCTTACAGGCGCGCATGTGCTTGATAGACCCGCCGTTCGTGACGGTAACATAGTTACGGGTTGGGGCGCAGGTGGCGCTATGGACTTTGCCTTGCTTTATTTAGAAACACTTTATGATAATGCTGAAATCGCTAAAAAAATAGCAAGAAGTATGCGTTACGGATCATACTAATTGGAGAATAATATGCAAAATAATAATTTTAACATAAATGATGACGATTTTATAATCGGTAAAGGCTTTAATGTGGATGAACCTACCCAAAACAAAAAGCAAAAGCGTGGCAAGCGCAATGCTAAAAAGGTCGGCTCGGTGCTTAAAAATATAATATGGGTAATTTGCATCATTGTGGTATCTGTAGGGCTTGGTGTTACGGCAGTGGTCGGCCTTTTTGATTTTGTTGGTATGGGCTTTGGTAGAGGCGAGGTTGTTCAAATGGACATACCTATGGGCTCGTCAACCGTGGCAATAGCTGAAAAGTTAGAAGAAACAGGCGCTGTTAAAATGCCTTTGCTTTTCAGAGTTTATTCAAAACTCAAGGGCTACGAAAGTCAGTACAAATACGGTCTTTACACCTTTAATACCGAGGCGGGCTATGATGGTATTGCCGATATGCTTATGAATGACGGCGCTAAAGCCGAAAGCGTTAAGGTGACAATTCCTGAAGGCACAGGTATTAACGATTACACCAAAAATGTAAACGGTGAAGATGTTGTTGTAAAGGGTATTGCCACCATACTCGAAGAAAAGGGTGTTTGCTCTAAATCTGATTTTATTTATGCTTTAAACGAGGTAGTATTTGATACTAAACTACTTAAAAATTGCAATGTGGGTAAAACATATTATTCGCTTGAGGGTTATTTATTTCCTGATACCTATGATTTTTATGCCTATGATTCGGCTGAGTGTGCGCAAATGGTTATTGAAAAAATGATTGCGCAAACCGAAAGCAAGATAACTGACGATATGTATAAGCGCGCCAAGGATATGGGTTATACAATGAACGAAATTTTGACAATGGCTTCTATTATTCAAATGGAAGCAGGTCAAAGTAACAGTGAAATGGCAAATGTTGCAGCCGTTTTTTACAACAGACTTAACAGTAAGGATTTTGGTACGTTGGGATCAAGTCCTACCTGTTATTACGGTGAATCCTTTAAAAATGACGACGGCAGATATAATACATATAATGTGAACGGTTTACCGCCGGGACCGCTTTGTTCACCGGGGTTAGACGCTATAAAGGCGGCGCTTTATCCTGCCGAAAAGGACGGATATTTCTATTTTGTAACCGACAGTCAGGGCAATTTTTATTACCATAAAACTATGGCAGAGCAAAATGCAACAATAGCAAAATTACAGCAGGGCGGCAATTGGATATATGAATACTTCGACTAAAAAATTGGAATTACTGTGTCCTGCGGGCGACCTTAGCCGTCTTAAAACCGCGGTAGATTTTGGCGCGGATGCAGTATATATCGCGGGTGAAGAGTTTGGTATGCGAACAGCAAGCGCAAACTTTAGTAGCAAGGATTTGAAACAGGGTGTGGAATATGCACACTCACACGGTGTTAAGGTGCACGTTACCTGCAACACAATTCCTCACGAGGACGAAATCGTGCGCTTGCCCCAATTTCTTACCTATCTTAACGAAATCGGCGTTGATGCCGTAATTGCATCAGACCTTGGTACTATCGGTATGGTAAAGCAGTACGCGCCAAATTGTGAACTTCATGTATCGGTGCAGTCGGGTATTGTAAATAGCGCTACCGCAAAGGCATTTTATGAGATGGGCGCAAAGCGAGTGGTACTTGCTCGTGAATTATCACTCGAAGAAATTGCAAAAATCCGCGCAAATACACCCCCTGAGCTTGAGATAGAGGCTTTCGCCCACGGCGCTATGTGTGTATCTTTCTCGGCAAGATGCTTGCTTTCGAGCTATATGACAGGTCGTGATGCTAACCGCGGCGACTGTGCACAGCCTTGCCGCTGGAGTTATAGCCTTATGGAAGAAAAACGACCGGGTCAGTACTTTGATATTACCGAAACCGAAAAGGGAACATATATACTTAACGCCAACGATATGTGTATGGCGCCTCATCTTGACAAGATGCTAGCCGCGGGTGTATCAAGTATTAAAATAGAGGGCAGAGCAAAAACTGAATACTATGTGGCTGTTACAGCAAACGCTTATCGCGGCGCTGTTGATAGCTTGCTTAACTGTGAGGGTGAGTGGACCTTGCCCGAGTGGGTAAGCGACGAGCTTAACAAAATGAGCCACCGCACCTATTCGACGGGATTTTATTTTGGCAAACCCGAAAATGCGCAGACTTATGAAAACGCGGGGTATATCCGCGATTATGCTATTGCGGCGGTGGTTGACGGATATGAGGACGATTGTATCATTGCCACTCTTAAAAACAAGTTTGCAAGCGGTACGACACTCGATTGTTTAGAGGCGGGTAGTATTCCGTTTAGCGTGGATACCACCGTTTTATACGACGAAAATGGTAAGCAAATTGAAAGTGCATATCAACCTATGATGCAAATTAAAATTCCGTTTGAGCGTGAAGTAAAAGTGGGTTCGATGCTGAGGATGAAAGTATAATTTTAAGAGGGTGTAGATTGTGAGTTTTTTTGCATCAAAAACAACTTGTGGTGTTTGCGGAAAAGAGTGTGGACTCAACAGGTATTACATAAGAGCAAGTAAGGCTTGGTGTTGTCCGGAGTGCTTTTTAAAAGCAGGTAAGGTTTCTCTTGTTACTCCAAAAACCACCATTGAACAGGTGAAAGAATATGTTGCCCGTTCACAACAAGCAGAAAAAATAGAAATTGTGCCAAAAAAGCCGATTACCAAATCACAAACAAATGAAAACAAGGTAAATAACGAAGTTAAAAGCGCACCTAAAAAAGAAAAAAGCAAACCAACGCCGAAAAAGGCAGAACTGACAAATGAGCAAAAGGTAGAAAAAATACTTAAAAAGCCTCACTTGATAGCAGTGATTATTCCTTTTGTTATAGCGGTAATACTGTTTTTTATGGGTGTTGAAGAAATTGTTTCGTATTTTCAACGGGGTATGATAAGCGATGCGATAATAGACATTTTTTTTGCTGTTTTTTTTGTTGTTGTTATGCTTGTTTTTTCTCTTGCTATATGCACGATAACGGTCAACTATAAAATAGGAAAAGAAATATTTCCGTTATTACCTGAACTTCGCACTGAGGCAGTTGTTTTGTCAAAGAGTTTTCGGGTTGAACATCAACACACTGTAACAAAGCATTCTGTTACATTTGAATTGCCAGATGGAGCAAGAAAGAACTTTGATGTATCGCGTGATGTTTATGAACTGACCGAAGAGGGCGACAAGGGGATTTTGGTTTATAAAGAGAAAAAGCAATTTAAATGGTTTATAAATTTTGAGCGAAAAACTCAATAAGAAAATAAACAAGTATATTGCAAAATATGTAGAATTATGGTAAAATGATTCTACTTGAGTTTAAAGGAGATTTTTACAATGAAAAGAGAAGTATTAGTTGAAATTTCAGCACGTCACGTGCATGTAACAAAAGAAACACTCGAAACCTTGTTTGGTGCAGGTCATACCCTTACAAACAAGAAAGACCTTTCACAGCCGGGTCAATTTGCTTGTGAAGAAAAGGTAACCGTTGTAGGTCCAAAGGGCAGCCTAAAGGCTTCAATCCTTGGCCCTTGCCGTCCTGCAGACCAAGTAGAACTTTCTCTTACCGATGCTCGTACAATCGGTGTTGTAGCACCTATTCGTGAATCAGGCGACGTTGCAGGCAGTGGTGTATGCAAGCTCGTTGGTCCTTGCGGTGAGGTTGAGCTTACGGAAGGCGTTATCGCCGCAAAGCGTCATATACATATGACTTGTGCTGACGGTGAAAAGTACGGTATTGTTGACAAGCAGATTGTAAGCGTAAAAATTCCTACCGAGGGTAGAGCACTCATTTTTGGTGACGTTGTAGCACGTGTTAGCGACAGCTACGCACTCGCTATGCACATTGATACTGACGAAGCAAATGCTGCTTGCGTTCCGGGTAGCTGCATAGGTGAAATTCTTGACTAATAGTTTAGGACTATATATTCACATACCTTTTTGTGAGAAAAAATGTAATTATTGCGACTTTTATTCCGCATTTTACAACAAAGATACGTTAAGTGTTTATCTAACCGCACTTAAAGGTGAAATAAAAAAATGGGGCGGCAAGCTTGACCGCCCCATTGATACTGTTTATATAGGCGGTGGCACACCATCGCTTTTGGGCGAGGAGATTATTCCGCTGCTTGACTGTGTAAAAGCTAATTTTACGGTTTTAGATAAAGCCGAAATAACGGTAGAGGCGAATCCAAGCTCAAGTGGCGATTTTTTAGAATTTGCAAAGTGTGCTGGTGTAAACCGACTGTCTATAGGTGTGCAATCGGGGTGTGATGATACCCTTAAAACCTTGGGTAGAACACACACGTCACGTGATGCCGCAACAACTGTGCAAAAGGCACGCGAGTTGGGTTTTGATAATATTTCACTTGACCTTATGATTGCGCTACCTGACAGCAATTTGCAAACATTAAAAAATGATATAGATTTTATCTTGTCTTTAAACCCAGAGCATATTTCATCATACATTTTAAAGATAGAACAAAACACTGCCTTTTTTAAAAAACAAGATGCGCTAAATCTACCAGATGATGACGATAGTGCCGAACAATATCTATTTATGTGCGAAATCTTTGAGAAAAGTGGGTATAATCATTACGAAATATCTAATTTTTCGCGTGAAAACAAGGAAAGTCGTCACAATATAAAATACTGGTTAGGTGAAGATTATCTTGGACTTGGCCCTGCGGCGCATTCTTGTCTTGACGGCAAACGCTTTTACTACCCACGCGATTTGATGGGATTTATCAAAAATCCGCAAACTGTATACGATGGTGAAGCGGGCGGTAAGCAAGAAGCGTTAATGTTAGGTCTGCGGCTGTCACGCGGTGTTGACCTATCAAAAATCTACGGTGAAATGCCCGAAATCATTAAAGCCAAAATAAACCTGCTCCAAAAAGCAGGATATATAAAGGTAAACTTACCACATATATCGCTGACAAACAGCGGTATGCTTATTTCAAACAGCATTATTACGGAATTACTTGGTGATTATTTATGAAGACATTTAAAATACATTTAATTCGTCACGGCGCTACCGATGCAAATACTGCGGGTATGTATATCGGCAATCGCACCGATTTGCCCCTTTCTCCCGAGGGTGTTCGTGAGCTGCAGCAGATGCGCCAAATGGTAGAATACCCCGATATCGAGCGCCTTTATACAAGCCCTATGCTTCGTTGTAAACAAAGCGCAAATATTATTTACCCCGGTTTTGAGGCGCACGTTATTGACGAGCTTACCGAATATGACTTTGGTGAGTTTGAGGGCAAAACTGCAAGCCAGCTTGAGCTAATGCCCGAGTACGCAGAATGGACAAGCGGCAAGTTAGAGGCACCGTCAGGCGGCGAGACTACTCAAAATTTTGTAAAGCGTCAAGCCTTGGCTCTTAATATGATTGTGCGTGATATGATGGCTAATGATGTAACCAGTGCAGGTGTTATTATGCACGGTGGTGCTATAATGATGCTGTTGGCTGCTTGTGCTGTGCCACGTAAGCATTCGGTTGAGTGGACAAGTGACAATGGTCGCGGCTACTCAATTATGGTAACCCCTTCGCTTTATCATTCAAGTGGTATTGTTGAAGTATACGACTATATTTAAGGTGTGAATTATGGTAAATATAGGTAACGATTGGGACAGCATTTTGGCTGACGAATGGCAAAAGCCATATTATCAAAATTTGCGTGGCTTTTTAAAGACAGAATATGGCAGTCGCACAATATACCCTAATATGAACGATATTTTTAATGCGCTAAAGTTTACGTCGTTCGAAAATACCAAGGTTGTAATAATAGGACAAGACCCATATCACGGTGCCGGTCAAGCACACGGACTGTGTTTCTCGGTTAAAAAGGGAATTGAGCCACCACCATCGCTTAAAAATATTTATAAAGAGCTGCACGACGACATTGGTTTTGTAGTGCCGCCACACGGTGAATTGACCTCTTGGGCGCGTCAAGGTGTATTAATGCTTAACGCTGTGCTAACTGTTCGCGAGGCATCACCTAACAGTCATAAAGGTATGGGTTGGGAGCAATTTACCGACCGAGTTATTGCCGAGCTTGATAAAAAGCAAACACCGGTTGTGTTTTTGCTTTGGGGCGCAAATGCCCGTAAAAAAGCCGAGATTATCAAGAACCCCATACATAAAAAGCTGATTACAGTGCATCCGAGTCCTTTATCTGCATACAACGGATTTTTTGGTTGTAAGCATTTTTCAAAAACCAACGAAATATTATTATCCACTGGTCAGACTCCAATAGATTGGACTATTGATTAAAGGAGATTTTTTATGAAATCAACAGGAATTATTCGCGGACTTGACAATATGGGTAGGGTAGTGATACCTAAAGAAATACGCAAATTCTTAGATATGACCGAAGGTGTAGACGAGTTTGAAATCTATATGCAAGACGATTGCATAGTGCTTAAAAAACACAAGCCAAGCTGTATTTTTTGCAGCAATGAAGATGACTGTATAGAGTTTGAAAATCAAACCGTTTGCAAAGCGTGTGTTGAAAAACTGCATTTAAAGGTAAAAGAAAACGAAATCATATAAAAATAAACCTCTGTATGACTAAACATACAGAGGTTTTAATTTTTTTACATTAGCAAACAACAGCTTCCCACGCAAAAGGTAATAAATCACGAGCAGTTACTTTTATAAGATTACCGTTTTCATCGTTTACAATAACCTTAATATCGGGGCAGTATTCAAAAAGCATTTGGCGGCAGTTGCCACAAGGTGGAATAACACAGTTAGTAGCCTTTTCGTGCACCGCTACAATTGTGTCAAAATCACGTTCGCCTTGTGATACAGCAATTCCCATTGTTATATATTCGGCGCAAGAGCCGTGTATTCCATCACAGTTTACGCCCTTATAAATATTTCCGTTTTTGCACAAAATTGCACAGCCTACGGTGTGATTGTATATTCCGTCATCAAAGTTTTCTTCTAATACTTTTAGTGCAGCTTGTATGAGTTGCTTATCTTTATCGTTTAATTTGAATTTTTTCATTTTAAATCCTCACAGTAATGCGCCCGCTCTCCGCCTATAAATTTAGGTCGTGTTCTCGCACAAACTATAGGTGCTTTGCCAATTTTATTAATAGACAGTCTTACAGGCACGGCAACCTCTTTTAAGTGCATACCGATAAGCGTGTTGCCTATGTCAAGACCTGCACTTGCCTTTATGTGCTCAACTGCTACGGGGTGCTCTATATTTTGCCACACGGTTGTAGCAAATGAGCCGCCCGCTTTTGTTTGCGGCATAACGTTTACAATTTCTAAATTAAATTTTTCTGCCACTGATTGTTCAATTATGATAGCGCGGTTAAGGTGCTCGCAACACTGTGCGGCAAGATAAATTCCTTTTTCTTTTAAAATGGGGTATATGCCGTCAAACACAGCCTTTGCCGCATCTATGCTTGATGCCTTGCCAATATCTCCACCCATAATTTCACTTGACGAGCAACCGATTACGAGTATCTCACCCGATTTAATTTTCGATATTTCTATAAGCTCGGTTACAGCTTGTTTTGCCTGCTTTTTTATATTACTTAACATATCATCACCTACGAGGTATTATAATGCAAAACAGTATTATATTCAACAAATTTTTACTGTACCGATTTTGACGCATTATAAGAATTATAATTGTATTGTGGCAGAAAATGTGATAAAATATTTTAAAAGGCGGTGGGCGTATGCTACGGTTTATTTTAGGTCGCGCTTCAAGCGGTAAAACCTATACGGTAATTCAAAAAATTGCGGAGTGCATTGACAAGGGCGAAAACCCTGTTCTTTTGGTGCCCGAACAATTTTCGTTTGAAAGTGAAAAGAACATTTTAGACGCTGTTGGTGACGGTGCGGCACAGCGTGCATCGGTTATCAGCTTTACTCGTTTGTGCGACGAAATTGAGCGCATAAACGGCGGCGTTTGCGGCGAGAGCATTACCGATGCTGATAGAATTATTTTGATGAACAAAGCCATAAAGCTTTGTCGCAGTGAACTTGTTCGCTTTAAAAAATATTCAGCTTCAAAAAGCTTTGCACGTCTAATGATTGATACTATTGGCGAGTTTAAAATGAATTTTATAACCGCAGAGGATTTGCGCGATATAGTAAATAATATCGACGATGAACAGCTTAAATCAAAGCTTTTAGATACGGCACTTATTTATGAAAATTACGATGCAATAATAGCCGAAAAATTTATTGACAGCACAGACCGCCTTACAAAACTTTATTACGCATTAGAAAAATATAGATATTTTGAAAATAAAACCGTTTTTATTGATTCGTTCAAGGGCTTTTCGGGACAGCAGTACAAAATACTTGAAAGAATAATTTCTCAAGCAAAATCGGTTACGGTAACCCTTACCGACAATCCGGATGATAATCGCGAATTTGGAATTTTTGCTAATATAAAAAGGGTTAAAAGCCGTATTTCATCCATTGCGCGAAAGTTTGCAGTAAAGATTTATGATGATATAATTTTGTCTCGTAAATATTATAATAGTGATGAATTATCAGCGCTAGAAGATTTTATGGCAACAGGTGCCACCGATTTTAAGCAAAAGTGCGAAAATATTGCCGTTTGTCAGGCAGACAGTGTTTATAGCGAGGCCGATTTCGTAGCGCGAAACATACGCAAAATCGTGCGTGAAGAGGGCGCAAGATATAGCGACTTCGTAATAATCGCTCGTGATATAGCGCCTTATGAGGATGCTCTTGATATGGCCTGTAAAAAGAATAATATAAGCTGTTTTATAGATAAGCGTATACCGCTTATGACCCTACCTACAGCGGCAGCTGTTTTATCGGCGGCAAACACTGCCAAAAGCTTTTGCACCGAAAATATACTTCGTTTTCATAAATCGGGCGTTGATGTATTAACGCTTGACGAAATTGCAACACTTGAAAACTATGTATATCTTTGGAATATTGACGGTGCACTTTGGCAAAATGAGTGGACCATGGACCCGAGCGGTTTTTCGGCTAACAAAGAATTATCGCAAGCAGGAATAGACGAGTTAGCCAAGCTAAACGAGCTTAGAAAAAAGGCGATAGAGCCGCTTACAGTTTTAAAGAATAATTTTAAAGACACCGCGCAAAATATGGCGCGTGCTTTGGTGCGCTTGCTTGAAGGTGTAGGTGCCGCTAACCAGTTTAAAAAGCTATATAAGCAATTTGATACAAATTATAGTGACGCTATAAAGCAGTCGTGGGACACCGTAATGCGCATACTTAACAGCCTTGCTGTTTGTTTTGGCGAAGCAGAAATTTCAAAGGCAGAATTCTGCGACGCGCTTAGAGTCGCATTATCGCTTGAAACTATAGGTGTAGTTCCGCAAATGATGGATGAGGCGGTCTTCGGTGCAGCCGACCGTATACGCCCATCAAGACCAAAATATGCCTTTATTGTAGGTGCAAATCAAGACGTTTTTCCAAGACTTAAGCAAAACAGCGGCCTTTTTGCAAATGCAGAACGCGAAAAGCTTATTTCACTAGGTCTTGATATTCCCGACAAGGTTTATTCGTTAGCTATTGATGAGGAATGCCTGCTTTACAGTAGCGTTTGTTGTGCTACTAATAAGGTGTTTATAAGCTATGCTACAAAAGTAGGCACCGCCGCAGCCGAGCCATCATCCTTTGTAATTGATATTAAAAACAAATTTGATTGCAACTTTTTTGTAGAGCCAAGTAGTCTAAACCATAACAATCTTCCCGAAAGTCAAGAGGACGCTTTTACACGCCTTTGTATTGGACTTTCAAACAACGACACCGACACAAAGACACTTGTATGTGCACTGCAAAACAGTGAATATACCGACCGTATTAGCAGTGTTGCAAGCTCGATGACAAGAACCAATTTTTCTATTACCAATGACACTGCAAGTAAGCTTTTTGGCAATAAATTGTTTATGTCAGCATCAAAATTCGATACCTTTAGCCGTTGCCGTTTTATGTATTTTTGCCGCTACGGTTTAGGTATAGAAAGGCTACAGCCTGCAGATTTCAACCCTATGCAGCGCGGTACCATTGTTCACTACGTTCTTGAGCGCGTAATTGTCGATTACGGCAAGAGTGTGTCTGGCTTTGACGAAGCAAAAATTTCAGAGCTTGTTGATAATTATATTAAGGAATATTTTGATTCTATTGTAGGTTATAACGATATTGAAACTCCGTATTTTAAATACCTGGTATCGACTATAAAAAGAAGTCTTAAATATGTTGTCGGACGATTGGCACTTGAATTTAAGCAAAGCGATTTTAATCCCGTAAAATGTGAGTTAGACATCGGATATGATGGCGATTTGCCTCCTATAAAAATACAAATTGAAGACGACACTTCGCTTGAGCTTATAGGTAAAATTGACCGACTCGACAGTTGGAATGGATACATAAGGGTGGTTGACTATAAGACAGGCACACGTACATTCCGGCTGCCGGATATTCTTGCCGGTCAAAATATGCAGATGCTAATATACTTGTATGCAGTGGCAAACAGCGAGGAATTTGGTGGTAAAAGTGCGGGAATACTCTATATGCCTGCAAATCGTGATAGAAAAAACGAAAAAAAGACCCGCCGTATGAACGGACTTATTGCCGCAAATATGGAGCTTGTTAGTGCTATGGACAAGGAAAACAAGGGCGAATTTGTGCCACAATATTCCGAGGACAAGCCGTCTGAAAACTACATAAAAGAAGAGGATTTCAGTAAAATCTTTAAGTTTATTGAAAACAAGCTAAAGCAGGCAGGTCACGCGATATATAGCGGTAATATTGCCGCCGATCCGATTGACGGTCTCGACAGCGGCGCATGTAAATATTGTGAATTCAAAAGTGTTTGCCGCATAGGTGATGAAAAAATTAAAAGGGTAGAAAAACTTACAAATTCACAAGTAATAGAAGAAATTGAAAGGCAGGTGACGGAGGATGGCATTTAATCCAACCCCAATGCAACAAAAAGCAATTGACACACGCGGCAACGTATTGGTTTCAGCGGCTGCCGGTTCGGGTAAAACCGCTGTTTTGGTTGAACGTGTAGTCACAATGCTTACCGACAAAACCTCTCCCGTCAGTGCCGATAGATTGCTGATAGTTACCTTTACAAATGCGGCTGCGGCCGAAATGCGCTCTCGTATTGAAAAACGCATTTTTGAAGAAATACAAAAAAATCCCGATGACCAAACGTTACAAAAACAAAAATACCTGCTCCAAAACGCCGACATTTGCACAATAGACTCTTTTTGTATCAGACTTGTTCGCGAAAATTTCGAAAAATGCGGTGTAGAGCCCGATTTTTCGGTGGGTGACGGCTCTGATTTAACCAATATAAATAACAGGGTTATGACAGAGTTAATTGCCGAATACCTTGAAAACCCAACTGATGACTTTACCCATCTTTTAGAGCTTGCAAACTGTGAATATGATGAAAAGGCACTTACTGCACTTATAGATAGAATATATCTATACAGTCAGCAAATGCCATTTCCGAAAAACTTTATAAACGGATTACTCTCTCCCTACGTGACAGAGTTTTCTGTCGGCAACGATTGGTATGATATGTGCTTTAGCACAGCTGCAAAAAAGCTTGAAAATACCGATGCTTACCTAAATAAAATGGAGACTGCGTCACGATTTGTCGGCAAAAACGCAGACAAGCACGCCGTATATCTTGAAAACACAGTTAATTCTATTGAAGAATTAAAGGCTATTGCGGCTCGAAAAGATTGGGATCAGTTTGTCGAAAAGCTAAATTCTACAACCCTTCCAAGTTGTCCTCGTACCGACAGGGACGATGTTAGTGGCGCCGCCTTTAAAGAAAACAAAAAGAAAATTTCCGAAACCTTAAAGTCGCTTAGGGTTCTGTTTTACACAAAACGCGAAACCGTAGAGCAGAACATAGCAAAAGACACGGGCGCGGTTAAGCTTTTGGTAGAAATGCTTACAAAATATACTGAAAGACTTTTTGACGCCTATCGCGAGGAAAATTCCTTTACCTTTAGCAATATGGAGCAATTGGCATTAGAACTTTTATGTGAATATAAAGACGGTAAAATTGTAATTCGCGAGGACACAAAGGACCTTTGTAATCGCTATGACGAGGTTTTGGTTGACGAATTCCAAGATGTAAACGATTTACAAGACACTTTGTTTTACGTGCTATCAAATCAAGAGAAAAAGTTGTTTGTCGTAGGTGATATCAAGCAAAGTATTTATGGCTTTAGAGGTTCAAATCCCGATAATTTCTTAAATAAAAAGAACAGATATGTATCAATTGACTCTGCCAAAGAGTCTGATTCTAAAAAAATTATTTTGTCCGATAATTTCAGAAGCCGAAAGGGCGTTTGTGATGCGGTTAATTTCATTTTTTCACAGCTTCTTGCAGGGCAGTGCGGACAAATAATCTATGATGAGGATGAATATCTTAACGCGGGCGGAAAGTTTCCCGAAAGCAGTGCATCGGCAGCCGATATTTTGGTTATTGATAAGTGCGACGACGAATCGGAAGATTCATTACTTCAAAGAGAATCGCAAAAAATTGCCGAATATATTATCGGCATAATGAATGAGGGTGCAGTTATTACCGACGGTGACAGCTTACGCCCTGCACGCTATAGCGATTTTGCTATATTGCTTAGCGCTTTTAAGGAAAAGGCGGCAACCATTGGTGACGAGCTGAAAAATTATGGTATTCCTGTCGATTTAGGCGGCGAAGAGTTTATGGAAAGCATTGAAATTTCTTCGGTTATGTCGCTGTTGCAGGTAATAGATAATCCTAAATGTGACGTCGAGCTATTACAGGTTATGATGTCATCAGTGTTTGCATTTACTGCTGACGAGGTTGCGCAAATAAAGGTAAATAAAAGAAAGCAATCGCTTTATTCTGCGGTAGTAAGTGCCGCCGAAAAAGGCAGTAAAAAATGTGCCGATTTTATAGAAAAATTGTCGCTTCTTCGTCGTGATGCCGCGGTGCTACCAATTGACAGACTTATTTCAAAGATTATTTACTCTACCGACATTTTAAATATGATGTCGGCTTTACCGGGCGGAAATACGAGAAAAGATAACCTTTTTGCGCTTATAAACTATGCAAAAAATTTCTCTGCTCATTTTGATTCGGGTATTTACGGATTTATAAAATATATGAAATCTTTACCCGATAAAAACTTTAAAAGTGATTCATCCGGTAACCAAAATGCAGTAAAAATTCTTACAATGCATCATTCAAAGGGTTTGCAGTTTCCTGTGTGTATTGTGGCAAACCTGTCGGGAAAAATCAACAACGCCGATTCTATAAGCCGCGTTATATTTAACGAACGTGGCGGTATTGCGTTTAAATATTTTGACGAAAGCGTATCAGACGACGTCGAAATGTTTGGCCATAAGGTTATGGCAGAGGCGGCAAGAATTAAAACAATAGAAGAAAAATTACGCCTTTTATACGTTGCTACAACACGTGCAATTGACCGACTTTGCGTGGTGTGCTCGGCAAAGGATTTGGACGACAAGCTTCACAAGCTGTCCGAAAAATTGCTGGAGGAAGAGCCGTATATCAGCCGCGAGTTTTTAGAAAAAGGTCAAAATATGGCCGATTGGATTTTAAGTGCTATGTTGCTTCATCCTTGTGGTGAGCCTTTGCGAAATTATTGTGACGTTACAGCTCCACAGGTGCAAAATGATGCTAATATTAACGTCATCATAGCAAAGGATGATAACGCTGAAGTGACGACCTCAAAAGAAGAGGTTGTAGCAGTAGAGGCTGATACAGATTTTGTAGAGAAAATCAAGGAAAATGCCGAGTATAAATACCCATACGAGCCTCTACGAAGTCTACAGGCAAAGGCATCGGTATCGCGTCTGGTTCACTCTGCCGAGGATGATCGTTTTGACTTTTGTGAGAAGCCTGTATTTATGCAAGGTGACAAGCTTTCGGGCGCGGCAAAAGGTACCGCAATGCACCACATTATGCAGTTTATAAATCTTACGCCTACAGTTGACGTAAACGCTGAAATCGAGCGTCTTATAGAGTGGAAATTTATAACCGAGCGCGAGGCGGCTTCGGCCGATTTGACGGCGATTGACAGCTTCTTTAGCAGTGCGTTATATAGCCGCATAATTTCTGCAAACAGCGTCCACCGTGAAATGCGCTTTTTAAGCGAAATAGCCGCCAAGCGCATTGACCCAACGCTTGACATAGACGCCGATGATGCAAATATTATCGTTCAAGGTGCTATTGACCTTTGCTTTGTAGAAGACGACGGTGTTGTTGTGCTCGACTTTAAAACCGATAGGGTAGATGATATGAACGTGCTTGTTGACCGCTATGGCGAACAGTTAGACATTTATTCTACCGCGGCAGAAAAGATTTTTGGCTTGCCGGTAAAAGAAAAAATAATATACTCTTTCCATTTAGGAAAAAGCGTATCATTTTAAAAAGGGAAGATAATTATGGATTTATTACTTAAAAAAGGAAGACCCGAGTCACTGCTTGGTCGCGAGGCCAAAGAGATTAAATGCTATGAATTTTTAGACTCTTTGGGCGTCGAATATTACCACGTCGATCACCGCGATATGCCTGCCGATACTATGGAGGCATGTGTTGCAATAGATAAGGCTTTAGAGTGTAAAATTTGTAAAAACTTGTTTTTATGCAACCGACAAAAAACCGATTTTTATCTTCTTATGATGCCGGCAGACAAGCCCTTTAAAACCAAGGATTTGACCGCGCAGATAAACTCGGCTCGACTTTCTTTTGCAGACAGTGATGCAATGCTTAAATATCTTAACATAACACCGGGTTCGGTAAGCGTGTTAGGTCTTATAAATGACAAGGATAATGCCGTTCGATTGCTTGTTGATAAAGATATTTTGGGTGATGAATATATCGGTTGTCATCCGTGTGTTAATACTACGAGTATGAAGATTAAAACCAACGACATTTTTGACAAGCTTATAAACGCAGCAAATCACACTAAAACTGTGGTGGAATTGCCGTGGTATTAACAGTTGACGGAATTCTAAAAAAAAGGTATAATGAAATGTAAAAATAAATTTGCGAGGTGCTTTATGGATATTAAAAAAATACTGTCATATGTAGACCATACCCTTTTAGCGCAGGGCGCTACTTGGGATGAAATTAAGGCTATTCTTGATGATGGCATCAAGTATTCCTGTGCTTCTTGCTGCATACCTGCAAGCTTTGTAAAACAAGCCAAAGAATATGTTGGCGACCGCGTTGCTATTTGCACGGTTATCGGTTTTCCAAACGGTTACTCTACCACCGCTACAAAATGCTTTGAAACCGAGGATGCGGTAAAAAACGGCGCTGACGAAATTGATATGGTTATCAATATAGGTTGGTTAAAAGATAAGCAATACGACCTTTTACTTGATGAAATAAAGGCAATTAAGGCTGCATGTCAGGGCAAAATATTAAAGGTTATTATTGAAACCTGTCTTCTTACCGATGATGAAAAGATTAAAATGTGTGAAATCGTTTCGGCTTCCGGTGCTGATTTTATAAAGACCTCTACCGGTTTTTCCACCGCAGGCGCTACACGCCACGACGTACAAATTTTTGCCGACAATGTGGCAAGCCATTTGCAAATCAAGGCGGCAGGCGGCATATCTTCACTTGAAGATGCCGAAGACTTCATAAACATTGGCGCTACAAGACTTGGCACCAGTAGAATAGTAAAAATAGTAAAGGCTTTAGAGAAGGGTGAACAACATGACAAACAAGACACCTCATATTGATTTAAAAAATGATATTGGTTTTGGCAAAACCGTGCTTATGCCTGGTGATCCGCTAAGAGCTAAATATATTGCCGATAACTTTTTAGAGGACGCTGTGCTTGTAAACGGTGTGCGCGGTGTAAATGGCTACACAGGCTATTACAAGGGCGTAAAGGTATCTGTTATGGCAAGCGGTATGGGTATGCCATCTATTGGTATATATTCTTATGAGCTTTATAAATTCTTTGGCGTGCAAAACATCATTCGTGTAGGCTCTGCCGGCGCCATTAACGAAAACGTAAAGGTTCGCGACATTGTTATCGGTCAAGGGGCTTGCACCAACTCTAACTTCATTTCACAATACGGTATGAACGGTACTATCGCGCCTATTTGCAATTTCGATATGCTTGATATCGCCAACAAAATAGCAAAGGCAAAAAATCTTAACGCTCATATTGGCAATCTTTATTCATCAGATACATTCTATGATGATACATTCCCATCAAGCAATTGGGGTAAGGTGGGTTGCCTTGCAGTCGAAATGGAGGCGGCAGCGCTTTATACTACCGCTATGCGTCTTGGTATGCGCGCAATGGCTATATGCACCATTTCTGACATACTTTATCCGCCCTTTACAGCACTACCTGCTGATGACCGCGAAAAAACATTTACACAAATGATGGAGTTGGCTCTTGATTGCGCAGTTGAATATGAAAAATTGCCTATAATAGAGCCAAAAGACTGATATGAAAAGAGTATTTTTAATTGTTCTTGACAGCTTTGGCATAGGCGCTATGACTGACAGCGCCCAGTATGGTGATATTGGCGTTAATACGCTTGAGTCTATTTCAAAATCCGACAAATTTAGAGTTAATAATCTTAAAAATTTAGGTCTCTTTAATATTGACGGTGTTACCTGTGGCGAAAAAACCAATAACCCCACAGCCGCTCTTTGCCGCCTTGCTGAATTATCACGCGGCAAAGACACCACTATAGGTCATTGGGAGATTGCGGGCGTAGTATCAAATAAACCGCTTCCCACATACCCAAACGGTTTTCCTGCCGAAGTGTTAGACGAATTTTCTCGCCGCACAGGTAGGGCAGTTATATGCAACAAACCATATTCGGGCACAGAGGTTATTAAAGACTATGGTGAAGAGCATATCAAAACGGGTGCGCTTATAGTTTACACCTCGGCTGACAGTGTTTTTCAAATCGCAGCCCATGAGGACATTGTTCCTTTGGAAGAACTTTATAACTACTGCCGTATCGCGCGCGAAATACTTGTTGGCGAGCACGGTGTAGGCCGTGTTATTGCCCGACCGTTTACTACGGTTGACGGCGAGTTTAAACGCACCTCAAACCGTCATGACTTTTCACTTACACCACCCGCTAAAACTATGCTTGACTATATTAAGGAGAGCGGTCTTGATACAATATCGGTTGGCAAGATTTATGATATTTTTGCGGGCGCAGGTATTAGCGAATACGTGTATACCACCGGCAATCGTGATGGTATGACAAAAACTTTAGAGTATGCCAAGCGTGATTTTAGTGGTATTTGCTTTACAAATCTTGTTGATTTTGATATGCTTTACGGTCACCGCAACGATGTTGACGGCTATGCCGCGGCAATAAGCGAATTTGACAAGTGGCTTGATGAGTTTTTACCAATGCTAAAAGCTGATGACCTGCTTATAATAACAGCCGACCACGGTTGTGACCCTGCATATACTGTCAGCACCGACCATTCGCGTGAGCATGTGCCTCTTTTGGTTTACGGCAAAAATGTAAGTCCTGTAAATCTCGGCACTAAATCGGGATTTTGCACTATTGGTAAAACCGTTTGCGATTATCTTGGTGTTGAGGCAGAAATTGCAGGTGAAAGTATGCTATCGGAGATTATAAAATGAACAATAAAGAATTAGTTAAACTGGCGTTTGATGCTATGCAAAAGGCATACGCGCCGTATTCAAATTATAAAGTGGGCGCGGCGTTGCTCGCAAAATCGGAAAAGGTTTATTTGGGCTGTAACGTCGAGAACGCATCATACAGCCCAACAAACTGCGCCGAAAGAACTGCTTTTTTTAAGGCAATAAGCGAGGGCGAACGCGAGTTTGCAAAAATCGCAATAGTTGGCGGTAAAGAGGGTAATGTTACCGATTTATTTATGCCGTGCGGAGTGTGCCGTCAGGTAATGGCGGAGTTTTGCGATGAAGATTTTGAGGTAATCGTAGCGCTTACAACTGACAATTTTAAATCATTTACTTTAAAAGAATTATTACCATTTGGATTTTCAAAAAGCAATATAAAATAGGGGGCTAATTTTATGAAACAGTATCATATTGGTCTTTCAGAAGAAGATAGCGCAAAGTACGCTATTATTCCGGGTGACCCCGGCAGAGTAGAAAAAATTGCCGCCTTTTTAGATGATGCTAAACAGGTAGGCAACAACCGTGAATACAACTCATATCTGGGTTATCTCGACGGTGAGAAGGTGCTTGTAGTGTCTACGGGTATTGGCGGTCCGTCTTGCGCAATTTGCGTTGAAGAGCTTGCAAAAATAGGTGTTGATACCTTTATTCGCGTTGGCACCTGCGGCGGTATGCAGCCTGAGGTTGCACCAGGTGACGTTATTATTGCAACGGGCGCCATTCGTCAGGATGGCACAAGCCGTGAATATATGCCAATAGAATTTCCCGCGGTAGCCGATTTTAAGGTTACAAGCGCGTTATATCAAGCGGCACAAAATTTAGGTTACCCCAATCACGTGGGCGTAGTTCAGGCAAAGGACAGCTTTTACGGTCAACATTCACCCGAAAGTATGCCAACAGCTCCCGAGTTACTTGCTAAATGGGACGCTTGGAAACGTGGCGGCTGTTTAGCAAGCGAAATGGAGGGTGCAGCACTGTTTATAGTAAGTGCGGCGCGGCGTCTTAGTTCGGGTGCGGTGTTCCATTGCGTCTGGAATCAAGAGGTTTCGCAATCTGCTATGCCTAAAGAGCGCAACGAAGATACCTCTTGCGCTATAAAAACCGCCATTGAGGCTATTAGAATTTTAATTAAACAGGATAAGGAAAAATAATTTATGTTTGAGGCAGTACTTGACTGTATAAAAAATTACGATACCATTATTATACATCGTCACTCTCGTCCTGACGGTGACGCTATGGGCAGTCAAATTGGTATGAAGCATCTAATACTCCATAATTTTGAGGGTAAAACCGTTTATATGGTGGGCGACGCTACAAATTATTTAAACTTTATGCCCGATAGCGTTATGGACCAAATTGACGATAGTGTATATAACGGTGCACTTGCTATTCTTTTAGACTTTGCTGCCCCTCATCTCGCAAGTGATGACAGATATACTAAGGCAGCAAAAACCGTAAGAATTGATCACCACATATACGGTGAAACCTTTACCGACGTTGAGGTTGTAGACAGTAGCTTTGAAAGCTGTTGTGGAATGGTAACTGCCTTTGCGGTAGAAAGCGGACTCAAAATAAACGCTACTGCCGGTGAAGCGCTTTATACCGGTATGCTTACCGATTCGGGCCGTTTTCGCTATGACAGCACCACATCTCGCACCTTTAAACTTGCATCCGAACTTATTGATACAGGCTTCGACACAAACGAGCTTTACCGAAATCTTTATTCCGATAATTTTGACAGCAAGCTGCTTAAGGCAAAATTCACTTTAAAAATTAAGTTCACCAAAAACAATGTAGCATACATCTACACCACACGCGAAGAAATGAAAGAACTTGGTAGTAGCGAATTTTCTATCTCGCGAGGTATGGTTGCCACTATGGCTGACATTAAGGGTGTTTACATTTGGGTTAACTTTACCGAAAGCGATGAGGGTGTGCTTTGCGAGTTAAGGTCTAACCGCTTTAATATAAACCCCGTTGCCGTTAAATACGGCGGTGGCGGTCACCAAAAGGCGAGTGGCGCTTGTGTACCCAACCGAGAGACCGCTATGTCTATGCTAAATGATTTAGACACTATTCAAGGAGAATATAATGAACAAAGCAATTAAACAACAAATACTCCAAAAAATAAAAGAATATGACAAGATATTTTTATTTCGTCACATTCGTAACGATGGCGACTGCGTTGGCGCTACAAAGGGTTTAAAACGCATATTACAGCTCACATTCCCCAAAAAGCAAATTTACCTTATTGATGATGATAAGGCTGAATACCTTGAGTTTTTAGGCCCTGAGGACGAGCCTGTAGAAGACCAAGAATATACCGATGCTTTGGCAATTGTAATAGATACCGCAAGCGAGGCGCGTATTTCTAACAAAAAATATACACTCTGTAAAGAGCTTATAAAAATAGACCATCACATTCCGCTTGAAAATTACGGTGATATAATGTGGGTAGAAGAAAACCGTTCTTCCGCTTGCGAAATGATTGCTGATTTTTATGCAACCTTTCGCGATGAGCTTAAAATAGACAAAGAGGCAGCTACCTACATTTATACAGGTATGGTTACCGATTCGGGTCGATTTAAGTATGAGGGTGTAAATGGTGAAACACTGCGAAACGCGGCTATAATGCTTGACTGCGGAGTAGATACCGAAAAGCTTTATGCACACCTTTATCTTGAAGCGTTTGGCTATCTTAAATTCAAGGCAGAGATTTACCGCCGTATGCAGATTACCGAAAATGGCGTGGCGTATATCTATGTAGACAAGGCAATGCAGGACGAATTTGGTCTTACCATCGAACAGGCAAGTGCCTGTGTGGGCACGCTTGATTCTATTCGCGGTGCTATTGCGTGGATGGTATTTATTGAAAACAATGATTCCGAGGGCTCTATTCGAGTGCGCTTGCGTTCACGCTTTGTAGCCATTAATCCTGTTGCCGAAAAATATAACGGCGGCGGTCACGCTATGGCAAGCGGCGCTACTGTTTATAGCTGGAGCGAGGCTGAGCAATTACTTCGCGACGCTGACGCTCATGTAAAAGAATATAAGGAAACACACGAGGGTTGGCTATGAGAATTTTAATTACAAACGACGATAGCATATCTGCAGAGCAGTTGTTACCGCTTGTGCGTTATTGCAAAAAGTTAGGTGAGGTTACAGTGGCGGTACCTGCAGTTGAGCAAAGTGCTAAAAGCCACGGAATAGAACTTCACAAACCGTTTTGTGTTAAAAAACAGCTTTTGGATGAAGACGTGGTAACCTATGTTATTGACTCGACCCCCGCTGATTGTATGCGCTACGTAATACTTGGACTTGAGGAGCGATTTGACCTTGTTATATCGGGTGTTAATCGCGGACTTAATATGGGTAGCGACATACTATATTCAGGTACGGTGTCTGCCGTGCGCGAGGCTGTGTTGCAGGGCATTCCTGCCATTGCGCTTTCAACCACGCCCGAGAATTACCAAAATGCAACCGCGCATTTAGATATGGTTTTTGATTATATTAATGAACACAAGTTACTTGATGTTCACAATGCTTATAACATAAATATTCCCGCTAATCCAAAGAGTATAAAAATAACCCGTCAGGGCGGTATGTATTACTCTGACGGATTTGTAAACGTAGAAGGGGATATGTACCGTGCCGACGGTAAGTGCGTTTACGTGCCGAGCGACGATCTTACCCTTGATACTGACGCTACAATATCGGGTTATATATCAATTATGCCACTAAGTCTTAACGTAACCGATATGGATGTGTTTAATAAGTTGGTGGATTAGGCTTCTCTTCAAAGAGAAGCCTTTTTTATGGCAATTCGTTAACAAAAAAAAGAGTCCCGAAGGACTCTTTTTTTGTTTGCTTTAATTAGCGCTTTTTGCTTGTGTAGAGAACAACAGCAGCAGCTGCAATAGCCATTGCTACGCATGAACCAACAGTATCGCCTGTTACAGGGCTTGTTGTGTCGGTTGTTGTACCTGAACCTGTGTTGGTATCGGTTGTTGTGTCACCGGTTGTACCGCCTGTGGTGTTGTCACCAGTTGTGCCACCGGTTGTATCATTTTCGCCGTCATCAGTTGCAGGAGCAGCCTTAAGCCAACCGTTCTTCATTTGAGCAGTACCGTTGTACTGACCGATAACGCCGTAAACAGTGATTGTGTCGCCGATTTCGGGCTTATCTTCAAGCTCATCATAACGGATTTCGCCATCTTCACTATACATACCATAAACAAGGATTCTGTTGCCTTCTGCATCTTCAATGAACATATTTCCGTACATTTCGTAGTTGTTGGAGTACTCAACAACTTTACCTGTTATATAGTACTTGTCGGCAGTATATTCATTATGTCTCTTGGTTAAACCAAGCTCAAGAGCTTCTGTGATTGAAAGAACGCTGTCAGCCTCGGGTTCAGTTGGTGTTTCAACGTCAAGCTCACCCTCGGTGAATTCAATAATCCAAGCATTCTTAAGCTGTGGTGTACCGTTGTAGTTACCAACAACACCATATACAGTAACTGTGTCGCCTTCATCAGGTTTTGTTTCCATAGCGTCGTAACGGAGCTCACCGTCAGCGCTGTATGTACCGTAAACAAGGATTTCGTTGCCGTCTTCGTCAGCAATGTATATATTGCCGTATTGTGTATTAGAAACAGAAACAACCTGACCTGTTACATAGTATTTATCGGCTGTGTAAGCACCGGTTTCCTGTGCAGCACCGAGTTCGGTAGCTTCTGTAATTGTAAGAGTGTTTGTGTCGTCAGGAGTTGGAAGCTCTACAGGAGTGTCAGGTGTATCGTCACCTTCGTCACCGCCATCATCTGGTGTTGTAGCAGGGGTATGCTCAACAATCCAGCCATTTTTCATCTGAGCTGTGCCGTTGTACTGACCGAGAATACCATAAACCTTAACTGTATCGCCGGCAACAGGTTTGGTTTCCATCGCATCGTAGCGATCTGCGCCGTCAGCACTGTAAGTGCCATAGATGCAAAGTTCG
>JAZQFX010000028.1:0-9031 GCA_045539695.1 Acutalibacteraceae bacterium
GCAATGTCTATTGTAGCAAGCGTGTTCCCAATTCCTGCCGCTGTTGTATCCGGCACCAAGAGTGCAAGCAAATTCCTTATGGTATGTGCATTGGCAGCCATCGGTTTGAACACATCCTTCTCAAGCATGAAGAAAGCCGGTATCCGTCCGATGATCCACGGTTTTATCATCTCGGCGTGGGTCGTTGTCGTTGCGTTGTTGGTAGAAATGGCAATGGGAATCGTATAAAACGGTGTAACTTGCCAAAAAATCCTCATTCGTAAGAATGGGGATTTTACTTTTTTGCTTTTCTTGCGTGAAAATTTAACTGTATTTTATCTCTATAAATATGGAACAATTTAAAATTATATGATATAATAACCCTTGTAGTTAGTGGATTTATACTGTTTTTACACTCTACTTGCGGTTTGTTTCTTCCCACTAAACCAACAGTAGGTGTAAATTTTACGCAAAACGGCTTATACTTTAAGTTAGAGGAGGCGTTTTATGAACCAAATAAAAATAGGTCGCTTTATTGCCGAGCGCAGAAAGGCGGTAAAGTTAACACAGCTACAACTGGCAGATAGGTTAAATATCACCGACAAAGCAATATCCAAATGGGAAAGAGGTATCGCTATGCCCGACACCTCAATAATGCTGCAGTTGTGTGATATTCTTGAAATTAACGTTAACGAATTATTAAGTGGGGAGAAAATAAGTATGGAAAACAGCAATCAAAAAAACGAACAGCTTTTGCTTGATATCTCAAAAGAAATAGAGCGAAAGAATAAAGTTATTTGGACATCGATGTGGGTTATTATGACAGTAAGCATAATAGTGCTTTTGGCGGGTTGCTTTATTTCTGCATTTGTAATACCTGAGGGTGTTTGGCAGCTTGTTGCGCTTTTAGGACTTTGCATAGTATTTTTAATTCCATGTTTTTATGCGTTGAAGCTTGAAATAAGCGTAGGTGTTTATAAGTGTAAAAAATGCGGATGCGAAATCGTGCCAACCTATTCAGAGGCGCTAAATGCAATGCATATGGGAACAACCCGATATTTAAAATGCCCCAAGTGCCAAAAGCGTACCTGGTGCAAAAAGGTTTTGAAATAATAAAAAACTCAGTTTCCTTTATGGGAGACTGAGTTTTTGTTATATGAAAATATTATTTGTTGTTAAGAAGTTGCTCAATTTGAGCTTTTACAAGCGCAAACGCCTGCTCGTTTTTGCCACCGTTTAAAATAATATCGGCAAAAACCTTAGTGGGTTTTACATAAGTGTTATGCATCGGCTTTACTGTGGATAGATATTGGTCGATAACACTGTCAAGGTCGCGTCCGCGCTCCTGCATATCGCGACGCGCACGGCGCAAAATTCGCTCGTCGGCGTCGGTTTCTACATATATTTTAAGGTCCATGCAGTTTCGGAGTGACTCGTCGTGAAAAATGAGAATACCGTCAATTAAAATAATTGGTCTTGGTTTTATTTCGGTAACCTTATCACTACGTGTGTGTTGGGTAAAATCATACACAGGGCAAAGGGCGACTTGTCCGTTCTTTAGCTGCTCGAGATGTTTAACCATAAGGTCAAATTCAAGTGCCTCGGGCGCGTCATAGTTTAGGTGAGCGCGCTCTTCAAGCGGTAAATCGTCGTGGGGAAGATAATAATTGTCACAGCTAACAAGTGACACTTGGGTTGGAAAAGCTTCTTTTATTCTTGCGGCAAAGGTTGATTTGCCCGAACCGCTACCGCCTGCAATACCGATAATGTATGGTTTCATAGTGGTGCTCCTAAAAAATAGTCTTATACTTGTTGCATTTTTAAATTACCATAACAAATGGTGATTTGTCAATAAAAACGGCGATATTGGTCGGAAAATTAAAACCGACTATTGCAATAAAAATATTTACAAGGTATAATTAAAGCGAATTATTCCTATTTGAAAGGAACGGTTAATATGCAAATACGCACACCCGATTATATCAGCATTTACACCGAAAACGGCAAAGACATGTTTTCGTTTTCTAATAATATAAAGAAAGATGACATCACAGTAGATGCATCTTTGAAAAACGAGCTGTTGCATATTGACCTTACAGCAAATCAAACACCCGTTAAATATATAAGTCTTCGTTGGAATTTCACTGAAGGTGAAAAACGAAACGAGCAGGTAAAGATTTACGGTGATGTTTGGGAGCGTGGGTACTGTGACCTCGAGTGGCGCGGCATTGCGCCCGACCGTATGATGCCTTGGGTATGCGCAGTGTCAAACGGCAGTGACCAAAACCGAGATTTTACAGGTCGTTATACAGAATGCTTTGGCGTTAAAACACAGCCAAATGCTATGTGTATGTGGCAATATGATACCGCAGGTCTTACCCTTTGGTTAGATGTTCGTTGCGGCGGCAGAGGTGTTATTTTGCAAAACCGCAAACTTGCAGTTTGCGACGTAGTGTTTGGCAATTACCGCGATATTTCGGCGTTTGACGCTTTAAAAGCGTATTATAAAACGCTTTGTGATAATCCGCTTACCGTTGACCATAAGGTTTACGGCACTAATAACTGGTATTATGCCTACGGCAAAACCTCACACGAGGAAATTTTAACCGACACCAAGCTTTTGATGGAGGCGTGCGGCGAACTTCAAAACCGCCCGTATATTGTGCTTGATGACGGTTGGCAAAAGAATCCGTGTGATGCGCCGTGGAATGTTTTGCGCGAGGGCAAGTTTTATGATATGAAAGCGCTCTCTCGTAAAATGAAAGATATGGGTGCTAGACCCGGTATATGGATTAGGCCGCTTTCTGACCAAAAATTTGAAGTCACCGACCAAAGCAGCGAAATGCGTTCGCGTTGTAACAATTTATATCTTGATGCGTCACACCCCAACACACTAAAGTATGTGCAAAATCTTATAACAATGATATGCGACTGGGGCTACACCCTTATAAAGCACGATTTTTCTACCTATGATATGTTGGGCTTTTGGGGATTTGAACGTCCTCGCGAATTTGCAAAAGACGGCTGGAGCTTTTATAATCGCAATAAGACAACCGCCGAAATTATACTTGATTTTTACCGCGTAATTTATGAGGCTTCAAACGGCAAAGCAATAATACTTGGCTGTAATGTTATAGGTCATTTGGCGGCAGGGCTTGTGCACCTTAACCGCACGGGCGACGATACCAGCGGGCGCGAGTGGGAGCGTGTGCGTAAATACGGCGTTAACGCGCTTGCTTTCAGAATGCTGCACCACGAGGCATTTTTCTTGGCAGATGCCGATTGTGTCGGCATTATGGGTGAGATAGATTGGAATATGAACCGTGAGTGGCTTCGCGCAGTGGCAAATAGCGGCACACCGCTTTTTGTATCGCCCAAACCAAATGTTATGAGCGAAAGCGAAAAGCAAGAATTAAAAGAAGCCTATCGCATAAATTCTATTCAAGACGATACGCTTATACCGCTTGATTGGATGGAAACCGTCACCCCTGAAAAATGGTTGCTTAATGGCAAAGAAACACACTTTAACTGGTATGAAAAAGCAGGAAATAAAGAGTTTTAGCAAAGGAACAATCAAATGAAAATTATATTTGTTCGCCACGGACACCCAAATTACAAAGACGATTGCCTTACCGAGTTTGGTCATCCACAGGCCGAAGCGGCGGCAGAGCGCTTGAAAAACGAAAAAATAGACAAAATTTTCTCTTCCTCGTGCGGCAGAGCGTTCGAAACCGCCGAGCATATAGCCGCACGACATAATCTCCAAATAACCAAGCTTGACTTTATGCGTGAAATTCATTGGGGCGTACCGGGCACCGATGATTTTATGCATCCGTGGGACAATGTTGATGCATGGGTACAAAACGGCAAGGATATGATAACTTGCGATTGGCGTAGCGACCCTGAATATAAGGACCGCACAGTTTTAAAAAGCTATAACAAGGTTGTAGAAGGTTTTGACGGTTGGCTGAAAACATTAGGACTTGAGCGCGAAGGCAGTTATTATCGCGTTACAAAAGAAAATAATGATACCATAATGCTGGTAAGTCACGGCGGTTCGTCGAGCGTTGTGTTTTCGCATATATTTAATCTGCCGTTTCCTTTTGTTTGCAAAACAATACGCCCAAATTTTACAGCCATAACAGAAGTATCTTTTAGCGGAAAGACAGGCGAGCTTGTATCACCAAGATTTGAACTTGTAAACGATGCTCGGCATATCGAGGGCATTACAGCAGAAAACTACTTTGGTAGATAAGGAGAATAATCGTGTTTAATAAAGATGCTAAGTGGATATGGACAAACGACAATCCGCAAGATAACGAATATGCAGTTTTTGAGGAAAGGTTTGTTTTTGATGGCAAAAAGGCAACCTTTACCGTTTGCGCTGAGATAGATTATGTTTTGTATGTAAACGGCGCTTTGGCAGGCTTCGGTCAGTTTGCGGGCTACCCCGAGCATAAATATTATGACGAGCTTGATATAACTGATTTGTGCAAAGAGGGTGAAAATACCTTTACGCTTACCGTTCGATACGAGGGTATTAATTCTCATATACATATTGCCGACGGTGCAGGGGTTATCTTTTCATTAGATGTTGATGGCAAAACAGCAACCTATAGCCACAAGGGTACGCTTGGCGGCTATGATAACCGCTATATTCAAAATGTTACCCGTAAAATAACGGGGCAAATCGGTTATGCTTGTGATATGCGTGTTGGTAGCTACGCTTGTGATATATCTTGTATTGAGGTTCAAAAATCATATAACCTTATGCCACGTCCTGTAAAGAAAACCAAACAATTACCGTTTGCCGAGGGCAAACTTATAGATAAAGAAAAGAGTTTGTACGACGTAGGTCGTGAAACGGCGGGCTATTTGTACGTTAAGCTTAAGGCTGAAAAATCATGCACTGCAACAATTACATACGGTCAGCATATTGTTGACGGCGGTGTACGTTACCTTGTAGGCGGCAGAGATTTTTCACTTAACTTTGAATTAACAGAGGGTACGCACGAATTTCTTAACCACTTTACAAGAATTTCGGGCAGATACCTGCAGGCAATTTTACCCGAGGGTGTCGAGATTGTATCAATTGGCATAATGCCATATATTTACCCGCTTACCGAAACACCAATAAAGCTTGATAGTGAGCTTGACCAAAAAATTTATGACACCTGTGTTCGAACACTTCGTCTTTGTATGAATATGCACTATGAGGACACCCCTTGGCGTGAGCAGGCGCTTTATGTGCTTGATTCACGCAATCAAATGCTTTGCGGCTATTACACCTTTGCTGAAACCGAATTTCAGCGTGCAAATCTTGAACTTATTGCAAAGGGCACGCGTGCTGACGGTATGCTCGAGCTTACATATCCGTCAAAAGACACCCCCGCAATTCCGTTTTTCTCGGTTATGTATCCCGTTGAGGTTTATGAGTATATTGAGCATACGGGCGACAGGTCAATTCTTGACGCTACAATGCCTACAATGCTTAAAATAATGCAAAATTTCAAGGATAGGGTAGAAGACAACGGACTTATAAAATCGTTTGAAGCGCCTTATTGGAATTTTTACGAGTGGACTGATGGTAGCGCTGATGCAATACCTACACAAACAAGGTATGTATACAACGAATACTATCATCTGCTTATTAACTGCGCGTTTGTATATTCGGGCAAAATGTTTACCGAAATGTGCAAAATAGCAGGGGTAGAGTTTGATTGCGATTTTGAAGGTATAAAATCGGCTATAAGCAATGAGTTTTTTGACGAGAGTGACGGCAATTTTGTGCTTCGCACCGATGACCGCAGCTTTAAATCACAGCTTGGCAATTCGTTTGCGCTGCTTATAGGTCTTGGTGATGAGCGTACAGTTGAGGCTATAAAGAGCGATAAAAACTTAATTGAAACCTCGCTTTCAATGCTTGTTTATAAGTATGATGCATTACTTGCGGCAGACCCTAACAATAAAGACTTTATCTTAAACGAAATCCGCGAGCAGTATGGGTATATGTTAGAGCAGGGCGCCACATCTTTTTGGGAAACAATAAAGGGTGACGCAGACTTTTCTAACGCAGGCTCACTTTGCCACGGTTGGAGCGCACTACCGGCATATTATTATCATTTGTTTAATAACAAAAACTAAAACAACAGGCTAACTCGTTACGAGTTAGCCTGTTGTGACCGTTTGGGGTTAAAAGGGGTACTTATATTATGAAAGCGTACCGTTTGCATCGCAGGAGAGGCTTGCCTTTGTTTCTTGTGTTCTTGTGGTTATACCTAAAACTTTGTATTTAAAAATTCCTGTTGCGTTTGCTGTGTTTCCCGATTTGCTTGTGCTTGATGAATCAAGACTCCAACCGCTTGCCAAGTCGCTTGCGCTGCAACTAACAGCTGTGCAAGTAGCACTTACACCAATATTTACGTTAAATGTACCTGTTACTTTAAATTTGTACAAAACACTGCCACTGCTATTTTTGGCTGTTTTGGTTTTTGAGCCGCTAACCGTTTTCGTTGCGCGTGTTTGGTTTTGACTTACAATTTGGGTTATGGTGGTAGTTATCGAACTTCCGTCTTCAAAATATTCGGTAGTTTCGCTTATTATAACTTCGTTTTTTAATGTGGCATTATAAGTTGTAGCAGAGGTATTAAAGTTAAAAAGCGAAATAAAAATAATTGCCGTTAAGATTATAGATAATAATTTTTTCATCTTAATTTTCCTCATATTCATATGTAATTGTAGTGTCTTCGGTTGATACCGTATTTATTTCACTGCTTATGACTATATATATTGCAAGAGACGTAACTATAACCAATATCGCCGCAAGAACAGATAAAACTATTGCCGTAACGCGCTTTTTAAACTTATATGATTTTATATATGCACTGTCAACGCCTACGGTAAATTCCTTTGCAATATCTTCTGCTGTACCAAAATGCTGTTCAATTTGGGTAAAGTCAGTGATACTGTTTTCTTGAACAAAGGCATCCACTGCCTCCTTTAAATCGCCAAGCATTTTTTTCATAGTTTTATTATAACAGGGCAAATTTTTCTTTATTTCTTTAAAATATGATTTTAGTTGTTTTTTCATTTTATTTGCCCTCCTCGTTTTCGCCCAACACTAGTAAAATACCGTTATGCATAGAAAAATATTCTTGCTTAATTTCGTTTAGGTAGTCTACGCCTGCCTGCTCTATGTGATAGTAAACGCGTGTGCGGCGCTTACCAACCAATTCGCTGCGGTCGGTAATACAACCTCTTTCAATCAAACGGTAAAGCACGGGGTAGAGCGAGCCCTCGGTTACAACGTACATACCGCGACTTAGTTCCTTTAATTGTTGGCAGATTTCATAGCCGTACATGTCTTTTTTGCTTAAGAGCGACAAAAGAGCCAACTCTATTGTTCCACGCTTAAGACCTTCTGCAATACCCATCGGACTCACCCCTTTTGTATTTGTCACTTTAAAATTAACATAACTATTTTGTTTTGTCAATACTTTGCAACGCAAAACATTGTTGACAAATTTATGATTTTGTGATATTGTGTTAATAGAAAGGTATAAAAGGCAATATTATACCACAAGAAAGGACGGCGATACCGATGTACTGTTTGACGGAAATCAAAGAACATTATTTAAAAATCAAAGAGGAGCAAAACACTTATGAAAAAGAAAATTATATCGGTATTGCTTTGTGTTGCATTACTGCTAACGTTGTCGATTAATGTATCGGCAGATATATTAACCGAAGTCACACAACCCGCAAACGACGCACAAACAACTCCCATCACTGATGAAATAACAGTAGGCGTGGGTGAAAGCAGCGTCGAAATTATAGAAGATGAAACATCAAATGGAAACGCGGCTATGCCACTGTCACAAAACACGGCAATAATAAGCGGCGGTATTTACCGCATAAAAAATGTTGCAAGTAGTAAGTATATGAACGTTGATTATGGTATAGACGTAGACGGCACAAATATTTATCAATGGACGGGTGACGGCAGCACCGAGCAAAAGTGGAAGGTTGTTTATTCGTCAAGCACAGACTCTTATTTGCTTTATTCAATGTGCAGCTCTAACGGAACTAATCGCGTTGCTGATGTATACGACCAGGGCGGAAATTTGGTTGCTGGTTCAAATATAAAGCTTAATGAGCCCGACGAACCGCCGTCACAACAAGTGCAAATTATACAGGTAAGCTCCGGTAAATACCGTATAGCAATGAAACAAAACAACAATTTTGTTTACACCGCGTACGGAACGTCTAATGGTAGTGCAAGCGGCACAACCTCAACCTCGGTGGGAAATATATTTCTTTCCACATATACAGGTGCTACCAATCAGCAGTGGCAGTTTGAATTGTTAGAGAATCCAAATCCAACTCCGGTAGGAAATTTAGACGCCGTAAGCACCACGCTTATAGGCGGTTGGGCGTATCAAAGTAATATACCTAATACAGCGCTCACGGTTCACATATATATTATCAATGACTCAACGGGCGAGGAACATATTATTCCTGTGACCGCAAACGGTTATAGACCGGATTTGGAGATCGCGGGCTACGGCAACGGTTATCATGCTTTTCAGTATAATATTAATTGGAAAACCTACAAACCGGGTAAATATATCGTAAGAGCGTATGCAATAGGTGTAAACAGTATAAATCCGCAACTTAACAACTCGCCTAAAAGCTATACGGTAAGAAACCCCGCGGGAAATGTTGAATATGTAGACCAAAGAGGTATTGGCGGTTGGGTGTGGAAACCGGATGCGCCCAATAGTGCCATAGACGTGCATATTTATATTTATAAATCTGATAATACACAAGTGGCGTTTTACCCAGTGACTGCAAGCCAACCACGTAGTGATTTAGCATCTGCCGGATATGGCAACGGAAACCACGGTTTTTCAAAGACTATAGATTGGTCAATATTGCCGAAAGAAGAGTTGCGTGTAGTGGCGTATGCGGTTGACGGTTCAGGGTATAACCCGTCGTTTTATAGTGGGTATTATAACAATGCACCACCACACGGTGCGATTACATTATATGG
>JAZQFX010000029.1:0-69429 GCA_045539695.1 Acutalibacteraceae bacterium
TGCGAACTCTCGCTGTACCTGTCTGCCGCTTTCATCTTCTACATAAAAGCGGTAGTACCACTTTTTACCTTTTTTTCTGACAGATCCTTTTGCCATAATAAAACTCCTTTCTGTTGGCAAACGGAACTGTTGCAATGTGTATTTATATTATACCATTTTTTGAGCAAAATTGCAACAGTTCCTATGTGTTTTTTACCTGTCAGCTTACTGATTTTACACTATCTATATCGAGTAGATCCACGCCTTGATTTATCTTTAAAAACTCTGTTAACGCATCGGTTCTAATAATGTGTTTACGGCCTATGAGCAGCACGGGTATTTTGCGTTCGCTCACTAATAAACGCAATGTATTTCTTCCGATACCGGTATATTCAGCAGCTTCTTCAATAGTCATTGCAATTTTTTCTACCATTGGCGACCTCCTTATTTTATTTACCTCCATTTCCGCTGGAGGCTGGCCTTGAAACATATAACATATAAATTCTCCTTACAGACGGTGGCAGGTTGCCACCGCCATTTGCTTCGGGCATTTGAATTGCCCGACCTTTACTTCCTTTGTTTGTCCCCATATATCAATCCTGACAGATTTTCGTCAGCAGGATATTATCATCAATTTAATACATTCCTTCATAATTTTAATTAATAAATCATTTCTTCGGCTTATCAGCCAAGTAAATTCTTGTTACTTCGGTTCTGTGGTGGCCCAAGTTTTCGCTTACAATCTTCCGAGCTTTCTTTGGGCGCTCTTTTAATGCTTCAGCATAGGTTCTTTGTGCATAGGTGTGTCTTAGACTGTGCCAAGAGATTGTCTCAGTTCTTTTCTTTTTACCGTCTTCACTCAAATCCTCGCGATTTTCTACCATAAAGTATTTTCTGTTATAACTCATCCAATTCTGCAACGAGCGTTTTTCTCGTTGAACGCCGCCCTTTTCGCTACCTGAGATTAAATAATCTCGTGGGTATCTACCTGAACACCTTGCATAGTTCAAATAACCAGTAATAATACCGCGTTGCTTTGCGCTTAAATCAATAGCCCTTGTCTGACCGCCTTTGCCTTTTATGACGAGCTGACCTGTCTTTAATGCAGACATAAGGTATTCAACTCTCAGCGTGCAGATTTCTTCAAGCCGTAGACCAAATTTACTGGCAAAGTCTATGCAAATGACCGCATCCTGCCGACCTTTTTCGATAGCCCACTGCCGAATATCCGAAATTTCTTTATCTAAAAGCGAATGGTCTTTTACGCCTGTTGCTCGTTTGGGTAGTGCCAACTTGCTATTAGGGGATAGCCTGTTTTTACTACCGGATTTTCTATGGAAATAACGAATGCCGGATAGATCGGATTGAATAGTTGCAGCAGAGTTGTTTTCTTTTAGATGCTCCACATAGGCTTTAAAGTGTCGGTCTTCAACGTTTTTAAAGTTTTGTAGCCGAAAATTATCGGCTAAGAACTTACAGAACCTTTTTGTTGCTTCAAAGTACCGAGCCCTTGTTTTATAACTTAATTCATTGCTGTGCCTATAGATAGACTCAACTTGAGCAAGTAGGTTTTTATACAAACCCGGATTTAGCACTGTAATATTATTAGAATCTGACATAGCAAACCGTCTCCTTTCTTCAAAAATATATTTCAACACAAGGATAGGGACCAAGCCTTGCGTAAAAAACTGTGTACGAAAATAGTAAAAAATGCAGTATTTTCGTCAATAAAATATTCGGGGTTCTCCTGACGAAAATAATTTTGTGTACGAAAATTTTTCTGCTCATTTGAAAATGAAAGTCATACATCATCTCAAACCGTGGAGCATCAAAAATTGCTTTTATAGATTGTGCTGACCTGATATCGAAAAGTAAGTAATCTCAAACGGACGGTCAGCACAATCCTTTTTTACGGGAAATGAAAGTAATTTCAAAATATCATTTCAAAACTATTATCATCAAGCATATCAAAAAGTAAATCATCAATCATACAAGAGCCATATTTAATAACATCATAATTACAAATAAATTCATTTTTAAAAGTAATCTAAGATTAATCTATAATTAACCCATATGGCTCTTAAAAGGAAAGTACGCAGGGCATAATACACCCACTGTCAAAGGTGTGTACGAGCCTTCATTTCTTACTGATTCTTTTTTGACGCGGGGTATTATGCCCTGCTAATCTCGGCTCTCCGACTGCGTCTCCGAGCCGTTTCTATCTGACTAAAGTCCAATAGAAACGGCTCGGCTCCCAAAAAGAGAGTCATAAATCATTTCAAAAGGACAGTCATTTATCATCATAGAAATGATAGTCATAGCACCTGCTTCTTATGTTTTATCGTTATCTTCTTCGGCTTCCTGCAGCTTGTCATTCATTACACGAATGACAACTTGCAGAGAGCCGAAAAGCTTTAATCTTGTCCAAGTTTATACTAATCGCAGGTGCAACTTGCTCTCGAAAAGTAAATCATATACTCTCGAAGAGATAGTCATAAATCATATCGAAAAGAAAATTCTGTTCTGTTATTCTGCTGTAAAATAAGGTTAGTACTTGGCTTAATCTATTTTCACTTTAACGCAAGATTAATAGATTTTCCGTGCGTGTTCTCTTGAAATTCAAGAGTGTAAACAACCTTGTATTGTTTACTGTCGCTACGCCGAGTGCAAGGCATTTCAGCCTGCCGAGACTAAACAACTCGTTCGGCGGGGATTTTCATTTAGTTTTTTAACTACGATTAAATCCCGGAAACTTCGTATGCAATTCCCATAAGAGACGGAGAATTCCCTTAACGGACGGTAGCACCACCGCTTGAGCAGTTTTATTTACCGACGAAACTCTCAAACGTCGTGGATTCCATAAATTTTCGTCAATAACATAAGCTGGAATCTCGGCCTTTGTTATGCACTTATTTTTGTTAATAAACTGCCATAAGTGAAGGCAGGTCGCAGTCGAACAATCCTCGTTTCGTAACGGCTCTGCTATCCGCACATTTTAATTCACATCACCTTTGTGAAGGGTTTTGCATATCACGGCTTTTCCTACTTACCTTCTTCAAACCACTGCGTGAAAGTGGGTTCTGATTTTTGCGGAAATCATAAAACCGAGCAACGTGATAGGTCGATTAAATTTGTTTCGCCTATCTTCCATATATCACCCTGTCCGCTGCCGAAACAGTGATAGCTCTTTAATTCCGTGTTTCCAATTCTTCAGTCATGCGGATAATCAGCCTTAGAGCATCGGCTGATGAAGTCTATCCCGACTTCAAAGGTTTCTCTGCTAGTGATTCACCGCCCGTCGCAGAACTCAGACTGTAGCACTCGGCACCAAGGCTCCAAAATGCATTGGTGCAACTAACTTCCTATCACAATTTGCAAATGAATGGCTCTGCCTTTTGAATCCTCCTTTTATGGTTCTTTTTTGCTCCGTCACTTACCGAAGACAAAACATAAAAAGAAGGCAAAAAGATAACAAAAAAGCACCTACCCCGAAAGGTAAGTGCTAACTTGCTGTACTTTTGCCTTTTCCTATACACAGGAGTATAGTTTAGCATAACAAACAAGCACAATTAACCCTTTCGGTACATTGCTATTTTCGTTATCTTTTTAATACACTCCTGCTTATGGCAGATTTTCACTCGGAAAATCCGTTGCCAGTTACTAGCTGACAAAGAAACGTTTCATTTCGTTTCACCCTTTTAAATAAACCATTGTTATTTTAGCATATGTTTATTCAATTGTCAAATTACGAAAAACGCGATTATTTGTGTTTATTAAATGTTATAGGTTGTTATAGGACGAAAAAAGCCACTTTTTGCAGTTTGTAAACATTTTGTGAACATTTGAAAAGTCTACCACATCGAAGAAATGCGGTAGAGTTAATGCTATTTAACAAACTTTTTCTTTTCTACAGATTTAATATAGTTCTTTTGTAATTCTTGTAGCTTATAGAAGAAAGCAGTTTCGGATTTCGTCAATAAATTGTTTTCTCGCTTTTGCTTTAATAACTATATCGAACAAATGAAATCTGCAACCTGTAACAAGTGATAGGCTTTCGGTGAAGCATTTTTGAATTCAACTAAAGATAACTTAGAATTTAAGATAGCATTCAAAATACAACTCAGTTCGCTTTGTTCGTTATCATAATAAACGGCAATGCGTTCAAATCCATAAAAGAATTCCGAATTTTCGTCAATAAAACGAGACAACTGCTTTGCAATATTAGTCGATAGAGAGTGCTTGACCTTACATTCACGCTTGTTAACAATAATGTTGAAGTATTTAATAGGACATCTCATTGTGAAGCGCAGCATCTTATTTAAAATTTTTCTACGCTCGTCAATTGACAAATTATGATACGGATCTTCTTTGCGAATAATAGGATGGGTATGTATATATTGGTCATTGATACTGTCATCTAACAGCCATTGCTTTAATCGAGTAATATTTTCAGTAATATCATCATTTTGATCGTGAAAAACCAAAGTAACTATATAAAAAGGCGATTGGTTTACAGTTTGACCGAAATCACCCGATTCATCAATAAAAACACTTAATTCCTTCATTTTGAACATCTTAAATAAAAAAGTGGCGAGGAATATGCTCCCCGCCTGCGATGGCCCCAGAGCTTGCGCCCAAGCCAATGCATTTCGGATACTAGGTATCCTTTTGCACCATTATAATACCACACATTTGTAAAATGTCAATACCATAACAGCCGACAGATATCTGTCAATAGTATTATATGCAGAAAATCTAACTATATTGATTTCGAACACGAAACCGCACCAAATTTGGTGCATTACTTATTGCAAAATAATTGTAGAGATGATATAATTATACTAAAATCTTAGAGGAGTAATGATAATGTCAGTAATTTCTTTAAAAACAGTTTTACCAGATCCAAAAGCCGTCAATAAATCCAACGACGATATATATGAGTATAATTTTTTTATAAAGGATTATCAGAGAGGATACCGATGGGAAGAAAAACAAATTACAGATTTATTACAAGATATTTATGATTTTGATGATAACAACAAAAGACTAAAATATTGTTTACAACCACTTGTTGTTAAGCCAATAGATTCAATTAATAGTTCTCATAATTTAATAAATATTTTTTCGCCTTCCGATAATTCATTTATTGAGCCAACTAATTGTTGGGAGTTAATCGATGGGCAGCAAAGGTTGACTACAATTTGGCTTATTTTAAATTGTTGCGATCCAGATTTCACCCCATATTCTATATATTACGAACATGTAAGAAAGATTGATGATTATTATTTAACAAACGCAAAAGAAGTTATTGAAAATTGGTTCAGTTCATATGGCCCATTAGAGAAAGATATAAAATTTGATATTCGTTCAAAAATCAATAGAAGCATTCAGTTTATATGGTATCAAGTTGAAAAAGAAAATAACTCCGTTGAAATTTTCACTAAGATTAATATGGGTAAAATCCCGTTAACAAATGCTGAATTATTCAAAGCCTTATTGCTGAATACAGACAACATTCCTTTCGAAAAAACGCCTGAACAAATTGGTGAATATGAGCGAGCAAAAAATCAATTAGAAAAAATAGCCTTTGAGTGGGACTATATAGAGCAATCCTTGAGGGATGATGATTTTTGGTATTTTATCTCCAATGATTACAAAGAATCTGAAACTCGTATTGATTATCTATTAAAATTAAAAGCAAAACAGTTGAAATCATCCAACGCAATAACCGATGTGATTTATGAAACTGATTCTCTATTCTCTTTTCTCGTTATTAACTCTTATTTAAAAAAGTCAAGCAGTGCCGATGATTTAGTGGCAAATTTTGAGAATCATATTAAGTTGTGGAAGGATATCGTTAAGCTTCATGATATATTGAAGTCGTGGTATTCCGATCTTGACATTTATCATTATGTAGGATTTTTAGTGACACCACACGCCAAGGGTGAGAAATACATTGAAGAATTAATAATAAAGACGCAGGATAAAAAGCAATCTGAAATAAAAAATTTAGTTCTACAGGATATAAGGGAACTTTTTAAAGGTGTGCAATTAGAAGAGTTAAGTTATAATAATACCGGCGACTCGAAAAAAATAAGAAATGCGCTTCTATTTTTTAACATCTATACAATGATACAAAGTAAAACAGATATCAAGTTTTCCTTCAAAAATTATAAGGACAAAAAAATAAATTGGGATGTTGAACACATACACGCACGAGCAACAGACCACGAGGTACAACAATTACGCGAAGTCGAAAAAATGAAGGAACTTTTATACAGTGTCAGAAATCAATTTGTAGAGTTGAATTATGATAGTGCCGTAAAATCTATTGATAATTATATTAAAAACACTTTAATTGAAAAATTTAAAGATTATGAAGGATTTTTTGAGTTTTACCGAAATATGATCGCTCTTTGCGGTGATTTCGATGAAAACAGTATAGGTAATTTAGCTTTATTAGATTCCGAAACAAATAGATCATATCACAATGCTTTGTTTCCTATTAAGAGAAAGAAAATCATCGAAAGAGATATGGGAGAAGTCTTTGTTCCGGTATGTACAAAAAATGTGTTTCTAAAAATGTACTCGAAGAAAACAGATGATATGATGAGATGGACTAATCAGGATGCTGATGACTATTTGTCAGCCATGAAAAAAGCACTAGTGGAGGATGCAAAAATATGTCTATAGGAAAGAAACATACTTTTTGGGGACTAATCAATGATTCTGAATATGGAATAATACAAATCCCCAAGATACAAAGGGATTATGTACAAGGGAGAAATACTCCACAGGTGGAATTTGCTAGACACAAGCTTTTAGACGAACTTGCATATGTGCTTTCAAAAAATAAAATAAGTATAAATTTAAACTATGTGTATGGAAAAACGGAGAAAGACTGTTTTGTTCCAATTGACGGTCAACAAAGGTTAACAACACTTTTTCTAATACATCTGTATTCATTTTCAAAAGAGAAGCGAAGCACTCAACTGAAGTTTTTGAAAGAGAGATTTATATACGAAACGCGAACAACAACAGAGCGTTTTTTGGAACAAGCAACTCAGCATTTGTTTGAATTTTTTGATAATATTGATGAATATGAGGACATCCAGTCGTTTATAAAAGATGCTGCATGGTTTTCAAGAAATTGGTTGAACGATCCTTCAGTCAGTTCTTTTTTGACGGTATTAGATGATATTCACCAACGTTTCAACAAAATCGAAAATATTTCAGAAATGCTTATGTCAGATGATTGTCCTATTACATTTATGGCTTTACCTATAACAAATATGGGAAAGGCAAACGATTTATATATCAAAATGAATTCACGAGGCAAACCGCTGAGTGACTTTGAAACATTCAAATCGGAATTATTTAATTATATTGATCAAAATTATACTGAGAAATTCACCGGTTTCAAAAACAAGGTAGATAATGAATGGATAAGCATGATTTGGGATAACTGCGAAAATCCTCAAAAAACTTGTGATAGTGTGTTTATGCATTTTATCCATTGGATTATTGTTAATCGGATAATGCTTCATAAAGATAACTATTCAAAAGATGCTATTATTTCGCTAATTGCAAATAAAGGATTTTTTAATTTCACTAATTATCAATTTTTTCTACAAGATGAAAGTATCTTAGAAGATTTATATTCAACATTAGGATTATTTGAATATTTGTATAATACTACTGAAGAAGAATGTAAAAATTTGCTAAATGTCTTCTGCAAGAAAATTCGTTTCCCTGAGTGGTCAGATAGAGTTTTACTTTTTGCGATAACAAAATATTCAAGAACTATTGTACCCGATAAATGGAATACAACATCTTTTGGAGATTGGTATCGAACAATTAAAAACCTAGTTGACAATACTGCAATTGACCATGAAGATAGATATATTTCAGCATGTCTTAGTATTGATAATTTTAATTCTACCGCAATCGGCGACATAATATCATATTTTGCTTCAGGGTTAGAGCAAAAAATCACATTTTTTGATAAAAAGCAATTGTCTGAAGAAATTTATAAATGTTGCCTGTTTAAAGAGAACGATTCTTGGAAAAAATCTATTATTTATGCTGAAAAGAATAAATATTTCAAACAGGAAATTGCATTTGCGTTAAAGTTAGCCGGAGCCAATATCAATGATTTATCTACTGTCAAAACAATAGACATATTAGAATTTGATTCTGTTTGGAAGGATGTGGAATTGCTCTATAATAATGACGGTCTAAATGTAACAGAAGTTCTATTTAGACAAGCATTGCTTACTTATGGCGATTATTCCATATGGGCTAATTCTAGCCAAACCTTCTTTTTTGAAGGTGGAAAAGGATACTTTAATTGGCGTCGTATGTTGCGTGAAGAATCCTCATTTAATGTTTTTAAACATCTGTTTTATGATATTCACGGTAGCGTAAGTGACCTAAAAGAATTGGAAGAAATATTAACTAAAAAAATCAGCGAATTTTCAAATAAGGATAATGAGTTTATTTATTATCTAATTAAATATCCACAATTATTCGATTACATGAGAGAAAATCGTTTTTATCTTTGCACTTCGAAAGAGCAAAAAAATCGAACAATACTATATAGCAGAGCACGTTTAAGTGCTGAATATGCCGAAATGCATACATATATACTCAAAGTAATATTTGCTGATAAAATTAATTATCAATTTGGTCGTGGATATCTAGATGAAGAATCCTCGTTAGCGCATATTAGTAGTGTTAATGGTGTAGAATTCTATATTGGTTATGACGGAAAATTTGTTGATGAAGAAGGTATAACCTTAATAGATGAAAATAATCAAGAAATTTCAACGATAGAACAAGCTATAAGTTATATCAATTTCTTAATTGATCAATAAAGGTGGAAAAATTATGGACTGTTTAGAACCAAAAAAACTTGCTCTGATAAGAATTTATCAAATTTTCAAAGTGTATAGCGACTATGATCATCCGTTAACTCAGGATGATATTTCAAATCATTTAGAGAAAAACTATGGTATCACCATAGAAAGAAAAGCAATAAGCCGAAATATTTCTTTACTTAAAGAAGCAGGTATTGAAATAGAATCCCGCAAGGCCGGTAGTTATCTCGGGTCAAGAGAGTTTGAAGACAGTGAACTGCGTATGCTGATCGACGGTGTGCTTGCAAGCAAATACATAACCGCCAATCATTCAAAGTATTTAATCGAAAAACTTTGTAAGTTATCAAACAAATATTTTAGATCCCATGTTAAAAACATTTACTCAGTTAACGACTGGAGTAAAACGGACAACCAAGCGTTGTTCTATAACATTGAACTCATCGATGATGCAATAGAACACGGTAAACAAATCAAGTTCGATTATAACAAGTATGGTATTGATAAAAAGTTGCACCGAACCAAAACCCATCGTGCCAGTCCGTACCAATTAATCCTCCATAATCAACGCTATTATCTTATGTCGCAAAGCGAACATTGGCACAACATGGCCTATTACAGAGTTGACCGAATAACCAATATGACTATACTAGATTTGCCATCTACTCCAATAACTTCAATCGAAGGATTCGAAAGCGGAATCAACTACAAAGAAATTGCATCTTCCCTGCCTTATATGTACACAGATAAGTTAGAGCATATTGAGTTTACAGCTCATCGTGGCATAATTGATCAAATAGTTGATTGGTTTGGTAATGAAGTTCATTTCAAGGAAATTGACAAAGATTATGTGAGTGTATCTATAAAGGCTAGTCCAAACGCAATGGAACACTGGGCTATGCAATATATTAACTACGTTGAAGTAATCAAGCCGATAGCTTTAAGAAACCGAATAAAAGAAAATATAAATAAGGCAACAAGAAAGTACAAATAAACAATACTATTAGGAGTTAGAGTATGACAAAAAATGATTTTTCAATTTCCGGAGATTTGCTTTTTAGATATAACGGTGATGATAAAACAGTCGCCATTCCACAGGGAATCAGCAAAATTAGTGGATTTGCTTTTGAAAACTGTGAAAAGCTTCTATCCGTTACCATTCCTGACGGCGTGACAAAAATCGGTGAATTTGCATTCAAAGGTTGCAAAAATCTTATTACAGTCAACTTGCCAGATAGCTTAATCCACATTGGAGAAAGCGCCTTTGAATATTGCGATAACCTTAAAAACATTAATGTTCCCTCGCAAGTTACAAAAATAGAGCAATGTGCCTTCTCACACTGCAAAAACCTTGCTAATGAAAAGGGATTTACAATCATAAAAAATGTTTTATATAATTACTATGGAAAAGAAAGCAACGTTAATATTCCTAACGGTACAATTGAAATCGGTAGATTTGCATTTGGTGGTCATGGTGGTCGAATGGATAATTTAACTTCCGTCAATATTCCTGATGGTGTTATTGCAATTGACACCTACGCTTTTGACTGTTGCAGAAATCTCATATCTGTCAATATTCCTAATAGTGTGGTTTGTTTTGGCGAAGATGTTTTTGGCAATTGTGAAAAACTAACCATTTATGCTCCAAAAGGCAGTTGCGCAGAACAATACGCATTAAATAATGATATACCATTTATTGCAAAATAAAAAAACGATATAACTTACAACACATTCATAACAATGCACCAAAAATGCCCCATAATTTTTGATATATTTAAAGTATCAAAGGATATGGGGTGTTTTTATTATGTATGAAATTAAACTACCTACACTTGATTGGTTTATGTACGGGAATGTTTATACTGGTTCCTTCAGGCCTGATCCCTCAAAAGGATGCTTGTGCCAAACAACATTTAATTATAAAGTAAAAATTATCGAGCATAAAAATGAACCCTATCTTGCTGCAGCTTGCTTTTATATATTACCTTGGAACTGTTGTTCAAATATGGATGAAATTACTCTCGGCCGTTTCGAAGCAAGCACATTTGGAATCGAAGTTGCTGAAAACTGGCTCAGAAACAAATTTATATCAGATTACAAATTAGGAATACCTGAAAAACTTCTAAAATCTCTACCGCACCAAAAACGGTACATCAAATCTTGTAATATAAGCTTGTAAAAAAGAAATGGAGGATATGTTATGTTGTTTTATAAGATTGACACAACCCTTATTGATGAAGATTCCCTTCCTACTTCCAGAGAGCGTGACAGTTTCAGAACGTTAGCAGCAGAATATAAAGAAAAGAGCGACTCATTCTATCATAAAATCAAAGAACAAAGATTTTTCTTTGTTTCAAATACAAATAACGGACACGTCGTTATGGGTGCTATCTCAAATGATGCCAGCACAATCGAAAAAGATTGTAACAAATATATTAGATTGCTTGGCATCAAGGTAAATAACATCCATATTGAGGAGATCACGCTGCGTTCTATGGATTCTTTGCTCTCAACTGCAAGTCGAAATGACTTTGTTAACAGTGATGATGAAATCCTTGAACGCTTTGGAATTGATTGCCTTGTTGGTCATAGAAGTTATTCAGAGTATGGAGAATCTATGATTGACACAAGCTTAAACAAAGACGAACTGATTAAAAAATCCAATAATCTACTGATGGAAGATACGCTTACCGCAGAAATAAATCGAATCTATGAGGTCCCGGCTGCTAAGAACTCAAGTGGACACCCTGTTCATTATCTTGTTAGAACAGACAATCGTGATAACAGAAAATCTATTTATAAAACTTTGCTTTCTGCATTATATTCAAATAATCGTGTGAAGAGCAAAAGATATTGTTTTGTAGATTATGATGATAGAAGCAATCTGCCAGATGGTGAATACGAAGCTTTGTATCGTAGCTGTGAAAACAGTGCGATTATTGTAAGGTATTCTACCGAAGAGTCAAGCGGCGGTCAGTTTGCCAAATCCGGAGAGAATGTTATTGCTGCACTTTGCGAATTTGCTCTTAGATATAGGAACAAAGTTTTAACGGTATTTTGCTTACCGATTGAAGCAGAAAAAGCACGCTCCGTGCTTCTGAGCAATCTTAACAACACATCTTTAATCGAATTGCGTGAGGATGTTGTGAATTCGGAAAGAGCTAACGAATATCTTAAAATAATGGCCAAGAACTACAAAATCAGAACAGACAAAAATCTTTTTCCTGTATGTAAAGAAGGTCAATTATTTACCGCAACAGAATTAAGAGATATCTTTGATAAATGGTACGACCAAAAACTTCGAAATAACATCTTCCCTCAATATAAAGAGGCTCAAACTGTAAAAAGCGATATTGTAAAAGCAAAACCATGTGGTAGCGCTTATGATGAACTAAGTGAAATGGTTGGTCTTTCCAAAGCCAAGGAAACCATTGACCAAGCGCTTAATTTCTACAAAGCACAGAAGCTATTTAAAAATAAAAACATTTCCTTTAATCGCCCTGCTATGCATATGATTTTTGCAGGCAATCCCGGAACTGCTAAAACAACCGTTGCTCGTCTCTTTGCGCAAATAATGAAAGAGAACGGACTTTTATCTAAAGGCAATTTGTATGAAGTCGGTCGGGCAGATCTTGTTGGTAAATATGTAGGTCATACTGCACCACTTGTAAAGCAAGCATTTAAGAAAGCGCGCGGAAGCGTGTTGTTTATTGATGAAGCATATTCACTTGTAGACGACAAGGACGGGCTTTTTGGTGATGAAGCAATAAACACTATTGTTCAAGAAATGGAGAACAATCGTGATGATATGATAGTGATTTTTGCCGGCTATCCAAATAAAATGGAACAGTTCCTCAGTAAAAACCCTGGTCTGCGTTCTCGCATCGCTTTCCACATTCCTTTTGAAGACTATTCTTCTAACGAGCTTTGTGACATCGCAAAGATGATTGCTTCTTCACGCGGTCTTGCATTATCAGATGATGCCGTATGCAAATTGGATAGCATATTTTCTGATGCAAGAAAGAACAGCGATTTTGGCAACGGCAGATATGCCCGCAATCTTATCGAAAAGGCGCAAATGGCTCAAACAAACCGCCTACTCAAAGGTGACATCAACAGTATAAATGATGAGATTTTAAGCACAATTACTGCTGATGATATCGAAACACCCAAAATTTGTTGCGAAACTCCTAAAGTTAAAATCGGCTTTGCTTCATAAAGGGGCTGACACAATGTATATTACAAAATTACATATTGTAGGTTTCGGAAACATCACTTCCGAAACCTTCTCCCTCAACGAACAACCCTCAATCATTAAATCGGATTTTTGCGATGAAATTGTCGCAGCTTTGAAATTAATTTTAGGTTACAGCAACAAAGTATACTATTTAAAAAAATCAAGCATCATAAATGCCGAGTTCAATGGCGAGTCGAATATTACAGTTACATATTCAGGCAGCAAACTCAAAGCCTACAATGAACAAGGCGAAGATATTACTGAAGATTACTTAAACATCATGTCTCACAATTCAGAGGAAGATTCATTAAATGTTTTTCAGCATTTCAAAAAACAAAAATATCCTCATAGGCTTCTAAAGTACAAGGATATGGATAGATATTACGGAGAACACGATTTCAGAAACATCACAGATGGATATGGAGTTACAAGAAGTTTTAGAGCTTTTTTAAATGAATACATTAAAACCTTTAATCCTATTAAAATCAATCAAGATAAAGAATATTTTGTTCATCTGCTACCATCTGGAGAATTTGTTGTCAAATATAAAGACGAGCCTATTACACCTTATCTTAGTGAATCTGAATCAGTATTGTATCATTATATCTGTTTTTTGTGCCTTGCTGATTTTTGGAGCCGCGCCGAAAGTATTCGTAACATAAACCGGATTAATAAGCCCATTATCATATCTGACTTTTTAGAAAGAATCGATAGTTCTATTAATCTTTCCGACATTATGAAACGTACTTTGAATTTAGAAAGACAAACAATAATAATTGTACCCAAAAAGTGCAATGACTTGGAGTGTGACACATAATGGATAATAATGAGAAAAAAGAACGTATGATGAATGCCATTAGATTATGGTGTATAGAACAGGGATTAAACGAAATCACAGATAATGAAACCTATTATTACTATACAGATATTGCATTCACGAAAGATAATAAGGTAACAGGTTTCATTTTTGAGTTTGATAGAGATGATGAGCGACTCATGTTTAGGATGGTGTTTTCAAAAGACATCTGTGATTATGTTTATGTGGTTACAGATGACTCTAAAAAGCGAAAAGAACTATCTGAAAAAATCATGGATGAATACGGATTACTTTGCTATTCCAATAGTTTTGGGTTGGGATATGTTTATCAAGTTTTAAAGGAACCATCATTATTATAATCAACTATTTTTAACACAAAAAGGATTGATCAGATGAATGAAAATATAAATACCTTTGATTTTTTAAACCCTATCGGTCATATTGAAGTCGGTGATAAACCGATTAAGTTATCCAACATTTCGGATAACTTACAAACAGGAAATTTAGTCGTTGTTTTTTCAGATAGCAATAAAGATTTCGAGAACCTAGCAAAAAAGTTATGCAACCAAAAGAACCTATTGATATTGAACAAAGGAATAAAGAGCTTCTCGTTTTTGAAAAAGAAATCCCAAAAGCTTAATAAGACGGTATTTGTAAAACTTAATACCAAAAAGCTCGACAAATACAAACGAAAAAAACATTTTACAAAAAAAGTTTCACTCAGCCTACACATTAAACATAAACCATATTACTATATAGCAGGTTGTAAAAATCACTCTACTGACTTTAATATTGGATGGACTGTGATAGGGTTAGAAGAGATAGCATAATTTTTTATATCTGTGTCTGCAATTACATTTATTTATACTTGAAAGAAATATAAAAGCATATTATAATTTTAGAAAAAGAGTGTTTTAGAAGGGGGGGTTAATACAATGGAAAACATAAAAGAAAAGCTAATTAATGATATGCTAGCAATTTTGTTTGATAAAAATGATATCACTTCGTATTCAAGAAATCATATTATAGATATGTATTGTTGGTTATTAACCGAACGAGTATATAGTTCAAATGACGGTAAGACTAAAAATGTAAAATACGCAGGGTGCAATTATTGGAGCGAACTAGCCATAAATAAATATAAAAAAAATAGTAGTGCAAATAAATATAAAGGTTTAAAACATGAGCATGTGGTTCCGCGACGCCTGTTTAGAAAATACTTATATGATTTAATTGATGAATATGGTGAAAAATGTCCTGATAAAGAGCAAAAAAGAAAAATTAGAGAACAAATCAATGATTGCTTTATTGGCTGCGTTGTAACTTTCGAAGAAGCAGCAGCGATAGATGAACTATATAAAGATAGCTTTCCCGATGGCACAGAATCATTATCAAATATCAAAAAAGAAAATATTTGGGAAAGATATAAAAACATTGACAATATTAAAATCAAAGAAGTAGAATGGGAATTTACCGCTGATAAATGGAGTATAGTGAAAGAAACAGAAATCAATATATAAAAAGGAGTTTTTTAAATGCAAGATAAAAACAGCTTGGACAAAAAAAGTCAAAATATAATAAAAGAGCAGTTTTTCGAACGATTCAATATTGATACATTGGTTGCTAAAGATTTTGTAGCGGAGTATATTAAAGTAGATATGTACTGTAACCTTGATAAATTTGGTATAATATGCAGATATGGTACGGTAGGATTATGTGCGGAATATTTTGATGACTATGCAGAAATATTTTTTATGTCCAATGGAAGACTTGGAGCTGAAAAAGAAAAAATAATGCTTCAAGATATTTCTAATATTATTTGCAAAATACATAACAAAGATGTTGAAATAGTGTCAGGGGCAACGGTTAAAGTTTCGGATGAAGCAAAGAAAAACTTTGGCTTTGATTATTACTTTTTTGATATATACGATTTTGATTTTACTTATTTAAATAAACCAATCTATATAATTATGCCTGTTCAGATATATGAAAATGAGTATAATTATCTTCAAGCAAACGGATTGGATGCTTTTTTGAAAGAATATCAAAAACAAGTGCCCAAGGAAGATCAATTGGCTTTCGGTTTGTCCCGAAAACAAATGAATGTATAATTGGTTTTAATGACGAAACTCCGCCAAAAAGGCGGAGTTTCGTGTTCTAGTTTACAACTTCTCGTAATTTCTCCCACACCTTAACCATTGCATATGTATCAAGTTCGCAATATTTGAGCAGGTTGTGGCGGGTGCGGGCAGCTTCATCGGGTTCCATATCTTTAATGTGTGGAAATATTGTCATTGCCTCGGTGCCGTTGTGAATATCCTCGAGATTGTGATAATCAAGCTCGTGGTCGTTGGGGAACAGTGCCGGGAGCACGCTCTTGATTGAAAAGCTACCGCCCATATCTCGCGTGTAATAATGACCTGACTGAAAGGGTTTTAGCAAATCAACAATATTTTCCCTTATATTCATCAGGTGGTCGGCAAGGTCGGGGAAACTTTCGGCAAGCTCTTTAAGTCTGCTACATTCAAAGCCCTTGTTATACGCCGTTACACAAACACCCATAGGTATGTTTTCGCAAAGGCTTTCGGCAATGGGGCGGCGGGGGTCAACGCCCGATTCGGCCAAAAACTCTTTGTGCTTTAGTTCGCCGCCCTCGTGTTCAATATAGTGTAGCGAATACTGAAACGGTATTTGCTGATATGGATGGGTGCTGGGAAATTCGGGAATAGTTAACTGCATCGTTTCAAAATCAAGAAAATATAACGGATACGAAAGGTTGTCAAGGAAATCTTCGATGCCTTTTTTAAATATATATGGCTCGCGAGTTTCGGTGGCGTGAAGCATCTGTATTATCCATTTTTCGTTTTTGATTTTGGTATCATAAAGCAATTGTTCGTAAGATGTTTTACCTTCATAATAGTATTTAAGAGCGGGTTTAAACTGTATCCTATAAAGGTCAAAAACATTTGGCTTTGGCAAATGCTTGGTGCAGTGACCCCAAAACGCACAGTCATATGGATCGCGGCAATGAAGACCTATGTCTTTTTGTGGTTCCTCTTTCATAGCGTAGATGGCTTCCGCTTTTTTCAATAACGAAGGCACATTCTGGAATTCATCGTTTACTTCCGCAGATATATCAATTATTTGAAAAAATTTGTGTATATCAATTTCCTCACCACGAACATAGTTACTATCTATACAGATAAGGTATGTTCCGGTGATATTTATACCGCAATGCTCTAAAACATATTTTTGATATGATACATCAACGGCATAAATGTGTGATGCGTGGGTAGAGCTTTTAACCTCGTAAATCGCATATCCATCGGCTGTTTTGCGCAGAATATCTACCGCGCAATAAAGACCGTTATAGTCAAAAGATGCCTCACATATATTTTCTACTCCGTTAGCAATACACTGCTTTGTCAGTTCTTTCATACGGTTAAGGTCGAGGCTGCCGTCGGGTTTGTGAGCGGTTACCTCAACATAATCACCGAACAGCCCCATAGCCATATCGCCCACAACATTACCGCCGTCAAAGCGCGCCTGAAGCGCTGCGTCAACGGGTTTTAGTTCTGGTCTATATTTGTTTAGCCATAAATTTTTTGGACACTGCCATACTTGACAGTATTTTGATTTTGAAAAGTAGAACATATCTTTACCTCTAAGCGTACATTTTTTACATTATACCACATAAAAGCATAAAATCACACCTTTTTATAAAACTCTCTCAAATTTATCAGGATTTGTTTTAATATAATACGGATAGTCGACCGCAAATAAAAGCATCGCACTCAACGTTCCAATTTTGGTACATAGAGTGTGGTATTTTATATATAGTGAATTTTTTGAAGGGGGCTTTATATGAGTATTTACAAAGGTATATTTTGGTATGTTCCGGGTGAACACAAGCTTATCGCAGTTAAAGTCGCTTGTGATGAAAATGGCAATGCGTTAGAAAATACAAACTATTCCTCTAAATCGGGAGAGAATTTTAATCACAAAATCGAATGGAATAAGCTTCATAAGGACGTAACCAAAAAGAATCCTTACAACTATTACCCACGTGGAAGGGTTGAAATTAAAAATAGCAAGGTAAAAATCTTTTTAAATTCCACTTTAAATGAGTCTGAATTACTTAAATTAATCTATTCGGAATTTTCTTTGTCTAACTATATTGAGCTTAAAGCAATTTCCGATAATTCAAAACATTACAATTATTTAATGGAATATGGAAAAGGTGATAAAAATGAATGACAGTGCATTTAAAACAAAAAGTTTATTTACAAATCTAAAATACTGTATTCAAAGAATTAGACGTGGTTATTGCGATGCGGATCTTTGGGATATGGATAGTTGGTTCATGGCTGTCATTGTCCCTATGCTTCGACAATTCGACAAAACCAGATTTGGCTGGCCAACACCTATTCAAGAGCATTATATAGAAGAACATATGGCAAAATATGGTGTCGACCGTGACGAACTCCTTTGTAACTACGGCGAAGAACTTGAAGAAGTTTGCAACAGAAAATGGAGCGAGATCCTTAACAAATTAGCAGATAATTTTGAAATGGTTAATGAACTTGAGTTTAGTGACAAAAGAGGCGACCAAGAGAAACAAGAAGAACTCAAGAACAAGTGCTTTGAAACTTTTTCTAAATGGTTCTTTTATCTTTGGGATTGAGGGGTATATTTTATGATTTACGCTATGAGCGACCTACATGGTTGTTACGACAAGTATATTAAAATGCTTGAAAAGATAAGGTTTAACGAAAATGACATCCTTTATATATTGGGCGATATTGTTGACAGGGGTCCTGATGGAATAAAAATTTGGCAAGACATTATAAATCGAAAAAATGTTATTGCGCTTCGTGGTAACCATGATTTTTTAGCATATCACTTACTTAAAATTTTAAGCAAAAGTTCCTTGTTTGATGTTTTAGGTTCAGGACAAGACGATGGATTTGTAGAAAAATATCGCAGTTGGATTTTTGATGGCGGCTTATCTACTGAAGAAGGCTTTAATGAGTTAGATGAATCTGAAAAAAAGAAACTCTTACTGCATATGAGCTATATGCCGATTTACGAAGAAATTGAAGTAAACGGTAATAAATTCTTTTTATCTCACACCGTTCCTAGTAAAGAACGGATGCAGAATTTTAATAAGCTTTTATGGCAGGAATTTATTATTGGTGAACCGGAATATGAAAAAGAATACTTCCCTGATAAGTTTATCGTAACCGGGCATACACCGACAGGATTTATTGATCCAAAATGCAAAGGTAAAATCTGGCATGGCAATAATCATATTGCCATTGAATGTGGTGCTGCATTCGGCAATCCGCTTGGCTGCATTTGCCTTGATACTCTTGAAGAATTTTATGTGGAATAATTGAAAAGAGGGTTTTTATGAGATTCAAAATAACATCAGCAGGAAATAATTCGACATTTGGGGATGTGTTTTTTAGTGTGCCTACAAAAGAAGAAATGCAAAAGGCAGAAAAAAGAGTTGCAGAAATTTGTCATGAAAAAGCATTAAAGATATATAAAGATAACCCAAACGTTTTTGAGAACGAAATATTTACCAGAATCGAAAAAGAAATCGAAAAAATGAGTGCCACCGAAACGGTATATCATTTCCTAGTTTTGAAAGAAATCGCAGAAGTATCCAGAGAAGCGGGATTCCCTATTATGACCGAAGGCAACCTTTCCGGTTCTGTTATTTCTTACTTACTTGGTATTACCGAATACGACCCTATGAGTTTCAACCTGGATTATACCCCAATTGAACTTCTTTGGGGCACAGATGAAACTGTTTTAACACCAGATTTTTCTACAGGCATCGCTCCGCAAATCCGTCCGTTAATACATAGCAGATTGGATTCAAAATATGGATTTGTTGACTGTAATAAAGATATTTACAAGCAACTCTCGCTGACAGATACTACCATATGCGAACGACTGGGGCAACTCTTGAAAGTCACCGATACAAAACCATCCTTTAAAGATTATAACGATAAGATTTATATTCAAGTTATCAAAAATATTGCAGATGATTATATTTGCGAATTTGAAGAACTAAAAAAAGAAGGCTATATGTTTGATGAAGAACTGCCCCACGTTTTATCTTTCGCAAAAGATTTAAAGCTGATGAAACATTGTAATTTTAAACAATTACTTCGTTTATATGCATATCGACACGGATCTTTCAACACTAAGAAAAGTCTAAGCACTTTATCAAATGATTTCTTTACTACTCGTGATGAATTCTTCAATGCATTAATTTATCATAAAGTCCCCGATGCCGTTGCTTTGGACATTGTAAAAAAAGGCGTATGGTCAACCCAAGACAAACGCAAAAAATATACAGAAATTCTCAGCTCTTATAACACACCCGAATGTGTATCTGAATACTTTTCCAATGTCCGTCATCTTTGGGAAACACATGCTTGTATTAGCAGATTGATGCTTATGTGTACTATTGCCTGGTACCAAATTAATTACCCCACAGAGTTTATGACACTTGAAAATGGAGAATTATAATATGGATATTTTAAGATTTATAAATTCAAAGGACATACGAGAATACCTAAAAACAATAAACTATGAATTCAATTCCCTCGAAGCAGCGTGGCTCATCTATCAGTGCAGGAATGCAACCATTGAGGAAAAGCACGCGGCTTGGCGAGAACTCATTAATACTATGCCAGATTGTGAAATAAAACAAGCAGCTATTTGCCGGCATAGCCTTCATAGTTTTTTGAACGAGTTTTTAAAAACAGAAAACAAAATTTTAAATGAGTTTTTTAACAACACAGAAAATTCCATATATTCCTACGAGTGGTGGGAAGATAATATGTGGCACCCAAGAAATCCCTATTGTTCGAATTATGAAGATATTCTTGCTTCATATGACAGCCTTGAGAAATGCTTCAGTAAAAATGGCGTTTATTCTACCGAATATGAACGTCCCGAAAAATATAGAATAATCAAACAAGAGCTAAATAACGGAACCATCATAACAGTTATTTTTTCAAAAGATAATAAGGTTATTAATTATAGTTTTGGTTTTTCCCCGAGCAACAATGAGTATTTGTATGATGAGAGTGTACTTTTTACATTTGATAACCTATATTTCAACTTCCCTACTCCTTTCAAAAAAGGAGATATCTTATGTATACAATATGAACAATCCAATATCCCAAGGCATTTACATCGTGGCCCGTTTGTGCTGACAGAACTATGCACGGAAAATACTATGTTGCAAAAAATTCTTCGACCATTTGAAATGGTTGCGTCTGGAATTTTCCAAAATGAAAATGGGCTAATATATGAAGCTCCGACCACTAATTATATGGATCTTGAATATTACAGAGGCGAACTTGACGGCAAAAAGCAAATTTTGAAAGCCTTTAGAGATTTTTATATGAATAAACTTAACGTCATTGACCTCACAAATACATACCACCTTACTTTAACCCAAGAAAACACCAAGGATATTGAATACTTCGTTAAGAACAATAAAAAAAGCGACAAGGAGGCTTGTTGTGAACATCCTTAATTTTATAAATTCAAAAGACATACGAGAACATATGAAAGCCATAAACTATGAGTTTAATTCCCTTGAGGCAGCTTGGCTCATCTATCAGTGCAGGAATGCAACCATTGAGGAAAAGCACGCGGCTTGGCGAGAACTTATAAGAACAATGCCAGACTGTAAAATACCAGAGCGTATTAACGCTAACCCACACGATAGCTTACACAATTATCTGCGGAAATACATTGATTACGAAGAAAACGTTTTTGATGAGTATTTTACCTCTACTGAAAATTGGATTTATACTGTCGAATGGTTAGAGCAAGACACTTGGTTTTCAAGTGACAAACTATATAAGACCTTTGAAAAAGCCCAACAAGAGTTACTTGAGGAGTTTAAAGATTGGGAAAGAAAATATATTTATAGAATCACTAAACAAAAGCTCGAGAGCAAGCAATACATAACCGTATATTTCGATAAGAATAACGAGCCGTATGATTACGGTATATGTGAATACCCCGAGAAACTTACAGAAATTTTGTACGGAGTGTTTGACGGTCTTTGGTTTGACTTTCCGACACCGTTTAAAAAGGGAGATATTCTTTGCCAATATGATTTATATGGTAAAGAAACATCTGGATTTTGCCGTGGACCTTTTGTTATGAAAGGCATTACACCCGATGAAGTTCGAGATTGGACTAGAAAAGACGGAGACACAAGCGATATGAACGCTTGGGGATATTTTCAAGGCCCTGACGGTACAATTTACTACGAAGTAATGCATAACTATATGGATCTTGAATACTACCGAGGCGAGTTTACAGGAAAAAAGCGAATTTTAAAGGCACTTGGTAACTTCCTTAAAGGCGAAATAGATGTTGAACTTATGTGCAGAGCGTATCATTATCTTATGTGCGATGAATATACTAAAGATTCTATTCCTCAAGGTTTTACAAATGAAGGCTTAAAGCTGGCAGGTGTAATAGAATGAACATATTTATAGGGGGCTCTAAAAACATAGGTAGACTGTCACCTACTGTAAAAAAGATGCTATGTTCCATAATCAGAAGTAATCATCATATTTTAATCGGTGACTGTTACGGTATCGATTTGGCCGTGCAACACTTTTTGAATGAACAAAAATATGATAGCGTAACCGTTTATACTGCCTGCAATTGTGCAAGACATAACGTGGGCGGTTGGAAAGAAATAAATATAGCCACCGATAATGTTGGATTTACTGCTCACAGAGAAAAAGATGATGCGATGGCAAACGCTTGTGATTTTGGAATTATGATTTGGAACGGTAGTAGCAAAGGAACCTTTGCCAATATTAAAGACTTAAGAACTTTAGGAAAAAAGGTTGTGGTTATAAATGAAGATACCTGATTTGATAAACGAACTTTTTGAATCAAGAGAGATGTCTGAATACCTTATTGAACATTCCGCAGAACTCTCAAAATACAACATTTTGCGAATGGTTTGTAGCGCACCTATTGATATACGACGTAAAGCTGAAATATTATTAGAACTTTCAAAGGATGAGAATATCGAAAAAGAAATAGCAGAAAAATTAAATTGCGGAAGCATAAATCATTCTGAGAAAAAAGAAATAATAGAACGAATAAAAGAAGATTCTTTTCGCTTTAATTATGAATGCGTTTCAAAAGCAATAGAACACTTACATTGTAAATCTGGCGATGTATTTACTATGCAGAATATCTGGCACGATGAAGACGGTACTGTCACTCGCAAAAAGGGTGATTTTTATCTGTCATCCTCCTTTGAAAACATATTGACCTTAATCAAAGATTATATGGAGTTCGAAGGATGGTCTTTTATCGATAAAAATGCATATTCTTGGTTTGAAATAACAAAGTGGTCTCTCAATAAAAACGGTGACTACGATGCAATTATTGTATATGAGTTTGTAAATAACAAACTTATGTATTATTTCTATGTAGAAGACAAAAAATCAAACTTCAATATATTTGAGCCTAATTGCGACCTGAATTTAACAACTCCGTTTACAACAGGTAATATTTTGACTGTTGATTGCTGTCCTTATAAACCCGAAAGAAATATACTCATTCTTGAAAATATCACTAACGACGATTGCTGTTCCTTACAAGGATTGTATTATGATCCTACTATACAACTCTTTAACATTGGCGCCGTTAAACATGCCTCTATGTATCGCGGATTGTACCGTCCATCCGTTTCACCATTATACCGAATCTCTGAGAATGTTAATGAACTGTCCAATGAAGAAGCAATCTTCAAGGATATTAAATCATTTTTAAGCGGAGATTCCCAAAAAGGACAAGAAATGTGGTCATGGATTTACAACACCAAAACAAACAAAGAAAAAAGAAAGTTAAAGAATTCGGATGGTGTTACAGCTGAAGAAATCAGACGATATATGGAGGAAAATTAAGATGTATTTTATCACTTGTTTTAATCAAATTGAAAACGACTTCTCTGATGATATAAGAACTTTCGGTTTTTTTAAAGATATAAAAACTTGCCGAGAAGCTCTTAATGAAAATTGGTGTGATATGCATGAATGTTGTTACACCTTTGCCGTAATTGAACGAATAGAACCAGGAATCCATCCTAAATCCGAAAAGATCACTTGGTTCAAGTGGGATAAGAACAAATCTGGATTTTTTGAGGTTGATAACCCCATAGGTGCAGGTAATTTAAGCAATTATGCTATTGCCATTGGATAAGCCTATAAATCATAAAACAGAATGAGGTAAAAGACATATGAAAAAAATTAAAACTCTATTTTACGAAATCGATGAAATTTTAAATAACAACAACGGTGAAGGCAAACTGATAGCACTCGGTTCTCGTCCTGGTATGGGCAAAACATCATTACTTTTAGATATAATGTTAAATACTGCATTGTTTAACGATGTGGATATTTTATTATTTACCTTGGAAATGACGAAATCGCAAATCATTGAACGGTTATTAAAAAAGCAAGATTTAACACCTGAAGAGTTGAATAAAATACATATAGACGAAATCGAAAGTGGTATGCCGAGCAGTGACTATATCGAAAAGGTAATATCATACTATAATAAACAAAAAGTTATTTTTATCGATTATATTAACTTAGTAGAAGATTACACGCGTGAGAATTCAGCAAATATATTATTAAGGCTTAAAACCATCTGCAAAGAAAAAGGTATACATATTATTTATACCTGTCAGTTACCAAAAAGTTTAGAAACACGTGCTAACAAACGTCCGGTTTTAGAGGACATAGACGAAATCACCCGTACCACAGTCGATGCGATATTTGCGCTTTACAGACCTGCATATTATACAGGTAATAACAACACCACTGCAGAACTGCGAGCATTAAAACATCCTTCAGGCGAGTTATTGGAAATTCCTCTAGTTTTCGATAATAAAACCCTCAGCCTATACTATGATATAAAATTCGGACTTGATGATGCTCCCATAAAACGTGTTGAACTTTCAGTACACACAAAAATGTCCGATGATGTTTCAACTATAAGTGTCCAAGAGGCTTTCGATTTTGCCGACAGCTGCAACCACAAGGCTATTGCCTTTACCAATTATAATAATGTTCAGGATTTCCCCGAAATTCGAAACATTTCAGGAAAATACCATAATCTCAAGGTTATATATGGTGCCAGAATACTTTACGAAAACGATAACGGCGGTGCATGGGCTACAACGTTACTAATTAAAAATCAGCAGGGCGTCAAAAACTTATACAAACTCATCTCTTCTATGACAAATATGGGGAATACAAAAATCGCTCATATAAATTTCATCGAGCAATATAGAGAAAATTTGCTTTGCAGTGCTTGTGGTGATTTAAGCGAATTGTATTGCGCCTTTCAATCTGAATCACCTATGGACGAAATCAAGGCAATAGCACAAAGATATGATTACTTTGAAATCTTCCCAACCAATGATATAAAAACTCGCTCTATTTATCAGAAAATAGTTAAATTGGGCAAGGAGTTGAATATACCTGTTGCAGCCACGGGAGACTGTCATTATTATTCTAAAGGCGATGAAATCTACCGCCGAGTTGTAAAAGAATTTAAAGGCGGAGCTGATGACAATAATCAGCAATATCTTCGTAATACTGAAGATATGCTTAAGGCATTTGCCTACTTAGGTGAAGAAGATGCTTATGATGTAGTTATTAAAAATCCCAATTTAATTGCAGATATGATTGAGCAGGTAGAACCGCTATCTACTGATATTCCAGAATTTGAAATTCCAGGAGCAGATGATTTCATTACAAAAGAAGCAACTTCAAAAGCTGTTTTTATATATGGGGAACATCTGTCTCCCACCGTTGAAGAAAGATTAAACAGTGAGCTAAAAATAATAAAAAACAACGGTTTTTCTTCGCTTTATATGTTAGCTCATCTTCTTGCAAAATATGCCCACAAAAATGGACAACCAACAAGTTCTCGCGGATCAGTAGGTTCTTCGTTTGTGGCCTTTCTGTTAGGTATAACAAATGTTAATCCGTTACCGCCACACTATTATTGTAGCGAGTGCTCTTTTACGGACATAGATCCTAATATTTGTTCAGGTTATGATTTAGAAGAAAAGAACTGTCCGTTATGCGGAAAACCCCTTGTCCGCGATGGTCATAATATTCCGTTTGAATCATTTATGGGATTTTATGGAAGTAAACTACCTGATATTGATTTGAATTTCCCTTCTTCTTTTAGGAACAATGTACTGGAATACCTTTGTGAACTGTTTGGACAAGAACGGCTTTTAATAGCCGGTACAATTCGTACATTAACTCCCACAGATGCTGAAATGTATGTGAATATGTATCAAGAAAAGAATGACCAAGAGTTTGAGCAGAAATTGGTCGCTTCAATTATAAGAAATATTGATGGAGTTAAGCGACAAGAGTCCATACATCCTGGCGGAGTATTTATTCTGCCCGAAGGGAAAGGGGCTTGCGATTATACACCAACCAAAACTCTTAATAATCATTCCCCAATAAAAAAGAAAACACATTTAGAATTCAATAGTTTACAAGACAATATTTACAAAGCTGACATCCTTGGATTCATTCCGTTAGAAATTTTAGCACGCCTTGAAAAATACACGGGTGTTTCCTCAAAAGACATTGATATTACTGATCCGAAAATTTATGAACTTTTTAAGGATTCACGCGTAATCGGGATTGTCTCCGATGAACCGGCCACTTCTGGATTGCCTGAATTTGACACCGATTTTGTCCGTAATATGATTAAACAAACTCATCCTAAAAACTTTGGAGATTTGGTAAAAATCAGTGCTTTATGTCATGGCACAAATACCTGGTTCTATAATGCTGAGGAATTGCTTAAAAACAATGTTTGTAGTTTAAATGATTTACCCGCCTCAAGAGAAGATATATATAACCATCTTGTATCTTGCGATATTGAAAGGCCACTAGCATTTAAAATAATGCAGGCTGTTCGAAAAGGTGAATTTATGCGTATAGGGTTAAATAAAGATCCAGAAGTTATTAAGGCTTTCGCTACTCATAATATTCCTGATTGGTATATGGATTCACTTTGCAAAATTAGATATATGTTTCCTAAAGCACATTCAGTTGAATATGTTAAAACGGCATTAACTCTCGCTTGGTACAAAATTTATTTTCCAACAGAATTTTATGCTGTAACTTTCAATGTACGCTTCCCTGACAGAAATTATAGTTTCCTTTGTGGAGGATTAGAAGTTATAAATCAATACTTAGAAGATGTTAAATTGCCTTTTGGTTCTGAAAAAGAAGATTCGATTGATCGAGAATTAAATTTGTTTAAGGAATGTGCGGAAAGAGGCATAGTTTTTGAATGTAATACCAACAAAGGAAATTGCTCCGAACCATATTCCGTCTCTAACGGCAAAATACTCTTAAACTATTAATAAAAAACACAATATAAATTTCATTAGATGTTTATATTACAAAAGGACAGTAGCGTTACAAAGCGTTACTGTCCTTACTTAATATATAAGTTTAATATATTTTCGTTATGTGGTACTCTTTATCTAATACAAAAGCATTATCAATTTTTCTAAAGCCATAAAGTTCTTTTTTGTTTTTGGATTGGATGATATCAAAAGTCACATCAATATTCCACCAAGAGCCATTAAAATAGACTCTGTTCCAAGTATGATTATAATTGACATTATCAAATTTTGTTCCATCGACCACATAGCAAGGGATATTCTGGCTACGGCAGAGAACTGCGAATAGATGGGAAAAGTCGTAGCAGATGCCTTTTTTAGTAGTTAAAGTTTTGTGAACATTAAAATATTGAATAAAGGGTTCACATTTGTAATCGTACTCAAAATTGTGTATCATCCATTTGTATATTGCTTTTACCTTTTCTTCATTAGTGTCACAGTCAACACAAATTTCGTCAGCAAGTTCAACGGTATTTGTATCCCATAAGGTTGCTTGACCATTGGTAAGTGAAAAATCTTCCTGTTTGTAGATAAAAATATATGATGAGAAGAGTAATGCCACAATTGAGGTGGATACCACCAATAAATAAATTCTCGTCAGCAACTTATCATTACCAGTATCATTGGTAAAAGCAATACAATATATAAAAACAATAACAAGTGATAAAAGTGCAAAAAAGGGAAACACCCTGCGACAGTAAATTGCATAAGCAATATTCATACAAGCAATGAGCATCAGCAAAATATAAACCACTGCTCTCATTGCTTTTGTTTTTATCTCAACGATCAAAAACAAAGACGGTAAAACTGACAACAAATAGAACACCGTAAGTGTTTGAGATAAAGCTAGAAAATTTTTCAAACAAAATCCCAAAACAAAATTATATAAAAGTGCAACTATCAAGAAAATAATTCTTATTTTTGACTGCAATGTGATTGCAAATAATTTGGATATCTTCACGATAATTCCTCAATTCATTTGTAAATTCACATTGCAACAGTTCGTTTTCCAAATCTCAAACTAAAAATCCAATGATTCTTGCCCTTAATTTTGCCCTTATAATACTTTCGGGCAAGGTTAAAACGAAATAATAATTCATAACAAGATGAAACGAGTTGTTTGCGAAAAACCATTGATTTGCAACGGTTTTGGAGAATATTGTTAATGCCCTATGGAGGGTAATAACAGCATTAAATTTTTACAAATTCAAATTCCAATTTATCGAATAGATGATATTTGTTTAGAAAAGGGTTTTAGGTTCTCCTAAAGATTGGGAAATGTGCCGTACATTTTCCCTGCTTGTTATGGTATGCGACAAAATTAAGAGCTGTGTAGAAATTTTCTACACAGCTCTTTTACTGTCCTTTAGAGTACGGCTCCTACGGGGTCCGTTTTTTATTGCAAAAAGTGTCTGAACATGTTAATATAAGATAAAATTAAAAAGAGGGTTAATAATGAAGCAATATGGTTTTTTTAAGGATAAAGCATATATTGTTACCGACCGTAACACGCCGCGTCATTGGTATAACTATTTGTATAATGATGAGTATGTTACCTTTGTGTCGCAGGTAGGCTTCGGACAGGGCATCGCTCAGGATGACAAGGGTCGTCGACTGAGTCCTGTTGTTGACCGCAATGTTTATATAAGCGACGGCGAAAAATTCTGGCAGGCGACCGGTCTGCCTGTGTATGAGTCGGTCGATGAATATTGCTGTGAGCATAATATAGGCTACACCGATATAAATCTTACAAAAAACGGTATAAAATCAACCTGTCGCTTTTTTGTTGCAAATAGTGGCGCCCGTGAATTTTTGCGAGTTACTGTTACCAATGTTAGCTCGCAAGAAAAAACACTAAAAGTTATTCCCTTTTCAGAGACAAATATCGACGGTGCATATACACCGCAGGGTTATAATACCAGTAGCGCAAAATTCTATGCCAAACAAAACGCCGTTGCAGGCGTAGGCTATTCAGGCTTTGGAGGCAAGGGTTATCGTAAAATGTTTACATATCTTACTGCTGACCAAAAGGTGAGTAGTTTTGACACGCGTATGACCGCGTTTATAGGTACTTACGGTAACAAGCAAATGCCCAAAGCACTTATTGAAAATTTGGCTTGCACAGGCAGTGAATGTATTGCAGAAAAGATTTGTTTTGCTCTCGAAAACACTGTTACACTCGCACCAAATGAGAGCAAAAGCTTTTATTATACCTTTGGTGTAACGGATAATATTGACGATATTCCAAAATTTACTGCCGATCAGATAGAAGCGCAGTTTACCGAAATGGTAGAAAAATACAGTGAAGTTTGTGACGGAGTTAGTATTAAAACACCTTGGGATAATCTTAATAACCTATTTAATGATTGGCTTAAATACCAAACCAATATGGGTTCGCGTTGGGCTCGTGTGCGCCACAACGGTATGCGCGATATGACAAGCGACAGCGAGTGTCTTGGATGCATTGCGCCAAACCTTGCCGCAGAGCGATTACAGCGCGTTATGACCTATCAATATTCTAACGGGTATTCACCGCGTACGTTTTTGGACGGCTCTATTCAGGATAAAGGCTTTTCCGACAATATGGTGTGGATGGTCTTTGCTGCGCATGCTATCACAAAAGAGCTCGGAGATACAAAATATCTTTTGCGTGAGACAAAGTTTAACGATGGCACATCTGCTACCGTTTATGAGCATACGCGTCGTGCTGTGGAATTTTTGTGGGATTTCACAGGTCATCACGGTCTTGTACGTATATGGCGAGGCGACTGGAACGACTGTATGGATATGGCGGGTAAGGATGGCAAGGGTGTCAGTGTTTGGTTGTCAATTGCCTTTGTACGCGCCGCAAAAATGCTAAGCGAAATGGCAGAATGGTTAGGATATGCAGAGTATGTCACAAAGTATAAAGAATATGCCGCCGTTATGCAAACAAGGGTGAATACGCACGGTTGGTATAATGATAGATATATCTATGCTATTTCTGATAGCGGTCACTTAATAGGCGCGCCAAGCTGCGAGGAGGGCTCCGCCTATGCGTTGCCGCAACTTTGGAGTGTGCTGGCAGACTTTGAAGCTGATAAACAGCTTATTGCAATGGATACTCTTGAACGTGAGCTTAATACCGATTTAGGCTTACTTGTGAGTCACCCGGCGTATAGCAAATATGTAGATTATATCGGTTCTATGACCACCAAGCACCCGGGCGTTCACGAGCACGGCGGTCCGTATCTGCACGGCGCTGTTTGGAAATTGGCGGTTGATAGTATACTCGGTAAAAACGACAAGGTAGAAGAGGGGCTTCGCAAAATCTTGCCCGATGATCACACCTACTTTAAAACCTGTGGCGAGCCGTATGTTATGTTTAATTCGTATTTAGGACTTGAAACCGGCTATCGCGCAGGCACACCGGGTCAAAGCTGGCGCACAGCGGCGGGTCAGTGGTTGCTTTATTCTTTGGTAAGATTTATTTACGGTCTTATACCTGAATTTGAGGGGCTGCGTATAAAGCCCTGCTTGCCACCGTCTTGGTATGATTGTTTTATAACCAAAAAATTCCGCGGTTGCATATATAATGTGCATTTTAGTGGTAGCGGAAAAGTGACAAGCATTACCGTAAATGGCAAAAATCACGATATCAAAAAGGCGATAGTATCTATTGAAAACGGACAACTTAATATCGAAGTTATACTTGGATAAATATAAAACGCTTACCGCGTTAAAGCGGTAAGCGCCTTTTTTTGTACTCAATTGGCGATACACCAACCCTGCTTTTAAATGTTTTGCACAGATATGATGCTGAGCAAAAACCAACTAATTCGGCAATTTCATCTATGGTTTTTTCGGGCGCATCAAGAAGTATTTCTTTTGCCATTTCTATCTTCTTATTCAGTATATACTCCATAGGTGGAATACCAAAGTTTTTTACAAACAGCCGCCTGAGATGTGCGGGAGAATATCCTGATATTTTTGAAAGAAAGGCAGGGGTTATTTTTTTATAATAATTTATGTTTATGTACTCAACCGTTGATAATAGCTTGTGCGTGTCGGCATAATCCTTACTTTTTTCTAATCTTTTTGAGCAAAGTAAATGCAAAAGCCTTAAAAACAACTCAGCAACCTTTAGTTTAGAAAGATACGCGCCCGAGCGGTGTGATTCGCTTATGTCTTTAAAAAGTCTTAAAGCGTTTGAATCCTTGGTTACTGTATTTATTTGAAAATCAAAATCACGTTCGCAGTAAAAGGAAACAAAGTAATAGGAAAGATCTTCTTTTAAAACGTTTGTTAGGTTAACCTTTTCACAGCATCTTATAAAAACAGTGTCACCTGCGCTACAAACGCCGTCATATTCTTTGGTACGCACCCGCATTTTCCCCGATTCAACATGAAAAAACACAGCGTGCTCGGTTTCTTGCACCCAATTCCAACCTGCACGGTGTTTATAATAACCGGCATTTTTAAAGGCTTTTATGGGGTTTAAGGTGAAATTGTCAAAATCACTTATATTTTTCATAAAATGTTTTCCTTTTAAAAGATATTATTATTTTATTAAAACCAGTTTGATTTGTCAATATAAATGAGCGAATTGTTATATAAATAGAGCGTTGTTTGCATTGCAAAATTCAAGTTTTAATAATATAATTACAATACAATACTATGTTTGGGAGCAGTTATGAAAGCGTTAGTTGCAATAAATAAAGATAAAACCTTTGATACTTTTTTTACAAAAGATAATATCGACTATGCCGAGTCGCTTGGTGAGATTGTGTGGATTGATACTGCTACGGCATCAGCCGATGAGCTGAAAGAAAAAATTAAAGACTGCGATACATATATAACCTGCTGGGGTTCTCCTGCGCTTACACCTGAAATTTTGGATTGTGCTCCAAAGCTTAAGCTTCTTACTCACTTAGGTTCTACCGTAGTGCCCGTAGTATGTGACGAGGTTTACAAGCGCGGTATAAAGGTTATAAGTGGGTTTGACTATTATTCAAAGTCTACTGCCGAAGGCGCTGTGGCGTATATGCTGGCGGCTCTTCGCAATATTCCGTTTTATTGTGAAAGATTAAAAAGAGGAAAAATATGGCGCGAGGTCGACGATTATACCGACGGTCTTTTGTATAAAAGCGTAGGTATAGTTGGTTTTGGCGGCGTTGGTAGATATGTAGCTCAAATGCTAAAACCATTTGACACACAAATAAAGGTTTATGATATAGCTCAAATATCTAAAGAAGAAAAAGAACAATATAGTATCACACAGTGTGATATAGAGGAAATCTTTACCACATGTGATATAATTTCATTGCACCTACCGTATAACGATAGTACTTATCATATAATTGATGACGCTCTGCTTTCAAAAACAAAGTCTGGCGCACTGCTTGTTAATACTGCTCGCGGCGCTGTTGTTGACGAGCAGGCTATGATAAAGCATCTTAAAAGCGGTGATTTTAATGCAGCGCTTGACGTTTACGAAAAAGAGCCAATAGATTTAAACAGCCCGCTACTTTTGATAGATAATGTGTTAATGCTTCCTCATCAAGCGGGGCCTACTGTAAATCTACGTGCAGTTATTACCCGTAAGCTTATAGAGGAAAGCGCCAATTACATAGATAAGAATATACCGCTAATAAATGAAATTTCAGCCGCAAAGTCTCAAAATATGTCAAAATTTTAAGGAGAAAAGATATGCTTAATTCACCTTATAAAAAACCATATATAACTCCACCTGCCGAGCATCCGCGTGTTATGTTCAGACAGTCGGACAAGCAAAGAATTGTAAACAATTTTGAGCACAAGGAAAATCGTCGCGCTTATGAGCTGTGGCAGCGCATATGCAAAAAGGATTTTCGCCAGTTTTATGACGATATAGCTGCAGGCAAGTACAACCTTATGGTTTGCTTTATGATAGAATCAAAGGCTTTTGAAGCTTGGGTAGAGAATGACGAAAAAAAGGCGCGTGATGTTATTGATAACACCAAAAAGATAGTAGAGCGCTATAGCATTGACCGCAACGTAAACCTTATGCTTTGCCGTCATACAGGTCACGTGGTTTTCGTGGTGTCGCTTGTTTACGACTGGCTTTACAAGTATTTAAGTGAACAAGAAAAATTGTTTTTTATAGAAAAGTGTGAGCAGTTTTTGCAAGCCGCAATGGAGGTGGGTTACCCACCGACAAAGCAGCGCAATACCCATTCACATTCTCACGAGGCACAATATCTTCGCGATATGTTGGCGTTCTCAATTGCCACTTACGACGAGCGTCCCGATATATACGATTTTATCGTTGGCAGAATAATCAACGACTTGGTGCCCTTTTACAAGTTTAGTTTTTCTTGCGGACTTCATAATCAAGGTCCTGCTTATGGTAGCTACCGTCAGGTTTCGGCTCTTTGGGCACAGTTGCTTTTTTATCAAATGAGCGGTCAGCGAATATTTGACCGTTGTGTCGAGAATGCCGATAGTTACCACTATTTAACGCGCGCCGATGGCGAGAGTTTGCGAATAGGTAACGACTGTAACGATGACAAGGGCGGCGGCCATGTTGTAAAGCATCCGTTTAGTATTGTAAACTTTTTTGCAGCAGCTGCGTCGGGTAACACCAATTACAAAAAAGACTTTTTAGAAAACTATCGTGACGAGGTTATAATGCCAACCCACTACGGCAGAGACCTTTATCAAGATACCACTTATGGCGAGGGTCTTTATTCACCGGTGGTGCATCTTGTTTTTAACCTTATCACACCGGAATTTACACCTGCACCTTATGAAAAGGCAAGACATTTTAAATATCCCGCAGGTACTACAATTTATAAGGATGAAGAAAAAAACACTACCGTTTATATGAAGATAGGTGAGCTTTGGTGCGAGGGCCACGAGCATTATGACACGGGTGATTTTCAAATATATCACAATGGTATATTAGCATCAAGCTCGGGCGCATATTACTGGTACGGTTGTGAACATTTTTACAACTACGACACCTGCACTTCGTCACATAACTGTCTTACAATTCGTGACCCCGAGGTTAAAACGCTCGGTCAAATAACGGAATGGGGAAAAACATTTGACCTTATAAACGACGGTGGAACACGCAGACCAAAACCTACCACCGACTATAATCTTGAACCCGATTTAGCGGCAGCTTGGGCTAGAGATTGCCAGATGGCAAAGGTGTTATCACACACCGAAACCGAAGACGAGGTTCAAGTTGTTGGTGATTTAACAACCGCCTATGCCCACACTTGTGATAAGGTGATAAGAAAAATGACCTTCTTGCCAAAGAAGGGCGAAAACGGTGTGTTCACAGTCGAAGATGAAGTAACTGCAAAAAGTGAAGAATTTATCAAATGCTTCCATATTCATATGATGAACGAGCCGGATGTTGACGGTAACGTAATCACAATTACCCACAAGGGCGGCAAATTGCGTTGCACAGTGCTTGAGCCACAAAATGCAAGCATTACAGCTATTGGCGGTGGCGATATGCGCTTTACCACAGTTGGTATTCCGGTGCCCAGCGATAAAACCGAAAATCGTGAGTGCGGCTGGGGCAAGGTCATAATCTCGCCTACCGATAAAGCAAAAACACATAAATTCAAGGTAATGATGGAAATACTTGATGTTGAAATTTAAATAGCAAAGGGGGAGAACTTAATGGATATATCCCAAATTAATAATAAAATATTATCCGCAATTCAAGAGGGTCAAGAGTGGATAAAAGGCCTTGCGAATTCGATTTACCAAAATGCTGAGCTTGGTTTCTGTGAACAAAAAAGTTCTATCTTGGTGTGCAAAGCGTTCAAGGAGTTACAAATAGAATACCAATATCCTCTTGCACTTACCGGTGTAAAGGCAACACTCAAGGGTAGAAACAGCAACTTTAATGTATGCATAATCGGTGAATTAGATGCAATCACATCGACCGAACATCCCGATGCTAAAAACGGTGTTGTTCACGCTTGCGGACATTCGGCACAAATTGGAGCAATGCTGGGGGCGGCTTACGCTCTTCAAAAAAGCGGAGTTATGCAACAGCTTGACGGCGACGTAACCTTTATGGCGGTTCCCGCCGAAGAGTTTAATGAAATAGAGTATCGTTCAGAATTAAAAAAACAAGGTAAAATCAAATATTATAGCGGTAAGCAACAACTTATATATGAGGGTGCTTTTGATGACATTGACATGGCAATTATGCTTCATGCAATGGGTGACGAGCCTGAGTCAAAGCTTTATGTGCGCGGAAACAATTTGGGATTTATTACAAAAAAATTAACCTTTATTGGCAAAGCGGCGCACGCAACGGCGCCCGATCAGGCAATTAATGCTTTAAATGCGGCTGCACTTGCCATTTTGGGTATACATTCTAACCGCGATACCTTCCGTGAGGATGAACGAATAAGGATTCACCCCATCATTACCAAGGGCGGAGATGTGGTTAACACAGTTCCCGACAAGGTTGAGTTAGAAATGCAGGTGCGCGGCGCAACAAATCAAGCCATTGCCAAGGCAAATGCCGTTGTAAACCGTGTAGCCGAGGGTGCCTGTCAAATGATAGGCGCACAACTTGCAGTTGAAGATATAGTAGGCTACCTGCCACTTTGCGAAAATGAAGATATTACCGCTATAATGGAAAATATTGCAAATAATCTTATCGGTAAAGAAAATGTTGTAAGCGGGTATACGCTGGTCGGCTCCACTGATATGGGTGATATAAGTAATATTATGCCGGCGGTCCAAGCATCAATCGGTGGTTTTGTTGGGGGACTTCATTCAAAGGATTTTAAAATTGCCAACGAAGATACAGCGATTTTGTTACCTGCAAAGCTTATGGCATTAACGGCAGTGGAACTGCTTTTTGACGGCGCAAAAAAAGCGCAAATAGTTAAAGAAAACTTCATACCCAATTTTACAAAAGAAGAGTATTTAAAATATTTAGAAGGAGAAACATAATAATGCAGCGCGAACTTTGGACAGAAGATAAATTAAACAAGCTTTTAGCAACACCAAGTGACGCTCTTGTCGAAGATATAAAGAAAATAAAGGGCGATATAATGGTGTTGGGAGCCGGCGGAAAAATGGGACCAAGCCTCTGTTTGCTTGCAAAAAACGCCATAAATAAGGCAGGAATTTCAAAAAAGGTTTATGCTGTATCTCGCGGCAGTGATAAAATTGCTACCGAGCTTATGCAGCAAAACGGTATTGAGGTAATTGCCTGCGACCTGCTCGATAAAGAAAAGCTTTACGCTCTACCCGAGGTAGAAAATATTATTTATATGGCGGGCAGAAAATTTGGCACCGACGGTAACGAGTGGCAGACTTGGGCAATGAACTCTACGTTGCCTGCGTTTGTTGCCGACAAGTTTAAAAAATCAAGTATAGTTGTTTTTTCGTCAGGCAATATTTATCCCATTGTGCCGCTTTCAAGCGGCGGTTGTACCGAAGAGGATAAGGTAGGTCCCAACGGCGAATATGCTATGAGCTGTCTTGCGCGTGAACGGGCGTTTGAGTATGCCGCAAATACATACGGCACAAAAATATTTACCTATCGGCTTAATTTTGCGGTTGACCTTCGCTACGGCGTTATTTTTGATGTTGCAAATAAAATTTTAAACGGTGAGCCAATTAATCTTTCTACCCCTTGCTTTAATTTTATTTGGCAGGGTAGTGCCAACGAATACGCCATAAGAGGTCTGTTACACGCAACTGCACCTGCAGCAATTATGAACATAACAGGTCCTGAAATTGTTTCTATTAAAAAAATGGCTATAAAATTAGGTGGCTATCTTGGTAAAGAGCCAATTTTTGAAAACGAGTGCGGCACGGATGCCTATTTAAACGATGCGTCAAAGGCAATGGAGGTATTTGGCTATCCGTCAGTCAGCGCTGAAACCCTTATACGCTGGCAAGCCGAGTGGCTGCTTGACGGCGGAAGAACTTTAGACAAACCCACCCATTTTGAAGAAAGAAAGGGTAGCTACTAATTATGGATAGACACATAAAAGCATTACAAATTTTAAAAAGCGGCACGGTTATTCCCGCAACACCGTTAGCATTAGATGAAAACCGTAATTTTGATGAATATTCACAGCGACTGCTTATGAAATATTATCTTAACTGCGGCGTTGGCGGTATTGCAACCGCCGTTCACTCTACGCAGTTTGAAATTCGTGACCCCGAGGTTCAACTTTTTGAGCCCATATTAAAACTGGTTTCAGACGAGATAACACATTTTGAAAACAAAACAGGCAAGGTGATTGTTAAGGTTGCAGGTGTTTGCGGCAAAACCGAACAGGCGGTAAAAGAGGCAATGCTTGCAAAAAAATACGGATATGACGCGGTGCTGCTTAGCCCAGGCGGACTTAACGATTTATCCGAAAGCGAATTAATAGAACGCACCAAAGCAGTAGCAGCAGTGATGCCTGTAATTGGCTTTTATTTGCAAACGGCAGTAGGCGGCAGACATTTTTCTTATAACTATTGGCAACAAATTTGCGAGATACATAATGTGGTGGCAATTAAAGCGGCACCCTTTAACCGATATATGTCGCTTGACGTTGTTCGCGCAGCGGCTCTATCGTCTCGAAGCGATGAAATCACTCTCTATACCGGAAATGACGACAATATAGTAATCGACTTGCTTACTACATATAAGTTTGATGTTGACGGAAAGCATTACGAAAAAGGCTTTGAGGGTGGGCTGTTGGGTCACTGGTCGGTATGGACCAAGCGCGCGGTAGAGCTCTTTGAACTTTGTAAAAAGGAAAAGAAAAAAGATAACATCTCTACCGAAATGTTATCACTTGCAAATGCGGTTACCGACACAAACACAGTGCTTTTTGACGGTGCAAACGGTTTTGCGGGTTGTATACCGGGACTGCACTATGTGCTTAAAAAGCAAGGTCTTATGAAAAGCCTTAACTGCATAAATCCTAATGAAAAGCTTTCTGATGGTCAAGTGCAAGAATTTGAAAGAATTTATGCTATGTACCCACAACTTTTTGATGATGAATTTATCAGTCAAAACATTGAATACTGGAAAAACGAATTATAAAAAACGCGTCCCATAAATTTAATTTTATGGGATGTTTTTTGATATTCATACTTTATTTTTAGGCTTTTTTGTGTTATAATATTATGTAATTTTATTTAATGTTGGGGTAAAATATGGCAGAACGAAAAAAACAAAAAAAGTGGCTTAAGTTCCGTCACCGTGTGGTGCGTAACTTGGCTTACATAATCCTTTATCCGTATTCACGTATTAAATACGGCATAACAATACAAAAATTTAAAGAGCAAAAAAAGACACCCTATCTTATTTTGCTCAATCATCAAACTCCATTTGACCAGTTTTTTGTCGGAATGGCGTTTAAAGGCCCCATATATTACCTTGCTACCGAAGATATTTTTTCGATGGGCTTTTTGTCATCAATTATCCGTTATATTGTAGCGCCCATACCTATCAAAAAGCAAACCAGTGATGTAAAGGCTGTAAAGCAGTGTATAAGAGTTGCGCGTGAAGGCGGCACCATTTGCATAGCGCCCGAGGGCAACCGCACATATAGCGGCAGAACCGAATATATGAACGACTCAATCGCTTCAATGGCAAAAATGCTTAAATTGCCTATAGCTTTATATCGCTTAGAGGGTGGCTATGGCGTAGAGCCCCGTTGGAGTGATGTTGTGCGTAAGGGCAAAATGCGTGGTTACGTATCGCAGGTTATAGAGCCAGAGGAATATAAAGATATGTCAAACGAAGAGCTTTTCAGTATTATCGAAAAAGGCCTTTATGTAGACGAGGCGTGTGTAAGCGGTGAGTTTCACCACACAAAAAGAGCCGAATATCTTGAGCGTGCTATGTACGTGTGTCCTTTCTGCGGTCTTTCGCGCTTTGAGAGCAAAAATGAATTTTGCGAGTGCAAAAATTGCGGCGCAAAGATAGAATATACTCCCACTAAAGAAATAAAGGGTATTGACTGTGATTTTCCGTTTAAGTTTGTTGCCGATTGGTATGATTACCAAAAGGAATTTATAAACAAATTAGATATAAACGAGTACATAGCGGCGCCTATTTATCACGACGAAGCTGATGTTTTTGAGGTTATCATAAACAAGAAAAAGGTACCGTTTAAAGCAAATGCAAGCATCTCGCTTTACGGCGACAAAATTGTTTTTAATGAGGGCAACCCTGACGAATTAAAGCTTGACTTTAGTGAAACTGCGGCTGTATCGGTACTTGGCAGAAACAAACTTAATATATATTACGGCGACAAGGTTTATCAGTTAAAGGGTGACAAACGTTTTAATGCGCTTAAATATGTACATATTTACTATCGACATAAAAACATAACCAAGGGTAACGAGTCTGAACAATTTTTGGGACTTTGATTTTGAAAAGAGGGATTTTTATGAACTATGAATCTAGTTGGGATTTTACTATGAAAAACTATGATTCTGTGTGGGGCTTTTTGGTGCAGTTAGGTTTGTTGCTATTGTTTTTAATGTTGGGCAACATTTTGCGCACAAAGATTCCGTGGCTTAGAAAGTGCCTTATTCCATCGGCGCTTTTGGGCGGCACGCTGCTTCTCGTTATAAACATTATCATAAAACAATTAGGTGCCGCGCCACTTGTAGATAAACGCTTAATGCAGGTTATTACCTATCACTGCTTGGCTATTGGTTTTGCGGCAATGAGCTTAAAAACTGAAAAAAGCACCCACAAAACCAAGGGCATTCAGGTGGTAGAGTTTGGAGCCTTACAGGGTGGCGCCTATATGCTTCAAGCGTTTGTTGGACTCGCGATTACAATTGTTATGTTTTTAATTACCCGTTATGGAAAGCAAGTTATATCTTATGTTTGCGGCATTATTCTGCCGTTAGCGTTTGGTCAGGGCCCCGGCAATGCGCTTACTTGGGATGTTGAGTTTACTAAAGCGGCCGATGTAACACAGTTTGCAGGCAACGGCAGTTTTGGACTGTCGCTTGCATCTATTGGTTTTGTTGTGGCGTCTGTTTTTGGCGTGCTTTATATTAACATTCATAAAAAGCGTAGTGGATTGCGTGTAAGAAAATCAAGACCAAATGATGAAATTGTAGACCAAAGCAATCCTACGGGCAATGAAATTCCCGATAATGAATCCATAGATAAGCTTTCATTACAGTTTGGTTTCGTGGCGCTTGCATATGCGCTTTCGTTTGGGTTTATGTATTTACTGGGTTCGCTTTCTGATTTTACAAATAAAATTGCGTGGGGCTTTAACTTCTTGTGGGCGTCTTTGGCGGCTATGCTCATTAAGCTTGTTGTAAAAAGATTGCGTAAAAGCAAACTGATGAACCGTGAGCATATCAACAATTATCAGATGGATCGTATTTCAGGCTTTATGTTTGACCTTATGATTGTTGCGGGTGTTGCGGCTATTGAAATAAACGATATAAAGAATTATATTTTACCGGTTATAATTTTAAGTGTAGTAGGCGCTGTAATTACATACATATATATTCGTCTGGCTTCTAAAGAATGCTTTAAGGGCTTTGAGCACGAAATGTTCTTGATGAGCTTTGGTACACTTACGGGCACTGCTTCTAACGGTATGATTTTGATGAAGGAGGTAGACCCCGGTCTTCGCACACCAACGTCAAGTCTATATATTCTTTCTAATTTTCCTGCTATGGTAATGATTGCGCCGCTACTGCTGCTTCTTGCTTTTGCAGGAAAATCACTAACCCACACAATAATCGCCTGCGCAATTTTCTTTGTGCTGTGGCTTGTATATACAATATTTATATTCCGTAGAAGAATCTTTAAAAAGAAATACAAAAATTCTACTGTTGAAGAATGGGTAGACGAGGCAGAGTAAGAAATCACATAAGAAAAAATATCTATTATACGGGAGGCGTTTAGCCTCCCGATTTTTATTTGCAAGTGCAAAAAATGTCGCTTGACAAATTATACTATGCATTGTATAGTATTATACAAAGGGAGGTATCGTATGGATATTCAACTTAAACGTGGACTTTTGGATATTTGTGTTCTTTCGGCCATAAAAGGCGAGGATTCTTACGGGTATCAGATTATAAAAGATATAAAGCCTTTTGTTGAGATTTCAGAGTCGACGCTCTATCCTATTTTACGGCGACTTGAAACAGCCAATTTACTTACCGTGCGTACCGCTGAGCACAATGGTAGACTGCGAAAATATTACCATATAACCGAATTAGGCTTAAAACGAATAGAAGACTTTAAATGCGAGTGGCAAGAGATTGTATCAATTTATAACTTTGTGACAAGGGAGGAAGAAAAATGAGCAAACAAGAGTTTTTAGATGCGCTTAAAAAGGCGCTTGTAGGTTTGCCTGATGATGACGTTCAAAAATCACTTGATTTTTACAGTGAAATGATAGACGACCGTATAGAAGACGGCCTTTTAGAACAAGAGGCAGTAGCCGCAATAGGTGACCCTCACAAAATAGCAAAACAAATTTTATCGGATATTCCGATTACAAAGCTTGTAAAACAAAAAATAAAACCTAAACGTCGAATGAGTGCATTAGAAATAGTGCTGCTTATTCTCGGTTCGCCGATATGGTTATCGCTGTTTATTGCGTTGCTTGCCATAGTTTTTTCAATTTATGTGGTTTTATGGTCGGTAATAATTAGCCTTTACGCTGTTTCATCTTCTCTTGTGGCTTGCGGCGTGGCAGGTATCGCGTCTTTGGTTGTATTTGCCGTGATGGGCAATATGCCGCAGGGCTTGTTTATATTCGGTTGTGCTCTTTGTTGTATAGGATTTGCAATACTTATGTTTATGACATCAAATCTTGTTACAAAAGGACTTTTGTGGTTGAGCAAAAAAATATGGCTTGGCATAAAGCGTTGTTTTATAAAAAGGGGTGATTACAATGAAAACTGCTAAAAAGGTATGGATAACAGTAGCCATTTGCCTAATTGTTTTGGGTGCCGGTGTAAGTATGTGTTCACTCGCAAAGTTAGACTTTAATTTTGAAAGTCTGGCTACCCAAAAGGCAATATCCAATGAGCACAAAATTACCGATGATTTCAGCAACATAAAAATAGATGTTGATACTTCTGATATAGATTTCGTTTCTTCTCAAACCGATGAGTGTATGGTAGTTTTTGTTGAAAACGAAAAAACAAAGCATAACGTAACAGTAAATAACAATACGCTTTTAATAGACGTTGAGGACAATCGCAAATGGTATGACCATATTGGTATTTCTTTTAGCGAAATGTCAATTACCGTTCACTTGCCCAAGGAACATTATGATTCACTTAATATAGAGGCCGATACAAGTGATCTAACCATACCAAAAGATTTTACATTTGACAGCATTGATATTAAAAACTCAACCGGTGATGTAAGTTGTAATGCATCAACAGCAAATGATTTAAAAATCAAGACATCCACAGGTCACATAAATATTGATAATATCACTGTGGCAAATATGAATCTTACTACTTCTACAGGTGGCATAAATGTGAAATCGGTAGACTGCAGCGGTAAAATAGAAACAAAGGTATCTACGGGAAAAACAAATCTTACCTATGTAAAATGCGAAAGTCTGATTTCAAACGGTAATACGGGTGATATAAAACTAACAAATGTTATAGCGGCAAAAGACTTTAATATTAAAAGAAGTACGGGTGATATAAGGTTTGACGAGTGTGATGCGGGTGAGATTTTAATAACAACCGACACAGGTGACGTTGGCGGCACTTTACTTACCGATAAGGCGTTCATTTGTAAAACCGATACAGGTGATATTGATGTTCCAAAAACCACAACAGGTGGAAGGTGTGAAATCACCACCGATACAGGTGATGTAAGAATCAAAATAGGAAAGTAATGTATGAAGAAGAAAACCGTTCCTTTAATATACAACCAACAGCACCGACGAAAAATAGGGGATTTTTTAGTGTGCCAAAACGTGCTTAACCAAAATCATCCTCTTCATCAGCACGATTTTTATGAAATCGAATATATAACCGAGGGTAGCGGCACCCATCTTATAAACGATAAGTCATATTCTGTGCAAAAGGGTGATTTGCTGTTTATTACTCCTATGGATTTTCACGGCTTTGAAACCCAAAACATAAAAACAATAACTCTTCACTTTTTTGCAAAAGATATGTCACCAGAAATTGCACAAATACTTGGCTTTCTTAATGCCGATATTGTAAAGGATGTAGGTGAGAAAACGGTTGCCGATTTAGAATATCTTGTAAAGGTTTTTAAAGCTAACCGTAACTACGCTGTTTTACAAATTAAAAATGTTATAGAAATAATTATTCTTGACCTCTTCGGCGGTAAGGCGTTTAGCTTTGAACAAAAGTATGCTTCAGACAGCGTTTCGCAAGCGATAGGATATATAAATATAAATTTCAGACAAGAAATTACCCTTAACGCAATAAAAGACAGGTTTAATATTTCGCCTGCATACTTTAGCCGCGAATTCAAGCGCCGCACGGGTATGTGTTTTAATGATTACCTCGCGGAAAAGCGTTTCGATTATGCTAAAAAGCTACTCAAAAATGGAAATCGGGTAATTGACGCTTGCCTTGAAAGCGGCTTTGGCACCGTGCGTAACTTTAGCCGGCGCTTTAAAGAAAAGTATGGAATTACACCAAAAGAGTATGCAAAAGTAAAAATAATTCCTGAAAAGGTTTAAATACTTCTTGTTATTTTTTGAGATAAATGCTATATTTGTGTTGAAAATAAATTAGGAGTTGATTATATGGCAAAGGTACTTAACGGCACATCTATACCAAATATCCCGTGGGAAGAAAAGCCTGCTTCTTGTAAAGATGTTTGTTGGCGCAGCAGCCACAATCCAATTCTTACGCGTGACGATATTGAGGACGCAAACAGTCTTTTTAACAGTTCGGTTATAGCGTATAAGGGGGAATTCCGCGGCATATTCCGTTGCGATAAAACCGATATGCTTCCACTTCTCCATAAGGGAAAAAGTAAAGACGGTATCAACTGGGACATTGACGACGAGCCGCTCAAGTTTGAAAATGAGGTTGAAGGTCAGCGTTATGAATATGGATATGACCCACGTATTTGTGAGCTTGAAGGCAAGTACTATATCATCTGGTGCAGAAATTCAGCAACAAGCAACTGGGACCCAACCTTAGGTATGGCTTGGACCGAGGATTTCGAAAGTTTTTACCTTATGCAAAATCCATTTTTGCCATATAACCGCAATGGCTCACTATTTCCTCGCAAGATAAACGGCTACTACCTGATGCTTTCTCGCCCAATGGCACCAAATCTTCCAACCGTTGGCAGTATTTATGCAAGCAAGAGTAAGAATTTGGAATTTTGGGGACACCATAGCTTTGTTATGGGGCCAAAAGGCGGCTGGCAATCTTGTAAGATAGGCTCAGGACCTACCCCTATCGAGACCGATGAGGGTTGGCTGCTTATCTATCACGGTGTAAAGAAAACCTGTAACGGTCTTTGCTATTATGCGGGCGTGGCTATTCTTGATTTGGATGATCCTACAAAGGTTCTTTACCGCAGTAAGAAATACATACTAAGTCCTCGCGAGCTTTACGAGTGCGTGGGTGACGTACCAAACGTTGTGTTTCCGTGCGCTGCTTTGTGCGACGCTGATACAGGCAGGGTTACCATTTATTATGGCGCTGCAGATACCGTTGTTGGTATGGCGCACACTACAGTTGATGACTTAATTGAATTTGCAAAGAAAAATACGTTTTAAATAAAAAATCTCCCGAATTATCGGGAGATTTTTTATTGTATTATATAATGTCTTCGTGTATAATAAAGATAATAAAATATTTGAGGAGATGTAACCATGGCAAAAGTAATTAACGGAAAATCAATCCCCAATATGCCTTGGCAGGACAAACCTGTCGATTGTGACGAGGTTTTTTGGAGATATAGTGAAAACCCGATACTTTCATACAAAGATATTAAAAAGGCAAATACGTTATTTAACAGCTCGGTTATAACATTTAACGGTGAATTCCGCGGTGTGTTCCGTTGCGACCGTACCGATATGTTGCCTAAACTTCACGTTGGCAAGAGCAAGGACGGTATTCATTGGGACATAAATGATGAACCGCTTGAGTTTGAAAATAAAATTGACGGTGTTCCTTACGAATACGGTTACGACCCACGCGTTTGCGAACTCGATGGCAGATACTATATTGTTTGGTGTACCGGTATGGCTAACTGGGATCCTACAATCGGTATGGCATATACCGACGATTTTGAAAAATTTTATCATATGGAAAATGCGTTTTTGCCATATAACCGCAATGGTGTGTTGTTCCCACGTAAGATAAACGGTAAATATGTTATGTTCTCACGTCCGTCAGAAGCAGGTCATGGAACACTTGGTGCCGGCAGTATTTATTATAGCGAAAGTCCCGACCTTACATATTGGGGCAAGCACCGCCTTGTTATGTCACCGGCTGGCGGTTGGCAAAGCGGAAAAATCGGCGGAGGTCCCACACCTATTGAGACTGACGAGGGTTGGCTTCTTATCTATCATGGCGTAAAGGGTACCTGCAATGGACTTTGTTACTATGCGGGCGCAGCGCTTTTGGACCTTGATGATCCTACCAAGGTGCTTTATCGCACAAAGCATTACGTGTTAGGACCGCGTGAAATATATGAGCGCGCAGGCGACGTGCCAAACGTTGTGTTCCCTGTATCAACTCTATGCGATGCCGACACAGGCAGAATAGCTCTTTACTACGGTGCGGCTGACACTTACGTAGGCGTAGCCTTTACAACCGTTGACGAGCTTATTAAATTTACAAAAGAAAATTCGCTTTAAAGTTAGAAACACTTGACTGAATTTCAGTCAAGTGTTTTTTGTCGGTATTCACGCATTGTGACACCGTATTTTAATTTAAAACATTCCGATGCCCAGCTAATATTATTAAAACCACTGTCGAAAATAATTTGCGATATGCTGTAGTTAGAATTGCGAAGCATATTTGCAATAAAATTAAGTCGCAGGGAGTTTATATATTCGCTGACCGTCATACCGGTATATTGTTTAATTGAGCGTGATATATGCTCGCGGCTTTTGTCGCTTAGACTAAAAAAGTAATCAGAACCGAGCGCAAAATTACCGTCACGTTTCATTTTTTCACACATTTGCTCAAGCCATACGGGCATATCCTCGTGTATTTGCTCACCTGCGGCAAAATAGCGCGTAAAGGTATTAAACAAAAAGCTTCTCATAGCGGTTTTAAGCTCGGCGGTGTTTTGCGGGTCAATGGCCTTAATGCTTTCAAAACGATTGGTAAAACGCTTCAGGTCATAGTCGTTGAGGTGAATTTCGGGCGGCATTGGCGAGCTTATAAGCTGCTTGCTTGGAAAGCCGTCACCCAAAAATTCAAATATTTTTGCAGCCGTATTTGCAGAAAAAGAAATGTTTAAAAAAACAAACGGTTTTGAATTTATAGCTACATAATCGTGCGTGTCATTAGGGCGAATAAACACAAGGCTACCCTTGGTGAGCTTGGTTTTACTGCCGTTTATAAGGTGATAGGCATTACCCTCTAAAATGATAAAGAACTCATAAAATTCGTGATAGTGTGGGTCAAAATGCTCGGTATCACTGTAAACATAGCGGTATAAGCATTCAAGATTATTATTAAATTCGTATTCATTTGTAAGCAGTTTCGGTTCCATAGTGCCTCCACAAATATCAAAATACCATAATTATAGTATCACATTACCACTTGAATTTCAAGCGGTTTAATAATAAAATAAAATCATAAAACTATATGTTTGAAAGGCGGACTATTTATGGCATTTATTGATGAAAAAATCAGAATAACATGGCAAAAACTTAATCAGTTTGCAAACACAAAGCTCTACGACATTGTAGATGCCGAATATTTGCAGTGTGACTACAAAACCGACAACGTTTTACCCGGTGACGATGCCGCGTGGCAACCCTTTACCCGAGATACCCGAATGACCGGCCGCGACGCGCACTACTGGATTAGAACCAGCTTTAAAACTCCGCCTAAAAAAGCGAACACTTCTTATTATATTAAGTGCACCACAGGCTATGAAGGTCAGTGGGACGGCACAAATCCACAGGGTCTTATTTTCTTAAACGGCGAAATGGTGCAGGGTATAGACACCAACCACACCGAGATTTATCTTGATGCTGATACCGAATATACCATGTACAACTATTTTTATTTAGGACTTGAAAAAAACAACGTTCCGCTTTTTATGTCTATGTTTGAATTAGACGAAAAAAGCGAACAACTTTACTATGATATTCGTGTGCCCTATGACGTATTTATGATGCACAAGCAAAACGAGGATCCACACGAAATCATTATACCCGTGCTTGAGCAAACCTGTAACCTTATAGATTTTCGCAAGCCCCGCAGCGACGAGTATGAGGCAAGTGTTGCTAAAGCCGTAGACTTTATTGCAAAAGAATTTTACGACAAGCTTTGCACCGAAGAGGGCAAGCCTATTGTTGACTGCATAGCTCATACCCACATTGATATAGAGTGGCTCTGGGCGCGTGCACAAACAAGAGAAAAAATTCAGCGCAGTTTTACAAACGTATTGGCGCTTATGAAAAAGTACCCCGAATATAAGTTTATGCTTTCTCAGCCCGAGCTTTACCGCTATCTAAAGGAAGAGGCTCCCGAAAAGTATGAGGAATTAAAGCAGCTTATTGCCGAGGGTAGATGGGAACCCGAAGGTTCAATGTACGTTGAGGCCGATTGTAACCTTATAAGCGGCGAAAGCCTTGTTCGTCAAATTTATCAGGGTAAAAAGTTCTTTAAAGACGAGTTTGGTGTTGAAAATAAAATACTCTTCTTGCCTGACGTTTTCGGCTATTCTGCTGCACTACCTCAGATACTTAAAAAGAGTGGAATTCGCCACTTTGTAACCTCTAAAATTTCTTGGAACGAAACCAACACAATGCCCGTTGACACATTTATGTGGCAGGGCCTTGACGGTACTGAAATATTTACAAACTTTATTACCGCGCAGGCCTATCACGGCATAGACCCCGACAGATACACAACCTATGTAGCGCACAACAACCCTAATGAAATCAAGGGTACTTGGAACAAGTTTGCAAACAAGCAGTACTCTAACCACGCGCTTACAACCTACGGCTTTGGTGACGGCGGCGGTGGTCCTACCAAAGAAATGCTTGAAAAACAACGCCGTATGGCACGCGGTATTCCCGGTATGCCGGTTACAAAATTGCCAACATTACTTGAGCATCTTGACACCAAGCGAGAGGAATTTGACGCCGCTTGTAAGAAACTAAAGCGCACACCAAAATGGGTGGGCGAGCTATATCTTGAGCTGCATCGCGGCACATATACCTCTATGGCAAAAAATAAGCGCGGCAACCGACTAAGCGAAATGGCACTCGGCAAGGCAGAGGGTATATCATACATTGGCTCAATGCTTGGCAGTAATTACGACGCAAAGGGTCTATATCACAACTGGAACCTTGTTCTTCACAACCAGTTCCACGATATAATCCCCGGTTCTTCTATTAAAGAGGTTTATGACGGCACCGATATCGATTACAAACAAATTGCCGAATATACCGACAGCGTTATAAATGAAAAGTTGGATGTTATTGCAAACAATATTACCACAGACGGCGGTGTATTGGTTTACAACCCATCAGGCTTTGAACGTAAGGGTATTGCAACTGTTGACGGTAAAACAGTAGAGCTTACCGACAGCATTCCTGCATTCGGCTTTAAGGTTATAAACAGCTACAATGATAAAGCTGACGTTACACTAAACGGCCTTACCGCCGAAAACAAGTTCTATAAAATGACACTCGATAACGCGGGTAGAATAGTAGAGCTTTATGACAAAAAGGCAGACCGACAGGTGTTAAAGCAGGGCGAATTAGGCAACGAATTCCAAGCGTTTGAGGATTACCCACGCCTTTATGATAACTGGGAAATCACCGATTATTATAAGGAAAAGAAATGGGTGCTTGATGATGACGCCACCATTACACCTATTACCGACGGCTCTCGCGCAGGCTTTAAGGTGGTTAAAAAATATCTTGATTCCGAAATTGCACAAAACATTTGGCTCTATTCCGATACAGGTCGTATTGACTTTGACACCACACTCGACTGGCACGAGCACCACCAGGTATTAAAGGTTGCTTTCCCTGTTGACGTTCTTGCCAATACCGCAACCTATGAGACACAATTTGGTCATATTGAGCGTCCAACCCACGCAAACACCAGCTGGGATGCCGCTAAATTTGAGGTTTGCGCTCACAAGTGGATTACCGTTGCCGATAGCGGTTATGGTGTGGGACTGCTTAACGACTGCAAATACGGTTTTAATACCGAGGGCAGCACAATGAAGCTTACTGTGCTTAAATGTAGTCAGTACCCCAATGCCGAGGCCGACCAGGGCGAGCATAAGCTTACCTATTCAATTATGGCTTATGAGGGTGATTTCCGCGAAGCAGGTCTTATAAACGAAGCGTATGCGCTAAATCAGCCATTTACCGTAGCCGAGGTAAAGGCAAACAGCGGCTCGCTTGCCGACGAGTTCTCACTCGTTTCTTGCGACAAGCCAAATGTTATTGTCGAAACGGTTAAAAAGGCAGAGGCAGACGACGGCATGATAGTACGTATGTACGATGCATTTAACCGCCGCGCAAACGCTACCATCACCGTAGCAGACGGCTTTAAGGTGGCATATTTGTGCGACCTTATGGAAAACGAAATAGAGGAACTTAAATTCGACGGCAACAAGGTCACCGTTCCCGTATCAAACTTTGAGATAGTAACACTTAAGTTTGTGAAATAATTTTTAACCAAAACCGAGATAAATTTTATCTCGGTTTTGTTAATAAATCACAGTTGAAATTTTTAAATTAATACTATATAATATTACACGAAAAAATTAAAGGAGGAGCAAAAATGAAAAAGATTATTTGCAAGGTAGAATACGATACCGAAACCGCAGCGCTTATTAAAAAGCATACATACGGTGCGTTTGGTGACACCGACGGTTATGAAGAAAGCCTTTATGTAACCGAAAGCGGTAAATTTTTTCTTTATGTAAATGGCGGTGTTGACTCTATTTACCCTGAGGAAAACATCAAGAGAATGTCTGCCGAAAAGGCTGACGAGTGGCGCAAGGCTCACTAATTCTAAACGCAGGTTCGGCGTGGCGACTTTACGCCGCGCCGAATTTTGTATTTGCAATGGGAGATAATAAGTTTATCTCAAAAAAGAAGGTTTTTAAATGCTTATAGATTTTCATACCCACTGTTTCCCCGACAAAATAGCGCCTAAAGCTATCGAAAAATTAAGCTTTACTTCGGGCGGACTGACCCCCTATACCGATGGCACGGTATCGGGACTTAAAGATTCTATGAAAAAGGGCGGGGTAGATGCATCGGTAGTGTTAAATATTGCTACCAACGCGCATCAGCAGCACAGTGTAAATGATTTTGCCGCGTCGATAAATGATAATAAAACTATTTTTTCGTTCGGTTCGGTTTTTCCGTTCAGTGAGGATGCGTTCGACGAGCTTGAACGCATAAAAGAATTAGGGCTTAAGGGCGTTAAGCTGCACCCCGATTATCAGGGCTTTAATGTTGACGATATTCGACTTAAACCGCTTTATAAAAAGATTTCGGAGCTTGGACTTATCACCGTTTTCCATGCAGGGTTTGACTACGGCTTTGCACCGCCTTACGGCGCCACGCCCGACAAAATGGCACGTGCGCTTGAGTGGTTTAGCACGCCCGTGGTAGCGGCTCATTGGGGCGGCATTAACTGTAACGAGGATGTAATTAAATATCTTTGCGGAAAGGATATTTATTTTGATGTTTCGTTTGGCTATGCAATGATGCCAAAATATTACGCCGAAAAGATTATGTCGCTTCACACACCCGACCGTATGCTTTTTGGTACCGATACTCCGTGGCATACGCCCGATATGGAAAAAAGATTGCTTAATACACTTGGTTTATCGGTCGAAGATATGGACAAAATCACACACAAAAACGCCGGGAGACTTTTGGGGATAGAAAAATGATAAACTATAATCGTCTTAAATGGGCGGCATATACCGCAAATCTTTCAATGTCGGTGGTGGCTTGTCTTTCACCACTGCTGTTTGTAACTTTTCGTACACTTTATGGCATTTCTTTCACCAAGCTTGGACTTCTTGTTTTAATAAACTTTTTAACCCAGCTTGGCATTGATTTGATGCTGTCGTTTATTCCGCATAAATTTAACATCAAAAAAACTGTGCGGCTTATTCCCGTGCTTGTGACAACAGGACTTTTAATATATGCAGTATTTCCGTTTGTTTTCCCAAACCACGTATATATAGGGCTTTTGATAGGCACTATAATTTTCTCGGCTTCAAGCGGCTTTAACGAGGTTTTGGCAAATCCACTTATACTATCTATTCCGTCCGATAATCCCGACAAGGAAATCAGCAAATTACACGCGGTATACCCTTGGGGTGTAGTTGGTGTAATAATTGTGGGCACTGCGTTTTTGTTCTTTGCAGGCAGCGAGAATTGGCAGTGGTTGGCAATGCTGTTTTTACTTATTCCCATAACCTCAACCGCTTTGTTTTTCTCTACCGATATGCCCGAAATAGAAACACCACAAAAGGCGTCGGGAATTGTAAAGTTGCTAAAAAACAAAATGCTTTGGCTATGCGTTACGGCAATATTCTTTGGCGGTGCCGCCGAGATGATAATGACTCAGTGGTGTTCGGCTTATCTTGAAAAATCGATGGGTATTCCAAAAATTTGGGGTGACCTATTGGGCATGGCGCTTTTTGCACTATTTTTGGGACTGGGCCGCACAATTTACAGCGCAAGGGGCAAAAGTGTTAGCAGGGTTTTGATTTTCGGCTCGGCAGGCGCATTTATCTGTTACATAACAGCGGCACTTACAAGTAATGCTATAGTTGGAATTATTGCTTGCGTATTTACGGGCTTTTGTGTGTCTATGCTTTGGCCCGGCAGCATACTCGTATCGTCCGAGCGTTTTCCATCGGGCGGTGTGTTCATTTTTGCTATGATGGCATCGGGCGGCGATTTGGGCGCGGCGATTGGTCCGCAACTCTTAGGCTCGGTTACCGACAAAGCGATGACACTGCCTGTCGTTGCACAATATGCCGAGCAATTATCTATGACTGCCGAGCAGTTGAGTATGAAAATAGGTATACTTTCAGGAGCAATTTTTCCGCTTTTGGCAATACCGTTTATGATTGCTATAACTAAAAAGAAATGAGTTTATTATGGATATAAAACAAGAATCATTAAAAAAGCACTATGAATGGCAGGGTAAAATAGAGGTTGTGTCGCGCACAGACGTGCGTGACAGCAAGGCGCTGTCTTTGGCCTACACACCGGGCGTTGCCGAGCCTTGCCTTGAAATTCAAAAGGATATAGACAAATCATATGAGCTTACACGCCGCAGTAACCTTGTGGCTGTTATAACCGACGGCAGCGCGGTTTTAGGCCTTGGTGACATTGGAGCCGAGGCAGGAATGCCCGTTATGGAGGGTAAATGCGTGCTTTTTAAAGAATTTGCCGATGTTGACGCCTTTCCGCTTTGCATAAAGTCGCAAGATATTGACGAAATTGTGCGCACAATTTATTTGCTGTCAGGCTCATTTGGTGGAATAAATCTTGAGGATATAGCCGCGCCTCGCTGCTTTGAGATAGAAAGACGTCTTAAAGAAATTTGCGACATACCCGTTTTCCACGACGATCAGCACGGCACCGCCGTTGTGGTGGCTGCTGCGTTGATTAACGCTCTTAAGGTGGTTGGCAAAAGCATTGCCGATATAAAATGTGTAATAAACGGTGCAGGTGCTGCAGGCACGGCAATCGGTGAGCATCTATTGGATATGGGGGTTAAAAACCTTGTTATGTGCGACAAAGCGGGCGCAATATATAACGGTGCGCTACATTTAAGTGATGCACACAAAAAGCTTGCCCAAAAGACTAATCCAAACTGCGAAAAGGGCAGTCTTGCCGAAGTGCTTAAAAATGCCGATGTGTTTATCGGTGTATCGGCGCCAAACATTGTAACGCGCGAAATGATAGCATCTATGAACAGCGGCTCAATTGTGTTTCCAATGGCGAACCCCGTGCCCGAGATTATGCCCGACGAGGCGCTTGCGGGGGGTGCAATAGTTGTAGGCACCGGTAGGTCTGATTTTGCAAATCAGATAAACAATGTATTGGCTTTTCCAGGTATATTCCGCGGCGCGCTCGATGTAAGAGCCGCTGATATTAACAAGCAAATGCTAACTGCGGCCTCGCGCGCTATTGCGTCTTTAGTAAGTGACGCTGAGCTTAGCGCCGACTACATATTACCAAAAGCGTTTGACAAACGCATAGCGCCAACAGTAGCGTCGGCTGTAGCCGAAGCCGCGCGCAAAAGCGGCGTAACCAGAATTTAAAGGAGATATAACTATGCTTTTATATTATGTAAGACACGGTGACCCAATCTATAATCCCGACAGCCTGACACCACTCGGTCACAGGCAGGCGGAAGCAGTAGCAAAAAGACTTGCACTTCACGGCATTGATGAAATATATTCTTCAAGTTCTAATCGGGCAATACTTACATCACAGCCCACCTGTGAGATACTAAAAAAAGAGGCTACCATACTTGAATGGTGTCACGAGGCTGTGGCGGCAAAATATTTTTCCTTTGACAGTAAAAACGGTGAGAGTGGCTGGGTTTTTGCACAGCCAAGCTATATTGAGAAATTTGCATCAAAAGAGGTTGTCGACTTAGGTGAAAAGTGGTACGAACACACCGACTTTGCCGACAAAAACTTTAAAGAGGGAATAGAGGTTACACGCAAAAAAGCCTTTGACTTTTTGGCAGGTTTTGGTTTTACATACGATGAGCAAAAGGGAATGTATAAATGCACCGCCAATGGTAACAAACGAGTGGCACTTTTTGCGCATCAAGGAATGGGACTATTACTGCTTAGCATAATTTCACTAATCCCTTATCCCACCTTTAGTACACGCTTTGATATGACGCATACGGGCGTGACGGTTATTGAATTTCCCGAAAAAGATGGTTACGTATTACCAACAATTCTTACACTTTCAAACGATTCTCACATTTATCGTGAGGGATTACCCACAAAATATAGTAATGCTTTTTATATTTAATATTAAAAACTCTGCCTGATTTTTTCAAGCAGAGTTTTTAATTATTGTGGTTTTCTTTCTCTACCGTAAAGCACGGTGTTTTCTTTTAAAATATTGGCAAGCCACGGGTTTATACATTCACCCTTTATGCGCCACTGCCAGTTGTCGCCAAGGGTTGACGGCGTGTTTATTCTGCCGCACGAGTCAAGGCCCAAAAGGTCGCCCATAAAAAGTATGCAGGTATCGGCAACGCTTGACATTGCCGCTTTCATCATAGCCCAGTTAAAGCCGTTGTCATCTTGATGATTCAAATAATCTTTTGCGTGCTTTATAGTTGCTTTATCACTATTTTCAAGCCAACCCATAATTGTATTGTTATCATGGGTGCCGGTATAAACAACACAATTGTTTGTAAAATTGTGGGGTAAATAGGCGTTAAGGCTATCGCTGTCAAACGCAAACTGCAACACCTTCATACCTGGGAACTTGGTGTGTTTTAGCAATTTGCGAACAGCAGGGGTAATAACGCCAAGGTCCTCGGCAATAATTGGCAAATTTTTACCAAACTGGGATTTTAGCGCATCAAACAAGTCGGTGTCGGGGCCCTTTACCCATTTGCCGCCCTTTGCGTTTTTATCGCCGTAAGGAATAGCAAAATATGATTCAAACCCTCTGAAATGGTCAATACGGACAATATCATAGCGCTTTAGCGCAAAGCCCAAATAATTTTTCCACCAAGAATAGCCTGTTTGCTTCATATAATCCCAATCGTAAAGTGGGTTACCCCAAAGCTGACCGTCTTCGCTAAACGCATCGGGCGGCACACCCGCAACGGCTTTTGGCGTGTAGTTGTCATCTAACTGAAACTGCTGTGGATTGCTCCACACATCAACCGAGTCAAGCGCCACGTAAATAGGGGTGTCGCCTATAATCTCTATGCCGCATTTATTGGCATATGCTTTAAGCGCCGACCACTGCTCATTAAACTTAAACTGCAAAAATTTATGAAAATTTATATCATCAATAAACTCTTTTTGAGCAGTTTTGATGGCGTTTTTCTCTCTGATCTTTAGACTATCAGGCCAATCGTACCATGCTTTGCCGCTATTTGCCGATTTTATTGCCATAAAAAGTGAATAATCATCTAACCAATGAGAATTTTTATTTTCAAATTCGGTGTAATCAGCATTTGGTTTAAAACGGTTAAAGGCTATTTTAAGCACATTAAAACGGTTGTTAAAAAGCTTTTCGTAGTCGATTTTTTCGTACTCGTCACCAAAATCAAATTTTTTGATTTCATCGGCCTTTAGCAAGCCGTCATTTACTAATAAATCGAGGTCAATGAAATATGGATTACCTGCAAAGGATGAAAAGGATTGGTAGGGCGAGTCGCCAAAGTTGGTTGGGTTTAGCGGCAGTATCTGCCAATAGCTTTGTTTAGCACTATGTAAAAAGTCTACAAAATCTTTTGCCGCGCGCCCAAATGTGCCAATGCCGTAGGGCGAGGGTAAAGAAAAAATAGACATTAAAATTCCGTTTTTGCGCATAAAAATCTCCTAAAATTAGTATTTTCTTATTTCAAGGCTATCATCGTCGGCGCCTTTTTCGATTTTACGAATAACAATATAGTAGCTGTAATCGGGGTTTACCTTTACCTCTACTCTGTCGCCAACCTTTTTACCCATTAAAGCGTTGCCTAAAGGTGACTCCTTGCTTATGATACTTTGAAATGGGTCGCGGCGCAAGGAGGTGGCAATGCGCACCGTTTCTTCCTCGGCGTCCTCTTCAACATAATAGGTTACAGTGTCAAAAAGACCGACAACATCATCGGCGCTTACGGCATCAATAATTATTGCGGTTTTAATCATATTGCGAAGATATCTTATGCGGCTCTCGTTTTTGCCTCGTTCACGCTTGGCGGCGTGGTATTCAAAGTTTTCCGAAAGGTCGCCAAAGCTGCGGGTAAATTTTACCTCTTCGAGTATCTTTGGTCGCACTACTGTTATGCGGTAGTCAAGTTCATCCTGCATCTTTTTTATATCAACCTGTGTTAGTTCGTCGTACATATTATATCACCTTGCTTTCAAACAGTATAACATTATAAAGCTTTAATTTCAAGCGGTTTGACGCTGTTGCATTCTTTTCCAACTGATGAATCCGTATAAATCATTAAATAAAAACATAATAAAGCACACAGTGACCGAAATGTACGATGGATCGCTAAATGATGCCAGCGCCCACAGCACAATAAGCACAACATCGTTTAATGCGTACACAAGCGCAAAATAGGGGCTGCGCCTAAAGGTTAAATATGCCGCAATAAAGCTTGTGGTAACCGATACGGTGCTTGGCAGCAAATTTGCCGTGTCTAATGCTTTTAATATAAAATAAAAAGTTATTGTTACTAAAACAGACAAGCACAACATAAAAACAATTTCTTGCTTGCTGATTTTATTTACGGCAACCTCAGATTTATTGTTTTTATATGGATTTTTAAGCCAGGTAACAAGCGCCACTGCAGCCATTGGCACCGTCATACCAAGGTATGTTATCATTTCGCCAAAGTATGAAAACGAGTAAGAAATAACGCCATATAATGCGCCAAAGATTATCATCAAAACCTGACCTATCGGGTTGCCTTTTGCACAATAGATAAGTGACGTCGCGCCTACGAGCGAGGCGATTAAGGTTAAATAACCGTTGCCGCCAAAGATTAAAAACGATGCGACAATAAAAACAATAGAGCCAATCCATAATATCCATTCGGCTTTTGAAAAATATTTTAAATTAAGCTTCATAAAAAAACTCCTAACAAAAAAGTATCCGTATTATGCATCTTCAAAGACCTAACGATGCATAAACGGATACCAATGTATCGCGCTACCCGGTGGCAGCAAATATTTTGTTTTTTCTATCTTAACACAAAACAAATTAAATGTAAACTATAATTTAATTGTTGCGATATGCGGGCGGTGGTCGGCAGCGATTATTGCGGGTATGTCTGCTTTTATTACCTCTATATCAGGACTTACAAAGATGTAATCTATTTTTCTGTCGGGTTTGTCTGACGGAAAAGATAGCTTTGGCTCGTCAAAATATTCGGCAGCGTCAACCATGCGAGAGCGAATAGGGTTTAAAATAGGATTATCGGGTGTCATATTAAAATCACCCATAAGAATACAGCGCTTATTAGCTAAATTTTCTATTATTGTTTTAACGGCGTTTTCCTGCTCATCGGGGTTAAGGCCCATATGCGTTATAAGCACAGTAATATTGCCCTCTAACTTTGCTTTAAGAACGCAACGTGTTTCATAATAACCGTCGTACTTTTTAGGATTAGGGTCGGGAATTATTATGGTTTCGGCTGAGATTATCGGCAGCTTCGTAAGCATGGCATTACCGTAAGGCTTTATACCGCCAAATTTTATAGCCTCGGCAAAATAATAGTTTTGAATTCCTGTAAGGCGCGATAAAATTGCCGTCTGGTCGGCATAATCTGCCGCCTTATTACACTCGCCACGCATTTCGTTAAGGCCTATAATATCAGCATCACACTTTTTAATAGCGTCCGCCATAATATCAAAATCAATCTTTTGCTCAAGATAATTCAAGCAGTGCTGTGTATTGAATGACATAATTTTCATAAAATCACCCTCAATGTGTTTTATTTTATTATACTATCAAAAACAACAAATGCAATAATTATAAACGAAAAAAGACACACTGAAGGTGTTTTTCTTGCTTGGCTGTTACGAACCATTTAGATGCCAAGTTAATTTTTGTGATTTATAATGTTATATTGATAATTTCTGATTTTTTCTTCATTCTTTTCAACATCAATTTTAGTTTTGGGGTATTATATCTCAATGCAAGTGTTGGTAAAATGTTCAAAAATAAATTAACTACCGCAACGGGAAACGCAATGGAAAACGCGCAGATGTTCGGTATAAATAACATTGGAAGAAAGCCTATCGGATAGGACAGTCTATGGGTAAGCACGCCTTTATTACATTCAATAATAAATTTTTCTATGTACTCGGGACTACTGGGATTTGACAAATTCTTTTTACTAAAGCCACCAAGACCGCCAAGTTCCCATACTTTATCTTTCCAGCTACGCACTTTAAGTTTTTTATAAAAAGTCTTTTCTGATTCCGATACGTTGTATAAAGGATTTTCGGCACCGAAAAGTTTGTCCGGCATTTTATTTATAATAATTGCAATGATACCGTCAAGAGCGAATTGCAACGCCGTACATACAACGACTAATATGATTATGTTGTACCAAGCGGCTGTATGAAAGATTATATTTACCGCCGATATTATAAGCATTGCTACACTGATTACAGTTAAATAAAATTTCATAATGTACTATACTCCAAAGGCTTCCCGTAAAATTCTTCATAGGTCCTAACCCAAGCATTGTAATTTCTGTTTTTCATATCATTTTTCGCTTCGCCTCGTGAAAGGGTTTTATCGGGATAGATAGCCGGTAATATGTGAAGTGTGTATTCCTGAACAGGAAAGCCGTCACCGTCAAGATGGTCGCTATCTTCCATTGTAATGAATATTGGTACAACCGGTGCGTTGTTTCTTACCGCAAGTGAAAATGCACCGTCTTGCATAGGACGAGGTTTTTTATAATTCCACCACATACCTTGCTCAGGATATATAAGTATCGTTTCGCCACGTTTTAACAGCTCTGCAACCGCCTTCATAAATTTTACCATCGTTGCTTTTTGGCTTGACAACGGAAGGGTGTTGCAATGCCTCATAAAAAGGCCGAAAGGCTTGGGCGGATTCGTATAGTTCCCCTCACGAACGACTTTGTAAAGCATTTTGCCGTCCATATAATCACGAAGTGCAACCCATACAGCATAGTTATCGGTGATGCTGAAATGATTACAAGTAACAATTTTACCGCCTTGGGTGGCAGTAAAATTTTCAATGCCACGAACCTCTTTTATAATGAGCTGCCTGTCAGCAATCATCTTGTCAAAAAAGCGAGTGGCGAAGATGTTAGCGATTTTGTTCTTAATCTTATTTGACAACTTCTCGTTCAGATAATCTATATTATCCGGCATAAGCGGATAGGTTTCGGGATCATCCTCAACATCAAGGTGCCACAGTTCCTGTTTTTCAAGTTCTGCAATTCTTTTGAGCAGTTCTAATTTATGAGCCGATTTTTCCATGTTTTTATCCTCTTACGCCAAGTATTTTAGCAAAGGTATTATCGGACGCAACGATCCTGTCGGCGTGTAAAAGAATCTCCTTTGCCATCGCATCGCCCGCAGCTTTCTCTTTTTCGCCGAACTTTGCTTTTCTGTCGAGTATCAATTCATAAAACGGGGAACGTTTGGCGTATTCCCAAAAACATTCTCCGTCTATCACGTCATCATACTGCCAAGGCTTTTTATAAAGGTTATAGTGAACGATATTTTTATCACCTTCGCAAGTAATTTCGGTAGGTGCTTTGTTCCAACCGTTCGATAGAATATGTGTTTTTCCAAAGCAAAGATAATTGAGATATGCTTGGTCGGGGTCAAGCAGGTCAAAGTCGTGTTCCGTTATAAGATTTATAAATTTGTTTTCGATATCATTTTTCCTAAATTGCTCTAAACTAATAACCAAAACCCCTGCGTTGAAATACGTGTCGGGATTAACACCGATCGCCTTTTCGGCATAGGTTCTGAATTCTCTTGTGTTGCAAACATATTGATCGGGAACTGCAGCCAATATATTGTCCTCAAGTTCAGTATTGTAAAGTTTCGATATATCACCGAGCACAACAAGGTCGCAATCGAGATATAAAATTTTATCGTACTGCGGGAAAAGCGAAGCAATAAAAAGTCGATAATACGTTACGATAGAAAAGTGATATACGTTCTTAAACCGAGATTTTATGCTTTTGACGTTTTCAGAAATATCAATAAAATCGATGGTAAAGCCATCACGCTCGTTCAGTTTAACCTTTGCTATATTATCAGTACTGAGACCTGTATTCAATACAATAATCCTGTAGCTGTAATCCTTGGATGCATTCGCAATTAGCGAATGAACCGCAACATCCAAGAAAGGTATGTAATTGTCATCGGTCGAAAAGAAAATTGGGATTTCTCTACTCATTTCTCTACTCCTTCGGTGTTCGCTTGAAATCATCAAGAATTATTATATCTTTATATCAATCATGAGTAAACCGAAGTTTTAGCAATACGTGTCTACTTATCGGATTTCGTGTCGTAGAATCGTTTCTCTACGACTCTACGTTTCAGAGAATTAAAGAAAAACGCCCTGTTTTTCTGAAAAACAAAGCGCTTTTAGTGTATTTATTTAGTCTTTGGTTTGTTTATGTAGGATGCCAACACTATTACAATTTGTCCTGCAACACCGAGCAGATAAATGAGTGAAACATTTATTTTAAAATACAAAAAGGTAATATGAATTGTTGCAAGTATTGACCACAATAGTGCCGATATGATGAGGTAATTGTGTCTGGGGTTAAACCAAATCGAATTAAAAACCAATTTAACAATTAGCACAACCGGTAAGGCATATACAAAATACAACCATTGGAATGTCATTTGATTGGTAATTAACGTCGTAACGATAAACGCAAAGATGGCAACAATCCATCCGCCGCCTTCGGCAATATACGAAACAGCACGGCGATTAAAGGTTACTCCCTTTGTTTTACGCTCACTAACAGCTTCTTCAATGTTCTCGGTTCTTACGAGATAATCAAGCGTAACTCCAAACAGATCTGCCATCTCAACCAACACCGATATATCAGGGGAGGATTCTGCCCGTTCCCATTTTGAAATGGTCTTGTCAGAATAATTTAGTTTCTCCGCAAGTTCCATTTGTGTCATATTATTAAGAATTCGAAGTTCAGTTATATTTTTAGCAACATTGCTTTTTATGTCCTCCATCAAAAATCCCCCTTATTTTGAACATTAATTATTTCTTGAAAAATGCCACGACAACTGCCCCGGGGCCTGCATGTGTACCGATAACGCTACCCACGGTTGTATAACGCACTTCATCGAGATTGCCTTCCCATATATGTCGGCTATCTTCAATATATTTCTGCAACAATGCATCAGAAATACCGCTGTAACCAAGCAGTACAGGTTTATTGAAATCAATGCCACTCGCTTTATCTATTTCTTGAACGAGCAGGTTGTTACCCATCTTAGACCCACGTGCCTTACCGAGCATATTAATTTCACCGTCTATAACAGAAAGAACAGGCTTAATATTTAATACGCCACCGGCAAAAGCGACAGCTTTTGAAATACGGCCGCCTTTTTTAAGGTATTCAAGCGTATCCACCAACGCAACGATGATAATCTTTTTCTTTTCTTCTTCCAGTGTCTTTGCGATTTCTTCTGCGCTCTTTCCCTCATCAAGTAGTCTAAATGCCAATTCTACCAAAATACCGCTACCCATTGCTGCACTGGCGCTATCTACAACATAAACATTCTCATATTCGGCTGCTGCAATGGTAGCACTTTGGTATGTACCTGAGAATTTAGAAGCAAGCGTAATAACAACAGCGGCATCACCTGATTCTCTTGCTTTTTCAAATTCCTTAATAAAAGCATCTGGCGTTGCTTGGCTTGTGGTAGGAAGCACATCGCTTTCAATGAGTTTTTCATAAAAAGCTTTATGGTCGATGGTAACACCGTCGATGTATTCCTGATCGCCGAAACGAACAGTAAGCGGAACGGTATGCACACGACATTTAAATTCGGGCATCAAATCTGCCGTAGAATCTACAATAATTCTTGTATTCATAAATAACTACTCCTTATTTAGCCGTTCTTTGCTACGGCATCTAAACTCTCGCTGACAATGGACAGGCTACGGTAAAATGCTATTCTTTCTTCTTCTGTGAGTCCACCGCTAATAGTATCGAGAACGCCGTCAATTTTATCAGCAATTTTTCTACCGATTTCATAACCTTTATCGGTCAGCAATAACGGGCTTTTATATCTTTTTGCGCTTTCAACTTCACGGGTAATATATCCGTTATTATCGAGATAATCTAATGCACGGGAAATAGTCGCCTTGTCTTCCTCGCAGCGCTCACAGAGATCAGTCGCAGTTGCATCTTTTAGGATATAAATATAATAAAGGCACGATACGTGTGCGCTTCTTAAATTATACTCTGCCATTTCTTGATTCTTTATCTTTTTAATATTACGGCTAATTCTGTTAATAAGAACCGTAAAAGTCTCAAATCTTTCTTGCATTATACAACCCCCCGTACTATTTGTTGAAATATCAACAGGCTGTAGTATAACACAAAATTGTTGAAATGTCAACAAGACACAAGATTTTATATTTCATCAAAAAGAGCAGACTTAGCGATAATAAATCACTAAATCTGCCCGAATAATTGACTTCGGTGGTTCTCATCCAACTAACTATTTCTATCCAAACAAAAAAGACACCGTGAAGGTGTCTTTTTTGTTTGGTGGGAGATGGTGGATTCGAACCACCGAAGGCTTAGCCAGCAGATTTACAGTCTGTCCCCTTTGGCCACTCGGGAAATCTCCCATATTCTGTTTATGCACGTTGGAGCTGGTGGACGGACTCGAACCCCCGACCTGCTGATTACAAATCAGCTGCTCTACCAACTGAGCTACACCAGCATTTTTCGTGCCAAAATAATATACCACACTTGAAAGATAATGTCAAGCATAATTTTTAAAAATTTTAATAAAGTTATTGTTGACAATTGATTTTGTTTGTGTTAAAATGGCTCTTGCACACGGAGAGGTATCGAAGCGGTCATAACGAGGCGGTCTTGAAAACCGTTTGGCGCAAGCCACAAGGGTTCGAATCCCTTCCTCTCCGCCATTTTTTTATTTTTAGATATGTAAATAGAACGTAAGCATTTGGAGTAGTACTCAAGTGGTGACGAGGCGCCCCTGCTAAGGGCGTAGGTCGGGTAACCGGCGCGAGAGTTCAAGTCTCTCCTACTCCGCCAAGCGAAAGAGCATACCTTTATGGTGTGCTCCTTTTCTTTTGTTTAGTAATTGATTTTTAAGAGCAAATCACTTATACTATAAACGGTTATTCTTTTAAATTTAAAGGAGAAAATAAGAATGTTACCACTCGAAACTTTAAATTCACAAAGGGTATTTTACTATTTTGAAAAAATTTCATCTATTCCTCACGGCTCGGGCAATATGAACGCTATAGCGCAGTTTTGCGTGGATTTTGCCGCCCAGCATAACCTTAAATATATACGCGATGAAGCTAACAATGTAATAATTTATAAAAACGGCACTGTGGGTTATGAAAATAGCGAGCCTTTAATTTTGCAGGGGCATCTTGATATGGTTTGTCAAAAAACCGAGGACTGCAATATTGATTTTGAAAAAGATGGATTAGAATTATATGTTGATGGCGATTTTGTAAAAGCGCGTGGCACAACCTTAGGCGCCGATAACGGTATTGCTGTGGCTATGGTGCTTGGCATTTTAGAAAGCAATGATATTGCGCATCCGCCTATTGAAGCGGTTTTTACCACAGATGAAGAGGTTGGTATGATCGGCGCGCGTGCGCTTGATATGAGCGTGTTGCAAGGCCGCCGTATGATAAACCTTGACTCCGAAACCGAAGATATTGTTACCGTATCGTGCGCCGGCGGTAGTGATTTTAAGGTTAATATACCCATTAAATCAGTCGCAAAGCAAGGCACACTTGTTACCCTCGAGATAAAAGGGCTCCAAGGTGGTCACTCGGGTGTAGAGATTAACAAAAACCGCGTTAATTCCAACATAATAGCAGGACGCATCTTAAACGAGCTAAACACACATATACCATTCGATATAGTAAGCATAAACGGTGGCGATAAAGCAAACGCTATACCCAATCGCTGCATTGTTACCCTTTGCACCGAATATGCCGATGATATAAAAGTTTTTGTAAACAATTTTTATTATAGTCCTCTAAAAAACGAATTGTCTGATCGAGAACCAAATCTTATAATCAATACCATTGTCGGTAAAAAAGGCGAATATGACGCTTGGACAGACGAAATAAAAAAACAAATCATATATACCCTACTTTGCGCACCGAACGGCATTACAGAAATGAGCGCAAGCATTGAGGGTCTTGTACAAACGTCGCTTAATTTGGGCGTACTAATGACAACACAAGACAGTATCATTATACATTTTTCGCTTCGCAGTAACAAGAACTCTTCTCTGGACTTTTTAGAAGAGCGTCTTTGTGCATTTTTTGATAATCTGGATTTATGCTATGAAACCTTTGGTCATTATCCAGCTTGGCAATATAAAACAGACTCTGCTTTACGCGAGATTTATTGTGACACCTATTTCGAAATGTTTGGCACACAACCAAGGGTAAAGGCTATTCACGCAGGTCTTGAATGCGGTGTTTTTGCCTCTGCAAAACAAGATTTTGATTGCATATCTATTGGCCCCGAAATGCACGATGTGCACACAACACGAGAAAGATTAAGCGCTTCTTCAACCGAAAATGTTTACAGCCTTATTATAAAAATATTGGAAAAACTAAAATAAAGCAAAAATCATATTGTCTTTTATGCTTTAATGTGATAAAATACATTGAATTTTGACTTTAAAGGAGTTTTTATGGACAATAAAACCGATTTTAAACCATATGTGCCTGCTGAAAAAATAACACCCGAGCTCACCGTTACATCAATTATTATGGGTGTGCTTTTGGCGGTGGTGTTTGGCGCGGCAAACGCATATTTAGGGCTTCGCGTTGGTATGACCGTGTCGGCATCTATTCCTGCGGCGGTTATTGCAATGGGCGTTATACGCATACTGCTTCGCCGCAATTCAATACTTGAGAGCAATATGGTGCAAACCATAGGCTCGGCAGGCGAGTCGCTGGCAGCAGGTGCCATTTTTACGCTACCCGCATTGTTTTTGTGGGCGGCTGAAGAAAAAATGGAAAACCCCAGCTTATTAGAAATTACCCTTATTGCGCTAATCGGCGGCTTGCTTGGCGTGTTTTTTATGATTCCGCTTCGCAACGCGCTTATTGTTAAAGAGCACGGAACACTTCCTTACCCAGAAGGCACGGCGTGCGCCGAGGTAATGCTTGCGGGTGAAAAGGGCGGCGCTAACGCATCTACCGTTTTTGCAGGCCTTGGCTTTGCGGCGCTTTTTAAGTTTATAATCGACGGCTTAAAGGTGGTATCGGGTGAAATCTCGGTGCGGGTTAAAGGCTTTGCGGGTGAAATAGGCACACAAATTTACCCCGCAGTTATGAGCGTAGGTTATATTTGCGGCGCGCGAATTTCATCATATATGTTCGCGGGCGGCGTGCTTAGCTGGCTTGTGCTTATTCCGCTTATTGTGCTTTTTGGCGCGGATATAACACTCTACCCCGGCACTGCGCCCATAAGCGAGATTTATGCCTCGGGTGGTGCGAGCGCTATATGGAGCACATACATTCGTTATATCGGCGCTGGCGCGCTGGCGGCAGGCGGCATTATAAGCCTTATTAAATCATTACCGCTTATTGTAAAAACCTTTGGCGGCGCTATGAAGAATATGAAGGGCGCAGGTAGCACTTCGGGCGAACGCACAGCTCGCGATATAAATCTTAAAATAGTTATAGTGGCTGTTGCGGTGCTGACAGTTCTTATATGGCTTATTCCTGCTATTCCTGTATCATTACTCGGCGCATTTATAATTGTTGTTTTTGGTTTCTTTTTCGCAACCGTTTCATCAAGAATGGTTGGCCTTGTTGGCAGCAGTAATAATCCCGTTTCGGGTATGGCAATTGCAACGCTGCTTATTGCTACTGTAATTTTAAAGGTTACGGGTATGAGTGGCATTGCAGGTATGAGCAGTGCTATTGCTATAGGCTCTATAATTTGCATAGTATCAGCCATTGCGGGCGATACTTCACAAGACCTTAAAACAGGTTATATTTTGGGTGCAACACCGCGCAAACAGCAAATAGGCGAGGTTATCGGTGTGGTTGCGGCGGCCCTTGCCATAGGCGGAACACTTTATTTGCTTAACAGAGCGTGGGGCTTTGGCTCTAACGAGCTTGGCGCACCGCAGGCCACCCTTATGAAGTTGATAGTTGAAGGTGTTATGGGCGGTGACCTGCCGTGGACACTTGTGTTTATAGGAGCGTTTATTGCCGTTGTGGTTGAAATTATCGGCATACCTGTGTTGCCGTTTGCAATAGGCATTTATTTACCTGTTCAGCTTAACGCTTGCATAATGGTGGGTGGACTTGTGCGTTTGGCACTTGACAAATTAAAGCGTGACGACAAAGAGACGGTTGTGAACAACGGTATTCTTTTCTGTTCGGGTATGATAGCAGGCGAGGGACTCGTTGGCATATTGTTGGCGCTTCTTGCCGTGTTTGGTGTTGATAAGGTCTTTGACCTATCGGCAAAGCTTGGCATACCCGGTGTAGTGTCGGATATAGGCGGCATCGTTCTTTTTGCAATAATTGTTCTCACTGTTCTTAAATTTACCGTTTGGAAAAAGCGAGACAAAGCGTGATGAAAAACAAGACGGAAAATTATCTTGAAAAAATCCCACAGCATAAAGAGGGGCTTGCTTGGTCGCAAGACGAAAAAGGTATTGTTACTTTAGAGGTAGAAAACAAAGGTCTTGCTAACCGCATTGCTCAAAAGCTGCTTAAAAAGCCTAAAATCAGTTATATTCATCTTGAAGAATTCGGCAGCTTTATATGGACTGTTATTGACGGTAAGCGTGATATAATCGCGATTGGTAAGCTTACGCGTGAGCACTTTGGCGAAAAAGCTGAGCCGCTTTATGAACGGCTATCACAGTATTTCAAAACTCTTGAAAGCTATGGGTTTGTGGAATTAAATATTGAATAAATTAAACGGACGTGCAATGCACGCCCGTTTGTTATTTTAATTTTTAAAAACAACATATTTTATAACCGCCAAGCATTCACGCAAAACGCCCGATGCTATATATGAAAGGGTTGTGCTGCTGTGTATGTGGGTTGCCGTTTTGATGCCTGCTTGCTTGGCGCAAAGACTTGCCCTTAATATGTGGTATTCGTTTGTTATAAAGGCGGTGGTATATTCTTCCCCAAATTTATCGGTTAATATTTCTTTAGAAAATTTAAAATTTTCATAGGTGCTCGTGGCGTTTTCTTCTTTTATAATTTTATCTTCAGGCACGCCGTTATCTATCAGATAATTTTGCATAGCCTCGGCTTCAGATATATCTTCCTGCGCGCCTTGACCGCCACTTACCAAAAATACTGCATTGGGGTTTTGCGCGTGGTATTCTACCGCTTTGTCAAGTCGCCTTTTCAATGTAAGGCTTGGCGTTTTGCCGTGCACCGCCGCGCCTAAAACTATAACGGCATCCTCGGTGTAGGTGACGGTATCGCTTTTGCCGTAGATAATTAAAAAGGATGAAAAGATTAGCGCAACACCAACGCCGACAATTAGCAAGGTTTTAAGTAATTTGCCGAGTTTTTTAAATAGTAGCGCAATAAGAAAAATTACAATTCCAAACCCTACGGTTAAAAAACTACCGAAATTTACATTAGACACAAAGAAAAGTGCTATGCCGTTTAGCGCAATTGCCGCGCCAACTGTGGCAAAAATTATTTTTAAAACAGTTTTCATATAATCACCATATTTATTATAACGCATAATAGAGATTTGGACAAGGTGGTTAAAACATATTTAATAAAGTCTTAATGTTTTTTGTAGTGTCGGTGCCTGCGTGCCCGACCGCAACGGAACGACACGCAGGTCGTTTCCTACAAAAAACAACCACCCAAACCAAACGGCTTGGGTGGTTTCTTTTGATGCTTGTTTTAGCTAAATTGTAAGCTTTGCTTACAGCTAAATTTGTGCCGCGCACAAGCTAAATTAAATTCGCGATTAGCGTGTTGAAGACACATTTAGCTCTGTCAAGAATTTAGCGCACCATGTGCATTTAGCTCGCGAAAGGCGAATTTAGCTATTTTGAAAAGCGTTACCGCTTTTCAAAATATTCCTCATACCATACAAGGAAGGTGTAGATTGTCCATACCTTGCGCCAGTTGTCAGAGTCAACGTTTAGGTAATCGTTAAATATTTTGTTTATCTCATCACGGTTAAAGAACTTGTCCGCAATATCGCTGTTAAATAGGCGAATTACGTCGCTGTTATATCGCTCGTCTGCCATCCACATACGTATCGGCACCACAAAGCCGAGCTTTTTGCGGAATGCGATTTCCTCGGGCAAAACCTTTGCGGCGGCTGTGCGAAGAGCTACCTTGTTTTGCTCGTCGTTTACCTTATAACACGACGGCATACGGCGTGCTATGTCAAAAATTCTCATGTCGGTAAGCGGCATACGCACTTCAAGCCCTGCTGCGCGGCTCATTTTATCAACGTTTAGGTAAATATCGCCCTCAAGCCAAACCTGAATATCAACGTCGGTCATTTTGGAAAGGGGGTCAAGGTGCTCGTTTTCCTCGTAAATATCCTTAACAAGGTCAATGGGAAGAAAATCGTCGTAATACTTTTTAAGTATTTGTTTCTTTTCGTCCTCCTTCATAATGTTGGTGTTGCCGACGTAGAAGGTTTTTAAATTATCGCCGTAGCGCTCAGCGTTTCTGTACATATTATAGCCGCCGAAGAATTCGTCGGCGCCCTCGCCCGAATAACAAATTTTGGTACCCTTGGCGGTAGCTATACAGCCAAGAGCAAAGGCAACGGCGGAAGCATCGCCTAAGGGCTGTTCCATATTATACATAACGTAGGGAACGATATTAAAGTATGCTTCGGGGGTGATAAG
>JAZQFX010000030.1:0-91321 GCA_045539695.1 Acutalibacteraceae bacterium
AGAGGAGCTGTCCCTAGTACGAGAGGACCGGGATGGACGCACCTCTGGTGCACCAGTTGTTCTGCCAAGGGCATAGCTGGGCAGCTAAGTGCGGATTGGATAAACGCTGAAAGCATCTAAGCATGAAGCCAACCTCAAGATTAGATTTCCCATAGCATAAGCTAGTAAGGTCCCCTGTAGACTACAGGGTTGATAGGCAGCAGGTGTAAGCGTAGCGATACGTGTGCTAGGCTGTACTAATAGACCGAGGGCTTGACCTATTTTTCAATCCTCTCTTTCCTTACATTTGTTCAGTTTTCAGGGTGTGAGAAAAAACACTTGACATTAAACAGTTTTTGCTGTTTAATATATAAGTGCCTTATGGCACGACAATTTAGTTGGTGTTGATTGCGGTGAGGGTCCACCTGTTCCCATACCGAACACAGAAGTTAAGCTCACTTGCGCTGAAGATACTTGGCGGGCAGCTGCCTGGGAAAATAAGTAGATGCCAACACAAAAAAGACTTGATGAATTGTCATCAAGTCTTTTTTAGTTATATTCGCCTTGCGTCGAGTTATATTGCTGCGCAGTGGTATTTGAACTTCGTTCAAGTGATATTCGCTTAGCGAGTTTTGGTGGCGAATATAATATAACTGAAACCGTAGGTTTCAATACCACTATGCCGTAGGGCATAATATCACTCTATGCGAAGCATAGAATATCACTTTCTCCATTCATCTCTCAAAATGGCATACAATTTTTTATTTCCAACGCTACCATCTTTTTGGTGATAAAATCGGCGCAATGTACCTTCGTGTTTCATACCTATCTTTTCCATAACCCTGTAAGAGCCGATATTTCTTTCGTCACAACCTGATGAGATACGGTCAAAACCTACTTTATTAAAAAGGTAATCAACCACTGCCTTTGCTGCTTCGGTCATAATGCCCTTATTCCAATACGAAATATCTAACTGCCACCCTAAATGGCAACTAAAACAACGATTATCAATTTCAACCACGCTGATACTACCGATGAGCTTCATCTCGTACTCAATTGCCCAGTTGTATGTTTGATTAGATTCATATCCCTTTACCCAATTTTCAAGCAAGGCTCGAGTGTGTTCGGGCGATTCGTGTGGCTTGTATGAAAGATATTTAACAACTTCTGGATTGCTTGTAAAGGTAAACATATCTTTATAATCGTCAATAGTAAACCTTCTTAATGTTAAGCGTTCTGTAACGATTTGTTGCGTTCCGTGATGTGTTAGCGGCTTCATAGCTTCGTGTTCAGTCACAATTATCACCTCGTAAAATTTTTTATAGTATAGCATCAAATTTCAATTACAGTCAACAAAAATATTGACTTTATAAAAAATTACGCTATAATATTACTCGTAAGCTTACAATTACATAAAAAAGGGAGCTGAATGAAACTTCGGCTGAGAGGGGACCCGCGCGAAAGCGCTATGGTCTCGACCTATAACCTGATGCGGATAATGCCGCCGTAGGAGAATAAAACACGCCTATGTCGCATTACCTGTATGGTAGTGCGACTTTGTTTTTTGTTTTCGTCAGAGAACGAAAGGAACAATTTTATGGAAAATCAAAAAAAATCAAACATCAAAAAAATTGCGCTTTGCGCCGTAATGATCGCGCTTGGCACTGTGCTCAGCTTTTTAAAGCCATATGAGCCGCCGCTTGGTGGCGGCGTCACCATTCTTTCGATGGTACCCGTAGCATTTTTATCTTGTATGCTGGGTCTTAAATGGGGCTTTGGCGCGGCATTTGCTTACTCGCTTATACAGTTATTTATCAGTATGGGTGAGGTTATGAGCTGGGGGCTTACAGCAGGCGCTGTAATCGCAACATTTTTGCTCGACTACATAATTGCCTATACAGTGCTCGGAATTAGTGGAATTTTTAGCAAAAAAGGCGTTTGGGGCATAGTAACAGGCGTTGCAATAGCAACAATTTTGAGATTTTTATGTCACTTTGTAACAGGTGTATATATTTTCGATATATGGATGCCTGACGATTGGAATAATATCTGGCTTTATTCACTTTGCTACAACGGCGGATATATGTTACCTGAAATCATACTTACCTGCGTGGGCACGGCACTGCTGGTAAAAACAAAAGCAATACAAAAAATGTTAAAGATATAAGAACAACACGGCTACCGAATTTTCGGTAGCCGTGTTGTTAACATTAATAATCTAAAAGCTCAAGCTCATAATACGGATTTCTTGACCAGAGGAAGCGGCCCTTTTCTTTGCGAACAGCCTCGGTCATATTTTCGGCGCCTTTAAAGGTGTTGCCGCAATAAATATATTTTGGTGCAAGGTTTATGCCAATGCTCTTAAAGTAAGGACGAAGTATTTCAACTCTTGTTTCAAAATCCTCATAGTGCTTGTTTCTAACATCGGTCCAGCCAAGCTCACTTACAGCAAGTAGTCGAACATAGGTCTGAAAGTCAAACTTTTTGTCATTTGGTATGTACTCGGTCCACTGCGGCATCTCAACGCCCAGGATGTTTTCATCTTCAAAACCTTCAAAAAATGGACTATAGTTATACGTCTTTGAAAGCGGAATAAGTGAAAACGCCATATCGGAGTAGAAATAATTATATTGTGTAAGTATAACAGGACCGCATGTTTTTGACCACTCTACTGCTTTTTCAGTGCCTCGTGTTGTCCAAACCTGAGGAATTGCGGTGCTGTCCATAGTATCACTGATAATTTCGTTCCAGCCTATAGTTTGTTTGCCCTTTTCTTTTAGGTGGGCGGCAAGAATATTATTAAAATAACCGTGAAGCGCAACGTGGTCGCATAGTCCTTCTTTTTTCATAAGTTCTTGACATGCGGGGCAGTTATCCCACTGCTCTGACACAACCTCGTCACCGCCTATATGGAAATATGGCGCGGGGAATATTTCACAAAGCTCGTCAATAACGGTCTTTATAAAATCGTACGACTCTTTTTTAGCACAGCAAAGGTTGTTTTTAAATATACCAAAGTGTGGCTCTACCTCAATAATTCTATTATCGCAAGAAATTTCTGGGTAACAAGCAATAGCCGCTGTTGCGTGACCAGGCACGTCAATTTCGGGCACAACCATTATGTTGCGCTCGGCAGCGTAGCGTACTATTTCACGAGCATCCTCTTGTGTGTAGAAAAGTCCGCGACCGTATTCGCCCTCGTTATAGGTCGATTCTTTATCGCGCATATGAATTACAGAATAAGGAGTGCCTTTTCTTATAGCACCCTTTTCGGTAAGAAGGGGATATTTCTTTATTTCGATTCTCCAGCCTTGGTCATCAGCCAAATGCCAGTGAAAAACATTCATCTTGATGCTGGCCATATAGTCAAGAATTTGCTTTAACTTATCCATGCTCCAAAAATGGCGGCTGCAGTCAAGCATAAAGCCTCGCCAATTGTATTTTGGTGCGTCCTCAATCAATACAGCCTTAAAACTATCATTTCCCGCAGATAACTGAACGACAGACATAAAACCGTAAAGCGCACCGGCATAAGCCGAACAAAAGATATTTATATCACCGTTATCACAAACAATTTTATAGCCTTCTTCGGCAATATCGTTATCAATTATAAATGTAAGATTGTTTGGTGTAGCATCCTTAGCTTCGGGAACAAGATTTTCAAAAAGGGTTGCAACCGATGAAAACTCGCCTGAAATTACGGTTTTTTTAGAAAAACAAACCGTTTCATCAAGCTCTTTTGTTTTTATTGGACGCGGAATAATGTTTGCCATAATTTTGCCTCCTTAAAAGGATGTATTTCAAGCGTATGATAGCATAATTTTCCTATTGTTTCAAGAGCGAGGGTGTAAAAAATAAGATTTGGTAAAGAATAAACAAAAATATGTTAAATTATGAAAAAATGCAAAAATATGTATTGTTTTTCTTGGAAATATGTAATATAATAAGTATAATTGGGAGAGAATCGGATTTTCTCAATTTAATTAATAATTTTTATTGCATTTTCGGGAGGTGCAAAAAGAATGGACATAGCAAAAAATCTTCTTGCGGTTATTGAACTTCAACCAGAAAAAATCCCTAACTGGATGGTTATTGTAATGGGCATAGGCACAGTTTTTTTAGGCCTTATATGCATAATCATTCTTTGCAAAATCATGGGTCTTTTCTTCGCTCATTCAACAAAACCACAAGAAAAAACTGCCGCACCGACAGTATCGGCACCTGCGGCACGAAACGCGGTTATAGAAAACCGTCAAGAAATTATTGCAGCGGTTACTGCCGCTTGTGCAGAAGAGATGGGTAAAGACGTTTCTGCCATTCGCGTAATTTCGTTTAAAAAACTTTAATTTTAAAAAATAAAAAACTATAAAAAGAGGTAAATATAAATGAAAGCTTATAAAGTAACCGTAAACGGTACCGCATATGAAATCACACTTGAAGCAATTGACGCAGCTGATGTAAAGGCTGCTCCCGCTGCTGCACCCGCACCTGCTGCTCCTGCTGCACCTGTTGCTGCTGCACCCGCAGGCGGCGAAAGTGTAACCGCACCAATGCCCGGCAACATTCTTGACATTAAGGTTGCTTCTGGCGCACAGGTTAAAAAAGGTGATGTTATCATTATTCTTGAAGCAATGAAAATGGAAAATGAAATTATGGCTCCTTGCGACGGTACAGTAAATGTTGTTGTTACAAAGGGTTCTGCTGTTGAGACAGGCGCTGTTCTTTGTACTATAGCATAAGACCGACAAATCCTTTTAAGGAGTAAAAAATCATGACAGAATTTATAGAAAGATTAATTGTGTTTTTGCAAAGCACCGGTTTTTACCAGATGTTCGCAAATTTTACAAAAGATACAACCGTATACAGTGAAATTTTGGGTTACGATGTAACGGTTGCAGCAGGATGGAAAACATTGGCAATGATTTTGCTTTCTTGTTTTTTGCTTTGGCTTGCTATCAAAAAGCAGTTTGAACCACTGCTTCTTATAGGTATAGCCTTTGGTATGCTGCTTACCAACCTACCAGGCGCAGGTCTTTATAACGGTGATTTGTGGACAGCCTTTATGGATGCCGAATCGCCTTATCACCACAGCTACGGATTTATTATGGCAAACGGCGGTTTGCTTGACTATCTTTATATAGGTGTTAAAACCTGTATTTACCCATGCCTTATCTTTATTGGCATTGGCGCTATGACCGACTTTGGTCCGCTTATCTCTAACCCCAAGAGTTTGCTTTTGGGCGCGGCGGCACAAATAGGTATATTTGTTACCTTTATAGGTTGCTTCTATTTAGGCTTCCCACAAGAAGCTGCTGCATCAATTGGTATTATCGGTGGTGCAGACGGTCCTACCGCGATTTACACTACATCACAGCTTTTCCCGAATCTTTTAGGTCCTATCGCGGTTGCGGCTTACTCATATATGGCACTGGTTCCTGTAATTCAGCCGCCTATTATGAAGATGCTTACAACCAAAAAAGAGCGTCAGATAGTGATGAAGCCTCTACGAACTGCAACAAAGACCGAAAAGATTGTGTTCCCGATTATTGTTACAATTTTTGTTGCATTGTTAGTTCCATCGGCTACTCCACTCGTAGGTTGCTTAATGCTTGGTAACCTTTGGAAAGAGTCGGGCGTTGCCGACCGTCTTTGCAAAACAGCGCAAAACGAGCTTATGAATATTGTTACAATATTCCTTGGTATATCGGTTGGCGCTACCGCAACAGCAAATGCGTTCCTTAACCTTGATACCCTCAAGATTATGGGTATGGGTATTGTTGCCTTTGGTATTGGTACCGCAAGCGGCGTATTACTTGCAAAGCTTATGAACCTGTTCACCAAAAACAAGATAAACCCACTTATTGGCTCGGCAGGTGTATCTGCAGTGCCAATGGCGGCGCGTGTGTCACAGTCGGTTGGTCAAAAAGAGAACCCCTCAAACTTCCTTCTTATGCACGCTATGGGACCAAACGTTGCCGGAGTTATCGGCTCAGCCATTGCAGCCGGTGTACTCATCGCCCTCTTTGGTTAATAGCTGGTTTGACTGTTTTTAGTTTGTTATTTATGTATCTTTAAAATACAGAAAGGATTATTAAATCATGGCAAATAAACCTTTATATATTACAGATACCATTTTGCGTGACGCTCATCAATCGCAGGCGGCTACCCGTATGCGTATTGAGGATATGATTCCTGCGCTTGAGCGACTTGACAAAATTGGTTATTGGTCGGTAGAATGCTGGGGCGGCGCTACATTTGATTCTTGTATGCGTTTCCTTAACGAAGACCCATGGGAAAGACTTCGCACTATCAAAAAGCATATGCCAAACACCAAGCTGCAGATGCTTTTCCGCGGTCAGAATATCTTGGGTTATAAGCACTATGCCGATGATGTTGTTGATATGTTTGTTAAAAAGTCAATCGAAAACGGTATTGACGTTATTCGTATTTTTGACGCGCTTAACGACCCGCGTAACCTTGAACAAGCTATTAAGTCTTGCAAAGAGTACGGCGGTATATGCGAACCGGCTATCAGCTACACTATAAGCCCTGTTCATAACGAAGAGTATTTTGTAAACCTTGCAAAAACACTTGAAAATATGGGCGCCGATGTAATCTGCATTAAGGATATGGCAAACCTGTTGCTTCCTTATGATGCATATTCACTTGTTAAAAAGCTTAAAGAAAGCGTTAAGGTGCCAATTCACCTTCACACACACAACACCACAGGTACCGGTGATATGACCTACCTTATGGCTACACAGGCGGGTGTTGATATTGTTGACTGCGCATTGTCACCATTTGGTAACGGTACTGCAAACCCCGCTACCGAGGCGCTTGTTGCAACACTTCAGGGCACCGAGCGCGATACAGGTCTTGACCTTGAAAAGCTTTCTGACGTTGCTACACACTTCCGCGGTGTTGCAAACAAAATGAAGGCTGAGGGCACACTTGATCCTAAGGTGCTTAACGTAGACGCAAAAACCCTTATTTACCAAGTACCCGGCGGTATGCTTTCGAACACAATTTCTCAATTGAAGCAGGCCGGTAAAGAGGATAAGCTTTATGAGGTTTTGGCTGAAGTGCCGAGAGTTAAAAAAGACTTTGGATACCCACCACTTGTAACACCTACAAGCCAGATTGTTGGTACACAGGCTGTTATGAATGTTATCTCGGGGGAGCGTTACAAGATGGTTCCAAAGGAATCAAAGGCGCTTCTCCGTGGTGAATATGGCAAATTGCCGGCAGAGGTTAACGAGGAAGTTCGTAAAAAGGCTATCGGTGACGATGAGGTTATTACCTGCCGTCCCGCCGACTTATTAGAGCCTGAACTCGAAAAATACGCTCGTGAGATGAAAGAAAAAGGCATTGGCAAATCTTATGAAGATGTGCTCAGCTATGCACTCTTCCCACAGGTTGCTGAAAAATTCTTTGCAGTACGCGATGCCGCACCGCAAGAAGAACCTGCAGTTCGCGAGCTTATTGTAGAAGACCTTTCAAACTAATGCATAATTCATAATGCACAATGCATAATGACAAAAATTTAAAGACACTGCTTTTAAACAAAGCGGTGTCTTGAATTTTTATAAGAACTTGAATAAAAATATAACAATTTGTTTTAAATCGAACAAAAAATCGAAATCGGTTTTATAATATATTTGACACGCAAGTTCCGCCGCGACATAGTTGCCAAACTAAAATACAAGACTTTGCTTTAGATTTAAAGCAGAGTCTTGTGCATTTTACAATTATGCATTATGCATTGTGCATTGTGAATTATTTAAACGGTTTTCCGTTTAAATCAAATATTGCGGTGCGATTTACTATATAGCAGAAATATTTACCGCTTTTTTCAAAAAATGCGGTTAAATAAAGCTCGGGGTTAAGGTTTTCTGTGCTGCCTGCAGGCAGGGTTATTTTTAAAACGGTGTTGCCGTCTTTTATATCAACATAAAAATCTTTGATTTTATCGGCAACCTCTAACTGTTTAATATCGCCCTTTTTGGTTTTCTTTAAAACGGTAATGCTATCACCGCTTAAAAATTTATTCAGAGCATTATTTATTTCACCGGCGTCATCAAAGGTTATGTTAAACTCAGCGGCAGCAATGTCGCCGGCTTTTTTTATTGGCTCTGCCGCATCAAAAAAGCGTATGTATGGCGGGCACACCTCATTTAATTTTTGGGGTAGAACAGAAATATCATAGTTATCATCTAAAAGGCGAATATCAACCACCTCGTACTCGCTTTCAAAGCCTAAAGAAAGCGGTAGCGCAAAGGTCATATAAAGGTGGGGGTTAAAGCCCTCGGTGTACCATACAGGTAGTTCGGCTCTGCGTATGGCACGCGCCATAAAACGTGTCATATCAAGGTGCGAAATAAATCTCATTCGGTCGCCCTTTTTATAAAAAAGCCTAACGTTTTTCAAAGCAAACACCCTTTCCATAAGAATTTGCGCCGCAGCCTGCGCATTTTTCGCGGCAGTTCGGAGTGGTTGTTTCAGCGTGAGCCGCCATATTTTCGCGAATTAAAAATTCCTTAGTAATGCGGTAATCAAGATGCTCCCAAGGGGTAATCTCGTCAAAGCTGCGGGTGCGATTAGCATAAAATTCGGGTTTTACATTACACTCGTCAAAGGCTTCAAGCCATTTATCCATCTCAAAGCACTCGTCCCAACCGTCAAAACAGCAACCTTTTTTATACGCCGCATATATTACTGCGCCAAGTCGGCGGTCACCTCGTGCAAAAACGCCCTCCAAGAAGCTTGTCTTGTTTTCGTGATAGTTAAATGTGATTTTTTTGCTTTTTATGCTGTCTTTAAGCAGCGCTTGACGTCGCATCATTTCTTCACGCGTAATTTGTGGCTCAAATTGGAACGGTGTGTGCGGCTTTGGAACAAAGTTTGCAACGCTTATTGACACGTTTACCGCCTTGCCCTTTGGTTTTTCGGGCAGGCTGTAATAAAGGTCAATTATTTTTTGAGCAAGCTCGGCAATGCCCACAATATCTTCGTCAGTTTCGGTGGGTAACCCCATCATAAAATAGAGCTTTACGGCAGTGTAGCCGCCACGGAATGCCGTAGCGCAGGTGCCAAGAATATCGTCTTCGGTAATGTTTTTGTTTATAACGTCGCGAAGTCTTTGTGTTCCTGCCTCGGGCGCAAAGGTAAGACCGCTTTTTTTAAGGCGGTTAATTTTTTGCATAAGCTCTTCGCTGAAGTTATCAATACGAAGAGAAGGTAGTGACAGCGCAATTTTGTCGCACTCGGTCCAAGAGAGCATTTCATCAAGCATTGGTTCAAGCTGGGTGTAGTCACTGGTTGAAAGGCTCGAAAGTGACATCTCGTCGAAGCCGGTGTTTTTGCACAACGCTCTTGCCTGACGGTTAACAACTGCGGCGCTTTTTTCACGCACGGGACGGTAGATATAGCCTGCCTGACAAAAACGGCAGCCGCGAATACAACCGCGAAAAACCTCCTGCACGGCTCGGTCGTGTACCGCCTCAATAAACGGAACAACAAATCGGTCGGGGTAATAGGTTTCATCAAGATTTTCTTCGATGCACTTTTCAATTACTGCGGGGGCATCACCCTTTGGGGTTATAGCCGCAACGGTGCCGTCAGCGTTATATGAAAAATCATAAAGCGAGGGTACATATACACCCTTAATTTTTGCAGCCTCGCGTAAAAACTCGGACTTTGTTTTGCCGTCTTTTTTCATCTTTTTATAAAGGTCTATAACTTGGAGGTCAACCTTTTCGCCTTCGCCTAAAAAGAATATATCAAAAAAGTCAGCCAAGGGCTCAGGGTTGCAGGTGCACGGACCGCCGGCAACAATTATTGGGTAAGAGTCATCGCGGTCGCTTGACCTTAGCGGAATGCCACCGAGATCTAACATTGTTAAAATATTTGTGTAAGATAATTCATACTGAAGCGTAAAGCCCACAAAATCAAAGTCACGTATCGAATCGCGGCTTTCGAGCGCATAGAGCGGTATGTTTTCATCTCGCATAACCTTTTGGGCATCAATCCAAGGCGCAAAAACACGCTCGCACCAAATATCTTCGCGTTCGTTAAAAAGCGAATAGAGTATTTTCATACCGAGGTGGCTCATACCAATTTCATAGGTATCGGGAAAACAAAAGGCAAAACGCACATCAATTTTTGTTTTGTCTTTTATAACCTGATTAACCTCGCCGCCCGAATAACGACCTGGTTTTTGTACAGTTAAAAGTAGTTGTTCTAATCTTTTGTTGTTCATATCTTCACCAAAAATTTTATTTTAACTAATGATACAATAAAATTGTGCCGCTTGCAACGATTTTATTTGAAATTCTTGTAAAAATATCTTTTATTTTAAACCATATTGTGATATAATGCATTATGTATAAATATCTGTAAAAGGGGGCGTATGCCGTGAAGATAAAAAGAAGCATTTTAGTGTTGCTTGCAATATGTATCAGCTTGTACTGCTGCGGCTGCGCATTTGTTGACAATACCGATGAAATGGTATCTCCACCCGAGCTTACGGGTGAAATGTCACCCATAGCGGATGCCCTTTATAAAGTGGCGGGCAGTAGCTGTGACCTTAAATATCCAACCGAGGGCACGCACCGTTCGGCAATAATTTTAGAGGATATTAACGGCGACAGCATTTTTGAAGCCTTTGCCTTTTACAGCACCAGTGATGATGAAATGACCACGATGCACATAAATGTTATATGTCAACAAAACGGCAAGTGGGTATCGGTAAGTGACCAAACAATAGTTGCTACAGGTGTCGAAATGGTAGAGTTTTGCGACCTTAACGGCAACGGAACCGAAGAAATCTTGGTTGGTTGGGATGTAAACGGCAGCAGCGAAAAGCAGTTGAGCGTATTTACCTTTGATCAAAGCACGCTGACTCAGCAGTTGTTGCAGCCATATACATCGTTTTTGTGCTGTGATTTAGACAGTAACGGAACAAATGAAATTTTTGTGCATTTGTTAAATACCGCCGAGCAAAGTAACAAGGCAATAATCTATAATTATAGTGAAAACGGTATGGCGCAAACGGCAGGCTGTATTATGGATGGCAGTGTAAAAAGTGCGGCAAGTCCTGTGCTATCGGTGCTGTCAAACGGTCAAAAAGCGATATACATTGACGAAATCAAGGGCGTAGGCTCGGTCACCGAGGTGCTTTATATTTCAAAGGGCGAGCTTGTAAATCCGCTGCTTGACAATGTTAATTCGTTTGAAAATATTTCCACATATCGTGCGGCATCAATCGAAACTAAAGACATTAACCGTGACAGCATACTCGAAATACCGGTAGCCAGTGATTTACCAAATGCCGTAAGCGACGGCGAAAAGCTTTATTACACAAATTGGTGCTCGTTTAACGGCGAAAAGCTTTCGGTAAAGCTGGTTACGGTGGTGAACACTGTTGACGGATATTATCTGACGGTGCCAAACTCAATGGTAGGCTATATTGCCGTATTTAAAGATATTGAAAGCCATGTGCGAGAATTTTATCATTACGATTCTAAAAACGGAATTTTAGGCAAGCTGCTGTTTACCGTCATTGCTGTTGAAGCTGATGAGTGGGACAGCGAAGAATATGACCGTGGCAATCAAACCGAGCTGGCACGCACAGAAAGCACCGTTTTTGTTGCAGAGCTGGGAGAAGGCGCCGACGCCTTTGCAATAACGGTGGATGTTATAAAAGATACATTTTATTTAGTAGATTAACGGAGGTGCAGTAGGTGAAAAGAATACTTATAGTAGAAGACGAGGTCGCAATTCGCGAATTTGAAGCAATAAACCTTAAGCGTGTAGGCTACGAAACGGTTGAGGCGGGTAGTGGAGAAGAGGCGCTCGAAATATTTGACAATGACCCCATAGGCTTTGATGTTGCGCTTTTAGATGTTATGATGCCGGGTATGGATGGCTTTGCTCTGTGTAAAGAACTGCGCAGCCGCTCCGATTCAATAGGAATAATAATGCTTACTGCAAAATCACAAGAGATGGATAAAATCAGTGGACTTTTGATTGGTGCTGACGATTACGTAACAAAGCCGTTTAGTCCGTCAGAGTTACTCGCTCGAGTTGATTCGCTATATCGCAGGGTTAGCAAAAGCAAGCCTGTGGCGGTTAATAAACCCTCAACACAAATCGAATCGGGCAGATTTGTTCTTGATTTGCGCAGTCGCTCACTTTCAAAAGACGGCAAAAACATAGAACTTACACAAATAGAATTTCAAATTATGGAATATTTCTTTGCTAATCCCGATGAGCCCATCGGCAGAACGGTTATACTGCACAAAATATGGGGCGAGGAATATTTCGGCGAAGAAAAGATAGTTGACGTTAATATACGTCGTCTTCGTATGAAGATAGAAGAGGATTCTTCTGACCCAAAATTTATTGTAACGGTTTGGGGCAGAGGCTATATGTGGGACACCACGGCAGGCTAACAACATTTAAACAAGTTTAAACAGAAAGGTGGGATTGCGCAGTGAAAATACCGTTTCATTTTAAAAGCATAGCAATGCGGTGGCTTTTTAAGGTTTATTTAATTATAGCCTTTGCCGTAGTGGCAATAGCAATAATACTCTCGGTTTTGTTTGTAAATCTAATTTTTAACAGTGTGCAATCTCAGGCTGTTGATTACGCACAAAGCTTTAGTGTTCTTTCATCTGCAAACGCCGAAAACTTTTATGACTATGCCATAACCCTTTCTGATAATTTTGAACATAAAAACAAAATCGAAATGCAGGTTTTAGGTGCCGACGGCAGAGTGATAACCTCGACCACAGGTTTTCAGCCATCAGATGCATTAACCGAGGAATATAACCGTGCGCGAGCATCTGCAAGCGGATTTTCGGTTTTTCGCGGTAAAAATTCAGGCGGCGAACGCATTATGGCAGGTACCACGGTGGTTTATGATTTCAAGGGCGAGCCGATAGGCGCGTATCGTTGGGTAACCTCGCTTAAAGCGGCGTATAAAAAAATCAATATAACCGTTGCGCTAATCGTTTTAACAGCAATAACAGTGTTGGGCCTTTGTGCATTGTCGGGGCTATTCTTCTTAAAAGCAATGGTTGCGCGCTTGCGTGATATGGGCAACATTACCCGTAAAATCGCAGGCGGTGACTTTGAGGCAAGAATTGAGGTAGAAAACAACGACGAAATCGGCGAGCTTTGCGAAACTATAAACTATATGGCAAGCGAGCTGCAAAATGCCGAAAAAATGAAAAACGACTTCATATCATCGGTATCACATGAACTTCGTACACCGTTAACCGCGATACGCGGCTGGGGTGAAACGGCAAAGATGTCGCTCGGCACCGATGAAGATTTGGTAGCTCGCGGACTTGATGTGGTATTAAGTGAAGCTGACAGATTATCCGGTCTTGTAGAAGATTTGCTCGATTTTTCACGTATGCAGTCGGGCAGAATGATAGTAAACAATGTAATGCCTACAGATGTGTCCGAGTTGCTTTGCAAGGTGTCGGATATGTATACCGAGCTTGCCGTAAAACAAGGTATAGAGCTGTCGTACACACCGCCTGCACAAAGCTCTATCGTAATGAGCGATGCCGACCGACTAAAACAGGTGTTTATAAATGTTATCGATAACGCTGTAAAATATACCGAAAAGGGCGGTCTTGTGCTTGTGGCACAAACCAGAGAAGAAGGCTGCGTTCGCATAGTGGTTAAGGACACGGGTGTCGGCATTCCCGCTGAAGATCTCGACCACGTAAAAGAAAAGTTCTTTAAATCAAATAAAACTGTTCGCGGCAGTGGTATAGGTCTTGCAGTTGCCGACGAAATAATAAAGCAGCATCAAGGCCTGCTGTTTATTGAGTCTACCGAGGGCGTTGGCACCACAGTTACCATAGTGTTGCCGCTATACGAACCCGAAGAAGAACAGGTACCGACAGAAGAAATAATAGAACCGCTTGAAAATGAGCAACAGTCACTTCCTATAGATGAATCCGAGGAAATTAACACGCAAGGAGATATTTAATTTGGCAAAATATACATCAATTGGCGGTCAGGCGCTCATTGAGGGCATTATGATGAAAAACCCTCAAAAAAAGACAGCTATGGCCGTTCGAAAACCGGATAAAACAATTGATATAAGTTTTATAAACGATAAAAGCATAAAGGACAAATATGCAATATTAAGATTACCTGTAATTCGTGGTGTTGTTACCTATATCGAAACAATGCTGCAGGGTTATAAAGCAATGATGAAATCGGCCGATATATCGGGCTTTACCGATATTGAAGAAGAAACCGACAAACCCAAAGACCCTAAAAAAGAGTCGGCGCTTACCGCCGTGATTATGACAATAGGCTCGGTTTTAGGTATTGCCTTGGCAGTGGTTTTGTTTTTAGGTATTCCGCGATATGCTGTGGCAGGGCTCGAATGGCTTATAGGCACGCCGTTTTCAAAGGTTGTTCGCGCAGGAATTGAGCAGCTTATAAAGCTTGCCGTGTTAGTGCTTTATATGTGGGGAGTATCCTTTATGAAGGATATTCATCGCGTGTTTGCTTATCACGGAGCCGAGCACAAAACAATTTTTTGTTACGAGGCAGGGCTGCCACTTACTGTAGAAAACGTTAAAAAACAAAGGCGCTTTCACCCTCGTTGCGGCACATCGTTTTTAATACTTATGATACTTGTAAGTATGATCGTATCAACTGTAGTGCAAATGATTTTTCCGGGTGTTTATGATATAGCTTGGCTTTGGATTGCGGCAAAAATTTTAATGCTACCCATAATATGCGGCTTAGGTTATGAGGTTTTAAAGCTTTGCGGCAAGTACGACAATGTAATCACAAGAATAATATCGGCACCTGGTATGTGGATGCAACGCATAACCACCAAAGAGCCCGAGGATGATATGATAGAGATTGCTATAGCGGCGCTTAAAGCATGTGACGAAATAGAAGACGAGCCTGCTGTAGAAACAACAGAACAAGCAACAGAGGAAGAAACACAAAACGATGACAATATTTGAAGCATATAACGATTGCAAAAGGCAGTTACAAGCGGCGGGGATAGAAGACTATGTTTTTGAGTCAAAGTGTATCATAAGGCATATAACCGGTTACACAAATGCTCAAATACTTACCAAATATACTCAACCGCTTAACGAGTTTCAGCAAAATAATCTTACAGCAATAATAAAACAACGCCTTATAAGATATCCGTTACAATACATAATAGGAAAATGGAGCTTTTTTGGTCGTGAATTTTTTGTGGGACCGGGTGTGCTTATACCCCGCAGTGACACCGAAACTCTCATTGATGTCTGCCTTGATAGCATAAAAAACAATCCAACCGCACGCGTGCTTGATTTGTGTGCAGGAACAGGCTGTATAGGAATTACCGTTAAGGGCGAATGCCCTGAAACTGATGTTACCTTGGTTGAAAAATTTGACGAGGCCTTAAGTTTTACAAATAAGAATGCAAAATATAACAATCTTGACGTAAAAATCGTAAAGGGTGACGTGCTTAAAACCGAGGGTGCTGACGGATTTTATGATTTAATCGTAAGCAATCCGCCATATATAACCGATGCTGATATGAAAATTTTACAACCCGAGGTTAAGTTTGAGCCTGCAACCGCACTTGAGGGCGGCGAGGACGGACTAGTGTTTTACCGCCATATCACAAAAGAATATAAAAAGCATCTTGCCGCAGGCGGTGTTATGGCTTTTGAGGTTGGCGCAGGTCAGGCTGAGGCAGTTTGTGAAATAATGAAGCAAAACGGCTTTAAGGATGTTCAAACTCGCAAGGACTACTGTGAAATTGACAGGGTAGTTTTTGGGACAGCAATTTAGATATAATATAACCAAATAAAATATTTGGAGGAAAATAAAAATGGCAAAAGAAAAAGCTACAAAAACAGTAGGAACCGACAAGACTGCCGAGGGCAGAGAAAAAGCATTGCAAACCGCAATGGCTCAAATAGAAAAACAGTATGGCAAGGGCGCAGTAATGCTCCTTGGCGAAAATGCTGCAATGAACGTTGAGCATATCAAAACCGGCTCTATGGCGCTTGATATGGCGCTTGGTATCGGCGGTATTCCGCGTGGCAGAATTATTGAAATTTACGGACCCGAATCTTCGGGTAAAACTACACTCGCGCTTCACTGTGTAGCCGAGGCTCAAAAGGAGGGTGGCACAGCCGCGTTTATCGACGTTGAGCATGCGCTTGACCCCGTATATGCCGCAGCACTTGGTGTAGATATTGACAGCCTTTTGGTTTCGCAGCCCGACAGCGGTGAGCAAGCGCTTGAAATTGCAGAGGCGCTCGTTCGTTCAGGCGCCATCGACATTATAGTTGTTGACTCGGTTGCGGCGCTTACCACACGCGCCGAAATCGAGGGCGAGATGGGCGATAATCACGTAGGTCAGTTGGCAAGACTTATGTCACAGGCTATGCGTAAGCTCACAGGTGCTCTTTCAAAATCAAATTGTAGCGCAATCTTTATTAACCAGTTGCGTGAAAAAATCGGTGTTATGTACGGCAACCCTGAAACCACCACGGGCGGTCGCGCGCTCAAGTTTTACTCAAGCGTTCGCATCGACGTTCGCAAGATTGAAACACTTAAAAACGGCAGTGAAATTATTGGTTCACGTACACGTGCAAAGGTTGTTAAAAACAAGGTAGCACCTCCGTTCCGCGAGGCCGAATTTGATGTAATCTACGGCAAGGGAATTTCAAAGGTTGGCGAAATTGTTGATATGGGCCTCGAGCTTGAGGTATTAAAGCGTTCGGGCGCTTGGTTCTATTATGGCGAAACCCGTATTGGTCAGGGCCGCGATAATGTTAAACAGCTTTTTGAGGACAACCCCGAGTTTGCTGCTGAAGTTGAAGAAAAGGTACGCGCCCGCTATGCCGAAATAATGGGTGCCAAGGGCAAAAAAGAAAAGCCCGCTGACGATGAGCCGGTTATTATGCCCGTTGAGGCCGAGCCCGTAGCCGAAATCAAGCACAAAAAGATTAATATTGACATTGCGGTTGACGATTAATGAAAATTGTCGAGATAAAAAAAGACAAAAAGCACACCGTAAAGGTGAGCCTTGATAATGGTAAGGCATACAATTTTGATATTGATTATTGGAATAATGTTTGCCTTCGCGAAAATGATCAAATAGATAATGAAGTATTAATTTCTCATCTGAAAGAATCGGATTATATACGAGCAAAATCACGTGGACTTTGGTTTTTGGACCGCGCCGATTATAGTGAGAAAACACTTTACGAAAAAATAGTCGCAGGCGGCATATCAAATGCCGCCGCGGCAAGAGCTGTTGCAAGGCTTAAAGAATTAGGCCTTGTTGATGATGAAAAGTTAGCAAGGCGACTTGCCGAGCAAATGTCAAATTCCAACATATCAAAACGCGAGTGTTATGCAAAATTATATAACAAGGGGATACCCTCAAACGTTATTAAATTTGTGTTAGAAGATACCGAATTTGACGAGCTTTCACAAATACTTGCGGTAATAGAGAAAAAATACCGCACCAAAATGGATACAAAAGAAAATATACAAAAGGTATATGCCGCGCTTATTCGCAAAGGGTTTTCCTATTCGGCGGTAAGCGAAGCGGTTAAAAAATACACAAAAGAAATAGAATACAACGAGGAATACTAATGTATAAAATCAGTATGGTATCACTTGGCTGCCCTAAAAATCAAGTAGATGCCGAAATGATGCTTTATTCACTAAAGCAAGCGGGCTTTGAAATCGGTGTGCCCGAGGCAGAGGCCGATGCAATAATTGTAAACACATGCGGCTTTATTGAGAATGCCAAAAGTGAAGCAATTGAAAATATACTCGAAGCCGCAAAGTATAAGGTTGACGGCAATTGCAAGGCGGTTATTGTTACAGGTTGTTTAGCCGAGCGTTACCGTGATGATGTTACGGCCGAAATCCCCGAGGCAGATGTTTGCGTGGGGTTGGGCTCTAATGGCAATATTGCCGAGATTGTTAAAAACGCGATCGAGGGCAAGGCACAAAACAGCTATGGAGAAAAAGAAAGCTTAGACCTAAACGGCAAACGCATTTTAGGCGGATGGCCGTTTACGGCATACCTTAAAATTGCTGACGGTTGTGACAACTGTTGTACATACTGCGCAATTCCTAAAATTCGCGGACGAATGAGAAGCCGCACCGTAGAGGATTGCGTAGCTGAAGCAAGGCAGTTAGCGGCAGGCGGCGTTCGCGAGCTTATCGTAGTAGCTCAAGACACAACCGCTTACGGTACCGACCTTTACGGTGAGAGTAAGCTTTGTGAGCTGCTGAGTGAGCTTTGCAAGATAGACGGTATTGAGTGGATACGCACTCTTTATACCTACCCCGAGCGCATCACCGACGAGCTTTTGCATTTGCTTGCTAACGAACCAAAGCTTGTAAAATACCTTGATATTCCTATTCAGCACGCAAACGGTGAAATATTAAAACGAATGAACCGCCGTGGCGACAGTCAGTCGCTTTTGGCGCTTGTAAATAAAATTAGGACTACCGTGCCAAACGTTACTTTGCGCACCACCCTTATAACCGGTTTTCCGGGTGAAACCGAGGCGCAGTATGAGGAGTTGCACAACTTTGTGAGCGAAGCTCGCTTCGACCGACTCGGCTGCTTTACCTATTCTGCCGAAGAGGGAACTATTGCGGCGGAATTACCAGACCAGATTGATGAACAAATCAAACAAGACCGCGCCGAGCATATAATGGAAACTCAGCTTGGTATAGCGGCATCTTGTAACGAGGCAAAAATCGGCACGGTACAAAAGGTGCTTATTGAGGGCTGGGACGATTACATTAAGTGCTACTATGGCAGAAGCGAAGCCGACGCTCCCGAAATAGATGGCAAAGTCTTTTTTATGGCAAAAGAGCCGCTTTTAATAGGCGACTTTGTTGATGTTCAGATAAACGATATTATAGAATACGACTTGTTAGGAGAACAGTTATGAATACACCAAATAAATTAACACTCGCTCGTATGATAGCAACCCCAATTTTTATGGCTACAATGCTCATTAAATTTCCATATCACTATTTAGTGTCGCTTATTCTTTTTGCAGTGGCGTCACTTACCGATATGATTGACGGCAAAATGGCTCGCAAATATAACCTTGTTACCGATTTTGGCAAATTTTTAGATCCGCTTGCTGATAAAATGCTGACCACATCGGCTTATTTAGGCTTTATGTTTTTGTATTCGGCAGCGGGTGGAAGCTACGGCTGGCAGATGACAACGATAGTATTTATTGTATTGTTCCGTGAATTTATGGTGTCATCCTTGCGCCTTGTTACCGCAAAAAGCGGACTTGTTGTTGCAGCAAACATTTGGGGCAAGCTTAAAACCGTGAGCCAGATGGTTGGTCTTGTGGCGGCGTTATTCTTCTACACACTTGTAGTTGATTTCGGCCTTTCACAAATCCAGCCTGTTTGTGATATAATAATAATGGTACTGTTCTGGATTTCGGCAGTTCTTTGCGTAATTTCGGGACTGATTTATCTAAATGAGTGTAAGGACTATATAAATTCATCAAAGTAAAACCCTTGGAGTTGATGTAATTGTTTGAGTTATTAAAAGAAGATATTAAGGCTATTAAAGACCGAGACCCTGCGGCAAAATCCAGTTTAGAGATTTTTCTGCTGTATCCCGGTCTTAAAGCCATTAGAATGCACCGTCGCGCGCATAAACATTATTTAAAAGGTCATAGCTTTAGAGCGAGATACATTTCACAAAAAGCGGCGCGCAAAACGGGAATAGAAATCCACCCCGGCGCCACAATCGGCCGTCGCCTTGTTATCGACCACGGCACAGGCATCGTTATTGGTGAGACCACCGAAATCGGTGACGACGTACTTATTTACCAAGGCGTAACCTTGGGCGGTACGGGTAAGGACGTTGGAAAACGCCACCCAACCATTGGCAACCGTGTAATGATAAGCGCAGGCTCAAAGGTATTGGGGCCTATTACTATTGGTGATGATTCGCGTGTGGCGGCAGGCGCTGTAGTGCTTAAAGATGTGCCGCCCAATTCAACTGTTGTGGGTGTGCCCGCACGTGTTGTGCGTCAAAACGGTAAAAAGGTTGTAGCGCAGCCTCTTGACCAAATTCATATTCCGGACCCTGTTCAGCTTGAACTTGATGCTCTTAATAAAAAACTTAAAGAACTTGAAGCAAAAATAAAGGAGTAACCCCATTATGAAGATTTTTAACACTCTTACAAGAAGCAAGGATGAGCTTGTGCCTATTACACCGGGCGAGGTAAAGATATATGCTTGCGGCCCTACCGTTTATAACTATATTCACATAGGCAACGCCCGTCCGCTTTGTGTGTTTGACGTGTTGCGCCGATACTTAGAATGGCGCGGCTATAAGGTAAATTTTGTTCAAAACTTTACCGATATTGACGATAAGCTTATCAAGAAAGCAAACGAAGAAGGCATCACCGTGCCCGAGGTTGCCGAAAGATTTATCAAAGAATTTTGGGTAGATGCAAAGGGACTTAATGTTCGCGAGGCTACCACACATCCACGCGCTACCGAAAACATTGACGAAATTAGGCGAATTATAAGCGAGCTTGTAGAAAAAGGTTATGCCTATACTGCAGGCGGTGATGTATATTTCCGCTCTAAAAAGTTTGACGAGTACGGCAAGCTTTCGCATCAGCCACTCGAGGACCTCGAAGCAGGTGCGCGTATTGCAACCGATGATATAAAGGAAGACCCAATGGACTTTTGCCTTTGGAAAGGTGCAAAACCGGGCGAGCCATATTGGGAATCACCTTGGGGACAGGGCAGACCGGGCTGGCACATTGAGTGCTCGGCTATGGCGGAAAAATATCTCGGCAAAACAATAGATATTCACTGCGGCGGTCTTGACCTTATATTCCCACACCACGAAAATGAAATCGCGCAAAGTGAGTGCGCAAACGGTTGCGACTTTGCTCATTATTGGATGCACAACGGATTTATTAACGTTGACAACCACAAAATGTCAAAATCACTCGGTAATTTCTTTACCGTTCGTGATGTTGCCGAAAAATATGGCTATGAGCCAATCCGTTACCTTATGATTTCATCACAGTATCGCGGACCGATTAACTATTCGGTTGATATTATCGAGCAGGGCAAAAACGCGCTTGAGCGTCTTTATACATGTCGCAATAATATTGATTTCGCACTACAAAGTGCGGCTGAGGGCGGCGAAATTCCCGCGTTTATTGAAGAACGTAAGCAAGAATTTATCACAGCTATGGACGACGACCTCAATACAGCCGATGCTTTGGCTGCAGTGTTTACACTTGTTCGTGATATAAATACAGCAATAGCAAATGGCGCGGGTAAAGATACACTTAACGCGTGCGCAGAAATTTTTGACGAGCTAACAGGCGTTTTGGGTCTTGTTTACAATCGCAAAACCGAAGCACTTGACCAAGAAATTGAAGAGCTTATCGCCAAGCGTACCGAGGCGCGTAAAAATCGCGACTTTAAAACCGCCGACGAAATTCGTGATAAGTTAAAAGAGATGGGTATTATTCTTGAAGATACCCCACAGGGCGTAAAATGGACCAGAGCATAAAGCGTGAGCCTATTGGCGAAGGCAAGTTTATATATGTTTCGCCTCACCACACCTTTGGCACTGATGCCGTGCTGCTTTCTAACTTTGCCAAGGCAAAGAAAAATGATAAACTGGTTGATTTAGGCACCGGTTGCGGAATAATTGCGTTTTTAATGCTGCGTGACAATAATTGTCAGTCGGCTTATGGCGTTGACATTTCGGATGAAGCGATACAACTTGCAAATAAAACAAAGCAGGAATTCGACTTTGATAAATTTACTCCTGTTTTGTCAGATTTGAAGGATTTAAAGGGCAAGGTGCCTTTTGGGTGTCATACGCTTGTCACCTGCAATCCACCATATAAGGCAACCGATTCGGGAATAAAAAATCCTGATTCGGTTAAAAGTGTGGCGCGTCACGAGGTGGAGTGCACGCTTGAAGATATAATTGCCGTGGGCGCAAAGCTGCTTCAAACGGGTGGTAGGCTTTGTATGTGTCAGCGTCCCGAGCGACTAGCCGAAATGATGGCGCTTATGCATAAATATAAGGTAGAGCCCAAAAGACTCCGTCTTGTGTGTAAATGTGTGGGGCAGTCGCCGTGGTTAGTTCTTTTAGAGGGTAGACGCTGCGGAAACATAGGTCTTACCATAGAGCCCACACTTTATGTTGAGGATGGTCACGGTAATTTTTCAGATGAAATGATTGAGATTTACGGAAGTTATAAGGAAGCGTATCTATAATGAGTGGAAAGCTTTATATAGTTGGCACACCAATAGGTAATCTTGAGGATTTTTCGCCTCGCGGCAGAAGAATTTTAAGCGAGGTGGATTTTATTGCTGCCGAGGATACTCGCGTAACGGTGAAATTGCTAAATCACTTGGGCATATCTAAGCCTATGGTGGCGTACTTTGAGCATAATAAAAAAGAACGCGGCAACACCGTGATAGAACGAATATTATCGGGTGAGAACTGCGCAATTGTTACCGATGCCGGTATGCCCGCAATATCAGATCCGGGTGAAGATTTAATTCGCGAATGTCATGAACAAGGCATCCAAGTTGAGTCGGTGCCGGGACCTACGGCGTTTGCAACGGCGTTAGCGCTGTCGGGTATGCCAAGCGGCAGATTTTGTTTTGAAGGCTTTTTGTCGGTGAATAAGCCGTCAAGAAAAAAGCATCTTGAAGAAATAAAAAACGAGCAACGAACATTAATTTTTTACGAGGCGCCGCACAAGCTTATAAAAACACTTGATGATATGTATGAAGCGTTTGGTGAGCGCAAAATTGCCATAGTGCGAGAGATTACAAAAATTCACGAAACAGTAATGCGGACAAGCTTTAGTGAGGCAATTGAATTTTATAAAACGCAAGAACCTCGCGGTGAATATGTTTTGATTATAGAGGGCGCTAAGGAAGAGATCGTGAATTACACTTTAGAAGATGCGGTAAAAATAGCCAAAAAATTTATAGATGAGGGGCAGCCTGCTTCGACTGCGGCAAAAGAAGCGGCAAAGCTGACGGGAATAAAAAAGAGTGATATTTACAAGCAAATGCTTGTTTGATTATGGTGGTGCAGTATGAACGAAAGAGATAATTTTGAAGTTAACTTCGACGATAAATATGAAGAGATTATCGCCGCAATGCAAAAAAAGCAAGAAGCGGAATACGAGGATATAGTATCCGATTCAAGCCTAAAAGGCGGAAAGCACGTATATGAGGATATAAGCTCAAGCTCCTCAGGTAAATATAACAAAAAAACAAAGGGCTTTAAGGCTTGGTGGAAGCATCTTACCCGCGGCAAAAAAGCGGCGCTTATCAGTGTAACGAGCGTTGTTTTGGTGATTGCAATACTGCTGGGCTGGTTTTTTACCTATTTTAAATATAACTACAATTCAATAACCACCGATCCTGACGAGCTTGGTTTTGCAGACGTTAAAGAAAAGGGCGTTATTAATGTTGCGCTTTTTGGTGTTGATTCTCGTGATGAAACAGTCTTTAAGGGCAATACTGACAGTATAATGATTTTAAGTCTTAACACTAATACTAAAAAGGTTAAAATTTTCTCTATTATGCGCGACACCCTTGTGCCTATGGAGTATAAAGGTGATAAATATTACGGCAAGATAAATTCGGCGTATACAAAGGGTCCTGAGCACGCAATAAAAACAATAAATCGGGCGTTTGATTTAGATATATCTGAATATGCGACCGTCAACTTCTACGGTATGACCGATATCATTGATGCTGTTGGCGGCATAACAGCCACCATTACACAAGACGAGCTTACTTGGAAAGGCTATGATCACCCCAATCTTAATAACTGTATGGACGAGATATGCAGTGAAATGGGGCTTAACGCCAAAGACTACTATATTCACACAGCCGGAGAACAAACCCTTAACGGTGTTCAGGCGGTAGCTTATGCCCGCGTTCGCCATTGCACTACCGTTTGGGGTACGCGTGACGACTTCGGCAGAACCGACCGTCAGCGCCATGTAATGCAAGAGCTGTTTAATAGGGCAATTACTATGAAAAAGACACAGTATGTAAGCCTTATAAAAGCGCTTATTCCTTGCAGCGAAACCTCTCTTTCTTATTCAGATGTTTTAGGCCTTGCGGTAAATATATTGTTAAGTTCTCCCACATTTGAGCAATACCGTCTACCACCGTCAGAATATCAGAGTGACTTTTTGATGAAGAGCCCCTCAGGGTACGGTTCGGTAATTTATTATGACCTTGATTACGCTGCAAGATTGATAAATTCAATAATATATGAAGATGTAACAATGGAACAGTATATAGAGCTTAACCCTGTTGAAACAAACAACTGGTATTATGAAATGACGGGAACCAGCGGCAGAAGGCCGTCATCAAACGCGACAACATCTTCAACTCAGCAGCCCACAACCTCAAGCTCAACACAATCGGAAGAAAGTGAAGAGCCCAACGATACCAGTAGCGAAGAAATAACCTCAAGCGAGGATGATACTTCAAGCGAAGAAATAACCTCAAGCGAAGAGGATGTTTCGAGCGAAGAAATTACTTCGAGTGAAGATGTATCAAGCGATACACCCGCAGAAAGCACCGATAGTAGTATAACAAGCAGTGGCGATGTGGGAAGCGGCGAGGGCAACGAACCGGAAACCCCGGTTACTCCCCCCGAAAGCGAGGACCCAACCGACAACACCACCCCGTAAGGAGAAGTTTTTTTGAAGTCAAAAAGCACCAATTGTGAAACCTGCGCCAATTATATGTACGATTCAGAATATGACGAATACTTTTGCGACTGCCGTCTTGATGAGGACGAAATGGCAAAGTTCTTAACCTCGCAAACATTTAATTGTCCCTATTACAATTTTTATGACGAATATAAAATTGTGCAAAAACAAAACTAAAGGAAAAAGAAATGATCTTTAAAATTTATGCTTTAATAGCGGCGGTCATAACGTTGCTGCTCGATATTCCGTTTGATATTTTTGGACAAAGCTATTCAATATGGGCGGTACCGCTTATATTGGTTGGCACATTTGTTGCGCTGATAATTTTACATATAGCGGTATTGGCATTTAGCATTTTGATTGTAAATCTTAATAAGCCTGCCCGTGACACCACCTTTTTCAGAGCGTTGATAAATGGCTTTTTGCAGATAGCCTTTCCACTGCTTCGCGTAAAGGTGCACGCAACAGGGCTTGAAAAAATACCGCAGGACGCACCGTTTTTGTTGGTGAGCAACCATATACATGAGCTTGACCCCGCAATAATTTATTACGCTGTACCCGATTCGCGAATTGCTTTTATTGCAAAAAAAGAGGTGCGCGAGCTGTATTCTTATGTATATAAAGCGTTACATAAACTAAGTGGCCTGCCCATTGATCGCGAAAACAATCGTGAGGCGGCAAAAACAATAATAAACGCAACAAAGCTGATAAAAGAAAAAACCAACTCTGTTGCTGTTTTTCCCGAAGGTTATGTGAGTTTAACGGGCGAGCTGCTACCTATTCGCAACGGAGCGTTAAAGATTGCCACCAAAACACAAAGCAAAATAGTAGTGTGCACCATTTGGGGAACAAAAGAAATACCAAAAAATCTTTTGCGCCGCAAAACCGACGTGTACTTTGACGTGTTAGAAGTAATCGATACCGCCGAAAATCCTCACACAGCAGAGCTTGGTGAGCAGATTCATACATTAATGGAAAAATCCCTACAAAACCGCAAATAATTTTAAAGTTGACAAAAATCGACTTGTGATATATAATCTTTTTGGTCATAGACCGAAATATTTGTTTTAAATTTATAGCGAAGCATACTTTTTTGAACAAAAAAGTATGCTCCGCAATTCTTGCGCTTTTTTACAAAGCGCGGCGTTCAAATATTTGAATAAAAAAGCCAAAATGAACAAACAGGAGAGATGATTATGGAACTATCAAGAAAACAGTTTGATGTTTTGATTGCTATTGTGGATTGGCCAAAGGCGGCTCAACGCAAATTGCAAGAGGTTACAGGTTATTCGTTAGGAACTGTTAGTAAAATTGTTAAAGAGCTTGTAGAGCTTGGAATGGTTTATGATGGTATTATAACCGACAAGGGTTATGAAGCGCTCGAGCCATATAAGGTTAAAAAAGCAATATTTATTGCAGCAGGATTTGGTTCGCGACTTGTTCCAATTACATTGAACACTCCAAAACCATTGGTTAGAGTAAACGGAATAAGAATGATAGACACTCTTCTTGATGCCGTGGTTGCAGCGGGCATTGAAGAAATATACATCGTAAGAGGTTACCTTGGCGAACAGTTTGATCAGTTGTTATACAAGTATCCAAATATTAAATTTATCGAAAATCCGTTTTACAATGAAGCAAATAATATTTCTTCGGCACTTCTTGTGCGTGAGCTTATGCAAAACGCATATGTGTTAGAGGCTGATTTGGTGCTTTCTAATCCAAAGCTTATTACCAAATATCAATATGTTTCAAATTATCTTGGTGTTCCAACCAATTATACTGATGACTGGTGCTTTGAAACTAAAAACAAAGTGATTACAAAGGTAAAAATCGGCGGCAATGATTGTCATCATATGTTTGGTATTTCTTATTGGAACGCAGAAGCAGGCGCAAAGCTCTGCGATGATATTAAAAAAGTTTATGAAATGCCAGGCGGCAAAGAACGTTATTGGGATCAGGTATCACTTGAATATTGCATAGATAATTATACCGTTGAGGTAAGAGAATGCACTTTTGACGACATCGTTGAAATTGACAGTTTTGCAGATTTGAAACGCTTAGATCCTACTTATAGATAATAAAAGGAGATAAACGAAATGGAGAAACAAAGATACGGCTATAATGAAGCTGAATACAAAAAGTTTAGATTTAACTCTTGGCTATATTTGTTGTTGTTTTCACTTTTATATTGCGCGCACTACTGTTCGCGACTTAATATTTCAAACATAACAACTTTTTCAGAGGCTGAGCTTGGTATTTTGAGCAGTGTGCTTTTCTGGACTTATGGTATAGGACATCTTATTAATGGTCGTTTGGGCGAAATTGTTGGTATTCGCAGGTTTATCATTCTTTCGGTATTGCTTTCGATTATTGCAAACATCTTTATGGGTGTATCATTGGGAAGTTCTATTGTAGTTATGGCGATTATATGGGGCTTTAACGGTTTCTTTCAGTCAATGGCATGGTCGCCCGGCGTATCGTCACTTACTGCGTGGTGGCCCGGTGACAAGCGTGGCTTTGCAACCGGTTTTGCAAATGCGTTTTCCGGCTTTGGCGAAGTTGGTGCAAAATTGATGGTCGTTTTGGGTTTTGTGCTGTTCCCTACACTCGGTGCAAAATCAGCATTCTTTGTACCTATAGCGTTCCCTGCACTTATGTTGGTTATATATATCATATTTGCAAAAGAGGGACCAAAGTCGGTAGGTCTTAAGGATTACGAGGAAGAGGATAAATATAAAGCCGAAAAAGAAACCGAAATGGTCGCTATTGTTAAAGAAAAGGGAGTGCTGTATCCTTATTTGCACCTTATAAAGAATAAGCTTTTCTTGGTTTGGGTATTTGTTGTTTTTGCATCGGGCCTTGCAAGATATGGTCTTGCAACTTGGATACCCAAGTATCTTACGACCAGAGGTATGGAAGCTACCAGTAGTATACTTACTTCTATTGTTTTGCCAATCGGTATGGGTATTGGTACCTTTATAATCCCAACTCTTACAGATAAGTATTGTCCTAACAACCGACTCCTTGCGGCTGTTGTAAGCGGACTTGGTGCTGCGGCGTGCATAGTTGGATTTATGTTTTTGAAACCTGTCGGCATTCAACTTGTCGTTATGATGGTATTACTGTTTTTTGCTGGATTTTTCATTTATGCAATAAATGGTGTTGTTTGGGCCTTTGCGGCAGATGTTGGTGGACGAGTATTTTCGAGTACTGCGGCGGGCATTCTTGATTTTGCTGCATATATGGGTGCTGCGATACAATCTATGCTATTTGGCTTTATTCTTGGCGATGGCAATTGGAATGTATTGTTTATATCGGTAGCAGCATTCTGCTTCTTGATAGCGGCAGTAAGTTTTGTTAGCTCAAGAAAGAAAAAAGTTTAATATAAAAATGCAATAACGCCCCTCAAAAGAGGGGCGTTATTAATTCTTTTACTTATAAAATTCTATCAAATCAGACGAATTATTGATATTGTAATCGGCAAAAGAAAATTCCTTTGTTTTTGCGCTAATGCTATAATACCAATCAAGAGTTTGTTGCATATAAGGACAATCAAGCCCAAGCAATTTTGAAAGCTGCACCAAAATTGATAATCCGTATGGAAAATCCGCTGTAAAATAACGCGAAGAAAAATCGGGAACATATCCGCTGTCAACGCGGACTTGAGGTGATTTAAGGCCCTTAAAGCTTTTGATGCTTGTTATCTTTTTGGTCAACTGTTCGGGAGTTTCGCTTTCATAATGCAGTTTAAGTGATTTGACAAAAGAAAGGTCAAACATATTAAACGCCTTGCAAATGTTTTGAACCTCATCATCGCAGCAAAGCAGCAGTTCGGACGATTCATCGTTCCATTCTTCGTAAAAGAGAGGTATGCGTTCATAAACGGTGCCGTTAGAATAATCTTTAAAAAGGATTCGCAGTCTGGTTGTGTGAAGAATTGGGTTTGAAGGGGTTAGCGTAACGTTAAGATAGTTTGGCATAGGCATACAGGGTATATCAAAAATATCTTCTATAATCTTTGCTGTTTTGGAGGAAAAGCTCGACGGAATTGCTGCGCAAAAAAGCTCATCGCGATAGCCTGTTGCACAAACAGTTTTTCCGTATTCTATTAAACGGGCAACACTTGGAACTCGCTGAAGCCCCAGTATTATATTTCCATTTTCGACTGCGGGCTTAAATGCGAATTCTGCGCCTCCCGTTCCGGGAGTAAGACAAATTATAGCACCTTTTTTTAGGTGGGGTATAATTTTTTGAGCATAATCATTCATAGCAAATGCGGGAACAGTAACAAAAATTAAATCAGCATCTTTGAAAGCCAAAGCTTCGTCGTTGGTGGCAAGATGTATATCCCCGCTTAAAAATGTTACGCCTTCTGAATCGACAATTTTAAGTGTTTTAGAAACGGAAGCAGGTCTTGAGCAATAAATTGTAACGCAATGCTTTTTGTTAGCACAGTGAACAGCAAATTGTGTTCCAATATTGCCACAACCAACAATAGTAATATTCATAAATTAATCCTTATCTTCTTTAAATTTCAGTTCACAAGGGAAGTGGTTTTTTTGTTTATCCTTAGGTGGAATTTGCATATAATCTCCATATTCGCGTGTGAGTAATTCGTGATAACAAGCGGGCAAATTTATAGAGAGGCCGTCAAAATCGAATACTACGGGTGGAAAGATTTTGTCTTTTTCTATTACCGTTCTATGTGGATTACCCGCCATAACGATGGTCATTTTTTTAGTGCTTAAACCATTGTACATACGGCACGCCTTTTCACACTGATTAACGATAAATTTGTTGGGAACAAGTTTAAGAAAAATATGTGTAACTCCACAAAAAGCGTGAATTAAGGTTCGTTTTACACCCTTGTACGGTAAATACGGGAAGGGCAACATCTTAAGCCAGTGCATTTTGCCCCAAAACCAACCGCGTCGCATTTGGGCGTTGGCTTTTTTTTCGTTGTCGGGGATGTTGTCATACGGGTATATACCTAAAGAAATACCGTATCTGTATTTGCAGTCCTTCATTTCGATTGGCACCGAAATTGTACCTTTAGCATACACACAAAGATTAGGTGAGGGGAAATCTTTGTTGCTGAGCCAATGGTCTATACCAAAAGCGGGGGATAACTGTTGTGCGAGAACGGTTTTAAGCTTTTCATAGTCTTCTCGCAAAACCCACAGGTCAATATCGTCATCCCATGGTATAAAGCCGCTGTGACGAACCGCGCCGATAGCGGTACCGCCTTCGGCAAAAATGGTTATATTGTTTTCTGCGCAAACACGAAGAACATCTTTTAAAATTTCAAGTAAAACTTCTTGGGTTTTTTGTAAATCTTCGGGAGAATAAGTACGGTCTATGCTCATTTTAATATCTCTCCTTTTGGAAATTCAAGTGTGTGTGGATAGTGGTTTTTACGCTTTTCAGGGGAAGGAAGTTGCATATAATCGCCAAACATATTTGTGAGAGATTTTTCTAAGTTTTTTGGAAAACACATTGTGGTATCTTCAAACGTTTCTTCTCTTACAGGGAAAAGATCTTCTTTTTCAAAAAAGTTTGAAAACATAGCCGTGTCACAAAAATAACCATAAAATCCGGTATCAGTATCATTATATTTGCAGCTTATGCTTTTGCATTTATTATAAAGCCACTTGTGAGAAAAGCCAAAAACATTTAAAAAAGCCCAGCCGCAAGCGGTAATGCAGTGTGCAATCTTTTTCTTTATACCACGATACGGTAAAACCGGAAAAGGAATATGTTTTAAAATTAAAAGCTTGCTAAAAAGCCAAGCTCCAAACGCCTGCTTTTTTCTGGCTTTTTCGTCCGCGGCCGCACAGTCAAAGGCATAAACATCTAAAAATATTCCAAGCGGACAATCAATATTTTTTAGAGGGGTTTCTATAAATTTGGAACCATTAAGAATAATGCGGGTTGTCATTAAGGGATAGTTTGAAAATTCATCACCGTTTACAATGGTATACTTTTCGGAAAAATCGCGTTTAAAAATTTCAATCATTTTGTCATAGTCTTTGCGCAAAAGTCCGACGTCGATATCGTCATCCCACGGTATAAAGCCACCGTGTCTTAAAGCACCGATTCCCGTACCGGCAAGGCCAAAATAAGTAAGCGAATTTTTTTCACAAACATCTTTAAAATCTTTAAATATAGAAAGCTCTATCTTTTGAAGCCTTTCCAATGTTTCTTGGTCGTAAAACTTATTCGAAGAATCCATAATCAACCCTCTTTAACGTTTTGATTAATAATATTACAATAACTGTAAAATATTGTAGCATAACAAAAAGTGTTTGTCAAATGATGCGGCGTGCACGGTCAATATAATAACTTGATTTGAATGTTTTGATGTGGTATAATATGATTATATATATTAACAAATTGTTTTTGTGTGGTGAAAAGTTTGAGCGGTAAAAAATTAAGCGTGTCACAAAACGCTTTTTATAATATGATAGGCGCGTTGGTTTTTTGCTTTTGCCAATGGATAACGTCGGGTGTGCTCGTTTATAGGTTGTCACCCGATGAAATAGCGGCAAATAATGCAGGCCTTTTGCAGCTGGCAATCACTACAACAAACATCTTCTTTGCTATATCGTGCTATAATATGCGCACATATCAGATATCAGACACCAAAAACGAATATTCGTACGGCGATTATATCGGTGTGAGGATAGTTACTGCGGTTGTGGCGGTTGTATTATGTGTTATATATGTAATTGCTTGGGGATTTTCTATCAAGGCAATAGTATGCACAACGCTTTATATGTTTTTTAAGTTAAACGAAACCTTTAGTGACGTACTTCATGGAATCGACCAAAAAAATTATCGAATGGATTATATTTGCATATCACATTGCATACGAGGAATAAGTTCGGTAATTGTGTTTACATTGGCAATATTAATGTTTGACGACATTTTGATTGCTGTAGCAGCAATGGCGCTGGTTTGCGTTTTAGAGGTATTTGTTTACGATGTTAAGGTCACAAGACAGTTTGGTTCGATAAAACCTATTTTTAATAAAAAAATAATAATACGGCTGTTAATAATATGTATGCCGGCGGTTATATCATCTGCTGCCTTTACTGCCATAACCAGTATACCAAGGCAAACGCTTGTGGCAATGCGCAGTGAAGAGGCGTTAGGTTATTATGGCACGGTAGCAACACCGCTTTTGGTGGTGCAAATTTTGGCTACCAGTATATTTAATCCGATGCTTACCGAGCTTTCTGAGTTTTATAGTCAGGGTAAAATTTCCTCGTTTATAAAACGAATTGTTCAAAACCTTGGGCTACTTCTTTGTATTTCGGCAGCAGCTTGTATAGGTGTTGTGTTTTTAGGTGATTTTGCAATAGGTCTTGTGTTTGGCGAAAAATTGGTGCCATACACCTATTTGATGTATGGCATAATCGGCTGTACAACAATGTATGTAATAAGTTGGTTGTGCACCAACACTTTAATAATAATGCGACGGTTAAAGGTTTGTATGATAGCAAGTCTCGTTGCGCTTGTGTTGGCCGCCGCACTTGCGAAACCATTGATTAATTTGTTCGAAATGAATGGTGTGAGTTTCAGCATAATAATAGCGTATGCCATCCATATTTCTGTGTGTGTTACAGTTATATACAAAAATTTAAAACTTAAGGGGAAACAAAAATGAGTTATTCGGCAACCGACCATACCTACGTGTTATGCGCATATAAGACAAGCGAATATCTCGAAGAATGCGTAAAGTCTTTGCTGGCGCAAACGCTAAAAAGCAACATTTTAATTGCAACTTCTACACCAAACGAGCATATAAGTGCGGTGGCAGAAAAATACGATATTCCTGTATATATAAACGAGGGCGAAAAGGGTATAGGCGGCGATTGGAATTTTGCTTATGATAAAGCACAAACACCGCTCGTAACCATTGCTCATCAGGACGATATATATGAACCCGAATATACCGAGCAGATGCTTGAATTTGTTAACAAGTCAAGTGATCCTATAATATATTTTAGTGGTTATGGCGAACTAAGAAACGGCGAAAAAATATATAAGAATACAATTTTAAAAATAAAACGAATAATGCTTTTTCCATTGAAAATAAAATTCTTTTGGACAAGCCGATTTATCCGCAGAAGAATTTTGTCGCTTGGAAACTGTATATGCTGTCCTGCGGTAACCTATGTAACGGAAAGGGTTGGCGAAAATCCGTTTACCAACGATTATTTAAGCAATATAGATTGGCAGCAATGGGAAATACAGTCTAAAAAGAAGGGTTCTTTTGTATACAACGGACAACCGCTTATGTGCCACAGAATACACGAGCAATCGACCACTTCAGAAATAATAGGTGAAAGCAAGCGCACATTGGAAGATTATGATATGTTTTGCAAGTTTTGGCCTAAGTCAATAGCTAGATTGCTATCTAAGGCATATAAAAAAAGTGAAGAAAGCAATAATGCTTAGCGAACGGTTAGATTTTGTGTTCCAATAAAGAGGAGAAGTAATGTTAAAATTAAAAGGTAGCGTAACAATTGGCGTTTTGGTATATGCAATAACCTTGATAGTGTGTGTGGCGATGTTTTTGCCTAAAAATATTGGTAATGTTTTGGAGATAACAGCATCAGCTGAAGCAACCTATGGTTTAGACGATATTAAGAGTCGTGTGGGGTGCTCTGTGGATTTAGATGGAACCTATACGATATTACAAACTGACCCACAGTTAATCTTTGCTATTCAGGACGATACTATAGAAAGCATAAGGCTTACGGCCACTTCGGCAGACCGACAGGAAGTAGCATTTGAAGTTTATACTGCATACGAGGATGGACAGTTTTCACAGTCCCGTTGTTATAAAGGTAATATACTTTCTCATAAGCAGAGCGCAATAATTGACATTCCAAAGGGTGAATATTCGTTTTTGCGTGTTGATATAGATAAAAGCAACGTTAAGTTTGAATCGATAGAGGTTTTTGATGAGCAACCCAACAGTATACCCTACTTGCCGAAGTTTCCGGTTCAAAATTATATTTTTACGGCAATTATTCCAATATTAATATCAATTGTCGCGTTGCTGCTTAACTTCCGTTTTAAAATGAGTGAGAGGTTGGCAGCGTGGGCTTTGCGCAACAAAATTAAAATTGTTACTGCTGTAATTTTTGCGGTAGTCGCCTTGCTTTTCGCAATTCTTATTGAGTTACTGGTAGGTTTATTCACAGCAGATAACTCTTTCAACGTTTATAGATGGCTAATTTTTACCGGTGCCGCCGAAGTGGTTGTCGTGTTTGCGTTGGGATATAAGAGTTTAAGTTCAAAGCCCGAAAATATATTTTTACCAATAGTTTTGATTTTAGGCGGAGTAATGCTTTTTGGTTCTCCCATAAAACATATTTGCTGGGATTTGGATTCGCATTATCCTTGGGCGGTGCAGGCATCTTATCCGGGAACGACCTATATCACAGCTGCCTATGATTCTATAGATTCTGCTATGCCTCAGAGCTTAGTTTTAAGCACCAGTGTTTACGAGCAAGATATAAAGTATCTTTCTGAGGCCGAAGAAATATTTGTTTCAGAGACCGATTCCAAATTTACAATATCACACCTACCGTCCGGAATTTTTATTGCAGTAGCGCGGTTGTTTGGAGCGGGATTTGAAGCAAAATATAATACAGGTAGATTGGCATATTTGTTGGTTTATGCTTTTGCTTGCTATTTTGCAATTAAAAAAATCAAAAGCGGCAAAATGATTTTGGCAACAATTTGTATGTTTCCTACCAATTTGTTTTTGGCAACGAATTACACATATGATTGGTGTGTGACGGCGTTCACGATATTGGGAACCGCATATTTCGTGGGTGAACTTCAACAACCGAATAAGGCCATATCATTAAAAGATACTGTAATTATGAGTGCGTCGTTCGCTATAGGCGCGCTGCCAAAACTGCCGTATATAATCCTTATGGGCATGACGCTATTTATGCGTAAAAACTGGAGCTCCAAGCGAGATAAGCGTAGATATTATGCTATTCTTATAGGGGTTTTTGCTGTTGTGTTCGCTTTATTCGTTCTGAGATCAATGTCTTCTTTGGGCGGAAGCGGTGACACAAGAGGTGGCGCAGTAAATCCTTCGGCGCAATTGGGAGGTATTCTTGAAAATCCGTTTGGTTATGTAAAAATGTTGGCTGGATTCTTGTCAAAATATCTTTCTATCGGCACAATGAAAGAATATATATCGCATTTTGCTTATTTGGGAATAGGTAAATATTCAATCATGTTTATAGTTATATTAGCGGTAACGGCTCTTAGCGACACAAATGGCAAAAAAGATTTTAAAATACCGGTATATATGAAAGCTTTGTCGATAGTTCTCTTTGTTGGTATGGCCGCAATAATTGCAACCGCTCTGTATATAAGCTTTACGCCGGTAGGCGCTCAAACCGTTAACGGATGTCAACCTAGATATATAATACCGTTATTGGCACCGTTGCTGTTGCTTGTTACGGGTAGAAGATTAAATGTTGTTAAAAACAAAGCCGTATACAACGGATGTATTTTGTTGATGCTGTCGGCAGGCGTGTTGATGGAAACATATATGCAAATTATAAAAACAATGATATAAAGAGGATGTAAAATGAAGGTTCTTATCATTATTCCCGCCTATAACGAGGGCGAAAATATTGAGCGTGTGGTAACTACCATAAAGGAAAAATGCGCGCAATACGATTATCTTGTTATTAACGATGGCTCGCGCGATAACACTGAAGAAACATGCATAAAAAAGGGCTATCATTTCGTGAGTCATCCTGTGAATTTGGGACTTGCCGCTGCGGTGCAAACGGGTATGCTTTTTGCGTATAAAAACGGTTACGATGCCGCGATTCAGTTTGACGGTGACGGTCAACACGATCCAGATTATATAACCGCTATGGTAGACGAAATTGACAAGGGATATAACATAGTTGTGGGCTCACGCTTTGTTACCGACAAAAAGCCAAAATCACTTCGTATGCTGGGTAGTAACCTTATTCAGTTTGCCATTAAGCTTACAACGGGCAAAACACTAAAGGACCCAACGTCTGGTATGCGTATGTTTGATAAAGCAATGATTAAAAAACTTGCCTTTGGCGCGGATTTGGGCCCTGAGCCCGATACGGTGGCGTTGCTTGTTCGTGGCGGCGCAACCTTTAGTGAAATACAGGTTGAGATGCACGATCGCGTAGCAGGGGAGAGCTATCTCAACTTTGCAAGTTCAGTAAACTATATGATGAGAATGTTTGTGTCAATTCTTATCTTGCAATGGTTCAGAAAGGGGTAAGGCGATGAATAGAGGTTTAATCATAGCATTAATCGTGGCTAGCATTATTACTGCGATTTTTGTTTTAAGAAAAATAAAAAAATCACAGTTTAAAATAGGCGACACTCTTTATTGGCTGTTTTTTTGCTTGTTTCTTTTGTTAATGTCCATTTTTCCAAAAGTAGTTTTCTGGATTTCTGATTTGATCGGATTTGAGGCGCCGTCTAACTTTATATTTGTAGCAATAATATTCTTGTTGCTTGTTAAAATATTTTTGCTTGATGCGAGAGTATCAAAAAACGAAGATAAGCTTACAAAGCTTACACAAAAATATGCAATAGATAATGAAACAAAAGAAATAGAACCATAAACACAAACAACCCCTCTTGCGAGGGGTTGTTTGTGTATGGGGATGAATATGGTGGGCGCCTTGTCGGCAGTGCAGATACCGCCAAGGCTTTATAAAAACTATGCGTTTGCCCAAGGGGACAAAGGACAAAGCACAGATTTTAACTTTAACAAATTTTTAACTGGGTTGCCTGAGGGGCGTTTTTAAAAATGCGAACCTTATACTCTACATAGTTTTCGGTTTCGCGCTTTCGTGAGTTTGCCGTAATGCCTGCGTTTTGCATAGTGCAAAGCAATTTAGAAAGACTGTTTGAGAATAACTTTATATCACCGATAGCCGCTTTTCTTATAGGTTTTACCACTTCTTCGCGGACTTCTGTTTCGGTAGTAACGGGATTTAAAATGTTTTCGACAAGCGCCTCCGTTTGAGATAGATTTAGTCCGTCGGCAATTATTTTGTCAAGCGCGCCGTCGCGTTGCTCGGCAGTCAGGCGCAAAAGCGCACGGGCGTGGCGCTCGGTAAGGTTTGCCGAAATCAGACGAGCTTGAATTTCGGGCGAAAGCTTAAGTAGTCGCAGCTTGTTGCTAACAGTCGAGTTTGCCATACCAAGCTGCACGGCAACTTCGGCTTGAGTCAGGCGAAATTCGGTAATAAGAGTCCTAATGGCAAGCGCCTCTTCAAAGCAGTTAAGGTCGGCGCGCTGCATATTTTCGGTAATGGCATAAAGGGCTGCTACCAAATCGCTTGTGCGGTGCAGTACGCACGGCACGCGGCGAAGCCCTGCCATTTTTGCCGCCCTAAGTCTGCGCTCACCTGCAATAAGCAAATATTTGCCACCCTCGGCTTTGCGAACAGTAAGTGGTTGTATTATGCCGTTTGCTGCAATGCTGTCGGCAAGCGATTGTAACTCATATGTATCAAAATTCCTGCGCGGTTGGTTTGGGTTTGTGATAATGTCGTCGGGTTTTAGCATAAGTAATTTTTTGTCTGCAAAGGTGTGCATCGTTTTCCCTCCTTGCAAATAAATTTTATCTAAAAGTTTTTGTGTTGTAAAGCAAAAGCGGTCGTGCAAAAGCGACACAAAAAAATAAAAAGCGCTTTATTTTAAAGCGCTTTTTGCTATTTTACCGCCCATTCGGGGATATTTTGGTGGAGTTTGCGATACTTTTTTTGAAATTATAAAGGCGCGAGCCTCATTTTCACGCAAAGTTTCGCATATAATTGAGGGCTTTTCGCAGCCGAGTATTTTGTAAGAGTTGGTAGCGAGTGACATTTCCTCTTTAGCGGATGCGCCTTTCATAGCAACAAATTGCCCACCAACCTTAACAAACGGTATGCAATATTCGCAAAGCACGGGCAGGTTGGCAACTGCTCGTGCGCAGGCAATATCATATTGCTCGCGGTAGGCGATGTTTTTGCCGCCGTCCTCTGCTCGCATATGAACGGTTTTGGCTTCTAATTTCAATTCGTCAAGCACGGCGTTTAAAAATGTAAGGCGCTTATTAAGCCCATCCATAAGAGTAAGCTCTATATCGGGGCGCGCAATTTTTAGCACCATTCCGGGAAAGCCTGCGCCGGTGCCAACGTCTATAATCTTGGCACCCTGAGGAACGTCTACGTTTTTAAAAAACAACAGACAGTCTAAAAAATGTTTATAAAGCACTTCTTGCGGATCGGTAATTGCCGTTAAATTCATTTTTTCGTTCCACTCTATGAGCATATTACCGTATGTGTTAAGTCGGCTGATTGCAGTATCGTCAAGCAGCAACCCAAACGACTCGCAAAGGGGAACTATTTTTTTAATGTTAAAATCTATCATAAAACCCTCTATTTAGAAAGATATATTAAAAGCACCGACACGTCGGCTGGGCTGACGCCCGATATACGTGAAGCCTGACCTATGTTTTTGGGGCGAATCTTGTTGAGCTTTTCTATTGCCTCAAGCCTCAAACCCTTAATTGCCGAGTAGTCAAAATTAGTAGGAATTTGTTTGTTTTCAAGTCTAAGCATCTCGTCAACGGCTGCTTGCTGACGGCTGATATAACCCTCATACTTAATTTCGACCTCAACCTTTTCGCAAATATCGTCTGAAAGGTCGGGGCGCTCAGCGTCAAACGGCGCTAAACACCTATAATCAAGCTGTGGGCGTTTTATAAGGTCGGCCAATCGGCAACCCGTAGTAAGCGGTGCTGTTCCACGGCTCTCAAGCAGTTCGTTAAGCTTGGGGTTAGGAGCTAAAAATGTATTATTCACGCGCTCGATTTCTTGCTTTTTAAGATTTATGCGTTCTAAAAATCTGTTGTATTCTTGTTCGCTTATAAGACCTAAGCTATAGCCTGTTGGCATCAGTCGCTCGTCGGCATTGTCTTGACGAAGCAGTAATCGATATTCGCTGCGCGATGTCATCATACGGTAAGGATCTGAGCAACCCTTTGTTACAAGGTCGTCAATTAGCGTGCCGATATATGATGACGAGCGGGATAGCACAAGTGGCTCGCGACCGAGTATTTTGTGAGCGGCATTTACACCCGCAACAAAGCCCTGCGCGGCAGCCTCCTCATAGCCCGACGAGCCGTTAAACTGACCTGCCCCGTAAAGACCGGGCTGCTCTTTTATTTCGAGTGTAGCGTAAAGGGCTAACGGGTCGATGCAATCATATTCGATGGCATAAGCCGCACGCATAATTTTAACATTCTCAAGCCCCTTTATTGTGCGGTAAAATTTAAGCTGCACCTCTTCTGGCAGTGAAGACGACATACCCTGCAGATACATCTCTTCGGTGTTTTCGCCGCAGGGCTCAACAAACATTTGATGGCGTTGCTTGTCGGCAAAACGAACGATTTTATCCTCAATACTTGGGCAATAACGCGGGCCGACGCCCTCAATATCGCCGGCATAAAGCGGTGAACGATGCAGGTTTTCGAGTATTACCTTTTTGGTTTCGTCGTTGGTATAGCCTATGTGGCAAACGATCTTATTTTCGGGTGGGGTAGTGGTTGCAAAACTAAAAGGCACCGTATTATCGTCACCGTCTTGAATTTCGAGCTTAGAAAAATCTATGCTTGCTCGGTCCACACGCGCGGGTGTACCCGTTTTAAAGCGACGAAGCGGAATATTGAGCTTCGCAAGCGATTTTGAAAGCTCGGTAGCTGGGAAGTTGCCGTCCGGACCACTTTCGTAATTGACCTCTCCAATATAAATTTTGCCGCCTAAAAATGTACCTGTTGCAAGAATAACGCATTTGCACGCGTAGTCAGCACCAAGGCGGGTGATGCAGTGCCATAGTCCGTCGTCGCGTTTTTCAATATGTACAATCTCAGCTTGTTTAACGTCAAGGTTCTCTTGCTTTTCTACTGTGTGCTTCATATATGTGCAGTATTCGCGGCGGTCTATCTGCGCGCGCAGTGAATAAACCGCAGGACCTTTGCCGCGGTTGAGCATTCGGCTCTGCAGCGTGGTGGCGTCGGCCGCCTTGCCCATCTCACCGCCCAAAGCATCAAGCTCACGAACCAAATGGCCCTTTGCAGTGCCGCCTATTGATGGGTTACAGGGCATATTGCCCACCCAATCAAGATTTATTGTAAACATAACAGTTTTGCATCCAAGACGAGCAGGTGCCAGTGCGGCTTCAATACCAGCGTGTCCGCCGCCTATAACCGCTATGTCATAATATTCTGCATCATAAGTTTTAATCATGTTTTTAGATCCTTTTCATTATAAGCCTATCTTACCTTAAAGGGAGGGGACCGCGTTAGCGGTGGAAGGATTTTTTATTTACCAACACAAAATCTTTTAAATATTTCGTCACAAACCTCGTTTGTAACGCGTTTGCCCGTAAGCTCAAGCAGCGCGGCAATAGCATCATCAACACAAACACCAACGGCATCAAGTGTCATACCGCAAAGCAATGCATCACGCGCGGCAACTATAGCATCAAGCGCGCGACGAACACAGTCGCGTTGGCGCTCATTTATAAGCACAGTGTCGTCGGGGGAAAGCATTTCAATTTTGCAAATACGGCTAATAGCCGCGCAAAGCTCGTGGTATCCGTCGCCCGATTTTGCCGAAATTTCAACAATTTGAACATCTCCTAAATCGGCTTTATCAAATGCAGCATCAAGGTCAGTTTTGTTAAGTATAACAACGCACTTTTTGCCCTTTATACTGTCAAGAAGCAGCCTATCATCGTTATCAAGTGGAACAGAACTGTCAAAAACCGCCAGCAAAAGCTCTGCGTTATCAATTTTTTCCTTCGCGCGATCCACACCAAACCGTTCTACTGTGTCGTCGGTTTCGTGAATGCCTGCCGTATCGGCAAGGTTAAGTGTAATGTCGCCAACGGCAACAACATTTTCTACAATGTCGCGGGTGGTGCCCGCAATATCGGTAACTATCGAACGGTCAGAGCCGCAAAGCAAATTCATAAGTGTTGATTTGCCAACATTTGGCTTGCCGACAATTGCGCAGTTAATACCCTCGCGAATAATTCTGCCCGCATCATAGGTAGAAATTAACCTTTCACATTTTGTGTTGGATTCATTAAGTAGCGCTAAAAAATTCTCTTCGTTTAAATTTGGTATATCTTCGTCGGGGTAGTCAGCAAAAGTCGCAAGCGAGGCTGCTGTTTCAAGCAGTTTTTCTAAAATGTCTTGTGTATCACGACTGATACGACCCTCACGCGCGCCGCGAGATATTTTTGCCGCCGCATCGTTTCGCGCGGATATAAGCCCCATAACGCTTTCAGCTTTTGTAAGGTCTAATTTACCGTTTAAAAATGCGCGTTTGGTGAATTCGCCGCCCGTAGCGAGAGTCGCGCCGCATTCTAAAACACGTCGCAAAACCTGACGGGCAACAACTGTGCCGCCATGTGTCGATATTTCTACAACGTTTTCACCGGTATAACTTTTGGGTGATTTAAAAACTAAAGCTACCGCATCGTCTAAAATATTGCCGTTAGTATCAACAACTTTACCGTAAGCGGCCTGATATCCATCAAGCTCTGAAAGCTGTTGACCCGAAAAGGCTTCGAAGCATTTGTCGGCAACACATATGGCATCGTCACCGGAAATTCTTATAACGCTGAGACCGCCTTCACCCAAAGGCGTGGCAATAGCGGCTATTGTGCGTTCGCTCATAAAATCACCCACTTTATACGTTAATCACAATATTTTAACATATATTGAACAGTTTTTCAATATTCTTATTTTATATTGACGAAACAGCATATTTCTATTATAATATTATAGATTATAACACGATTTAACTTTGGGAGGTTTTATATATGAGAAACGAACTTTTAAAATTATTAAGCCAAAACGCTCGCTATACCGTAGAGCAGTTAGCAGTAATGCTTGCCGCTGATACACAGACCGTCGCGGCCGAAATTGATGCACTTGAGAAAGCCGGCGTTATTTGCGGATATAAAACCGTAATAGATTGGGAAAAGGTAGACGCTACAAGCGTTTCAGCAATAATTGAGCTTAATGTTGTGCCAAAGGCTGACCTCGGTTTTGAAGAAGTTGCCGAAAAAGTTGCTTCATACCCTGAGGTAGAAGCCGTTTATTTAATGTCGGGAGGATACGACCTTAACGTTGTTGTAAAGGGTAAAAACTTGCAGGATATTGCGCGCTTTGTGGCGCGTGAGCTTGCAACCATTGACTCGGTTACATCAACAGCGACTCATTTTGTTATGCGCCGCTATAAAGAAATGGATGTAAAGCTTTTTGGCGAGGAGACTGATGATAGGGGGACATATTTGCTATGATGGACTATTCAAAAATACTGTCTCGTACCGTGCAAGACATTAAGCCCTCTGGTATAAGAAAGTTTTTTGACATAGCCGCCACAATGGACGATGTTATCTCTTTGGGTGTAGGCGAGCCTGATTTTCAAACACCGTGGTCGGTGCGAAAGGCAGGTATAAGCTCACTCGAAAAAGGAAAAACTAAATATACCTCTAATTCAGGTCTTGAAGACTTAAGACGAGAAATTTCAAATTATATAAATTGCAAATGCGGTGTAGAGTATGACCCGCTTCACGAAATTTTAATTTCCGTAGGTGGCAGCGAGGCGATAGATGCTACATTGCGCGCTATCATAACACCCGGCGACGAGGTTATTATTCCTCAGCCGTCATATGTGTGCTATGAGCCAATAACACAGCTTTGTGGCGGAGTGCCCGTCATAATCGAAACCTTGGCAGAAAACGATTTTAAGGTAACGCCCGAGCAGCTTAAAAACGCAATAAGCGACAAAACAAAAGCGCTGATTTTGCCGTACCCTTGCAATCCGACCGGTGCAATTATGGAAAAGCGGGATTTAGAGGCTTTGGCACAAATTTTGCGAGATACTAATATTGTGGTAATTTCAGATGAGATTTATTCAGAGCTTACCTTTGCTGAAAATCCCCATGTGTCGATAGCATCTATTGACGGTATGCGCGAACGCACAATTCTTATAAACGGTTTTTCAAAAACCTTTTCTATGACGGGCTGGCGTTTGGGCTTTGCGTGCGGTCCTGTGGAGATTGTTTCGCAGGTTACAAAAATTCACCAATTTGCAATAATGTGTGCGCCAACAACCGCGCAGTATGCAGCAATAGAAGCGTTGCGCAACTGCGACGGGGCTGTTGCTGATATGAAGGCGGAATACACCCGCCGCCGCAGACTTATAGTTGACGGTTTTAACAAGGCGGGGCTTACCTGCCGCGAGCCAAAAGGCGCTTTTTATGCTTTTCCGTGTATAAAAAGCACAGGGCTTACAAGCGAAGAGTTTTGTGAGCGTTTACTCGAATCAAAACACGTTGCAGTAGTTCCGGGTACGGCATTCGGTAAAGGCGGCGAGGGATTTGTTCGCGCATCGTATTGCTATAGCACCGAGCACATCATAGAAGCTTTAAAACGAATAGACGAATTTGTTAAGGAGTTAAAGAAATGAAAAAGAAAGGCTTAATAATTATAATTGCAGTTCTTGCTGTGGTTGCTTTTGTTGCAATCGCACTTACAAGCTCGTATAACGGTTTTGTTGACAAAGAAGAGGCTGTGAAAACTGCGCAGTCAACAATATCGGTACAGCTTCAGCGCAGAGCTGATTTGATACCCAACTTTGTAAGCACAGCAAAGGGCTATTCCGATTATGAGCAGTCAACCTACACGGCTGTAACCGAGGCTCGCTCAAAAGTTGCAGCAGCGTCGGGGGCTGAAGAACAAGCTGAGGCCAGCGCACAGCTTGACAGCGCTATTGACATTTGGGTAAATGCTGTAACCGAGGCATACCCTGAGCTTAAAGCGGACCAACTTTATATTGATTTGCAAACCGAGCTTGCAGGCACTGAAAATCGCATTGCGGTAGCACGAAAAGATTATAACGATGCTGCAAGTGTTTACAACAAAGCTGTTCGTCGTTTTCCAGGCAGCCTTTTAGCAGGTATTTTCGGTTTCGAGCAGGTAGAGTATTTTGAAGCGGATGAATCTGCTAACCAGGTTCCACAAGTGAGCTTTGACTAATTATGAAAAATAAAATTTTAAGGGTAGCGGCAGTTGTTTTGGTGGCGGTTATATTATTATCACTCACTGCTTGCGGCAAAGAAACACGCGAACAGTATCCGCAGCCTACCGAAAGGTTTTTTGTGAACGATTTTGCTGCAGTGATAAGCGAAACCGATGCAAACGATATTTATACCAAAGGTGCCGCGCTTCAAGAGGCAACCGATGCGCAGGCTGTTGTTGTAACGGTTGATAGTCTTGACGGCGAGCCGATAGAGGATTACGCTTTAGAAATCGGTAGACAATGGGGCGTAGGCGCCGAGGACAAGGACAACGGTGTTGTGATTTTACTGTCTGAAAGCGACCGCGAAATATATATTGCCGTAGGCTACGGTCTTGAGGGAGCGTTACCCGACAGCAAAACAGGTAGAATTATAGATAACTACGGTTTATCTTATTTTTCAAGTGACAATTTTTCCGCAGGGCTTGTAAATATTTATAATGCTGTTGTTAACGAGGTTTATATCGAATACGGTATGAAGCCGTCTGAAAACTATATACCAGCAGAGCTTTTGCCTGAAACTCAAAGCGACACGGGCTCTTTTAGCGAAATATTAATTTCGTGGATAGTGCTTATTGCTTTGGTGGCACTTTATACAGGTATATTTGGCAGAAGAGGTGGCTTGTTTATATTTGGATCGCCCCGCTTTTTTACCGGCGGATTTCATCACCACGGCGGTGGCTTCGGCGGTTCGTCGGGCGGCTTCGGTGGTTTTAGCGGTGGAGGCGGCTCGTTTGGCGGCGGCGGCGCAGGGCGCAAATTTTAATAAAGCAATTCCCCTTGGTAAAAGGGGAATTGTTAATGTTTAGATAAAAGAATCCAAACTCGTAAAACAAGCAAAATGAGAAGAGGTGGAAAATGTCCGAACAATTCAATAACAAAGATTACGGCGAATATTTTTCTGCCCTTGAAAAAAGTCTTGAACGAAAAGCTCAAGCAGAGCAAAAACCACAGCCCGAACCCCAGTCTGCTAAAAAGGTATACGGTGGGGTTTTAAGAGTCAGACCGTGGGTTTATGCTGTTTCGCTTTTGCTGGTTGTAACAATAATAATTGTAATCGCCATACCCAAAAAGGCAAAAACACAACCGCAATCACCGACCGAAACCCAAAGCGCTGATAACACCGTCAATGATGTTAAAGATACCACTGCCGACAAGATAAATTATTTTGCTGAATTTGGTAACCAAACCCAAGAAATAGCGACCGACATAGTCAGTGGTAGTGTTATTGTAATCGACTGCAAAAATAATCAGGTTGTAGCGGCAAGAAATGCGCAAGAACGTTGTTATCCTGCCTCGACCACCAAGATAATGACAATTCTTACGGCGGTTGATTATATAACCGATTATAACGACACTCTAACTTTCAGTTATGAAATTACCGACCCTTTTCATAGGCAAGGAGCCACAATGGCGGGCTTTGCTGACGGCGAGGCCATAAATATGACCGATATGCTCTATGGTGCAATTTTGCCGTCGGGTGCTGACGCCACAGCAGGTATAGCCATAAAAATTGCAGGCAGTGAAGAAAATTTTGTAAAGTTAATGAACAAAAAGGCTGAGCAGTTAGGTCTTAAAGATACGCATTTTACAAACGCAAGTGGACTTTTTGATAAAAACCACTACACAACAGCAGAGGATATGGCTGTAATTGTACGTGAAGCATGCAAAAACGAGCTGTGCCATAAAATTTTATCAACCTATCAATATACAACAGCTGCTACGCCTCAACATCCTGAGGGAATACCCCTCACAAGCACACTGTTTAGTCATATGTATGGCACCGAACCAGAAGGAGCCGATATTTTAGGTGGAAAAACGGGCTTTGTGAACGAATCAGGTTATTGCATAGCCTCGTTCGGTAAGAGCGATTACGGAAATGAATATGTTTGCATAACCTTTAAAGGCGCGGGGCTGTGGCCTACGGTTTACGACCAATTTCATCTTTATGAGCGTTATGCGAAATAATGTCTTGCAAAAGTTATGTAAAAATGTTATTATGTTTTTGTATATGACATCATCTTAAATTTTGATTTGTGTGAGGAATAAAATGGAAGAAAAAACTATAAATATTATGGATTTGGTTATGCTTGCCGTTCGCCGTATCTGGATAATTGTTTTAGCGGCGGTTGTTTTTGCTGCTGCGGCCTTCGGTTATTGTAAGGTTTTTTTAACCCCATCATACAGCGCGACAGCATCAATACTTGTAACTAACGGTGCGGTAACCACCTCTTATGACGAAACAACAGGCAAGATTGCAAGCAGTGATATTTCAGCGTCGCTTTATCTTGCTTATACTGTAGTAGATATACTTAACACACCTGATATCTATAAAAAGGTTGCTGATCAGCTTGGTAAAGATTACAGTTATCAGGGTCTTATGAACAGCTCTTCGATTGCTCGAAGAAGCGAGGACACACTTTTTGTTGACATCACCTTTTCGAGCACTGATCCAAAAGAAGCTATGCGTATGGCAAACAAGTTTGCAGAAATCTCTTGCGAGTACATACCTGGATTTATTCCGTCTGCTCGCGCAAATGTTGCGTCAACCGCAATTAAGTCTATAATGACTTATCCGCGCACCCTTATGACGACAGGCGTTGCGTGTGTCATCGGCGCTGTTGCGGCGTATATTGTGGTGTTTATAATTGAGTCAATGAATCGCGCAATAAAGGGTGAAGAAGATTTCACAAGCAATTTTGATGTGCCGCTTTTAGGTGCAGTGCCTGATTTTGAAAACGCCGAATCGGGCGGATACCGCAAATATAAAGGCAGAGGAGGCTACAGCAATGGCTATTAAGAAAAAAGATGACAACAAAAGCGCCGTTATGAATATAAGCGAAACCCGTCATGTTCCGTTTGCTGTAGTAGAGGCTTATAAGGCAATCCGTACTAACCTTACGTTTTTGTTATCCAGCAGAGAAACAAAGGTTTTTGGAATAACAAGTCCTGAGGCGGGCGAGGGAAAATCGACAACGTCCGTTAATATGGCTATCGCGTTTTCGCAGCTTGGCGATAAGGTACTGCTTATAGATGCCGATATGCGTAAAAGCTCTATCCATAAAAAGCTAAAAATTGAAAACAACGCAGGCCTTTCGAATATACTTGCGGGGTTTAATAAATATTCAGAGGTTATAAATCATATAAGCGATACGTTTGATGTTATTACCGCGGGTCAGGTGCCGCCTAACCCGTCAGAGCTTTTGGGTTCGGCAAGGTTTAAAGAATTGGTTGAAACTGTGGGCAGAGAATATAGTTATGTAATTATAGACACTCCTCCGATGGATGTTGTAACCGACGCTTTGGTTATAGCCCCACATACTGCCGGTCTTGTTTTGGTCGTAAAGGACCATGTAACACCTACCGATTCGATAAATCGCGCAATAGAATCTGCAAAGTTTGCCGGCATAAACTTATTGGGCGCTATTATGAATGCGGCCAATCCTAAGTCTGGCGGCGGATATGGCTATCGTAAATATGGTTACCGTAAGTATGGTTACCGCAAATACGGTTATTCAAAATACGGTTACGGTTATGGTTATGGTAGCAAGCCTACGCTTGAAAAACCGGACGAAAGCGCGAATCAACAACAGTAATTATAAAATCGGGAGAACCTTGGCGTTTTCCCGATTTTTTAAAAGAAGGTTATTAGATGCAATATCTTGACATACATGCTCATATTTTGCCTGCCGTAGACGACGGAGCAAAAGATATGGAAACGGCAATAAGGCTGCTTGAAGTGTTAAAGGAGCAGGGAGTTACTGCGGTTGTTGCTACGCCGCATTTTTATCCGGAGACCGATAACAATGAAGAATTTGTCGAATCGGTCGAAACGGCATACCGCGAATTAAAAAGCGCGACAGTAAATAAAGACCTACCAAATGTTTTTCTCGGCTGTGAGCTGCGCTATTTTAGCGGTATAGGTAAAAGTGGCGCTATTAAACAATTTGTTATACGCGGCACTAACCATTTGTTGTTGGAACTGCCCTACGGCGCACCGATTACCCAAACGGTTTTACAAGATATAATAGATATAGGCGAAAGGCAAGGGCTTGAGCCGATACTTGCGCATATTGAGAGATATAGCAAGGTCAAGGGTTTTAAAAAGTTATTAAAGCTTATTTTAGAAGGATATGCTTCAGCGCACATAAATGCAAGTGCGGTTGTTACTAAAGAAGAAGCAAAAATATGTGAAAAACTAATAAAGGGCGGATATGTGTCATATCTCGCAAGTGATACTCACTCAATAAACCATCGTCCGCCGCAAATAAAGCAGGCGCTTGATACCATAACCGATAGAATAGGTAAGTCAGCTGCAAATCGACTTGTTATAAAAGCCAATAATCTTTTAGAAGAAATAGAGGGCTTCTATGAATAGCAATAATTTAAAAATTAACCGAAAAGAAGATTTGGTGTATATCACTTTTCCCCGCCTTGATGCTTGCGGTGCGGTGCGCCACACCTTTTCAACTCGGCTTGGCGGTGTAAGCACGGGTCAGTTTGCCACTATGAACACAAGCTTTTCGGGTGGTGACGAATTTGCCAATGTTGAAGAAAACTACCGCCGTTTGTGCTCGGCTGTTGGTATTGACATATCTGATTTGGTATTAAGTAAACAAACCCATACCAACAATGTGAAAATTGTTACAAGGTCAGATTGTGGAACGGGCTATACACGCCCGAGTTTTAGTGACGTTGACGGACTCATCACAAACGAGTCGGGTGTTGCTCTTGTGACGCAGTATGCCGACTGCACGCCACTGTTGTTTTGTGACCCCGTAAAGCGCGTGTGCGCTACCTCTCACGCGGGCTGGCGTGGAACGGTGAGTCAAATTGGTAAAGTAACGGTGCAAAAAATGGTAGACGAATTCGGCTGCAACCCTGCTGACATTATTGCGGCGATAGGACCGTGCATATGCCAAAACTGTTATGAGGTTGACCTTCCTGTGTTAGAGGCTTTTGCTGAAAGCGGAATGGACATAACGGGCGTATTTAAAGAAGGCCGTGACGAAAACCACTTTATGCTAAATCTTGTCGCTGCTAATAAAAATATTTTGTTGTCGGCGGGCATAAAGGAAGAAAATATTGATATAAGCGACATTTGCACCTGCTGCAATGCGAGCGAACTGCATTCTCATAGAGCGACGGGCGGTGAACGCGGTAATCTTGCCGCAATAATAGAACTAATTTAAAAATTTTTTTAAGGGGACAAAATTATGAAACTGAATTACAAGCGCACTATACTGATAGGCTTTGCTTTTATGGCAATCTTGGCATTCTGGCAGTTTTATGACCAGGTAATACCGTATATACTTGAAAGCACATTCGGTCTCAACACTTTCACTGCAAATGCATTTATGTCGGTTGATAATGTTTTGGCGGTGTTTATGCTTCCGCTTTTTGGTATGCTATCAGACAAAACAAACACAAAGCTCGGCAAAAGAACGCCATATATACTTTACGGAACGATAGGCTCGGTAATACTTTTATGCGTGTTGGCATATTTTGAAAGAATCAAAAGTTTTGCCGGCTTTATTGTAGCGCTTATGGCACTGCTTGTGGTTATGGCAACATATCGCTCGCCTGCGGTGGCATATATGCCCGACGTTACCGAAAAACCGCTTCGCAGCAAGGGTAATGCAATTATAAACCTTGTGGGTTATATCGGCGGAATCTTTGCTACTGTTGTTATGATGTTTATGCTTAAAAGCGAAACAGCACCCGACGGCACAAAGATTTATACCTCGTCTTTTACTCCCGTGTTTTTGGTAATAGCGGCATTTATGTTGGTTTCTGTTCTTATAATGGTGTTAACCGTTAACGAAAACAAGGCTTTAAAAGAAACCAACATTAAAGACGAAGAAGAAATTACCAATGTGGGAGAAAAGAAAAAGCTCTCAAAGCCGGTTATAAAAAGTCTTGTTTTAATACTTGCGTCGGTATTTTTGTGGTACACCGCCTATAATGCGGTAACAACCTCTTTTTCGAGATATTGTATGAATATATGGAATGTGGACCTTGGCACATCGTCGGGGTATCTTACTGTTGCTACGGTTGCGGCAATAGCTGCATTTGTGCCGCTTGGATTTTTGTCGGGCAAGCTCGGTCGAAAAAAAGCCGTGCTTTTGGGCATTGTGCTTATGACGGTTTGCTACGCTATTGCGATATTTATTCGCCACGAAACACCTATTATGTACCTTATATTTGCCGTTGTTGGTATAGGCTGGGCATCTATAAACGTGAATTCATTCCCAATGGTTGTTGAAATGTGCACAGGCTCTGATGTTGGTAAGTATACAGGTTATTACTACACGTTTTCTATGGCGGCGCAGATTGTAACACCGCTTCTTTCCGGTTTGCTTATAGACAAATTGGGCATTGGCTATAACGTTTTGTTCCCTTACGCAGTGTTCTTCTCGGTAGCGTCGTTTATCACAATGAGTCTTGTGCGCCACGGCGACTCAAAGCCTGACAGCAAACAAGCAATAGAAGAGCAGTTTGCGGCTGATAACTAATTATAAAAAGGAAAAATAAAATGCAATTTAGCGGATTTCAAAAATTAACTTTACTCGATTACCCCGAAAAAACTGCATGCACCCTGTTTACTGCAGGGTGCAATTTTCGCTGTCCGTTTTGTCATAATGCGGCGCTTGTGACACATATTGATAATTCAAACTATTTTACCGAAGAATACGTTTTGGATTATCTTAAAAAGCGCAAGGGTGTGCTTGACGGAGTGTGTATCACAGGCGGCGAGCCTTTAATGCATAAGGATTTGCCCGAATTTATTAAAAAGGTAAAAGAGTTAGGTTACCTTGTAAAGCTCGATACCAACGGCTCATACCCCGAGCGACTTGAGAATCTTATAGACAGTGGTCTAATAGACTACGTTGCAATGGACATAAAAAACTCAAAAGAAAAATATCTGCTTACTGCTGAGTGTAGCAAAGAGGATTTACAAAACGTAGAAAAAAGCGTTGAGATTTTAAAACAGGGTAAAATTGACTACGAATTCAGAACTACCATAGTCAAAGAATATCACAAGCCCGAAGATATTAAAAAAATAGCCGAGTGGATAAATGGTGCGCCCAAATATTTCTTGCAAAACTTTATTGATTCGGGTGATATTATAAAAAATAATTTGTCTGCAGTAAGCAGCGAAACCATAGATTTAATGCAAGGTTATGCACAAGATGTGATACCAAAAGTGGAAAAAAGAGGAATTTAACACAACATATTGTGCAATTTACTATTGACAAACCACAAAATAACCTATATAATGTATCTTGCTCACCCTTAAATGAGGGAAAAACTAAAAAGAAGGGGATTAAGATATGTATAATGTAGTAAAACGTGATGGAAAACTTGTAAATTTTGACATACAAAAGATTAGTGACGCCATCAAACAGGCTTTTGATGCTTGCCAAAAAGCATACAATCAAGATGTGATTGACTTTTTAGCGCTTAAGGTTACCGCTGATTTTACCGAAAAGATTGAGGACGGCAAAATCACTGTTGAAAATATTCAAGATAGCGTTGAGTCTGTTCTTATTAAAGCAGGTTATGATGACGTTGCAAAGGCATACATCATTTACCGCCGTCAGCGTGAAAAGGTTCGTAACATTAATGCTACAATGGTTGACTATAAGGCTATTATAGACAACTATCTAAATATTGCCGACTGGCGTGTAAAAGAAAATTCTACCGTTACATATTCTGTTGGTGGTCTTATTCTTTCAAACTCGGGTGCAGTTACGGCTAACTATTGGCTTTCTGAAATCTATGATGATGAAATTGGCAATGCTCACCGTAATGCCGACATTCACATCCACGACCTTTCTATGCTTACCGGCTACTGTGCAGGTTGGTCACTTAAGCAACTCATTCAAGAGGGTCTTGGCGGTGTTCCGGGCAAGATTACCTCTGCCCCTGCAAGCCACCTTTCAACCCTTTGTAACCAAATGGTAAACTTCCTTGGTATTATGCAAAACGAATGGGCAGGCGCACAGGCGTTCTCATCGTTTGATACTTACCTTGCTCCTTTTGCAAAGGTTGACAACCTCAGCTACAAAGAGGTTAAACAGTGCATACAAAGCTTTATTTACGGTGTAAATACTCCATCTCGTTGGGGTACACAGTCACCGTTTACCAATATTACACTTGACTGGACAGTGCCAAATGACCTCGCCGAGCTTAACTGTATAGTTGGCGGCAAGGAAATGGACTTTAAGTACAAGGATTGTAAAAAGGAAATGGATATGATAAACAAAGCGTTTATCGAAATTATGATCGAAGGCGATGCTAACGGTCGTGGCTTCCAGTATCCAATTCCTACCTATTCAATCACACGTGATTTTGACTGGTCCGAGACCGAGAACAACAAGCTTCTCTTTGAAATGACCGCAAAATACGGCACTCCTTATTTCTCTAACTATATCAACAGTGATATGGAGCCCAGTGACGTTCGTTCAATGTGCTGCAGACTTCGTCTTGACCTTCGTGAGCTTCGTAAAAAGTCAGGCGGCTTCTTTGGTAGCGGTGAATCAACCGGTTCTGTAGGCGTTGTTACTATTAATATGCCACGTATTGCGTATCTTGCAAAGGACGAGGCTGATTTCTACGCTCGCCTTGACAAGATGATGGACATTTCTGCTCGCTCACTCCACGTTAAGCGTACAGTTATTACAAAGCTTCTCGAAGCTGGTCTTTACCCATATACCAAGAGATACTTGGGCACATTTAACAATCACTTCTCAACCATCGGTCTTGTTGGTATGAACGAGGTTGGTCTTAACGCCAAGTGGCTCGGTGTTGACCTTACACACGAAAAGACTCAGCAGTTTACAAAAGATGTTCTCAACCATATGCGTGAGCGTCTTTCTGATTACCAAGAGCAGTATGGCGACCTCTATAACCTAGAGGCTACCCCTGCCGAGTCAACCGCTTTCCGTCTTGCTAAGCACGACCTTAAGCACTATCCAAACATTATTACTGCAGGTCGCGGTCCGGACGAGACACCTTACTACACCAACTCTTCACATTTGCCGGTTGGTTATACCGAAGATATCTTCACAGCTCTTGACGTTCAAGACGAGCTTCAAACACTTTATACATCGGGTACAGTATTCCACGCATTCTTGGGTGAAAAGCTTCCCGATTGGAAGGCAGCCGCAAACTTGGTAAGAAAGATTGCCGAAAACTACCGTTTGCCTTACTACACAATGTCACCGACATACTCTGTATGTAAAAATCACGGTTACATTGCAGGCGAAGAATACATCTGCCCCGACTGTGGCGAACGCACCGAGGTTTACAGCCGTATTACAGGCTACTATCGTCCTGTTCAAAACTGGAACGACGGTAAGTCACAGGAATTCAAAGACCGTAAGGTTTATGATATTGAAAATTCCAAGCTTACACACGACGGTGTAAAAGAGGCTTGCGCTTGTGAAGAAAGTGAAGACGCTATACTTGCTGACGGCAACTATCTTTTCACAACAGCAACCTGCCCTAACTGCAAAATAGCAGTGTCATTGCTTGATAAAGCAGGCGTTATCTTTAACAAGCTTCTTGCAAACGAAAACGTAGAGGCAGTAAATGCACTTGGCATTAAGCAGGCACCTACACTTGTTGTTGTAGAAAACGGAAACGCAACAAAATACACAGGCGTATCTGATATAAAGAAATATCTTAACGCATAATTAAAAATTTAAAATGTGGCAGGATAACACCTGCCACATTGTTTTAGTGAGGATAAAAATTATGTACGATATTATTGTTATAGGCGGCGGCCCCGCGGGTCTTACCGCGGCGATTTATGCCCGTCGCGCAAATAAAAGCGTGCTCGTTATAGAAAAGGGCTCTTTTGGCGGTCAAATTACCTTTTCACCAAAGGTTGAAAATATACCGGGATTTAGTGAGGTTACGGGCAACGAATTTGCCGAAAAATTGGTTGAGCAAGCACTTGGTCTTGATGCCGAGGTTGAATGTGCCGAGGTTTTAGAGATAAAGCAAGGTGACGTAAAAACCGTTGTGACCGACAGCGGCGAATTTGAGGCAAAAACCGTAATTATTGCAACGGGTGCCAAGCACCGAATGTTAGGTCTTGCGCGCGAAGAAGAATTTGTGGGCGAGGGTATATCTTTTTGCGCTGTGTGTGACGGCGCATTTTACGCAGGTCGCGACGTAGCGGTAATTGGTGGCGGTAATTCCGCTTTGCAAGAGGCGATTTTGCTAGCTGACCTTGCAAACAAGGTTTACGTTGTGCAAAATCTTAACTTTTTAACCGGTGAACAAAAGCTTCAAGAAAAGCTTGCTGCAAAAGAAAACGTAGAGATTATTTTAGGTCATACCGTAAAAGGCATTATTGGTGACACCACCCTTACAGGCATTACCATTGCCGACAGTAACGATAACGAAAAGCAGCTCGATATAGACGGTATGTTTGTTGCCATCGGCCTTATTCCACAAAATGAGGTGTTTGAGGGCGTTATAAATCTTGATGAACGCGGCTACGTAACATCGGACGAAAACTGCCTTACCAATGCCGACGGTATTTTTGTTGCAGGCGATTGCCGCACAAAAAAAATCCGTCAGGTAGCAACAGCCGCCGCCGACGGCGCCGTTGCCGCATTGGCAGCATGCGACTACCTTGATAAATAAATCGTACCCAGAGTTACCTCTGGGTACGATTTATTTATAATTGAAAATTGAAAGTTGAAAATTGAAAATTTCGGTGCGCCTTCGGCACGGATATAAAAATTATCTTTTCGGATATGGTAAGTCGGGCAGACCTAAAATATAATCTGCAGAAACGTTATAAAATTCGCAAAGCTTAATAATATCTTCAATTTTATATTTGCTTCTTCTTTGTTCGTATTTTGATATTGCCGATTGCTGACAATTAAGCAATTTTGCAATGTCTTTTTGACCTAAATCGTGGTCTTCGCGAAGTTGAGTAAGTCTATCTACATAATCCATTTTGAACACCTCAAGATAATTATATAAATTCCAAAACAGACTATTGACAAAAAGTCTATAATAGACTATAATAGGTTTGGTCGCCAAACTTAAACAATATAAAAACTGTTGCGACGCGCCACACAAAAAAAGAACACTGCTAAAATTTTAGCAGTGTTCTTTTGTTTTAAATGTAGGGGCGACCATTGGTCGTCCGTTTGTGGTTAATTACTTAATTTATATGATAATGTCATAAGGCTGTCGCCAAAGTGAATGTTTTCAACCTCTACGCCGGGGTGGTCAAGCGCTATATCATAGTGGCTGAAATTTAAAAAACCTTTTACGCCAAGCTTTATAAGCTGGTCACAAATTTCCTTTGAAGCCTCTTTCGGTATGCACAGTATTGCGGCGCGCGGCATATTTTCGCGGCAAAATTCATCTAATGTAGATATATGTCTTATCGGCACATTGCGAACCATCTGACCAACGAGCGATTCCTTTGCATCGAACATACCAATAAGATGAAAGCCCTTTGATTCAAAATTTATATAGTGGGCAATGGCTTTGCCAAGATTACCCACACCAATTAAAATGGCGTTTTGCGGTTTATCAAGACCAAGTATTCTGCCAATCTCGCTTTGCAACAGCTCTATGTTATAGCCATAGCCTTGCTGACCAAATTCGCCAAAGCAGTTAAGGTCTTGTCGTATTTGGCTGGCTGTCAGCTGCATACGCTCGGACAGCTCGCGCGAAGAAATGCGTGTCATGCCCTCTTTTTTTAGTTCGCCCAAAAATCTGTAATAGCGGGGCAAGCGATTTATTACAGAGTTAGAAATACCTGTTGGATTCATTTGTTTGTGCCTTCTTATCATTAAAAAGATTGTTAAAAAATTGAACAAGTCTATTTTAAAAAAATTTTTTAAAAAAGTCAAGAAAAAATGCTTGACAAATAAAAAAATGTATGTATAATTAAAAATGTAAAAAGTAGTAATGATTACTGCTTTTAGAAAAGAGGTGAGTTATGGCAAACTATTCAAAGCAGCGCGAGGCAATTTTAAACGAATTGCAAAGTCGTTGTGATCACCCCACGGCTACACAGGTTTATGAGGGTGTAAAAAAGGTAATACCCAACATTAGTCTTGGCACTGTTTACCGCAATCTTGCAAGTCTTGTCGAAAGCGGCGAGATATTAAGCGTTGCAGTAGGCGACGGCAAAGAGCATTTTGACGGTGACAAATCGTTTCACCTGCATTTACACTGTAAGTGTTGCGGTGCCATAATAGACTCAAGGGTGCAACCCGACAAAATAAAGGGCATAGCCCAATTTGACGGCTTCACACCCGAAACCAGCGTTTGTGTGGTTTATGGATTATGTAAAAATTGCAATAAGCAATAAATTATAAAAATTAAAACATTTTTGGAGGATTTTGAAATGAAAAAGTATGTATGTTTAATTTGCGGTTATGTTCACGAAGGCGATTCTGCTCCCGATGCTTGCCCTATTTGTAAGGCTCCTGCATCAAAATTTGAAGAGCAGTCAGGCGAAAAGACTTGGGCTGCTGAGCACGTTGTAGGTATTGCGCAGGGTGTAGACCAAAGAATTATCGATGGTCTTCGCGAAAACTTTAACGGCGAATGCAGTGAAGTTGGTATGTATCTTGCAATGTCACGCGTTGCACACCGTGAGGGTTACCCTGAAATCGGTCTTTACTGGGAAAAGGCAGCGCTTGAAGAAGCAGAGCACGCTGCAAAATTTGCTGAGCTTCTCGGTGAAGTGCTCACCGTCTCTACAAAGAAAAATCTTGAAATGCGTGTAGACGCTGAAAACGGCGCTACAAAGGGCAAGTTCGAGCTTGCTAAGCTTGCAAAAGAACTTGGGTTAGATGCTATTCATGACACCGTTCACGAAATGGCACGCGACGAGGCTCGTCACGGCAAGGCATTTGAAGGACTCCTCAATCGTTACTTCAAATAATTTGTAGTTTAAAGAGGAGTTTTACCGACTCCTCTTATTTTAAATAAAAAGGGTGATATTATGTTAGACAAAAAGGTAATCGAACTTCTAAACGACCAAATAAACAAAGAATTTTACAGCGCATATCTTTATCTTGATATAGCCAACTACTATACCGACAACGACCTTGACGGTTTTGGCAATTGGTACACCATTCAGGCACAAGAAGAACGTGACCACGCAATGCTTTTCTTAAAATATTTGCAAAGCAACGGCGTAAAGGTTACACTTAAGGCAATAGACCAGCCCGACAAGGAGTTCAAAAATCACCTTGATCCACTACTGACGGGTGCCGAGCACGAGCGTTATGTGACAAACTTAATTCACACAATATATGACGCGGCTTACAGCGTAAAGGATTTTCGCACAATGCAGTTTTTAGACTGGTTTGTAAAAGAACAGCTTGAAGAAGAGGAAAATGCCGACAAATTGGTAAACAAGTATAAGCTGTTTGGCGACGACCCCAAGAGCCTTTATTTGCTCGACCAAGAGCTTGCAACCCGCGTTTACACAGCGCCAAGCCTTACGCTGTAATTAATGCACAATGCATAATTCACAATGCACAATTAACTAATACGAAAGCACCTGCTATAGAGATATAGCGGGTGCTTGAATTATTGCTACTTGACAGCATTTTATGACCACCGTATAATGTAGGCAAAAGGGGGCAATAAAGGTGATAAGCTATATATTTAAAAATAAAACAAAAAATATTTTGATGATAATTTTTACCTGTCTACATATTCTTAATACAAATATACCATATGAGCTTTATTTTTGCATAATACATGGCTCGGTAATATCCATTGACACTTTATTGAGTTTTCTTGCGTATATCTTGATTTTAGTTTATATGCTTACACTGAAAATGAAGTATAGGTTTAAAGAGTGGCTGGTTCCTACGGCCTTCGCGATTTTGTGTGGGTTAGTAATTTATGATATAATATTCGACATAGTTGATAGTCTCACTCAATACGGTAATTTGGATTCGACAAAAATTTTAAGCATTACGATTAACGCTGTTTCGGCTACGTTATTAGCGCTGTGTTTTTGTGGCTCAATTAAAAATTTTAAAAACGCCATATTCTTAAAAATTGGTTCACTCGCAATAATGATATACACAGTAGTTATGACAATTACCGAATTTATATTAGTTGGCGGCGCAGAGTATTTTGCCAATATACCCACAGAATATTTAGCAAGTGTTTATATATCAATGGGCAAAGCCTTGATAAAAATTGTTATGATATTACTTTTTTATTTTGGGCTTTTTAACTTAACCTTAAATAAAAAAAGCGAATATATAGATATAACACCATTTGTTGATGCGCGAAAAGCCAAAAGGCTTGCAAAACGCAACGCAAGGCTTGAAGCAAAGCAACAAGAAGAGGCGTGTCTTAACGAGCCTACTCCAGAAATTCCCGACGGCTCTTGGCGATGTATGGCTTGTGGCAAAATATTGCCCGACAGCATCGACCGCTGCGAGTGTGGGTATAAAAAATAATGCACAATTTTAAAAAATGCAGAAAATAAAAATTTTTATTTTCTGCATTTTTTATTTTTCCCCGTTAATACTATTACGGGAGGAATAAATTATGAAAAAATTATTATCTTTAATTTTGTGCCTTATCTTTGTTTTATCTCTTACTGCTTGCGGCGGCGCGATAGACGATATGACAAGCGATGCCGAATCAATGGGCAGTTCAATTGTCAGCGATACCGAAAGCGCAGTCGACGATGCCACCTCTGCTATTAAGGGTGACGACAAGAAAATGAACCTTATGGCAGGTATTACCGCAAAGGATGCCAAAGAGGCGGCGCTTCGCCACGCGGGACTGCAAGAATCACAGGTCAGCGATGTTGATGTTGATCTTGACCGTGACAACGGTAAGCTTATTTATGAGGTTGATTTTAATTCGGGCAACACCGAATACGACTATGACATTAATGCAGAAACGGGCGAGGTAATCTCGGCAGATAAAAGCAAAGATTAAGCAAAAGGCGTGGGCGACCGCGCTTTTTACTTTTTTGTTGATAAAAAAATTAAAATATGTTATTATATTTTCAGTATAATTAAAGGACTGAATATATATGAAAAAATTATTGTGTATTGTCTTATGTTTACTAACAGCAGTTTGCTTTGTTGGCTGCAAAGATAAGACGGATGAAAACGAGCCGCCGTTGATGGAGCTTATGTCACGTTCGCTGTCAGCAGAACACGAATTTGCCATCGTTGACGAAGATAATAACGTTGTGCTTAAAAATGCCGATGTTAAAAGTGTGCTTATAATGTATAAAAAGGGGCAAAACCGCTATTTAGAATTGCGCTTTACCGACGAAGGTGCCAAAAACTTTAAAAAGGCAGCTAAGAAAAGTGATTTGAGCATAACCCTTGATGGCAAGGTTTTAACTTCAAATGTATTTGCTAACGAAGAAAATGGCGAATATGCAAAAATTACCGGTATATACGAAGAAATAATAGGCTATTTTAATGAGATGACGTAAAAGAATGAGTGAAATCCAACGGGTTTCACTCATTCTTTTATGCGGTCTTTTCGACTATTGCCGCCATCACGGTTATATCATCAGTGCGCATACCTACGCATCTGCGACGGGCGCAATCGCAAATATGCTCGGCAAGGTCTTGCGCGCCGCCGTCGCCCCACAGCTCAAGCTCTTGCCGTATCCATTCTGTACCCTCAAAGGTGACGCCGTCAGAAACTAACAATAATATATCGCCCGATTTAAGCCTTATACCCGCGCGGTCAAATGAAACCTCTTTTAAAATTCCAATAGGCAGGCTATGGCTTTCGGCCCTGCCCGAATGACCGTTTCGTCTTACAAGCGTTGGTGCGGCACCCGCCTTATAGAGTTCGGTAGCGCCTGTAAAAAGGTCTATGCTTGCAATGTCCATGGTGGCAAGCGACTCGTCACTTGATTTAAACAGCATAGATGAATTTAAAATTTTTAATGAACACTCGTAGCCAAATCCCGCTTTAAGCAGTCGCGCCATAAGTCCCGATGCCATGGCGCCGTCAACCGCGGCTCTGCCGCCGGTGCCCATACCGTCTGAAAGCACCATTATAAAATGGCCTTTGCCGTCATTGAAAAATTTATAAGAATCGCCGCAAACGGCGCCTGCTACTGCTGGGCGCTGTTCTACGCCGATATCGACCCTCAAATTCGCGTGTTCATTTACGGTAAGCAGAGCGCTGCCGCCCGTTTTGCTAATGTTAGGTATATCAAAATCGCGTTCGCATGCCAAAGATAACAGCTTCATTATTTGCAGTCGGTTAAGTACTGTGTCATCTGAGATTTTTATTTTCATCTCAAGTGAAAGTCTGCCAAATCGGTCGACCTTAGCTGCGCTTTCAAGCGTGGTTATTCCTATAGTTGTAAGCGCCGATGCCGCCGATTCAGCAGCGCGCGGGTCAAACTGTTCGCCGTTTGAAAAATCCGTAGCCAATTCGCTAAGCATTTCCGATATACCTTCAAACTGCTCGGAAACCACCTGCCGCACCTCGTCGATGCGGTTTTCGGCGGCAATTAGTGATGCGTATGCAGCGTATCGACTTTGCACGGCATCCTCCATTCTTTTAACACGCAGACATCTGCCCCTAAACTCGTCTAAAACAGCATTATCTTGTGTGTCACAGCCTTTTATAATGTTTATCATTGCCATTACTGCTTCGGTGGTAGCGGCATTTTTGCTTTCCCAGCAGTGTAGACGCAGCTTACAGCCAGAGCAAGCATCTTGCTCTATATAAGAGATAACGCTTTTAAAATCGGGAGCGTTGATTTTGCCGAGTTCTTGTGATACCTGTGACACCGTGTCAGACACATCAAGCAACGCATTAGAGGCAAGATTTAATTTAAGACCCAGCGCTGTGCCGCCCGAGTTTTCAACACTAACACTTGGTGCGCGGTAAAAAAATTTGTTTAGGGTAATGCCCGCAGTTCGCGGTATTAATAAAAAGAGGACGGATGCTATTAAAATTTCGGTAAAAAAGGCAGCCGAACCATCCTTGAATTGCACAAGTGAAAGTCCAATTATACCGGTGGCGACAGCCGAAACAGCTTGAGCGTATTTGCCAAGGCCAACAAAAATGCCCGCGGCAAGACCCGCAAAGGCATAAATACCGAATCCACCCTCAAAACTATTGGTCACCGCGGCGGCAAAAGACATTGCAATTCCGCAAACACAGCTTGCGGTAGCGCCACCGTATTTAGCGGCGGCAAGAATTAAAAATACGCCGATTATATTACCCAAAGATAAGCCGAACACGAATGTTTTTGAGATGCCTATAATAATAATCGTTGCAGTGGCAAGTGTGCATATAAGCCCGTGGGTTGAGAGTCCCGCGTGAGTGCCGTCAAGAGCGACAAAGGTGTGGCGCACAATAAAAACACCGCCAAAAACAATTAAACATTCCGCCGCAAGAAGCAGAGCGTCAAGCGGTACGCCGCTATAGCTTATAACACCCGTCACCGCATTTGAAAGAAGTGCTAACCCGCCTAAAAACATTGGGTTTTCACAAAGCTTTTGATAGTTTGATAGCAACAGCCGTACCGCAACAATGGCAAGCAGCGCCGCTATGTATCTAAAGCCGCCGCTTGCCGCGGGTATAAAATAACCTATAAAGCTACCTATTGCCACACTTGGTAAAAAAACGCTGCTGCAGCCACCTAAAAAAACCAAGCCAAAGGGCATAAGCGAGTCAAAAATTATGCCGCGCGATGCAATAAAGCCAAGTACAGCCATTAAAATATGTAGTCCTATTGCTGAAACAAATTCCTTTTTTAAAGGTGTTATTCCGTCCTGTTCGCGTTTTATTAAATCCTTCATATCAAATACCCTTCCTTTTAACATCCGTTTGGGGATAAATTCTCATATTTATTATATTGGCAAGAATTTGAAATTTTTGTCAAAGAGGGGATGAATAAAATATGTTTTTTTGTCTTTAAAATGAAAAAGAAGAAAAATGATATTTTTAAAATTTTTGGAAAAACTATTTTTGGAGGGATTATATGACAAACAAACCTTTAAAAATGTTGATAGTTATATTTGTGTTGGTTAGTATTCTTTGCATAACGGTTGGCGCTTTATCGAAAATGGGGTCTACTGGTAGTGAAGTAAGCAAAATTCAAAGCCGACTTAAAGAGTGGGGTTATTACGACGGCACGGTTGATGGTATATATGGCATCAAAACACGAGACGCGGTTATAAAATTTCAAAAAAAGAACGGTCTTACTCCCGACGGCATTGCAGGAAGCAAAACCTTAGCGGCAATAGGTATTAGTAGCGGCGGTGGATATAATTCAGCCGATTATGAGCTGCTTGCTCGACTTATTTCTGCCGAAGCCAGAGGAGAAAGCTATCTTGGTCAGGTTGCGGTTGGCGCTGTTGTGCTAAACCGTATGGAGCACCCGTCATTTCCCGATACGCTCGCAGGTGTGGTTTATCAAAACGGGGCTTTTTCGTGCCTTTATGACGGTCAGTTTTATGAGCCAATAGCCGATAGCGCTTATTCGGCAGCGCGCGATGCGCTAAACGGGCTGGATCCGTCAGGCGGCGCCATATATTACTACAATCCCAAAACCGCCACAAACAAATGGATACGCTCACGACCTGTTATAACAACAATCGGCAGGCATATTTTCTGCAGTTGACAAACCGTGCTAAAAATAGTAGAATGTTATCATATTTTGTGCATTTTGAGGTTTGAAAATTGAAAAAATTTAAAATTTACGATGAAGTAATATATATAATCGCGTTATTTGGATTAACATTTGCGGTAGCAATTTTGGCGGCGGCAGATTTTGGAATGTCGATGATAGGTGCCCCCGCATACATAATAAGTGTAAAGTTTGACATTTTCTCATTTGGTGAATGGACATATCTTGTTCAAGCGCTTTTGTTTATAGCCTTTTGTATAGCCATGAAAAAAGTAAAGCCTATTTATTTTGTGTCTTTTGTTACCTGTGTAATATATGGTTATATACTTGATATGTGGTGCTACGTAATTCCGCTTTTAAATCCCGACGTTACTGCGCCCGGCAGTATGGACTTGTGGCTTAGAATTGTGATGTTTATCGTGGGCCAGCTACTTACCAGCTTTACGGTAATGCTGTTTTTAAAATCTTATATTTATCCGCAGGTGTGCGATTTCTTTGTAAAAGGACTTGTAGCAAGATATAAGCTAAATCAGGTAAGGTTCAAGCTGATTTATGATATGAGCTACCTGGTGGTGTCTATTGTTTTGACACTGGTATTCTTTGGCAAGTTCGTAGGTATTGGCTGGGGTACGGTGGTTATAGCAATAGTTACCAGCCCACTTATCGGAGTGTTTGCAAGATGGTATGACAAGCACGTGGAAACCGTACCGCTATTTCCAAAATTTGCAAAAATGTTTGAATTTTAAAACAAAAGCAAAGACCTCTACTAAAAGGTAGAGGTCTTTTTGTATTTAATTATGCATTAGTTTTTAAGGCTTTGCATTGGTGCCGGTATTCTGCCGCCGCGGTCGATAAACTTTTTAGGACTTGCTGATAGATTTACGTCCATAATAGGACCTTCGCCCAAAAGCCCACCAAAGTTTAGTTCTTCACCGGCTTTTTTGCCAATAGCGGGTATTACACGAACGGCGGTGGTTTTTGAATTTACCATACCAATAGCCGCCTCGTCGGCAATTATTGCCGAGATAACCTCTGCGGGTGTGTCACCGGGAATTACCACCATATCAAGACCAACCGAGCAAACGGCGGTCATTGCCTCCAGCTTTTCTATTTTAAGGTCGCCACTGCGTGCTGCTGCAATCATACCCTCGTCTTCCGATACAGGAATAAATGCGCCCGATAGTCCACCCACCGAATTGCACGCCATAACACCACCCTTTTTAACAGCGTCGTTAAGCATTGCAAGTGCGGCGGTAGTGCCGTGTGTACCGCAAACACATAGACCGATTTCTTCAAGTATTCTTGCTACCGAGTCGCCAACGGCAGGGGTAGGGGCAAGGGAGAGGTCCACTATGCCAAATGGTACGCCAAGTCGTCGTGCGGCTTCACTGCCTACAAGCTGACCTACGCGGGTAATTTTAAACGCGGTACGCTTTATTGTTTCTGCTACTGCACCTAAATCACCATCACATTTTTTAAGTGCGGCATACACAACACCAGGACCCGACACACCAACGTGAATTACGCAGTCGGGCTCGCCAACGCCGTGAAAAGCGCCCGCCATAAACGGATTATCTTCGGGAGCGTTACAAAATACAACCAGCTTTGCGGGACCAATACAATCGCGGTCAGCAGTAAGAACGGCGCTTTCCTTTACAATTTCGCCCATAAGCTTTACAGCGTCCATATTTATGCCGGCTTTGGTAGAGCCAATGTTTACCGAAGAGCAAATGTTTGTGGTTTCGTTAAGCGCACGTGGTATAGATTTTATAAGCTCGACATCACCTGCAGAAAAGCCCTTTTGCACAAGTGCCGAATAACCGCCGATAAAGTTAACACCAACGGTGTCGGCCGCACGCTGAAGGGCGTGTGCGTATTTAACGGGGTCGCCGCCCGAAACGGCTACAAGCATAGAAACAGGTGTTACCGATATACGTTTATTAATAATCGGAATACCGTATTCAGCCTCTATATCTTCGCCCGTTTTAACAAGTTTGCCCGCGCAGCGAACGATCTTGTTATAAACCTTTTCGCAAGAAACGTCTATATCGCTGTCGGCACAATCAAGCAGCGATATGCCCATTGTGATTGTACGAATATCAAGGTTTTCTTGCCTTATCATATTTATGGTTTCTAAAATATCATTAAGATTAAGCATATAAATATACCTCTATTAAATGCGATGCATAGAATTAAAAATATCTTCGTGCATTACATGAATTTCTAAATTCATACTTTCGCCCAAAGCCTGCATTTTTTCAGAAAAATCTTTAAAATTGCAGTTAAGACCCGAAATATCGGTAAGCATAACCATTACAAACATATCTTGCAAAACCGACTGTGTAATATCAATAATGTTTACGTTATACTCGGCGCATGCGGCGCTAACACGCGCGGTGATGCCGACGGTATCTTTACCCATAACTGAAATTACTGTTTTTTTCATAAAAATCCCTCACAGTTTTAAGTTACTGATATTATACAACACGCTATTGATATAAGCAAGCAAAAACTCACTCTTGACGAATTTTTTTACCGCATTTAAAATATATATTAATGTAGAATTGCGAAAGTGAGATTATATGAAAAGACTATTATGCACAATGTTTGTGTTGATACTGTTGGCGGGCTGTTCAACCGCTGAGCCAAATGTTACACAAGAAAAGCAAAATTATATAACGGGTGTGTGGGTGTCGTATTCGGAGCTTGACGCTATGCTGCAAAAAGATTTTAAAGCCGAGTTTAGCTTAGCGGTGCAAAACTGCACATCAAGGGGAATTACCGATATATTTGTACACACAAGACCGTTTTGTGATTCGTACTACCCATCGCAGTATTTTCCGCTTCGCGAGTCAGCCGCTGTGTGCGATTTTGACATTTTAGAGTATATGATAAATATATGCCATCAAAGCGGCATAAAATTTCACGCGTGGTTAAATCCTTACCGTGTGCGAACAGCCGACAGTGATATATCCGTTTTGCCCGACAACAGCCCCGCAAAGCAGTGGCTGACCGATGATAGTGTAGATAACAATGCAAATGTATCACTTGTGGGTGGGGTGTATCTTAACCCCGCTTCAAGCGAGGTGCGGCAGCTTATACTTGACGGTATACGCGAAATTGTTGACGGCTACGCCGTAGACGGAATACATTTTGACGATTATTTTTACCCTACAGTCGAAGCCACCTTTGACGAGCAAAGCTACATTGCATATTGCAATGAAACACAAAAACCGTTGTCGCTTGGCGACTGGCGGCGCGCTAATGTAAATGCGCTTATAAGCGGTGCATATACCGCGATAAAGTTTAAGAACAAGGATATTGTTTTTAGCGTTAGCCCATCAGCTTCAATAGATGAAAATTATAACAAGCACTATGCTGATATTGCCGCGTGGCTAGATAACGCTTGCGTTGATTACATAATACCTCAGCTCTATTTTGGCTTTGAATATCCCGACCGTAACTTTAAATTTGAAAATTTGCTCGAAAAGTGGCAAAAAGAAGTAGCCTATACCGAAACAAAACTGCTTATTGGTCTTGCAACATATAAAATCGGCACCCAAAACGAACCCGATAAACAAGAGTGGGCAAACGGCAAAGAGGTAATAAACCGACAGGTAGATATATGTAAAAACGACCCCGAAATATCAGGGCATATATATTTTTCATATTCATCAATGTGTGAATATGTGTAATTAAAAATCAAAAAGCAGAGCAAAAGGCTCTGCTTTTATATCTTTGTTTTATTAAATTTCTTCATAAGGAACATAGGTTGGTACATATGTTATTTCGCGGTAAAAGGCTGCTTGCGCCGCTTCGCTATAGGGCGTCAAGAAAAGACTGCCTACAATGATAGCACCAAGCGAAAGTATTAACCACAAAACAATTCCAACCACACCAATATAAAAAAGAGGTATTAGTACAAGCATAGGTACAGCACATAAAAATCCCCAACCAATAAAGCTGAAGTGCAAGCAAAACAGCCGACCTTTATTTCCGTTCATAATGCGACGGGATTCGGTTATGGCTTCATTGACCGACATTTCGGGGTGCTCGGCTAAAATATACGGCGTCATTGCATAACTGTACGATTTTACAATGCCGGGAATAATAAACAACAACGTCCATAAGAAAATATAAAGACTTGTTAACAAATTCATACAAAAGCCTGTACCCAAACGGTTGAACTGTGAGAATAGGTCTGAAAAAGCGGCGGGCTTGCGGTCTATGAGGTTAAGGTTAAATTTTGCATATCCAAGCTTTGCGGCGCCGCCCACAATGAATGTGACCAAGGCCCAAACAAAAATAAGCAAAACTATACAAAGCAATACGAGCAAGGCGATCTGAGCACTCTCGTCAAGCTGCAAGTTGTTTAACGAACTGTTTGATGAATCATTGCTGCTCGAACTGCCACCGCCACCTGATGAAGCGATTGTTCCACCCAATAGCGAAGCCACAAAGCCGGTCAGAACAGCCCCGCGCCAATTGCCTTTTAATGCGTCAAGCGCAGTGCGTTTAAAGTCTGCTGCATATTTCAATTTAACCACTCCTTTTACAGACGGTTCGTCTAATACAAGTATATAAAAACAAGTAACAAAAGTCAAGCCATATAATGTAAACTGTAATTAATAATCTTGACTTTTATTTATTGTTTATGTATAATTATTTTTTTGAAAACTTGCTTGAAACGTGGCAAAAAGAAGTAGCTCATACCGAAACAAAACTGCTTATTGGTCTTGCAACATATAAAATCGGCACCCAAAACGAACCCGATAAACAGGAGTGGGCAAACGGCAAAGAGATAATAAACCGACAGGTAGATATATGTAAAAACGACCCCGAAATATCAGGGCATATATATTTTTCATATTCGTCAATGTGCGAATATGTGTAATTAAAAATCAAAAAGCAGAGCAAAAGGCTCTGCTTTTATATCTTTAATTTATTTAATCTTTTCAGAGGGAGCACATGTTATTTCTCTGTAAAAGGCTGTTGTATATCTTTTTTAAGCGGTAATCAATTGTGTGGGTGCATTCATTTACCTCTTGATAAAAAGCATATTATATGGTAATATAATATGAATACATATCGTTTGTAGAAAGGGGCTGGGTTTATGGCAGATAACCGCGCGATAGGCGTTTTTGATTCGGGGCTTGGCGGACTTACCGTTGCTCGTGAAATTATGAAGCTGTTACCAAATGAAAACATAGTTTATTTTGGTGATACGGGCCGCGTGCCTTACGGCACAAAGGGGCGCGATACAATTCGCAAATATGCGCTTCAGGATGAACGCTTTTTGCTAAGCCGCGATGTTAAAATGATAGTTGCCGCTTGCGGTACGGTGTCTTCTGTTGCGGCTGATACCGCCGAAAGCTTACCTGTTCCTTTCGTAGAGGTTGTGTCTCACTCGGTGCGTGCGGCGGTAGGTGCTACAAAAAACGGCAAAATCGGCGTTTTGGCGACCAGCGCTACCATAAACAGCGGCGCTCACAAAAAACAGATACTCGAACTTTTGCCGTCGGCGCAGGTTGTAGAGTCGGCGGGCACGTTACTCGTCCCAATAGTAGAAGAGGGTTGGACCGCACTCGACGATACAGTTGCAATAGAAACCTTGCGACGATATTTAAAGCCAATGATAGATGCAGGTGTGGACACACTCATTTTAGGTTGTACACATTTTCCTGTTTTATCAAGCATTATACGAAATATTCTCGGCAATTCGGTAACACTTATAAATATGGGTGAGGCCACTGCAAAAGCAATCGCCCAAATGCTTGAAAGCTCTGACAGCCTTAACAATGGGGCTACGGCGGCAAAATATGAGTTTTATGCAAGCGACAAAACCGAGGCATTTAAAAGTACGGTCAATATTTTATTAGGCGACTATAACAAGGATTTTCAGATAGAACGGGTTGATATTGAAAAGGTATGAAAAGGGTTTTAGTAAAAATTAAAGGTATACAGGGCCTTGGTGATGATAAAGACGTTATCGAGCTTGCCACCGAAGGAACACTGAGAGCTTTCGAGGATGAATATATCATTACTTATACCGAGGAGCAAACGGTTGAGGGTAGCAAGATCAAGACTCAGCTTACGGTAAAAAACAATAACACCGTTATTTTAGAGCGGCGGGGCGACCTAAATTCACGCCTTATAATTACCGAGGGCGAGAGAAACAACTGCCTTTACGCCATACCTCAGGGCAGTTTAACTCTCGGCATTTACGGCAAACAGGTCAAGTCAAGCCTTACCGAGTGTGGAGGCGCTGTAAAAATGGTTTATACAATAGACGTAAATCTCGAACCTTTAAGCGAAAATACGGTCGAGATTTTAGTGGAGGAAAGATAAAATGTCAATTTTAGTTAGTGAATCGAAAAAACAAATCGAAAATTTACTTATAAATGCGGCAAAAGCCGCAATAGAAAAAGGTGAACTTTGCGAGGCGGAACTTGCTCCGTTTAAAGTAGAGGTTCCGGCCGACCGTAAAAACGGCGACTATGCTGTAAATGCGGCTCTTGTTTGGGCGCGTGGCTTTAAATCGGCTCCTCGTGCTATTGCCGAAAAACTAATGTCAAACATAGACTTTGACGGAACGTTTATTGAAAAATATGAAATTGCAGGCCCCGGTTTTATAAATTTCTTTTTGTCGGACAAGTATTATGCTAACATTGTTGCTGACGTTATCGCAAAGGGTGACGACTACGGCAAAAGCAACTTTGGCGAAGGCAAGCGCGTACTTGTAGAGTTTGTTTCGGCAAACCCTACAGGCCCTATGCACATAGGTAACGCTCGCGGCGGCGCATTGGGTGACTGCTTGGCGGCTGTAATGGCTGCGGCAGGTTACTACACCGAGCGTGAATTTTATATAAACGACGCGGGCAACCAGATAAATAAGTTTGGTTTATCTCTTGATTTAAGATATCAACAAATTTACGCTGACGGCGTTGAAATGCCTGAGGATTCTTACCACGGCGAAGATATTATTGCTCACGCAAAGGCTTTTGCTGAAATAAATGGTGACAAGTATATGTCTGCCGACGAGGCAACACGTCGCAAGGCTTTGGTAGAATTTGCGTTGCCTAAAAATATTCAAGGACTTGAAGATGACCTCGGTAAATACCGCATAAAATATGATACTTGGTTCCGTGAAAGCACTTTGCACAACAACGGTGAAGCCGCTCGTATTATAGAACTACTTAAGCAAAGCGGTCACACCTATATGCAAGAGGATGCTCTTTGGTTTAAGGCTACTGATTTTGGTTGTGACAAAGACTTTGTTCTTGTTCGCGCAAACGGTGTGCCTACCTACGTAGTGCCCGATATTGCCTACCACTACAACAAGTTAGAGGTTCGTAAATTTGACAAGGCTATTGACATTTTGGGCGCCGACCATCACGGCTATGTGCCTCGTCTTAAAGCGGCTTTAACTGCTCTGGGTGTAGATGCTGACCGACTCGACGTTGTGCTTATGCAGATGGTGCGTTTAGTGCGCGACGGCGAGGTTATCAAGGCTTCAAAACGTTCGGGTAAAGCGATTACCCTTGTAACCTTGCTTGACGAAGTGCCGATTGATGCTGCAAGATTTTTCTTTAATTTGCGCGAACCAAACTCTCACTTTGACTTCGATCTGGATTTAGCTGTTAGCGAATCTAACAGCAACCCGGTTTACTATGTTCAGTATGCTTATGCGCGTATTTGCAGCATTTTGCGTAACCTCCAAGAAGACGGCGTTACAAAGCGCGATTGCACAGCAGAAGAATTATGTGTGCTTAACGCACCCGAAGAGCGCGAGCTTATTATTCACATTTCAGCACTTACTGACGAAATTATTCAGTCAGCAAAATCTTACGACCCTGCGCGCCTTACCCATTACGTAAACGAGCTTGCTACCAAGTTCCACAAATTCTATGCAGCTTGTCGCGTTAAGGGTGACGACGAAGCGCTTACCCAAGCAAGACTTAACCTTTGCTACGCTACAGGCATTGTTATTAAAAACGTGCTTGATATGATGAAAATTTCAGCTCCCGAAAAAATGTAAAAGAAAGGATTATCTGCTATGAAAATGGACAACCGAAATTTAACAATGCTTATGGACCTTTATGAAATGACCATGGCAAACGGCATTATGCAAAGTGATATGCGCGATACAATTACATACTTTGATATGTTCTTCCGCCGCGTGCCCGATCAGGGCGGTTATGCCATTATGGCGGGTATCGAGCAGCTTATAGATTATCTTAATAATCTGCATTTTGACGATAGTGATATCGAATATTTAAAATCACTGGGACTTTTTTGCGACGAATTTATAGATTATTTGCGCAATTTTAAGTTTGAGTGTGATGTTTGGGCAGTACCCGAGGGTACGCCAATATTCCCTAACGAGCCTATAGTTACCGTTCGCGGTCCGGCAGTTCAAGCAATGCTTATCGAAACGATGGTGCTGCTTACAATTAACCATCAATCTCTTATAGCAACCAAGGCAAACCGAATTGTGCGCGCTGCAAAGGGCCGTCCTGTTATGGAGTTTGGCGCACGCCGTGCGCAAGGCGCTGATGCGGCATACTACGGTGCGCGCGCCGCAATAATTGGTGGTTGTGCGGGCACCTCTGACATAAAAACCGCTAAAGACTTTGGCACAAAAGCAAGCGGCACAATGGCTCACAGTTGGGTGCAATTATTCCCCGACGAATATACAGCCTTTAAAACCTATGCCGAACAATACCCTAATAGCTGTATGCTGCTTGTCGATACATTTAACGTTTTAAAATCGGGCATTCCAAACGCAATTAAGGTATTTGATGAGGTGTTAAAGCCATTAGGCTGCCGTCCGCTTGGTATAAGAATTGACAGCGGCGATATTGCGTATCTTTCTAAAAAAGCTCGTAAAATGCTTGATGATGCAGGCTACCCCGATGCTAAAATCTGCGTTTCAAACTCACTCGACGAGCATCTTATTCGAGATATGGACATTCAGGGTGCTTGTATTGATAGCTACGGTGTTGGCGAACGTCTTATTACTGCTTCAAGTGAGGCTGTTTTCGGCGGTGTATATAAGCTTGTTGCTACCGAACAAGACGGTGTTATTACACCCAAAATTAAAATTAGTGAAAACATTGCTAAAATAACGGTTCCCGGAGTTAAAATCCCGTGGCGACTTTATGACAAAGAAACCAATAAAGCAATAGCTGACGTTATTACTCTTAACTACGAAAAGATTGATGACTCAAAGCCTTACGAAATTTTTGATCCAACTTATACTTGGAAGCGTAAAACAATTACTAATTTCAAAGCGCGTAAATTACAGGTAAAGATTTTCGAAAAGGGCGAGCAGGTTTATACCTCTCCTTCGGTTTCGGAAATTGCCGCTTTGCGTGAGGAGCTTGTAAACAACCTTTGGGATGAGGTTAAGCGTTTTGAAAAGCCGCATACCTATTACGTCGATTTAAGCCAAGATCTTTGGGATCAGCGTAACGAACTGCTTAATAGAGCAAATAAAAAATAAATGGTGATAAAATGAAAAAGATTTTAAGTCTTATTCTCTGTGTGGTTTTTGTGCTGTCACTAACCGCTTGCGGTGGTAATGGTGGCAAAAAGAGTGACCACAGCATAGATATAGAGTATTATGCCAAGCACGGTCAGATTTCTGACCTTGAGTACAAGCTTGGTGACAACATTGAGGAAACCAAGACCGTTTTAAGTGAAACACTTGACGACCACGGCGAGCCAATGTATTTTGATTATACATCGGGTGACTACACCGTTATGACCGATGGCGAGACTTGTTGCTGTTATAAAACCGATGATGCAGATAGCGGCGTTACACACATAGTAAAATACGGTGATGCATACGGCTTTACAGTGGGTGCAGTATCAACCGACATTCGCGACACAATGAGCGGTATGGGCTTTGACACACAAGAACGCGAGGCGAAAAAAGGCGAAGTGTTTTTCTTGCCAGCAAGTGCCGGACTCACCGTTTTAGAATACCAAATAAAAGAAAATACCGTATTGTTTGTGTTCCAAGAGCACGCGCTTAGCGCTACGGTAATAAGCAAATAATTTTTTAAATTTCAGGAGACCCTATGATTTTAGACGAAAAACAAATTACGGGCACATTTCCCGCAATGGCTTTGCGTGGGGTAGTTGCCTTTCCCGATATGCTGCTAACGCTTGATGTCGGCCGAAAAAAATCGGTGCGCGCACTCAGTTACGCAATGGACAAAAATGTGCCGATTTATCTTGTAACTCAAAAGGATATTGCTGTTGAGGACCCCGACAGCACCCATCTTTATGATATGGGCTGTCTTTGCCGCGTGCGTCAAGTACTTAAAATGCCCGACGGCGGCGCCAAAGTGCTTGTTAAGGGTGTTTATCGCGCGCGACATATAAATTTTACCGATAACGGCTCGCATTATGTGGCAACAATAGAAAAATGCGAGGATAAGCCTATTAAAAACCGAGAGGTTTATATTGAGAGTCTTATTCGCCGCATCCGCGCTGAGTTTGAGCGTTATGCCAATGTGGCTCAAAACCTGCCAAATGACATTATTCTTAATGTGGCAACCAATAATAATCTTGGAGAGCTATGTGACTTTATCGCATTCAGTATTCCCGCGCCATACGATGATAGACAGTATGTGCTTGAGCAACTAAATGTTGTTACTCGCGCAAAAATTTTGCTTGAGTTGCTCATAAAGGAGCGTGAGGTTACCGAAATTGATAACCGAATTGGTCAAAAAACTCGCGCACACATTGACGAAAACCAGCGTGATTATTATCTTAAAGAGCAGATGCGCGTCATAAGTGAAGAGCTTTACGGTGACGAGGCGGCAAATGAAATTGATGAGTATCACCAAAAGACTGAGGCGCTTAATGCTGACGAAAAAATTAAAGAAAAAATACATATTGAAATAAACAAGCTTTCTAAAATGCCGCAGGGCGCACATGAAAGCACTGTTTCGCGCGCTTATATAGAAACATGTCTTGCGCTTCCTTGGAATACTTGTGATGATACGAAAGTAGATATTAAAAAGGCCGCAAAAATTCTTGACCGCGATTTTTACGGTATGAAAAAGGTAAAAGAGCGCATTTTAGAAGCGCTTTCGGTATACGCCTTATCGCCTGAAAGCAAGGGGAATATTCTTTGCCTTTGCGGTCCTCCGGGTGTGGGTAAAACCTCTATTGGCAAAACCATTGCCGAATGTATGGGCCGAAAGTATCAACGCATATCCTTAGGCGGTATGCACGACGAGGCCGAAATCCGTGGCCACAGAAAAACCTACATAGGCGCTATGACAGGTAAAATTTTGACCGCTATAAAAAATGCAGGCACATCTAATCCGCTAATTTTGCTTGACGAAATTGACAAGCTCGGTTCCGATTACAAGGGCGACCCTGCAAGCGCGCTTTTAGAGGTTTTAGACCCCGAGCAAAACTGCAATTTTACCGATAATTTCCTTGAAATGCCATATGATTTGAGCAAGGTTGTATTTATAACCACCGCAAACAATCTTGATACTATACCCGCGCCGCTGCTCGACCGCATGGAAGTGGTATCGCTTGACGGATACACAAGAGAAGAAAAGTTTAATATTGCAAAACGCCATATTGTACCGCGTGAGATAGAATCACACGGACTAAGCGCTAAAAACTGTCATTTTGCAGATAGCGCGCTTTACGGAATAATAGATTTTTATACCCGTGAAGCAGGTGTGCGTAAATTGCAGCGCACGGTAGGCTCACTTTGCGGTAAGGCCGCAAAGAAAATCGCCGAAGGCAGCGCTAAAAAGGTTAATATAAAGGCTTCTGACCTTGAAATTATGATAGGTCATAAAAAATATCGCCCCGAGGTTATATTACCTCAAGACGAAGTCGGTATTATAAACGGCCTTGCTTGGACACAAGTTGGCGGCGAAATTATGCAAATGGAGGTAGCGGTGCTTGCCGGTACGGGCAAAACCGTGCTTACAGGTAATCTTGGCGATGTTATGAAGGAATCGGCTGAGGCTGCCATCACCTTTGTTCGTGCAAATGCCGAAAAGTATGGCATTGATACCGAATTTTATAAGACTCGTGATATACATATCCACGCAACAGAATCTGCCGTACCAAAGGATGGTCCAAGCGCGGGCGTTACCATCACTACAGCGCTTATTTCGGCGCTTACCAACCGCCCCGTTCGACGTGATATTGCTATGACGGGCGAGGTTTCTATTCGCGGCAGAGTGCTTGCTATTGGCGGACTTAAAGAAAAGTCTATGGCGGCATACCGTGGCGGTGTAAAACGCGTGTTTATACCGCATGACAATATCCCCGATTTAGATGAGGTTGACGGTAAGGTACGCGAAAATCTTGAGTTTATACCCGTTAAGTACGTAACCGAGATTATTGACCAAGCGCTTTTACCACTTGATGATGATACCCAAAAAAGTGATACGTACATCACATCACAAACCGCAAATACCACAGCTATAAGAAACTAAAAAAGAAGGTGACCGTTTTGAATTGGAATAAGGTAGATTTTGAAGCAGCGTTTGGCACATTAGAGCAGCTAAGTGAATCCGATTTGCCCGAGATTTGCTTTTCGGGTCGCTCAAATGTTGGCAAATCCTCACTCATTAACAAAATATTAAATAGAAAATCTATTGCGCGAGTAAGCTCTACACCGGGTAAAACGGTTACTATCAACTTTTATAAGCTTGATGAATTTCGATTGGTTGATCTACCGGGCTACGGTTATGCAAAGGTTGCCGATAGCGAGCGTGAGCGTTGGGCAGAGCTTATGGAGGGGTATTTTCGTACCGATAGAAATATCAAGCTTTGCTTACAGCTTATTGATATGCGCCATCCTGCTACTGAATTTGACATTTCTATGCTCGAATTTTTAGCGCATTTCGAAATTCCGTATGCGATAGTTCTTACCAAGTGCGATAAGCTAAATAAAACGGAGTTTAATAATCGTCTTAACGCCTTAAAAGAAGAGATAGGCGAGCTTGGTGACGGCATTACAATTATTCCGTTTAGCGCACTTAAAGGCACGGGAGCCGAGGACGTGCGCAAAACGGTAGAAATTGCTATAAGGGAAAGCTGAATATAACTTTACTTAAAGCAAAAACCTGAACGCAAAGTTTTCTTTGCAATATTTTGCCGCATATAAAATAATAAAAACCGCAGACAGCAATTTATATTTGCGTGTCCGCGGTTTTTTTGTTGCAAAAATTTTCCTAAAATATGGTGCCAAAACAAATTTTCAGGTAAAATGCACTTGTTTGTGGCTTTTGTAAATTTTTTTGGGAAATAACAGTTATATCTGCTGTATTGAATTTTTATAGAATCTCGAAACTATGTAAGCGGTAAAAAGTGCCGCCTTTTTCTATTTTTTCGATACCTTCTTTTTCGGTTAGCTGCTTTGTGGTAGCAACATTATCGGTTATGCCGCACCAAGGCTCTATGCAAACGTATGGCGCGCCGGGCACTGTCCAGACAAGCATATAAGGGAAACCGTCAAATTGAACATTAATCTTTTGACCGTTTGTTTTGTTTACCAAATTTACCGAGCGTGAGTTAAGATTTTTAAAAATAAGACAATCGTTATCAAAAAGTGAGTTTTCAAGCTGCAATGTGTCGGTATCTTTGCCGTAGTTTACGGTGTCGTCAGAAAGCAGGGGACCTACAAGCTGATAAGCATCAAGATTCTCTTTTTTGTCAAATATAATCTCGTAGTTCTCAATACCCTCTGGGCAGTAATACGCCTCGTGAGCGCCTACCGAGAAATACATATCGCCGTCGGTAAGGTTTTTGATATTGTATTCAACATTTACCTTTTTGCCTATGAGGGTATAGGTAATTCTAAATTCATACTCAAAAGGGTAGTTATCTTTTGGACAGTTGTCACTGCTTAACAAAAAGGTTGCAGTGTTTTCACCTACCGTTTCAACATCAAAGGTTGCCCTGCGGGCAAAGCCGTGTTTTTGCAGGGTATAGGTTTTGCCGTCGTAGATAAATTCGTCGTCTTTAAGTCCGCTGCAAATAGGGAACAACACGGGAGATGACCCTGTCCAAAATTTAGGGTCGCCATACCAAATATGCTCTTTATCGCCGCACTTAAGGCTTTTAAGCTCGGCGCCAATTTCGCTAAATGTTGCTATTAAAAATTCATTAGAAATAGTAATCATATATTTACCCTTACTTGATTGAGTTTACAATTGCGCGAAGCTCGGCCTCTTTTGCTTCCATATCAGCAACCAACTTAAACTGCGTGCGGCAACGGTCAAGGTTATGATTTTCTCTATGTATTTTGAAATAAACGTCGCCGTTAAGATGGTCGGTAAGGAAACGCACGCCGCACTCAAGTGTCATAAGATATGCGCCTGTTACGAGCGAGTCTTTTTCGGCAGGGGTTAAAAACTTGTTTGCAGTTGAAAGATAGCCTTTTGCAAACACTTCGAAAAGGTGTGTGCTAACCGAAATCTTTGAAAGGTCGGTTTCGTCCTCGGCGCCCGTTGAAGCGCCAAAACGAATGCTGTCACCAAAGTCGTAAGCCGCAGCGCCCGGCATAATGGTATCAAGGTCGATAACACATTTTGCCTTGCCGGTAGCATCATCAATAAGAATATTGTTAAGTTTGGTGTCGTTGTGTGTTACACGGTATGGAATTTCGCCGCTTTCAAGCTTAGAGGTAATTGCGTCTGCCTTGCACTCGTGAGCAAGAACAAAATCAATTTCTGCCTGAACATCTTTGGCGCGACCTGCTTTGTCCTCAGCCAAAGCCTTTTTAAAGTCGGCAAAACGGCTCGGTGTGTTGTGGAAATTCGGTATTGTTTCGTATAACTTCTCTGCGGGGTATTCAGCCAGCATTTGCTGGAATTCGCCAAATGCTAAACCGCAGGTGTAAAAGTCGTTATCGTTTTCAATTTGTTGATAAGCAGTGGCTTCCTCGATAAATTTATAAACGCGCCAATAGTTACCGAATTCATCAAGAAAATAATTTTTGCCGTCGAGTGTGTGAATAACGGTAAGTGTGCCGTCCTCTTCTACCTTGTCACGCAAAAAGGCAGTAACACCAACAATGTTTTCCATAAGCTCATCTGGGTTTTTAAAAACGTAGTTGTTGATTTTTTGAAGAAGATTTTTAACTTCGCTACCGTCGGCAGATTTATGTATGGCGAGCCACGTTGAGTTAATATGGCCGCTACCATAGGGTTCAATATAGGTGATTTCGTCAGAGTTAAACTGTTTTGCCGCAAGTATTGCAATTTCTCTATCAGTCATTTTAAAATACCTCGTTTATATTTAAGTTAGTTTTCGCTGTAAATTACTGTAACATCGGGGTGAAGCTGTAAAATAGATGCGGGAACCTGTGGGGTAATTGGACCAAAGAATGCCTTTTCAAGAATTTCTTTTTTGTTAGCGCCGTTAGCCACTAAAAGAACCTTTTTAGCGTTCATAATAGCGCCCATACCCATTGTGATTGCCTTCTTTGGAACATCGTCGATTGATTCAAAGAAACGAGCGTTTGCTTGAATTGTTGATTCGTGAAGATCAACAACATGTGTTTCTTTTGTGAAAACATCAGCAGGCTCGTTAAAGCCGATGTGACCGTCAAGACCAATGCCTAAAAGTTGAAGGTCAATACCGCCAAGGCTCTCGATGTGCCTGTCATAAGCAGCGCCTTCGGCTTCGAGGTCACCCGAAATACCGCTTGGAACGGCTGTCCTTGCTTTGTCAATATTTACGTGATTGAATAAATTGGTGTTCATAAAGTAGCGGTAGCTCTGGTCGTGCTCACCGTTAAGGCCAACATATTCATCAAGATTTACAGAAGTAACAGTGCTAAAATCAAGCTCGCCTGCATTGCACTTTTCAATAAGCTTTTTATAAGTGCCAACAGGTGAAGAACCGGTTGCAAGACCTAAAACGCAGTTAGGCTTCATAATGATTTGTGAAGCAATAATGTTAGCGGCCTTTACGCTTAATTCGTCATAAGATTTTACTGTGATGAAATTCATAATTAATTCCTCCCGAAATTTTTGACGTAACATTTTGCCGTTACGCAATATATCTATTATATTATAAGTATATCCATATAAAAAGTCAAATAAAATTCCTTTTTTTGTAAAACAAAAAACTACATTCGCTATAGAGCGAACAGCTCAATTATTTAGATGTCGCATAAGCAGCAATTTAGCGTGCTATAGTCCTTTAAAATAATTTGCACCAAAGCAAAAATCTATGCAAAAAGAAAACCCCGAAAACCGTGATGGTTTCGGGGCTTTTGCATACTCTTTGAAATAACAAATTATCTCTTTGAGAACTGTGGAGCACGACGAGCGCCTTTGAGACCGTATTTCTTTCTTTCCTTCATACGTGGGTCACGTGTGAGGAAACCAGCCTTCTTAAGCTCTGGACGAAGCTCAGCGTCTGCCTGCAAGAGTGCGCGAGCGATACCGTGGCGGATAGCGCCTGCCTGACCGGTAACACCGCCGCCTGCAACGCGGCATACAATGTCAAACTTGTCAGCGTTTTCGGTAAGAACGAGTGGCTGACGAACGATAACCTTCAAGGTTTCAAGGCCAAAGTAATCATCAATATCTCTTTCATTGATGGTGATTTTACCTGTACCCTGGTATACTCTAACACGGGCAACAGAACTCTTTCTTCTGCCGGTGCCGTAAAAATATGGCTTTCCTTCAAACATCTTTTCTGTCTCCCTTCTTAGAATTCATACTTTTCAGGCTTTTGAGCAACCTGAACGTAGTTTTCGCCTTTGTAGATGTGCAAGCGAGTAAGAGCCTTGCGACCGATAGTTGTATCGGGAACCATACCCTTAATTGCAAGCTCCATAGCAAGCTCAGGACGGGTGTTCATAAGGGTTGAATACTTAACCTCTTTAAGACCGCCGATGTAGCCTGTATGACGACGATAATACTTGTTTTCTAACTTTTTGCCTGTTAAAACTGCCTTTTCAGCATTGATAACGATAACGTGGTCACCACAGTCAACGTGAGGTGTGAATGTGGGCTTATGCTTACCGCGGAGCAAATCAGCAACCTTGGCAGCGGTGCGACCCATTGGGCGATTAGCTGCGTCAATGATATACCATTTGCGCTGAACCTCGGCAGGTTTTGCCATAAATGTAGACATAACCAAATCCTCCAAATAGTTTTTCTTTTTTTGAGTGCCCGAATATAATACCATAGCCCAAACCCTTTGTCAACACAAATTTTTAAAAAATTTAATTTAAAAAACAAAATCTCTGTTTTTCTTTAGTTTTCTCGTTTTTTCTCGCAAATGCTCACTTGTGATTTTTAAAAATATTGTTAAATTTATAAAATAAATTGAACTTGGAATCAATATATGTTATTATAAATGTGTATGACGATTTTTGTTTAGAAAGTGAATATGGTAAGTGATGAGAGTTTTGGCAGTGGGTGACGTTTGTGCGCCCGACGGTTGCGCGTATGCGCTTAAAATGATACCGATTATCAAGCGTGAAGAAAATATTGATTTAGTAATTGTGAACGGTGAGAATTCGGCTTGGGGCAACGGTATTACACCCGAAAGTGCCGATATGATTTTTGCTGCGGGGGCAGACGTTATCACAGGCGGCAATCACACACTCCGCCGCAAAGAGTTTTATGACACACTTGACAGCAACCCCTTCGTTTTGCGTCCACACAATTTAAGAGAAGCCGAGGCAGGCAGTGGATATTGCCTTTTTGATATGGGCAAATACTCTGCGGCGGTTATAAACCTTTCGGGGCAGATATATTTTGAGCGCGCAAATGCTGATAATCCGTTTAAATATATAGACGAATTGCTTGAAAGGGCAAAAAGTGACGGCGCAAAATTTATATTCGTAGATTTTCACGCCGAGGCAACAAGCGAAAAACGCGCTATGGGCTTTTATCTTGATGGTAAGGTTTCGGCAATTTTTGGAACACACACCCACGCGCAGACGGCTGACGCGCAGGTTTTGCCAAAGGGCACGGGTTACATTACCGACCTTGGTATGACGGGCGTTATTGATTCGATACTCGGCGTAAAAAAAGAAATTATAATAAATCGTTTAAAAAACAATGATATGTCGCGCTTCGAGCAAGCAAGCGGCGACTGTATGCTAAACGGATGTGTTTTTGATATAGATGAAAACACAGCTTTAACCAAATCGGTTAAGCTAATATATAGGTAATAAAAATAATCAATCACAATTTTTAAAAAGGTAGGTGGATGTCGTGAAAAGGTTTATTTGTTTGTTTCTTTGCTTAACTCTTATATTTTGTTTTTGCGGTTGTAGACAAAATCCAACAAATACGAGCAGTAATACAGAAAACATTCAAAACGAATTGCCGTTGTCAGATGGTGGCAAAACGGTAAGTTTGCTTTATTCTTACAGTGATAGTTTTAATCCCTACACGGCAAAAACCGCCGCAAACCGTGAGATTTCTTCACTTTTGTATGATAGCCTTATAAAAACAGATAATAATTTTGAACCCATTTTTGTGTTGGCAAGCGCTGCCGAAACGGTTGACAAAACCTGCACGGTAAGCCTGCGTGACGCTACCTTTACCGACGGTAGTCGCGTTAGCGCCGATGATGTGATTTATTCTTACGGTCTTGCAAAAGCCTCAACACGATATATGCATAATTTTTACGAGGTGGTGTCGGTTTCTGCTACCGACTCAAAAACGGTTGTTTTTAAGCTTTCGCAAAATGACCCATTTTTTGCAAATTTGCTTAACTTTCCTATATTAAAGTCGGGCACATCGGGCGTTACTGATGCCGACGGCAAAGAAATAGCGCCCATAGGTTGCGGCAGATATTATCTTGCGGAAGACGGTCTAAGCTTTAAATTAAATCAAAATTATTATGGCAAAAAGGGCAGCATTGAAACCATAAAGCTTATTAATTCGCCCGATGCTGCATCAACCTCGCATTATGTAGAGGTGGGAGCCGCAGCGGTTTATTATACCGAGGGTGACAATATAGTTCGTATGAGCGGCAAAAAAACCGAGGTAAATTTGAACCGTCTTATATATATAGGTATAAACAGCTCATACGGTTCTTTGCAGTCACGTGAAATGCGTTACGCAATATCGTCAGCGCTTGACCGCGAGTCCATTTGTCAAACTGCATATTACAATAATGCCGTAGCTGCGACGGGCTATTTTAACCCCAATTTTAAGCCTACCAAAGCGTTGCAAAGCATTGATAACAAACCAAATTCAAAAATAACGGTTGAAAATCTTGCAAAAATAGGGTATAATAATATGAATTCAAACGGCTATTATGCAAATGCAGCAGGCAATAACCCTGCATTTACGCTGCTTGTAAATTCAGAAAACGCTTCGCGTGTAGCTGCTGCAAAGGCGATTGCGGCGCAGTGCAAAACCGCAGGCATACAAATAAATGTTGTAGAGTGCAGCTATGAGCAATACACCGCCCGACTTGCAAGCGGTAGCTTTCAGTTATATCTGGGTGAGGTTCAAATTCTTGATAATATGGATATGACCCAGCTTGTAGTGCCCGGTGGCAGCGCGGCATTTGGTGTAAGTGTTCAAAAAGACAGCGCCGACAGTGATGTGCAAAATGCTGAAAACGCTGACGCTTTGCAGAGTGTTCAGCCGCTTGAGAGCAGTTGCGAACAAATTCTTGCAGCTTATCATAACGGCGAGTGTGGTATCGGCGATGTTGCGGGCACCCTGCTTACCGAGATGCCACAAATTCCAATATGCTTTTTAAACGGCGTTTTGTTTTATGATTCTGCCATAAAAGGCGGAGTTGAGGCTTCGAGCAGTGACATTTATTTAAAAATTGAAAACTATGAATTTTAGGAGGATTTATTTATGATATCTTACGAAACCAGAACAGGCTCTATTTGCTTTACCGAAAACTTTTTAAGCAAGCTTATCGGCCATGCAGTGACTTCCTGCTTTGGCGTTGTAGGTATGATGCCTTCATCACACCGTCAGCGTTTGTTTGGCCTTGTATCAAAAGAACAGTCACTTGATACGGGTATTAAAGTTATAGGTAACGCAGATGCAATTAATGTTGAAATTCATATAATGGTGACCTACGGTATGAACATTGCCGCTATTGCCGCAAGCATTACCGAAAAGGTTAAATACGTAGTACAAGAATCTACCGGTATTACCGTAAACAAGGTAACCGTAAAGGTAGACGGAATAAAGGAATAAATTTGTTCTTCCCATCTGTAAAAGGAGTGTTTATTTTTGTTTAACGGTAATATTTTACGCGATGCTATTATATCGGCTGCAAATAATCTTGCAAACAACAGAAAACCGGTTGATGATCTTAACGTATTCCCTGTGCCCGACGGCGATACAGGCACAAATATGTCTATGACCTTGTCAAACGCAGTTCGCGAGCTTGAAAAGGTAAGCGGTGAAACTGCAGGCAAGGTGGCTTCTATTAATGCATCGGCTTTGCTTCGCGGCGCGCGTGGCAACTCGGGTGTTATAACCTCGCTTTTGTTCCGCGGTTTTGCTAAAGGTATCGGCAACGATGAAAATGTTACTGCCGAAAATCTGGCAGCGGCATTCAAGCTTGGTGTTGAGGCGGCATACAAGGCAGTTATGAAGCCTACCGAAGGTACAATTTTAACAGTAGCACGCATCGCAAGCGAAAAGGCAACCGCAGCAAATGCTGCAGGTAAAGATGCATTAGGTGTTTTTGAAGCTGCAATCGAGGGCGCTAAAGAGGCTCTTGCCGAAACCCCCGAGCTTTTGCCAATGCTTAAAAAAGCAGGCGTTGTTGACGCAGGCGGTCAAGGCTTTGTAATTATACTTGAGGGTATGATGTCGGTATTCCGTGACGGCGTTATTATTAAATCAAATGCTGGCGGCGCAGCAGTGGAGCAGCCCGAAGAAGAAAGTGACGCAGCACGAAATGCAGCAGGTGAATTTGAAACCGAAATCACCTTTACCTACTGCACAGAGTTTATCGTAAACCGCGACCCCGAATGTGAAACAGAACCCAGTGAGCTTCGCGCTTATCTTGAAACCATTGGTGACTGTGTTGTTGTGGTTGATGATGATGAAATAATTAAGGTTCACGTTCATACCGATCACCCAGGTAACGCTTTTGAAAAGGGTCTTACCTTTGGTTCGCTCACAAGTATGAAGGTTGAAAATATGCGTGATCAGCACGAGCGTGCAAAGCACGATGCTAAAAACGCTAAAAGCAAACCTGCAAAAACAATCGAAAACGAAAAGATAGAAGCGGTTGAAATTACAAAACCCGTTGGCTTCGTATCGGTTTGCGCAGGTGACGGCATTGCCGCACTCTTCCGTGACCTTGGCGTTGACACCATTGTTTCGGGCGGTCAAACAATGAACCCCAGCACAGATAATATCTTGCGTGCAATTGAAAGCACTCCGGCAGAAACAGTTTATGTTTTGCCTAACAACAAAAATATTATTATGGCTGCTGAACAGGCTATTCCGATAAGCACCCGCAAGGTAATAGTTCTTCACACAAGAACAATTCCACAGGGCATTACCGCTATGCTTAATTTTGATGAAAGTGCCGATACCGAGGCTAATGCCATTGCAATGCAAAAAGCGGCTGAGGCTATTGCCACAGGTCAGGTAACCTTTGCTGCGCGTGATTCCGACTTTGACGGTCACAAGATTAAGCAGGGCGAAATAATGGCTATGACCGGTGGTAAGATTTCATTTGTTGATACCGATATCGAAAAGGCTACCACAAAGCTTATTAAGTCTATGATTAAGCGTGACAGTCAGTTCGTAACCGTAATTTACGGTCAGGATGTTTCTGACAGTCAGGCAGCTTCGCTTGAAGCACAGCTTAACGATAAGTTTGGCAGCAAGGTAGAAATCACCTTTGTAAACGGCGGTCAACCTGTATACTACTATATTATTTCTGTAGAGTGATAAATTTAATGTCTAATTTTCAAACCGACATAAGATTTTTAAAGGGCGTTGGTGAAAAACGCGCCCAGCATTTGTACTCACTGGGCATCGATACAATCGGTGCCCTTTTGCGTTATTACCCGCGCGGATACGAGGATTTTAGCAACATAAAACAAATCTTTGACTGCAATTCAGACGAAAAGGTGTGCGTAAAAGCGCGCGTTATTACCCCTGTTGTTGAGCATAAAATCCGCAGTAATATGACGCTTTATAAGTTTAAAATAAGCGATGGCACAGCGCACGCGCAGGTGACGATTTTTAACAACAAATATCTTGCCGCGCGTCTTCACGAAGGTAGCGAATATCTTTTTGCGGGCAAAATTGGGCAGAACAGATTTTCTTTTGAAATGTCTTCGCCCGAAATTCGTGAGGTAGGTGCAGGGGGTATTGTACCCGTTTATCCCGCCACCAAAAATATGACCTCGTCAGCTATTGGAAAGCTTGTAAAAACAGCGCTTGAATCTTGTGAAATTGAGAACGTTTTGCCCGAAAGCGTTCGTGCGGCATATAAGCTATGCGATTTGCGAGACGCTATATATAACATTCATTTCCCAAAAAGCGAGCAGGCGCTTGAACGCGCAAAAAAACATCTTGTTTTCGAAGAGCTTTTTGTGCTTCGCACAGGACTTATGCTGCTTAAAAACAAGCGTAAAATTAATTCACAGTTTGTTTTTAAAAATGATTATACGGCACAGTATATTGATTCTCTGCCATTTGATATGACCAGTGCACAAAAGCGCGTAATTGCCGAGTGTGTTCGCGATATGGCGTCGGGCAAAATTATGAACCGATTGGTTCAGGGTGACGTTGGTTGCGGTAAAACTGCCGTTGCGGCAGCACTTATGTATCACACGGCAAAGCAGGGCTATCAGTCAGCCATTATGGCGCCTACCGAAATTTTAGCCGAACAACATTATAAAAATCTATGTGAAAGCCTTAAAAATACCGATATAGAGTGCGTGTTGCTTACAGGCTCGCTTAAAACAAAAGAAAAGCAAAAAGCAAAGGAATTACTTGCAAGTGGAAAAGTTCAAATTGCGGTCGGTACCCACGCGCTTATAAGCGGTGACGTTGAATTTTCTAATCTGGCGCTTGTTATTACCGACGAGCAACACCGTTTTGGTGTTGTGCAGCGAGGCGATTTGTCGGCAAAAGGCACACACCCACACACACTTGTTATGTCGGCAACCCCAATTCCGCGCACCTTAGGTCTTATAATTTACGGCGACCTTGACATAAGCATAATCGATGAATACCCGAGAGGCCGCGGGCAGATAGAAAACTACTGTGTTGAGTCCGCCTTACGCACGCGAGTTTTCGGTTATATTAAAAAACATTTAGATGAGGGCAGGCAAGGTTATATAGTTTGTCCGATGGTCGAAGAAAACGAAGAAATAAACATTAAAAGCGCCGAACAGTATTTTGCAGAAATACAAGACGGCGAGTTTAAAAACTATCGCGTGGGGCTATTGCACGGCAAAATGAAACCCAAGGACAAAGACGCTGTTATGCACAGCTTTAAAGATGGCGAGATACAGTTGCTTGTTTGCACCACCGTTATCGAGGTTGGTATTGACGTGCCCAACGCGGCAATTATGGTAATAGAAAATGCCGAGCGATTTGGCCTTTCACAGCTTCATCAGTTGCGTGGCAGAATAGGTCGTGGACAGTATAAATCAACCTGTATATTCATTTCGGATTACAAGTCGGGCGCTACGGCCGACCGACTAAATGTTATTAAAAATAATACCGACGGCTTTAAAATTGCTGATGAGGATTTGCGTCTTCGAGGCCCCGGTGACTTTTTGGGCTCGCGTCAACACGGACTACCAAGCCTAAAAATTGCCGATATCTATGCCGATAATGATATTTTGCGTTTAGCCGGTATGGCGGCGGCAAATCTGCTTGAGCAAGACCCAAAACTCACCAAAGAAGAAAATCTAAACCTACGCAAAGAAATTATTTTAATGTATAAAAAACTCCACGAGAATTAGAAGGGCGAAATAAATGTTAAAAAGATTTTTAAGCTACTACAAACCCCACAAAAAAATCTTCATACTTGATATGTTGGCGGCACTTACAATGTCGGTTATAGGTATTTTTTACCCAATTATAACGCGTAGGCTATTAAATGATTTTATGCCTAACAAAAAATATACCGAAATTATTGTTTGTGGTAGCTTGCTTTTGATTGTTTACTTAATGCGAATGGGACTTTCGTATTTTGTGCAATACCAAGGTCATATGATGGGCGTTAAAATGCAGGAAAAAATGCGCAGCGACCTATTCTCTCATATAGAAAAATTGCCGGTTTCTTTTTTTGATAATAACGAAACGGGTAAAATTATGACACGTATGACAAGCGACCTTTTCGATATTGTAGAGCTTGCCCACCACGGCCCTGAAAACGTTCTTATTACAAGCTCGTCAATAATTATCTCCTTTGCATATTTAATGTCAATAAATATTCCGCTTTCGCTTATACTGCTTGCTTGTGTGCCAATACTTGTGCTTATATCGTCTGTTCTTCGCAAAAAAATGCGTGACGCATTTAAAAAGCGTCGCGAATCAAATGCAATTATAAATGCCTCGCTCGAAAGCAGTATTACAGGTATTCGTGTTACAAAGGCATTCACAAATCACGATAAAGAGATTGAAAAATTTGACGTAGGTAATGTAGAGTTTGTAGAAAACAGCCGCAAGGCTTATAAGGCTATGGGTCAGTTCCACTCAAGCACAACCTTTGTTACCGACGTGTTTAACGTTATTTTGCTTATCGGCGGCGGATTTTTGCTTCTTACCGATGCAAATCGTTTTGGTGATTATTCGGCGTTTTTGGCGGCTATAAATTTGTTTATAAATCCCGTAAACACACTTATTCGTTTTATGGAGTCCTTCCAAAACGGTGTTACCGGCTTTGAGCGTTTTACCGAAATTCTTGATACTCCTGTAGAGGAGGATAAGCCCGATGCTATAGAAATGCCTAACGTAGAGGGCGTTATTGAGTTTAAAAACGTTACCTATGGTTATGGCGACGGCGACAACGTGCTTAAAAACGTATCGCTAAAAATTGAAAAAGGTCAAACCTTTGCGCTGGTCGGTCCTTCGGGCGGTGGCAAGACTACAATTTGTCATCTTATTCCGCATTTTTACGACGTGCGTGAGGGTGAAATATTGGTTGATGGTGTGAATATTAACGACATTACACGTGTGTCTTTGCGCAAAAACATTGGTATAGTGCAACAAGATGTATATCTTTTTAACTCAAGTATTAGAGATAACATACTCTACGGTCGACTTGATGCCACCGAAGAAGAGGTAATTGAGGCGGCAAAACGCGCCAATATTCACGACTACGTTATGACCTTGCCCGACGGTTATGATACCGTTATCGGTGAGCGCGGAGTTAAGCTTTCGGGCGGACAAAAGCAGCGCCTTAGCATTGCGCGAGTATTTCTAAAAAATCCGCCTATACTTATTCTTGATGAGGCTACAAGCGCACTTGATAACGCAACAGAAATTATGATTCAGCAAGCGCTTGACGAGCTTTGCAAGGGCAGAACAACGCTTGTGGTAGCCCACCGACTTTCTACTATAAAGAACGCAAACGAAATAGCCGTTGTATCGGGCGGTGAGATTTGCGAACAGGGCACACATACCGAGCTTGTAAAACAAGGCGGCATTTATGCAATGCTACATAAACAACAGTTCAGAGAATAAAAGTTTTGTAGCAAACGATAAATAACTATTGATTTTTTGAAATATTTGTATTAAAATATTATTGGCATATATGTAAATGTGGGGTAGTGCCTCTAAATCAGTGGGCAGTCACAAAAGGTTTATTGTAGCACATACTACATTTACTAAGTGTTTTAAATTTTCGTGGGGCAACACACCCACAAAGAAAGGAATGTTTTTTAAATGACAAAATTGTTTAAAAACAGCAAGAGCATACTTAGCCTTGTACTCGCATTCGCAGTACTTGCAGTATCTCTTTTCACAGGCGTTGTAATTAATTCTGACGCGGCTAACTGTGATGACGAATTAAACGTTGTTTACATTACATACGGCTCAAATGCCAACGGTGAACCGGATGGTTCATTTATGGATGGCACTCACGGTACAGGTACCGAAACTGATCCATATGTAATTTCTACACCGGGTCAGTTGCGTTATCTTGCTCAAAAAACTACCTATGCTCAGACTCATGGTAAGTTCTTTGAAATTGACGATTCTATTGATATTATGGTTTTACAGTCAGAAGGCTATATTAACACTGTTGCGGGCTCACTTGATGCTTTCTTAGCACTTGATGCCGAGGGTGTTAAAGATGCTTTTGCAACTACAACAAACCGCGCTCAATGGCAGTCTGGTACTACAAACGCAAAAGACTGCTTCGCCGGTACACTTAACGGTAATGGCGTTAAAATCGTTGGCGCATACAACCAAAATGGTGGTATCATTGCCAATGTAAACGATGGTGCTACTGCTAAGAACATAACAGTAGAACACTGTATGTTTGAAACAGGCTGGTTTGCAGGCTCTATCTTTGGTTATTCTTATCCATCTGATACATTGAGCGCTACAGGCCTCAGCAATGAGAATTGCCCCGGCGTTATTACCTTTGACAATGTTACAGTACACGACAACTATACAAAGGTATCTGGCAATGCACAACAAAACACAGGTGCTTTGTTTGGCGATTGCGCTACCTTTATGGGCGTAAGGGTTAACGGCTGTCTTGTATATGATTGTAAGCTTCTTGCAGAAACAGGTAGCGGCACAGGAAATTTTGCAGATCACCCATTCGCATTTGGTGATCTTTCAACCGGTCACAACGGTGACCCGGCAGGATACTTAAACGGTTCATATACCAACTCTGTATTTATAGGTTGCGCACCATGGACATATCAGAGTTCTAATCAGGCATTTAAGCCTGCTTACTACAGCTCTGTTTACACCGATTGTGCAGCTCCTTCATATCAACTAGGTGGTTGGGCAAACTTTGATAAATTTGTAGGCATCACTGTTGTTGATACTGCAAACGCAAAGGGCGCTGCTGCTCAGACCAATATGCCAAATCTTGATTGGGCAAACACTTGGGTTGCAATAGATGGCGAATATCCTGAGCTTCGTTCAAATCACAATATTAAAATAGTTGATAATGGCGACGGCACTCACAAAGAGGCTTGCGAAGATTGCGGTCTATCTATTGGTGGTGCTATCGAACACAGCTTTACCGCCGGCGTATGTGCTTGTGGTTATAAAGCTAAGTGTGGCGAGGTTGTTCTTTATTGGGACGGCACAAGCACTGCCCCTGCAAGCAAAGCAGCAGGCACCCAGGCTGATCCTATTATCATCAACACTGCAGCAGAACTTAACTACGTTCTTCGTCAGGCTGATACATCAGTAACAACAGGTAAATACTACAAGATTGCCGACGGTATCGACCAAATCGTTCTTCAGCCGAAAGGCGTGCTTGACGTTGAGGCACTTCTTGCTTGCAAAGATGGTGCAGCAGTTAAGGCATACTTTGACACATTAGACGCATCTACACTTAAGACATGGAGCGGTAACAAGGTATTTAACGGCAATATCGACGGTAACGGTGTTCAAATCGTTGGTCTTTATGACACAACTACTAACCTTGCAGGTTTGGTAGGCGCATTTGACGGCGGTAAGCAGTTTACCAAAGAAGCTCCAGGCGTGGATAACGTTGGTAACACAATTAAGGGCTTTACAGTAAGCCATTCTTACTTGGAATCTAACAACCGTATTGGTGTATTTGGTTCACAGGCTTACGCTAACGGTTGGGGCGCATACGTAGCAGGCACATGGACTGTTGATACCTGTGCAGTTATTGACTGCTATATCAAGCAGACTGCAAAGGCTTTTGGTACAGGTCACAGCGGTATTGTAGCCGGTGATGTTAACGCTGATGTTATTAAGTTTAACAATCTTATCGTTTATGGTAACGATGCAACCGATATGAACGGCGCTACCCTTTGGATTCGTGGTGGCGGTCTAAACTCACAGAAGATTATTGTTGACGGTGTTGAAACTGAAGAACTTAACTACTGTTCAACAACAAACTCAATCATTCTTGGTGCACTGCCATATATGAATGACTGGATTAGAAACAGACTTAACGACCCTGCATCATTCAGCAACGTATATACTGATGCTCCTGTTGGTGAAGTAACATTTGCAAACGGAACAGGCTTTACTTATGAAGAATCACAGCTCAAGAGCATAGAAGGTCTTACCGGCGCAGAGCTTAAAGAAGCTTGCACAGGTCTTGACTGGACAAATACATTTATGGCAACAGCAGATATGCCAACCTTCCGTGCATCCCACGATAAAGAATTCTCAGCAACATACAATGATGAGACACATAGCTTAAGCTGCTCATGCGGTCTTGCAATTGAGGCTGCACCACACGACTGGTCAAATAAAGACGGCGTATGCGCAGCAGGCTGCGGATATGAATGCGCACATGCTGAAACAGAATTTGTAGAAAAGAACGGCGCAGATTGCGTAAACAACGCAACAGCAGACAAGGTATGTAAGGTTTGCGGCAAGGTTCTTGAAGAAAACGTAGCACAAGACAACACAGCACTCGGTCACGATATGAAGTTTGTAGAAGGCACACCCGCTAAGTGTGGTGTAGCAGGCGTTAAAGATTACTATGACTGCTCACGCTGCGACTACGTAAGCGAAGATGCTGCAGGCGAAAAAGAAATCACCAACCTC
>JAZQFX010000031.1:0-51690 GCA_045539695.1 Acutalibacteraceae bacterium
CAGCGTTCTTCTATGGTAAGATGAGTGTAGTTCATGCAAATCTCTCCTTTGTAGTTTGGTGTGTGGTAACTCTATTCTACCAGAGATTTGTATGAACTTCCATTTTTATTAAACTGTTGCACTTGATAGTATAACTCACCAGAAAGCAAATCAACCCCTACTATTTTAAGTAGGGGTTGATTTTATTTTATACTAAATATAAACTCGTTATCCTTATAATCGCAAACTACACTATCGCCGTTTTTTATTGATGCATCAAGTATTTTTTCGCTAAGCGCATCTTCGATACGATTTTGTATTTCGCGGCGAAGCGGCCTTGCACCGTACACTGCATCAAAGCCTTTTTCAGCCAATGCTGATAAAACCTCATCAGTGAAATCGATTGTAATATTAAGATTTTTAAGTCTACCTTTTAAGTTTTCAAGCATTTTACCTGCAATTTTTTTGATTTCAACCTGTGTTAGCTTGCTAAACACAATAATATCATCAACACGGTTTAAAAACTCGGGACGAAATGCAGATTTTAATTCCTCAAGAACGCGTGACTTAATATCCTTTTCGTTTTGTGAGTCACTGTCACTTGAGCCAAAACCAAAAGATACCTTTTTGTCGGTTATGAGTCGCGCGCCAATGTTAGAGGTCATAATTATAACCGTGTTTTTAAAGTCTACCTTTCTACCCTGTGAATCGGTCAAAATGCCGTCTTCGAGTATTTGCAGCAAAATATTAAATACATCGGGGTGCGCCTTTTCGATTTCGTCAAAAAGAATCACTGAATATGGGTTTCGACGCACCTTTTCGGTAAGCTGACCACCCTCTTCAAAGCCGACATATCCAGGTGGCGAGCCTACAAGACGCGATACGGTATGTTTTTCCATATACTCGGACATATCAAGTCGAATCATCATATTTTCACTGCCAAACATTGCTTCAGCCAATGCCTTGCAAAGCTCGGTTTTACCAACGCCTGTAGGACCCAAGAAGATGAATGAGCCAATTGGGCGTTTGGGGTCTTTAAGACCTACACGACCTCTACGAATTGCCTTTGATACTGCTGTTACAGCTTCCGCTTGACCTACAAGTCGATTGTGTAAAACATCTTCAAGCTTTAAAAGCCTTGCTGACTCCTCTTCGGTAAGCTGAGCTACGGGCACACCTGTCCAAAGCGATACTATCTCGGCAATTTTTTCTTCGGTCACTTCACCCGAGGCATGAGCGTTTTGGCCATTTTTATCCTCTTTGATTTTTTCGATTTCGGCTTCAATCTGCTTTTCTTGGTCGCGAAGCTTTGCAGCGCGTTCAAACTCTTGCGAGTTTATAGCATCGTCCTTTTCGGCCCTTACAGCCGACAGCTTTTGCTCGGCATCCCTTATTTCGTTAGACGGTGTGGCAGTGCTAAGTCGCACGCGTGAAGCTGCCTCATCAATAAGGTCGATAGCCTTATCGGGCAAAAAACGGTCGTTAATATATCTTGATGATAATTTCACCGCCGCTGTGATGGCGTCGTCGGTAATAACAACCTTATGGTGCGCTTCATATTTATCCTTTAAGCCCTTGAGTATAAGTATTGCATCATCTTCATTAGGCTCGGCCACCGTAACCGTTTGAAAACGACGTTCAAGCGCTGAATCCTTTTCTATATTCTTGCGATATTCGCTAATTGTGGTAGCGCCTATAAGTTGAAAATCACCACGCGCGAGTGATGGCTTTAAAATGTTTGCTGCATCGGTTGAACCCTCTGCGGAGCCTGCGCCTATAATGGTATGGATTTCATCAATGAACAGAATAATATCGTCAGCCTTTGTTACTTCGTCAACCACAGATTTGATGCGCTCTTCAAAATCACCGCGGTATTTTGTGCCTGCAACCATACCTGTCAGGTCAAGTGTAAAGACCTTTTTATCGAGCAAAATCTCGGGTACGTTGCCGTCAACAATTCGCTGCGCAAGTCCCTCAATTATTGCCGTTTTGCCCACACCCGGCTCACCTATTAGTCAGGGATTGTTCTTGGTGCGGCGGCAAGGAATTTGAATAATACGCTCTACCTCGGTTTCTCTACCGATTACGGGGTCGATTTTGCCCTTTTTAGCCTCCTCGGTTAAATCTCTGCCGTACTTTTCTAAAGTTTCGGTTTTGTTATTTTTTGATTTACCACTTGGCTCGTTATACATTTTGGCATTGTTAAAGCTTTGTTGCTGCACACCCGATGTTTCAAGTGTATTAGAGGTTAAAGCTGCGATATCAACACCAAGCTCCTTTAAAAATCTTATGGCAAAGTTATCCTGTTCACTGAGTATTCCTATAAGTATATGCTCGGTGCCGACATATTTTTTGCCCATATTCCCCGCTGTTTGCATTGCAACCTCAAGTACACGCTTTGAGCGTGGGGTAAAATAATCGGGTGACAGTTTTGTTGGAGTACCTGTACCGATATTTGTGCGAATAAGCTCTTCAAATTTATCTGCGCTAATGCCCTGTTTATTTAAAACGCTTGCGGCAACACCGCTACCTATGCGAAGCAGTCCCAAAAGCAGATGCTCACTGCCAACATAGGTGTGCCCCATTTGTGAGGCTGCATTAATTGCCTGATTTAAGCCCTCGTTGGCTTTTTCAGTAAAACCGTTAAAATTATACTTCAACTATTAAAACCTCCTTCAGAGTGAATTTCTAATCATTTTAGCACGTTCTATATCGCGATCGTCAGGTGAAAGCTGACCGATTTTTTTCATAAGCATATATGGTTGACCTTCAATTATAAGCTTTATTGGCGGCGTGGTGCATTCAACTATGCCAAGTGTGGCACCAAGCATAATGTCACTGAGCCGCGCCATCATTTCACTGCTTGTAAGTATTCTTGCATTTTTAAGAATACCTAACGACCTCATACACCTATCTTCTAATTTTATGCGGTTAAGCTGTTCTCGGTAACCTTTTTCTTTTTGTATTAATTGTGTAGCTATAATCTTAAGATTATCAATCGCATTATTTTCGCTGATACCAAGTGTTACCTGATTTGAAATCTGATATAAAGAAGCTATCGCCTTTGTTCCCTCGCCATACATACCGCGAACCGTGAGACCAATTTTACTGATTGAATCGGAAATTCCCGACATTTCACCACGGTTTTCAATGAGTGGCAGATGCAACATAACTGATGAACGAAGTCCTGTACCCAAATTTGTTGGGCATTCGGTCAAAAAGCCTATACGCTCGTCAAAAGCAAGATCGAGACCGCTGCATAAGACCGAATCGATGCTATCTGCAATTTCATAAGCCTTTTCAAGCTGCAGACCGGCAAGCAGCACCTGAAGGCGTATATGGTCCTCTTCACCAAGCATTATGCAAATGCTTTCGTCCTCAGATATTATTATTGCCCGATTTTGATAATTTGAAGCAAATCGTTTGCTTATAATATGACGCTCTACCATAGCAAAACGCTCAAGCTCGGGTATGTTTTCCATTTCAATGAATTTTAAAGATTTAACAACAGGCGCATTGCTATTTGCTATTGCAGTGCGCACAGCCTCGTTAACCGCTTTAAACTGCTGTGGTGACATTTTTGATGGAAACGGTAATCCGTTTATATTGCGCGCTAATCGAATACGGGTGCTAACAGCAATATCGTCCTGCGGCGCAGATACACTGTACCAATAACTCATAGTGCCTCACCCTCTAACTGTTTTATTTGGTCGCGCACAACAGCGGCTTGCTCGTATTTTTCTTCGCTTATAAGCTGCTTCAAAACACTGCGCAGCTCTTGTATGCTGTTTTTATTTTGTGCTTCATTTATAGATTTTCCGCTTGGTTTTTTACCTATATGCTGGGTACTACCATGTACCCTTTTAAAATAAGGAAGCAATTGCTCATAAAAAGTGCTGTAGCATTCAGGACAACCGCATTTTCCGCTTTCGGCAATATCTGCATAGGTGCTGCCGCAGCAATTGCAACGTTTGAGTTGTGAATTCTTTGCATTGCTTATTGTATCACCAAACACAGAAGAAAGCATTTGTGAAAGATTGTTGCCCTTTATATCACCGTAACCGTCATTTGCAGCGCAATGGCTGCAAAGATGCTTCTCGTGAACTACACCGTTTACTACCGAGCGTATATGCGTTGTAGCATCCATTTTTCCACATTTTTCACAAAGCATAAAATCATCCCTCTCAGATTTGAACAAGTAGCATTTCTTTAAGTATTGCAGCACGTAGGCTGTCTTGCAAAATAACAGGCACACTACGCATAACGTTGTTGGAAAGCGCCGCATACATAATACGGGCGGTTTCTTTACTTATAAGCTCCGACTGCAAGCAGTTTTCAATAACTATTCGCGCACTCATCATATCAATGCTATCGCCTATCGAATTAATTATATGCATAAAGGCAGTAGACTTACGCATTACCACACGGCTGATTTTTATATACCCACCGCCACCGCGACGACTCTCGATTATATAGCCATGCTCGGGCGTAAAACGTGAAGAAAGCACATAGTTGATCTGACTCGGCGCACAGCCTATAAGATTTGCAAAATCGTTGCGCTGTATCTCGGCAGTGTTTTCTTCTGACTCATTAAGCATACGCAGTATTTCGCTTGTTATTATATCGCTTATTTTCATATCTAAATCCCCTTTTGACCTTCTTTGACCTTATTATAAAACAAAAGTCAGTAAAAGTCAATAACTATTTTTTGTAACACATATTAAAATGCAGGCATAGTATGTGATGAAAGACAAAAAAGGAGGTCTTGATTATGTGTAATAATGGCTTTGGTGGTTGCGGTTGTACTTGGATAATCATCCTTATCCTCTTGTTCTGCTGCTGCGGCGGTAACAATACAAACGACAACGGCTGCGGTTGCGGCTGCAACAATAACGGTTGCGGTTGCTAATTAAATCCATACAGCAAAACACGGGGTGACTGATATCAGTCACCCCGTGTTAATTATATATTTTTATCTTTCTAAACTGTGTAAATATTCACCCGCTGTAACACCTGTATACTTTTTAAAAACCCGACAAAAATATGCGGGGTCGTCAAAACCCGTTTCTAATGCTACCTCAAGAGTCGTCATACCGCCTATATTCAAAAGCTTTTTTGCAAGCATAATGCGTCGTTCGTTCCTGTATTCAACAGGACTCTTACCCGTATATTCCTTAAAAAGACGGCGAAAAGTACTTTCGCTCACATTACACATTTTTGCGATTTCGCAAACACTTTTTTGGTTTTTTAATTCATTTTCTAAATGCGCTATACCCTTTGCAATTGTGCTAAAACCCTTTAAATATATATCTTGTTGGCGTTCGACATAGCTTAAGTCAGACAGCAATCGATAAACCAACGATTTCATCGCCGAAATCGGCACTACTGCTGCAGAATATATTTCAGCTGATTCGTTAAATATTTTGGTAATATGCGCAGCGGCTTCTTGTTTTAAAACACAGGGCTTATCTGCCGCACAAAAATGCTCGCCGTTTTTATACAGCAAACTAAATTCTATAAGTATAGTAGCAGGAAGCGCATCATCACAACAAAAAAATCTTGTTTCATAAGTTGCGCCCTCAGGTATGTACAGCACCGAGCCGCGCGGAACAGACAGTTCTTCACTGCCAAACTTATATATCGCCGAACATCCACTAAAGCACAACAAACAGCTTGTTCTTCTTGGAGAGGTCATTTTAAAAACTGAATTCTCATTCCAAAATTGCCTGATAGCAAATAAACTAATTAAATTATAGTCAAACTCGTAAAGCCTTGAAAAATCGATTTTTTCCATACCCATATCACCTGTCACTATAATACCATATAATTAAATATTAAGCAACTTTTTTGACCGAAAAGTACAATGCTTTTACCGATATGTCCATTGTTTTGGCACAATTATTGTTGTATAGTACAACTATTGAAATAAAATATTATTGAAATATTGAGGTTAATGCTATGAATATTAAGAGAATAGGCATTGTTTCTGTTGGGTAGATGTTTGATATGATAGGTTATCTTTTCTTATTCGTCACAGTTTTAATCGGCGTATCAAAGGGATATTGCGGCAAAAAGACAAGTGACTATGTAAACGGAATTACAGACGGATTAATATTACAAGCAATACGACTTTTTTTGTGCGTTATAATCGGTGTTGTATTATTTACTTTTTCTAATACACCATTTAATATAGATATAACAATACTAATAATATCGCTACTTAACGGTATAGCAAATGCTGCGTTTTTGCTTAGCTGGCTTTTTGCTGTAAAAAGTGGCGCATATCTATTTGTAGATGTTTGTCTTACTACTGGCGGAATATTGCTTCCGTGTATATGCGGTGCATTATTCTTTGATAGTAAAATTACAATAATTCAATATGTTGGCATCGTATTAATGATACTCGCTGTGCTTGTAATGAATAGTTATAATTCTACCGTAACCAAAAAGAAACTATCTTTTGCAAATATATTGTTACTTATATGCGTTGCCATTTCAAATGGTTTAATGGGAGTTTGCGAAAAGTTTTTCGCCCATCACAGTTCAACCAATAACATAAACTGCGATTTATCTGTTTTTAGTTTGCTTACATTTCTATTTGCTTGTATAATATTATTTATTGCCTTAATAATTCTTTGTAAAGTAACCAAATCAAACATTAAAAAATGCGCAAAAAACTTTCCATTTAAAAAAATTTGGATATATCTTATTTTAATTTCTGCATTTTTATTTTTTAACACCTATTTAACCACACTAACCAACACCTATATAGAAAACACTGTACTGATTTATCCTTTAAAATTCGGTAGTAACCTCATATTGTCGGCAATTATGGCATCACTGATATTTAAAGAAAAAATTAACTTCAAAAGTATACTTGGTATGATACTTATAACAATTTCAATATTATTAATAAACGTTTTTTAAAACATAAAAAGGGCTGTCTCACTAAGATAAGTGAGACAGCCCTTTTATGTATGATATTAGTTATTATCAAAGAATTTTAAAACAGAACCGAAGTTATCATCCTCACCGTCACCTGTATCACCAAGCAATGCGGCAAGATCATTACCCTTGTCAGCCTTCTTGTCGTCGCCAAGACCGGTTGCAACAACGGTTACACGAATTGTGTCTTCAATGCTTTCATCAAGCTGAGCACCCCAAATGATTGTTGCATCGGGATGAGCCATTTCAGCAATAATTGTAGAAGCCTGCTCAACCTCTTCAAGACCGATATCGTCAGAACCTGTAATGCTGATAATTACGCCGCGTGCGTTGTCCATAGATGTTTCGATAAGCGGGCTTGTAATAGCCATACGAGCAGCCTGCTCAGCCTTGTCGCGACCTGTTGCTTCACCAACACCCATATGAGCGTAACCTGCATTAGCCATAATAGCAGTAACGTCAGCAAAGTCGAGATTAACAAGAGCTGTAACATTGATAAGTTCAGAAATGCTTGATACACCCTGACGAAGAACATCATCGGCAATGTTAAATGCATTTTTAAATGTGATTTTTTGCTCAGATACAAACTTAAGTCTTTCGTTAGGAATAACGATAAGGCTATCAACCTGTTCGCCAAGAGCTGCAATACCGGCCTCAGCCTGAGTCATACGCTTTTTACCCTCAAATGCGAAAGGCTTTGTAACGATACCAACGGTAAGAATACCAAGCTCTTTAGCAATTGCTGCTACAACCGGAGCTGCACCGGTACCTGTGCCGCCGCCCATACCTGCGGTAATAAATATCATATCAGCGCTACGAAGAGCTGCAGCGATTTCATCACGTGATTCCTCTGCTGCTGCGCGGCCATTGTCTGGATTGCCGCCAGCGCCCATACCTGCTGCTGATTTTTCACCTATCTGGATTTTTTGATCTGCTTTTGAAAGGAAGAGTGCTGCTTTATCGGTGTTAATTGCAACAAATTCAACACCGCGCACACCGGCTGCAACCATACGGTTAACTGCGTTACCGCCGCCGCCACCTACGCCAACTACCTTAATTTGAACTACATTTTCCATTTCTTCTGCTACTTCGAATGGCATTTTAAAATTCCTCCGTCTTTATACAAATATAGTAATACGCATTAATATACAAATACATATTATCACAACATAAAACAAATTTCAATAGTTTTTATTACAAATTTGTAACTTTTTTTAATCGTTCTGCTCTACAAAGCTTCCCTGACTGTTTGTCGGGGTCCACATACTCAAATTTATCTTACCGCTTCTATCGGGAATACTGTCAATCATACCTGATAAATGAGCAATTTTTTCTTGTAGATGTTCGCTTGTGCCAAGAATTACGGTAAATCTTTCCTCTACATTTAATGTAATCTCTAAAATATTGCTTACATCAATTTTGTCGATGTTAATATCTTTTTGTTCAAGAGTAGATATAATGATATTTACAAGCTCTTGCTCAGCAGAATTTTTATATTCGGCCTTTCCGCTGACCTTACCCTCAATTCCGCCTGTTACGATTTGAAATACATTTTCAGGCGCTTCGGTTTGTTCTTTTAAAATGTAACCGCTGTCACTCAAAATAAAATATTTTTCACCCGACTGATAATATGCATATTCCTTTGCGTCGGTAACGGTTAAAATAACTGCATCAGGTAATACGCGCTTTAACTTAACATTATCAATATAAGGGAGTTTTTTTCTTATATTGCTTTCAATTTCTTCTTCGGAAACCACAAAAAGATTATCATCGGTAGAGAGCTTTGATGCCTTAACAATTTCGCTTTTTGAATAAATCTTGCTACCTGAAACATTTATACGTTTTATAGGAAAAAATACCGTAAAACACATTATTGCAAGTGTAATCAATGCAATTATAAGAAAAAATATAAACGCTATTTTCAGTCGTCTGCGACGAGCCTTTTTTTGTCGCGCCGCGCGACGCTTGTTAACATCGGATTGCATTATTTTCACTTGCCTTTCTACTTTAAATTTCTTTTATATCTGCACCTAAAAGTGATAATTGCCCAGCTACATCCTCATAACCGCGCTTAATGTGGTGTATATCTCGCACAACAGTTGTTCCCCTTGCCGCAAGCGCTGCCACAACCAATGCTGCGCCGCCTCGAAGGTCGGTGCATTTGCATGAAGCACCCGAAAGCAAGCCGACACCCTCAACAATGGCTACCCTGCCCTCAACCTTAATATTTGCACCTAAACGCTTAAGCTCATCGACGTAGCGAAAACGGTTTTCAAATATATTTTCAACAACAATCGATGTGCCACTTGCCGTTGCAAGCATTGCAAGCACAAGCGGTCCCGCATCGGTGGGAAAGCCCGGATATATTGCCGTTCTTATGGTTGATACACGCGATAGCCTTTGCGGTGCTTTTAGTAAAATCTTATTTTCAAAACACCTAATCTCACAGCCCGCCTCTTCAAAAACAGAATTTATGGCGGTAAGATGCGCGGGTATTACATTTTTAATTGTTATTTCTCCGCCTGTTATTGCTGCAGCTGCCATATAACTTGCAGCAACAATGCGGTCAGGAATTACGGCGTGTGTACAACACTTTAAACTATTGACACCACAAATTGTGACAGTATCGGTACCTGCGCCATAAACTCGTGCTCCGCTTGCATTCAAAAAATCTGCAAGGTCACAAATTTCGGGCTCTTTGGCAGCGTTGTGAATTACCGTATCACCTTTTGCGGTAGCCGCCGCCAAAATAATATTTTCGGTAGCACCTACACTCGCAAATGATAAAGTTATATCACTACCACGGAGACCATCTTCGGCATTAAGCTCTATAAGACCGTGACTCTCTTTTATTGTAGCGCCCATACGCTTTAGTGCCGATATGTGTAGGTCAATAGGTCTGGGTCCCAACTCACATCCGCCCGGACTGCTAATAACAGCACTACCGCAACGCCCCAGTATTGCGCCTAAAAATATCACCGAAGAACGCATTTTTTGCATAAGTCGATCGGGTATGCGGCTACACTTTAAATTATTTGTATCTACCGTAACGGTATTATTTTTAAATGTGCATCTACAGCCTAAGTGCCGCAAAATATTAATTGAGGCATTAACATCTGACAGCTTTGGACAGTTATGTATAACACTTGTACCGTGGCACAGCACTGTTGCCGCAAGAATTGGTAACGCACTGTTTTTGGCACCGTGTATATTCACTTCACCAAAAAGTTTATTTCCGCCGTTTATAATAAGTTTCGACATTGCTCTTCCCCCAAAACATAAGGTGTTACAATGCCATATTATGCAAATTTTAAAAATTTGCTATTTTTGTCTACGCATTTGTGTATAACTGCATTATAATCTCATAAATTCGCTCGTTTGCGTCAATTATAGCGCCCCTGCCTGCTGCAACTGACATATCATTCAAATGCGCTTTATTTTCAATAAGACTTGACACAACGTCAATAAGCTTATCGCCGGTTAAATCTTTTTCTTCTATAATCTCGGCAGCGCCGATCTTCTTTAGTGTCATAGCATTATGGAACTGATGATTTTCAGCAACATAGGGCGAAGGAATAAGTATCGAGGGCTTGCCACAAGCAAGCAGCTCACTAAGCGTTATAGCACCCGCACGGCAAATAACAAGGTCTGCCGCCGCCATACATACATCCATATCGCCAATATATTCTCTTATATCAATCTTGTTTGATAAAGCAATATCTTTTAGGCTATCAACAAAATCACTATATCCCGACTTACCTGTGCCGTGAATATGGTAAAATTTATCGGTACCGTTGTGCCATTTTATAAGCTCTGAAACAGCACTATTAACGCGCATAGCACCAAGTGAGCCGCCAAAAGATAAAAGCATAGGAGTATCATTATCGAGTCCTAATTTTGCACGAGCCTCATCGCGTGTGATTTTTAAAAGCTCACTACGAACAGGATTACCTGTAATATACGGTTTTTTCTTAAGCTTTAAATATTTTTCTGCCTCGGGCATAGCAAGCATTATGGCATCCACATTAGGCGCCAACATTTTAGTCGTTACACCGGGGTATGCGTTTTGCTCGTGTATAGCGGTTTTTATGCCAAGCTTAGCAGCTTCACGCAATACAGGACCGCTGACATAGCCACCTGTACCAATGACAACATCGGGCTGTATTTCTTTTAAAATTTTACGTGCGGTCATAGACGAGGTTATAGCCTTGCCTAAAGCAGAGATATTTTTACCGATGTTTTCTATACTTAACTTGCGCTGAAAACCCGCAACTGAAATTGTGCGGAAATTATAACCCTTTTCGGGCACTAATTTTGCCTCTAACTTATCGGGAGTACCGATATAACTTATGTGAGCATCTGGATGCTTTTCTCTTATATAACCGGCTATAGCGAGAGCAGGATTAATATGACCCGCAGTTCCGCCGCCTGCAAAAAGTATATGCATAAGATTACCTCCTATTTAACCTTTTCAATATTTGCGCCACGAGATACCGAAAGCACGATTCCCATTTCGGCAAGCAATATCAAAAGCGATGTGCCGCCGTAACTAAAGAACGGCAGACTAATACCGGTATTTGGTATGGTGTTAGTAACAACCCATATATTAAGCATTGCCTGTAGTCCTACCTGAAATGTAAGGCCAATAGCAAGCAAAGAACCAAATTTGTCGGTAGAACGCATTGCAATTGTAAAACCGCGCCACACTAAAAGCGCAAAAATAAGTATTATAAGCAACGCACCTATAAGTCCTAATTCTTCGCAAACAATAGAAAAAATAAAGTCATTATGCGGTTCGGGCACCCAAAGATATTTTTGTCTTGACTGGCCTATTCCTCGACCAAGAACGCCGCCCGAGCCAATAGCTAACAAGGATTGAATAGTCTGGAAACCCTCACCTTTTGCATCAGCCCAAGGGTCAAGCCAATATTTTATACGGTCGGCGCCGTAGCTTATAAAGCCCGTAGACTGCGTTATTATTACAAGCACAACAGCCGCAACAGCCAAAACAATACCCGCTATTACTACCTTTCGGTTAAGACCGCCTATATAAATCAAAACCACGCCAATAGCCGCTATAAGCAGTGTTGCCGATAGATGCGGTTCTAACACAACAAGTAAACAGGTAAAGCCTAAAATGCCAAACAAAAACAATATAAATTTCCAACTATTCATCAGCTTTTGGTTTGCTGCTATAAGCGTTGAAAAAAGTATTACGATGGCAAACTTTGCGATTTCTGAAGGCTGAAAACTAAAACCACCTATTGCAAACCATCGCTTAACGCTCATACCGCTAACCATTGGCGGTAATATAAGCAGCATTATCAATATAGCGGTTGTGCCCGCAAAAACAAGCCAGCTTATCTTACGCCAAAAATGATAATTGATTCTTGAAGTAATAAATAGAGCAATAAGTCCCGCGCCCGCAAAAAGCGCCTGCTTTATTATAAATTTATAACTGTTGCCGTAATACTCAAGTGAATAAGCATAGCTTGCTGAAAAAAGCATTACAAGACCGATTGTAAGCAATATAAGTACGAGAGAAAGAAAGGTAATATCAAGCTTACCGCTTTGAATAATGCCATTTCGCTTGTTTTTTTGTGCGGTCTTTACCATAATACCTTTCCTCCTTTAAACTTTTATAAAAATTACCAATTAAAAATTATAGAAAACAATGCTATTAAGCAGCCTATAAATGCTATTGAAGAAAACAACAATACAACACTTTGTTCCGAAAAACCGCTCATCTCAAAATGGTGATGAAGGGGTGACATTTTAAAAATTCGTTTGCCTGTACGCTTAAACCAAAACACCTGCAAAACAACCGACAACGCCTCAATTAAATAGACGCAACCCATCAAAAGCAATAGTATAGGTCTACCAATTCCAAAGGAAAGAGCCACAACCATACCACCTAAAAACATTGAGCCCGTGTCACCCATAAACACTTTAGCAGGTTTAGAATTCCACACAACAAAGCCTGCGCACGCACCTGCCAACGCTGCCGATAATGAATTAATTGAGCCAATGCCCATTCTGCCCGAAGCTAACATAAATGTGCAAGCCACAACCAAGGTTACGCTTGAAGCAAGACCATCAAGACCGTCAGTAAGATTAACGGCATTTGTAAAGCCATAAATAAACATAAGCGCTATAGGCCAAAACAAGAGTCCTGCACCGTTTACAATGCTCACTTCACCAATGAATGGAATATAGGTTGTATGCATACCGCAAAGGGCAAGAGTTACAAGATATGCCGCTGAAACGAGCAGCTGCATAAAGGTTTTTTGCTTAGCGGTAAGGCCTAAATTGCGTTTTTTTACTACTTTAATATAATCATCTAAAAAACCAATACCGCACATACACAGCGCCATTACTATGCCTGCAAGCACAATTGTAAGATTATAAGGCGTAGACATTTCAGCAGCATAGTCGCCCTTAGTCAGATATGAATAACCAAAGCCAACTGCCATTGAAAGCAATACACCTGCTACTATCATAACACCGCCCATTGTGGGGGTACCCTGCTTATCCTTGTGCCAATTTGGACCTTCTTCAAGAATAGTCTGCCCAAATTTAAGCCTTCTTAAATACGGAATTACAACAAAGCCGAGTAACGCTGTTACAGCAAAAGAAACAATTGCTACAACAACAGCAGTATAATCTTTCATAACATTTCCCTCTTAAAAATCTTTATTTTTTTAGCGCTTCAAGAGCCTCTTTTACGATTTCGCGTTCGTCAAGATGTATGGTGCCTGTATTTAGTATTTGATAGGTCTCATGCCCCTTACCCGCCAAAACTATTATATCATTCTTTTGAGCAATTGACACAGCGTAATTTATGGCATCAATTCGGTTTTCAATTACTTTGACCGGTGTTGATGAGCCTTGTGTACCAACCAAAATATCTTTAATTATTTCGCCTGGGTTTTCGCTACGCGGATTATCACTTGTAACTATGACATAATCGGCATATCGCACCGCAATATTGCCCATTATTGATCTTTTGGTTTTATCGCGGTCACCGCCGCAGCCAAAAAGCGCAATAACACGATTTTTTTCACAATCTCTAAAGGTCTTTAATATATTCTTAAGTCCGTCAGGAGTATGTGCGTAGTCAATTATCACCGTAAAATCGCGACCTGTAGGTACCGATTCTGCTCTACCCTTAACACCTTCTATTGACTCGATTGCTTCAGCAACGGTTGATATAGGCATTCCTAATTCAAGGGCTGTTACCACCGCGCACATAGAATTATAAACAGAAAATTTACCGCCTGTGTTAAATTTGATATGATTTAAAATATCGTTGCTTACAAGCTCGTATTCAACACTTGCAGGATAATAGTTTACTGCCTTTGCGCTATAGGTTGAGCTGTCACCGAGTGAATAAGAAACAATCTTGCAATCAAGACCACTTATAAGCTGCTCACAATAATCGTCATCGCTGTTGACAATTGCGACTTTGCACATTTTAAAAAGCTCTTTTTTGGCTGCAAGATAATTTTCCATAGTGATATGATAATCGAGGTGGTCTTGCGTAAGATTGGTAAATATTGCCGCATCGAAGCAAAGATTACATACACGCTTTTGATCTAATGCGTGTGAAGAAACCTCCATAACAACATACTCACAACCTTTTTCTCTCATAAGTGCAAATAAGCGGTTAAGCTCATAGACACCGGGGGTTGTGTTTTTGGTCGCTATTGCTTCATCGCCAATCATATTTTGTATTGTACCAATAAGGCCAACCTTATGACCTGCGTGCTCTAAAATGCTTTTAAGCATATATGTTATAGAAGTTTTTCCGTTTGTACCTGTAACGCCGACTAGTTTTAGTGAGTCAGCGGGATTGCCAAACCAAGTAGCGCACATATTGGCATATATTTTGCGTGTGTCGGGCACGACAATCTCATTTGCAACGCCCATTTTACGCTGGGTTATAACAATCGACGCGCCAAGAGATGCCGCCTTTTGAGCATAATTATGACCATCGTCGGTTACACCAGCGATACACACAAAGGCGTAACCTTCTTTTATTTCGCGTGAATCACTGGTAATTCCGCTTATTTCAATATTACCCAAATCATTACTTATGCTGGGTACAAGGTTTTTTAATAGCATTTTTTACTCCTTATTCAGAAACACCTGTTTCTGTCATATCAGCAGATGCCTCGTCGCGAAAATAAACTGTAACTATCTGACCAAGCGACACCGTTTCACCCGCTGCAATATCCTGCGCATACGACAAAACTGTATTCGATGACATACTGCCCGAAAACTCAACATTTATTCCGGCAGCGGCTGCTGCGGTATTAACCTCGCTTGCAGTTAGTCCTATAAGATTAGGCACTGTAGCGGACTGCGGTTCACTTTCTTCAGTGTAGAGAATCACCATACCGCCATTATATACCGAATTACCGGCTTCGGGCAGTTGTTTCACAACAGTTTCACCGTTGCCAATGACCTTATACGACAATTTTGAAGTGTTAATTTTTGTCTTCGCCGCCGCAATTTCTTCACCTGTAACATCAGGAACAGATACAGAGATTTTTTTAAGCTCATCTTCGGTATATTGGGGTTCATAGCCTAAATAGGGAAGTATATCAGTCATAACCTTTGAACCTACCGGAGCAGAAATTACACCGCCGTAATAGTTGGCGCCTGTTGGTTCATCAAGCATTACAAAAACTGCTATTTCAGGGTCATCTATGGGTGCTATACCCACATAAGAACCGATATAAAGACGCGAATTGCCCGTAGCCTGTATCTTTGACACCTTTTGTGAGGTACCTGTTTTTCCGCCCACACGATAACCCGATACGATGCCGTTTTTAGCACCGTTTTGTACTACATATTCAAGCATACTTCGCATAGTATTAGAGGTCGTCTGTGATATAACTTGCTGACGGTTTTCGTTTGAAAAGCTTTCAATTACATTTTTATCGCTATCTATTACCTTTTCAACAAGGTGCGGCGTTACGGAATATCCGCCGTTTACCGCAGTGGCTGCAAGACTTATCATTTGAATGGGTGTAATATTAAAGGTTTGACCAAACGAAGAGGATGCGAGCTCTGTGGGGCCTCGTTCTTCGTGATAATATGGCGCTGCCTCACCCGGCAAATCAATACCCGTTTTACCCGTAAGATTAAACGCCTTAAAATATTTTGAAAAAACATCAGTACCTATTAACTGCCCTATTTGAATAAAGGCAGGATTACACGAATTTGAAATGGCTTGCTGCAGCGTTTGTATACCGTGGCCGCCCTTATTATCATGGCAGTGGTATGGATTTCCTGCAACTACATAGGTGTGATTGCAGGTAAATGTGCTGTTTGCGGTTACCAAGTTTTCCTCTAAGGCTACAGCGGCTGTAAAAATCTTAAATACCGAACCGGGTTCATAGGTATCTGATACCGCTTTGTTACGCCACTGTCGGTTAAGAAGCTCGCTGCGTTTTTTTGCACGCTCTTCTTCATCAGCAATTGAATCAACAACCGCTTGATCCTCAGCAGATAGTTTAAACGGCTCGTTAGGATTAAAATCCCCGCTTACAGCCATTCCAAGAATAGCCCCCGTATTTACATCCATCGCAATAACTGCGCCGCGTTCTTTTATTTGTTCTTGCTCTATCGCAATATCAAGATATTTTTCGCAAACATACTGAACATAAGAATCAAGTGTTAATACAAGCGAATTACCCTGCTTTGCCTCTTCTACCTTTTCATAGCTAAAACGCATATCAGTGCCCTTAGCGTTCTTAGCGGCAACAACCCTTCCCGCAACACCTGTAAGTTCGTTATCGTAGTAGCTTTCAAGACCTGCAAGGCCCTGATTATCGTCACCCACAAAGCCGAGCACCGTAGAGGCAAGTGAATCATTAGGATAATAACGCTTTGTTGTTTCATCAAGGCCTATATAATTCGCTATTTCTAAATCCTTGTTTTCTAAAATAAACTCTCTTATTTTATCAACAGTTTCTTGTTCGATTTTCTTTTTTACGATAACATAATATGAATTTTTTTGACTCAACTCATAAATCTCATCATATTCCATGCCAAGTATAGACGATAAGCCCTCAGCAATTGTTTTGCGTATTTGCTCTGCCTTGGTTTTGTCTTCAAGTTTATTAATACCGTTGGGGGTAAGATATACCGTCCAAGCAGGCGAACTGGTGGCGAGCAAATTCATATTGCTGTCATATATATCACCGCGAGGAGCGGTTATAAGGCTGTCATAAAGCTGTTGCTCAGATGCCTTAGCCTGATATTCCTCACCCTTAATTATCATAATTTGCACAAGACTGCCGGTTGAAACTAAAGTAAGGCATAAAACAGCAATAACCATAACAATTACTGCTCTTTTAAGCATTAATTTATTTGGTCTTACAGACATTATACCCTACCTCCTGACTAAATTTTTTTACCTTTTCTATGCTCGAAAACGAGAGTCGGCGTTTTTGCCGCAACTCTCGTATCCGTTGTTAATATTATATTAGTTTAACAATTAAAGTATCACCTTAATTATTGCTGTCGGCAACCAATTCGCCATCTTTGGTTATTGCAGTATTTTTATCATTAACCCTTATATATTTCACTTGATTCTTGTCCATTTTTTGCATACCAATTTCTGCAGCCTCAAGTTCAATATTTGAATACGATATAACACGCTCAAGTTCTACCTCTAAACTTGTTTTTTGACTTTCAAGGGCGTTGATTTCAGCCTTTACATCATTTATTTGAGAATTAACCTCGTTGATTTGAAGTCGCAAAAAGATATTACCGCACATTGCAGCCAATACAAAAACGGTTGTCATAACAGCAAATGCCGATGCCGAAACACGCTTTACCGCACGTGCTTTTGCACGTTTTTGCACCTTGCTTTGTGGCAATTTAACAATATTATCTTTTCTAATAGGTTCCGCAGAACGCGGCATAAACATTTCAAAATCATACGCAAGGCTGTCGTTATAATATTTTAAATTGTCCACTCTTTTTCCTCCTATAGTTATTAAATCCGTTAAATTACAATTTAACTATTGCGCGCAATTTTGCGCTTCTGCTTCTCTGATTAACCGCCAATTCTTCTTCAGTGGCAGTAATCGGCTTTTTAAACTGCAGTTTTCCGCGCGGCTTTTTGCCGCATACACAAACCGGAAAATCTGACGGACAGGTGCAACCTGTTGTGTATTCTTTAAATTTTTGCTTCACTATTCTGTCTTCAAGAGAATGGAAGGTTATTATTGAAAGCACTCCACCTTCTCTTAACATATCAAACGCTGTATCTAAAGCGCGTTCAAGACTGCCCAACTCATCATTAACAGCGATACGCAACGCCTGAAAACATTTTCTTGCAGGATTACCGTCACGGCGCGCTGCCGCAGGATAGCTTGATGCAATAATATCTGCTAACTGTATGGTTGTTTCGATTTTTCCCTTTTCACGCTGTTTAACAATATTACAAGCAATTTTATATGCGAACTTTTCTTCACCGTAATCGCGAAATATTTTTGTAAGCTCGTCCGCCGACAAGGTGTTCACCAAATCTGCCGCAGTAGTTCCGTTCATACTCATTCGCATATCAAGCGGCGCATCATATTTATAAGAGAAACCTCTATCGCCGTTATCAAGCTGATATGAAGAAACACCCAAATCAAGCAGTATTCCATCCACCTTATCAATACCAAGGCTATCAGCCGCATACTTCATATCGGCAAAATTGCAATGCACTACCGTTGCGTTATAATCTTTTAAACGCTCAGTAGCGGTTTTAACAGCATCCGGATCTCGGTCAAGTGCAATCAATCTTCCCGTAGTTAGCCTTTTGGCAATTTCACGAGAGTGACCTGCACCACCCGCGGTACCATCAATATATATACCTTCTGGTTTTATATCTAACGATTCAATTGTTTCTTCAAGCAAAACAGATATATGTTTAAAATCCATAACTTAAAAATCCAATTCGTTAACAATAGCAGCAATAGATTCGGGTGTGTAGTCCGAATTTTCTTTTTGCCAAAGCTCTTTGTTCCAAATTTCAAGGTTGGTATCAACGCCGATTATGTGTGCCTCGGTTTCAAGAGAAGCAAATTCACGAAGAGCAGCGGGAATAAGTATTCTACCCTGCGAATCAAACTCTACCTCAAAAGCACCTTCATAAAGATAGCGTTTTACAACACTTGATTTTGCTGATGGCAAATTACCAATCTTTTCAACAAGCTTGTCCCACTGCTCATTTGAATAAACGCACAAACAATTTTTACCAAAGATACCCTTGGCAATCATAAATGTTTCGCCGAATTCAGCGCGCAGCTTTGCGGGTATGGCAACTCTGCCCTTTTTATCTATTGAATGGTCGTATCCGCCGTAAAGCATTATTGCCACCTCGCTTTCAACACTTTAATACACTTTTATGGTTTTTTAATACACTTTTCACCACTTAAATGTATTATAGTACCACAAAAAGAAAAAATCAAGACCTTTTTGCAAAAAATGCAAAAAAATCTTGATTTTTGAATTTATTGTATATTTACGACAAAAAACAGCGCCGCTATCGCGGCGCTGCCAAATGAGTACCTTAGTTACTAATTGTAAGTTCGGTATCCTTATCAAAGATGTGAATTTTGCTGGGTTCAAGAGCGATCTTGATTTTATCGCCAGGTTTTGCTGTATTGGTAGGAGCAACACGAGCGTTGATTGGCTGACCCTCGCAGTTGGTGTAGAGGTATGTTTCAGCACCCATAAGCTCGGTAACTTCAACATCAACTTCAACAATACCGTCAGCATTTGCAGCAAGCAAATCTTCTTCATTGTGAACATGCTCAGGACGAACACCAATGATAACTTCCTTGTCAACATAAGGAACAAGAGCATCATTCTTGTTCTTTTCAGCGGGAAGCTTAATCTTAAACTTAACGCCTGCGCGTGTTTTGGTATCTTCTGAGCCGAACTCTGCGAAGAAGTCATTACCCTCTTTAAGAATCTTAGCCTCGATAAAGTTCATCTGTGGTGAACCGATAAAGCCTGCAACGAAGAGGTTGCAAGGATAGAGATAAAGATTTTGAGGAGTATCAACCTGCTGAATAATACCGCTCTTCATAACAACGATACGGCTTGCCATTGTCATAGCTTCAGTCTGGTCATGGGTAACGTAGATAAAGGTTGTACCCAAACGCTGATGAAGCTTAGAAATTTCGGTACGCATTTGTGCACGAAGCTTAGCGTCCAAGTTTGAAAGAGGTTCGTCAAGCAAGAATACCTTAGGTTCACGAACGATAGCACGACCAAGTGCAACACGCTGACGCTGACCACCTGACAAAGCCTTTGGCTTACGCTCTAAAAGATGAGCAATGTCAAGGATGCGAGCAGCCTCTTCAACACGGCGCTTGATTTCATCCTTTGGTGTTTTGCGAAGCTTTAGACCAAATGCCATATTATCGAAAACTGTCATATGGGGATAAAGTGCGTAGTTCTGGAACACCATTGCGATATCGCGGTCTTTTGGTGCTACGTCGTTTACGAGGCGATCACCAATGTAAACTTCACCTTCAGAGATTTCTTCAAGACCTGCAACCATACGAAGTGTTGTAGATTTACCGCAACCTGAAGGACCAACGAAAACTATGAATTCCTTGTCCTTAATTTCAAGGTTAAAATCGGTTACCGCGGTTACGCCACCGGGGTATCTTTTGTAAACGTTGCGAAGAGATAAACTTGCCATAAAAATGGACCTCCTGATAAAATTCCTAATTTACCTTGTTATTATAACAAACTTTTTTATTAAATGCTATGATTATTTCACACAATGTTTTTGGGGCACTTTTGGTAAAAGTATCTAACCTTTTATAATTATTTGTGTAAAATGCTATTTTCTAACTGTTCTTTTGTCATTTCTATACATTCACCCGATTTCAAATTAGCAGGTAGTGTAAGTCCGCCTATTGATTCGCGGTGCAATTTATTGACCCCTAAGCCCACAGTGCCAAACATACGCTTTATTTGATGATATTTGCCTTCGGTAATAATTATTCTTGCAATATTGGTATCTATTTTTTCAAGCGTAGCACTCTTGCAAACGGTTCCGTCCGCCAGCACTACCCCTTCTTCAAACTTTTTAACTATATCGCCGTTTATATCACCGTCAAGTGTGACTATATATGATTTGGGTATTGCTTTTTTAGGTGATATGCAATTGTGGGCAAAAACACCGTCATCGGTTATAAGCAACAAACCTGTAGTATCCTTATCAAGTCTACCAACAGGAGCTATATTTTGCCGCTTTAAATGTTCGGGAACCAAATCAACAACAGTTTTGTGCGATTTATCGGTTGCAGCTGACAAAACGCCCTCCGGCTTATTCATAAGTATATAAACATATTCCTTATATCCTATCAACATACCGTCATAAATAATTTTATCACTGTCAGCATCAATTATCTCGCCCGCATTACGAACAACAGCACCGTTAACAACTGCCTTGCCCTTTAAAACGCCTGTCCGCACAATGCTTCGCGACAAAAGCAATTGATTTGAAATAAATTTATCAAGTCTTTGTTTTTTCACTTTATTACTCACTTTTATTATTTATTGGCAGCATAAAACCACCCAGCGCCGAAGATGAAACGTCGCCGCCTATTACTCTATCATTATATACAATTATATTTATCACACATTCGCCCGAATAATCATTCGGTGGATTAATATTATATGTATATATTGTTACCTCACAGCCCTTGTATAAAGAAAGGTCATATCCCGACGATTGTTGCAAAGTGTTGTAATTATTATACACATCATAAAACACTTCAGGTATATTTACAGTTTTTGCGGTAGGTTCATCAGATAGCACCGTATAGCCCAAATCTTTAATAAAAAGCAATCGGTCGGCATTGGTTTTAGCATTTGCCTGTTTATTGCCTGCAGCAAAAACCTCACTGCAAACAAAGCCTATGCATATAAACACGGCAAACGCTATTAAAAGACCTTTTTTAGTAAAAGTTATGTATGACTTCATATAAAATCACCCCATAAATTTTATGAGGTAGATTATGTCGGTTATACCAAAATACAAACTGCGTGAGCAGATATGCCGCTTCCATCACCCGTAAAGCCTAATTTTTCTTCGGTTGTGGCTTTTACATTAACACAAGATATATCAACATCGCAATCCTCTGCAATGTTTTTTTGCATATCTGCAATGTAATCTTTAAGCTTAGGTTGCTGTGCGATTACCGTGCAGTCAATGTTGCCAACCGAGTATCCGCTTTTATTTATAAGGTTTACGACATAACGCAAAAGCTTTCTCGAATCAATTCCCTTATATGCAGGGTCGCTGTCAGGAAAATGCTTACCGATATCGCCAAGAGCCGCAGCACCCAATAACGCATCGCACACAGCGTGTAACAAAACGTCAGCATCGGAGTGACCAAGCAAACCTTTTTCATAGGGTATCTCTACACCACCTAAAATAAGTTTTCTATTTTCGACAAGGCGGTGAACATCATAGCCGTGACCTATTCTCATAATTCGCTCTCCCCTTTTACTATGGCTTCAGCAATCGCAATATCGTCGGGCGTTGTAATTTTAATATTTTTACCGCTGCCAATGATAGCCTTAACCGTATAGCCTGACGCCTCCATAACAGATGCGTCGTCGGTTAATTCATCCACATTTGCGACAGTGCTGCAAGCCTTTTTGTATTTTTCAACATCAACGCCTTGTGGTGTAGCTGCCGCGTAAAGCATACTGCGGTCAACTGTAGATATTACGACACCGTCAGCCGAAATCTGCTTTACAGTATCGTTTATTTTGCTTACACAAAGTGCTGCATCAAAACGGTCTAACTCTTTAACAACTGCGCTAATGGTAACGCTGTCAACAAAGGGTCGGGCGCCATCGTGAATAAGAACCTTTAACTCCTTAGCATCAAGACGCGCTATGCCGTTCATTACCGACTGATGACGGTTTTTTCCACCCTCAACAATGTCTGTAACCTTGCTTATCATATATTTTTCACAAAGCAGCTGCATATCAAGAATACTGTCATGTGCCGTTACAATTATAATTTTTGAAACATCAGGGCAAGACTCAAAAACCATCAGTGTTCGTGCTATTACGGGCACGCTTAAAATAGGCATAAACTGCTTGTTTATACCGTTCATTCGTGTAGAACTGCCCGCGGCAACAATTATAACAGGTAGCGCATTGTCGTTTGTTTGTGAAAATTCATACTGTAATTTTGTATCGGTTTTATTCATTATATATCCTTTAAAAAAGCCGCACCCTTCCGTACAATACGAAATTGGCGCGGCAATTTTTACCTTTAATAATTATTCTGCGTCCTCACAGCAGCAATCGCAGTCTTCATCACAGCAATCGCAATCAAAATCGAACTCTAAGTGTGTACCGCAGTTGGGGCAATCAATACCTTCGTCCTCAAGCATTTCTGCATCAAGATAAATTATATCGTTGCAAGAAGGACATTCAACCTCATAAAGCTCATCATCGCAGCAATCACAATCTTCGTCATCGCAACAATCACAATCGCAGCAATCATCATCTTCATAAATGATGTCCTCTAAAGATGCGAGGTCTTCATCAACCGCGTCAATCTGCTCGCTCATATCGTCACAAGCGTCCTCAATGTCGCAAATCTCTTCAGTAATATCACCTAAAAGATCGATAATAGCGGCAATGATTTTACCCTCCTTGCTATCGGTGTCAAGTGAAAGACCTTCAGCAAGACCTTTTATATAAGCAATTTTTTCGCAAATATCCATTTTTGTTCTCCTTAAATTAATTATGCGCGTTCCATATACTCGCCTGTGCGGGTATCAATACGAACAACCTCACCCTCGTTAATAAAGAGAGGTACGCGAATTTCGCAACCTGTTTCAAGTGTTGCGGGCTTGGTAGCATTGGTAGCAGTGTTGCCTGCAAAACCAGGCTCAGTAGCAGTAACGGTAAGCTCAACAAATGTTGGAGGCTCTACGCCGAAAACCTTACCCTTATAAGAAAGAACCTTACATACCATATTTTCTTTTACAAACTTAAAGTTGTCAGAAAGCTCTGAAGCGTTGATTGGCTCAAGCTCATAAGTTTCCTGATCCATAAAGTAGTAAAGGTCACCATCTTGATATGAGTATTCCATATCCTTACGCTCAATATAAGCGGTTGGGAACTTTGCTGTTGGGTTATAAGATTTTTCAATAACTGCGCCTGTAATAACATTCTTTGTCTTTGTTCTTACAAAAGCTGCGCCCTTGCCCGGTTTTACGTGTTGGAATTCAACAACCTGTAAAACCTGACCGTCCTCTTCAAAAGTAACGCCATTTCTAAAATCGCCGGCACTAACCATTATTATTTCCTCCAAAAAACAATTTACTTCTTGTTATGGCAAATTTCTCACCATTACACTCTATATATTGTAATATTATTTGCAAAATTTGTCAAGCAAATCTATTACAATTTAAAGCATTTTTGCACATCTTTATAATTTCCAAGAACCAAAATTGGGTGTTCGGCCGTAAAAACAGTATCGGGTGTCATTGTAACCGACAATTTGCCGTTTATAAACATACCCAAAACATTTATATTGTATTTTTTGCGCACATCCACCTGTGCCACGGTTTTGCCTACCCAATTTTGAGGTACCTTTAACTCGAATATAGAAACATTTTCATCAAGCTCTACATAATCGAGCATATTGTTTGAACCATAGCGAACAGCAGCCCACTTTGCCATCTGCTTTTCGGGGAAAATAACCTTGTCGGCGCCATTTCGCAGTAAAAATCTCGCGTGAAAATCGCTTGCCGCACGCGACACTACAAGCTTTGCGCCCAAATCCTTAAGAAGCGTTGTGGTTTCGAGTGAGCTTTGAAAATCTTTTTTTATAGTAACAATACAAACATCATAATTATCAATTCCTAAGCCTTTAAGAAACTCAGGGTTGGTACTGTCACCAATCTGTGCGCTGGTTACAAAATCAATACATTCGTTTATGCATTTCTCACGGTTATCGACCGCCATTACCTGATGTCCTAATTTATCAAGCTCGGCTGCCATTGTTTTGCCAAAACGGCCCATACCTATTAACAATATGTTTTTCATAAAATCACCTTTCTAACCAACTGTTATAGTTGCTTGTGGATATTTTACAAGATTTTTTTGCGTGCTACCAAAAGTTGCAAAAACTATGGTAAGACCACCTACTCTACCCATATACATTAGAAGAATTAATATAATTCGTGAAACAGCACTAAGGCTTGGCGTAATTCCCGTAGTAAGACCTACAGTGCCTATTGCAGAGGCTGTTTCATATAGGCAATCTGTAAGCGGCAAGCTCTCGACACTGCTTATTATCATTGCTCCAAAAACAAACAACACGATATACATAACCAAAACTGTAGCAGCAATTTTTACCGTTTCATCACTGACTCTTCTGCGCAAAATATGTGCGCTGTCGCGCTTGCGGAACACTGACACCGTTGCCGCAACCAAAACAGCAACCGTTGTAATTTTCATACCGCCTGCGGTAGAACCGGGTGCGCCTCCGATAAGCATAAGCACCGTAACGACCGCATTACCCGTTTCAGATAGCTGCGATGCATCAACAGTATTAAAACCTGCAGTGCGCGGTGTAACCGCTTGAAAGAGTGATACCAAAATTCTTTTACCGAAACTTAAATTATTAAATTCGAAAAAGAAGAAATATAATGCAGGCACTAAAATAAGTATTGCCGTTACCAAAAATATTATCTTACTTTGTACGCGGTAGTGTCTAATATGCCATTTGTTAGTTTTGATATCATCCCAAGTAAGAAAACCTATACCGCCGATAATTATAAGCAGCATAACGGTTATATTTATGATGGGATTATACACATAACTCGTAAGTGAAGAGAATTTTGCAGTCTCACCCATCAAATCAAAACCAGCGTTACAGAAAGCGGATATTGAATGAAAGACGGACATCCAAATTCCCTTCAAAAATCCGTAATCTCGGCAAAACACAAACAAAAACGCTATCGCACCTAAAAGTTCTATTACAAGACTTGTAATAATTATAAATCTTGAAAGCTGAATTATTCCGCCCACCTTATGAGCTGAAATAGATTCCTGCATAGTGCTTCGTTGCGTAAGATTTACCCTTTTGCCCGATAGCATAACAGCAAGTATAGACATAGTTACTATACCCATGCCGCCTATTTGTATCATTAGCAAAATGACTATCTGCCCAAACAGCGACCAGTGTGTTGCGGTATCGTGAACAACCAGTCCTGTAACGCAGCTACTCGAGGTGGCTGTGAATAAGCAATCTAAAAAAGGTGTTACTGTGCCGCTTTTTGAAGAAAAAGGCAACATAAGAAGCAATGCACCTACAATTATCATAGCAGCAAAGCCAAATATTATTGTTCTTGAAGATGAAAATATTCTTTGTTTAGGCATAAGCACCACCATTGTTATTTTTTCTTTATCCAGGTGCGTGGTGAAAGAAATACCACTATTGGAAAAATTTCAAGACGACCAAGCAACATAGCGAATGACAAGATTATTTTTGAAAATCCGGTATAGCCCGCATAGCTCGCTGTAGGCCCAACAGCCGAAAAACCGGGACCTATATTGTTAAAACAAGCAGCCACCGCCGAAAAATTGCTTTCTAATCCGAAAGGTTCAAATGAAATAAGCAAAAAAATGATAAAAAAGCATATCATATATATAACAAAATATGTGCTTACACTGCTAAGTGTAGAGTCTTCTACCGACTTGCCCTCAAAGTGAACCTTGCCAACTGAACGAGGATGCAACATTTTTCTTATTTCTTTGGTTACCGATTTAAACAAAATTACAACACGTGAAACCTTTAGTCCACCCGCGGTTGAACCCGCGCACGCGCCGCAAAACATAAGCAATAAAAGTATTGCTTTGGAAAGACCTGGCCACAAATCAAAATCCGCAGTGGCAAAGCCGGTTGTTGAAATAATTGATGCCACTTGAAAGGTTGAATTTCTAAGAGCTGTAGAAAAATTTTTATAAATCGGTGCAATATTTACAGTAATTATCGCCACACTAACCAAAACAACCGATATATAACACCACAGCTCACTGCTTTTTAAAGCTGTTCGTATACGGCGCAACAAAAGCAAATAATATAGGTTAAAGTTTACGCCGAAAATCAACATAAATATGGCAATAACCCATTGACAATATGGGCTATATGAGGTTATGCTATCAGCCTTGATACCAAAACCGCCCGTACCCGCTGTACCAAATGTATGAATCAGGCTATCAAATAACGGCATACCGCCCGCAAGTAACAAAACAGCCTCTAAAACGGTGAGAAAAATATAAATGAGATACAATATTTTTGCGGTATCCTTTACTCGTGGAACCAATTTACCGATTATTGGCCCCGGTATTTCAGCGCGCATAATGTGAATCGAGCGGTCGGTAAAATTGGGTATAATTGCCATTACAAACACAAGCACACCCATACCGCCTATCCAGTGGGTAAAGCTTCGCCAAAAAAGCATACTTCGACTCATTGCCTCTACATTTGTAAGTATAGATGCGCCGGTGGTCGTAAAGCCGCTAACCGTTTCAAATACGGCATCAACATAAGACTTGATATCGCCTGCTATTACAAAAGGAATAGCCCCAACGAGCGCCATAATAATCCATGCGAGCGCAGTAATAGCAAAACCGTCTTTTGCATATATAACGCGATTTTTTGTTTTGGTTAATTTAACTATTACAAGTCCTGCAAAAAAAGCACACAAAGCAGTAATGCAAAACGCAAACAACTGCCTCATTTCAGCATAAATTATTGCTACTACAACAGGAATTAAAAGCAACAACGAAATAATCTGCATTATTCTGCCCGCTGTTTTAAGCACCATTCTTTTATTCATTATATTACCTCAAAATATCAGCAAGGTCGTTCATTTTTTGATCACTTGATTTTGCGATTACAATGATTTTATCGCCCGCAATAATCTCGTCATCACCCGTAGGCACAAAGGCTTTTCTTTTTCTAATAATGCCCGCAATAAGAACATCTTTTTTTAACTTCATTTCTTTAAGCGGAATATGTTGCACCTTAAAGTCTGATTGAACATTAAATTCAAGTGCCTCAACACTTCCGTCCATCAGCTTGTACATAGTTTCAACATTGCTGCCAAGCGAATTCTCAAGTGCGCGAGCGTAGCTTGTAACCACGTTAGACACTGCTTTTTTTGGTGATACAATAGAGTCAAGGCCTAATTTTTCCGCCATAGCGGCAAGCTCGTTACGATTAACCTTTGCAATAACTCGATGAACGTTTTGCGACTGCGCGAAAAACGAAATGAGTATATTTTCTTCATCCATACCTGTAAGCGATACAAACGCATCAGTGGACGCTATACCCTCTTCCATAAGCACCTCTTGCTCGGCACCATCACCGTTTATAATAACCGCTTCGGGCAGTTTTTCGGCAAATTGATTACATCTGTTAATGTCCTTATCAATTATTGTAACATCAGTGCCTGAACGAATAAGCATTTTAGCAAGATAATAGCAGGTTGTTGTAGCGCCCAAAATCATAACCGATTTTGACTGTTTTTTAGCAAGACCAAGCATTTTAAGCAACTTTTGAATTTCAATAAAGTTTGCAGTAAGGCATATATGATCACCTGTTTTAAGCACAAAATTACCGTCAGGTATATATACCTCATTCCCACGCTTGACAACCGAAATCAAAAAGTTTAAATTATATTTTTTACGAAGTTCAATAAGGCTCATTTCATCAAGATGAGACCCCTCTTTGAGCAACAACTCAATCATAGAAAAATTACGTCTTGAAAACGTTTCAATATTTATAGCAGCAGGTAATTTTAATATATTAAAAATTTCTAAAGCTGCCAAAAATTCGGGATTTATGGTAAGTGACAAATCAAGATACTGCTTAACCTGACCCATTCGTTTGTCATTGAACTCAGGATTGCGAACGCGGGCTACAGTGTAGGCTGCACCCATTTTTTTTGCAATAAAGCAAATAAGCATATTAATTTCGTCAGAGTTGGTTACAGCAATTAACAACTCTGCTTTCGCAACCTCTGCCGCATTAAGTGTGTCGTTGTCAACACCGTTGCCGCAAACACACATAACATCATATATATTACTTATGTCGTCTATAACCCTTTGATCATTATCTATTACGGTTATATCATGACCTTCGCTTTCGAGGCTCTCAATTAGTGTAGCGCCTATTTTACCGCCGCCCACAATAATAATCTTCATTAAATTACCCCATTTAAATATATTGGTTTCTTAATTATACTACACATATTATATTTTTTCCACTATTTTTTTGCATTGACATAAACAAAAGTCATAATTATAATAATTATAAAAACAAGCTTTGGTGATAATATGAAAAAAAGTAAAAAAATAACCATCATTATAATCAGTATAATCCTTGCGCTGATTCTATTACTACTATCGGCTTTTTGGATTGTAACTGCTATAGGCAAGCATCAGTTTCACAGGGATGATACCAATATTTCAGCCGACTCGATAGAAGTTGAAGACGAAAGCACGATAACATATAACGGACAAAAATATGTTCTTAACAAAAATATCGTCAGCGTTTTGGTGATGGGTATTGACCGCGATAATGTAAATCAAAATTTAGGTAGTGGTAATAACGGTCAGGCGGATGTTATTTTTTTGGCAACCGTTGACACGAAAACAAAAAAAGCTTGCATAATACCCATTTCGCGTGAAACAATGGTGGATGTAAATCTTTATACAAGCAACGGAGAATATGCAGGCCTAAAAAAAGAGCAGCTATGTTTAGCCTACGCTTATGGCAATAATGCAGAAGAATGTAGCCAAAATGTAATGACTTCGGTAAAAAGATTGTTTTGTGGAATAAACATAAGCTCATATGTTACAATAGAGATGGACGGCGTAGAAAAGTTAACCGATATAATAGGGGGCGTAGAGCTTACCTGCATTGAAGATATAACCACAACAAGATTAACAGCAGCTAAGGGTCAAAAAATTAAATTGGACGGAGCCAAAGCAATAACTTATATCCAACACCGCGGAGAAGATACCGAAGCTAACAGCCGCCGCATGCAGCGACAAAAGCAGTTTTTGTCAGCTCTTATGAACAAAACGGGTAATGCGGTTTTAAACGACTTTTCAAAACTTGGTAAATTCTATAACACCCTATTCCCTTATTTTTCTACCAATGTTTCATTTGCGCAAATAACCTATCTTGCTCAAAATTGTCTGACTATGAACTTTGGCGATGCACTTGATTACAAAACCATAGACGGTACACTGACACAGGGCGAAAAATGGGTTGAATTCCACGCCGACGAAGAATCGGTGCTACAAACCGTTATTGATGTTTTTTATGTACCTAAAGAATAAATTAAAGTCAGTCGCGAAATGCGACTGACTTTTTAATTTGCAATATTATTTATTAAAAGGATTATCGTTGTTGTTGTAAATTTGACAGATAATGTTTTGAATTTTGAGTGCTTCTTTGCCCGAGATTTCGAGTTTCTCCTCACCCTTTACGGCATTATAGAACTGTCTTATCTGCACTGCGTGTTGAAAACCCCAATAATCTTTACCGCCGGTGTATTTAAACATATCTTCGGGTTTATTTGTTGCGGTTTCAACAGTACCGTCTTTATATATGACTTTAGCCTCACCATAAGAGAATATAGCTTTGCCGTTTTCACAAAGAAGACGTATCTCAATCGGTTCATCGCAAAGGTAGTTATTCATAGCATAAAATGAAAGCAGCGCACCGTTTTCATACTTAATAAGACCCTCGCCTGTATCTTCAACCACCATAATTTCGTGATTGCGATTGTGAAGTGTTGACTGAACCTCGACAGGCTTGCTGTCAATCATCCAGTTAGCAAGATCAATTGAGTGAATAGCTTGGTCAATGATAACGCCGCCACCCTCTTTGTCCCAAGTGCCCTTCCAATCAGAGCGATCATAATAATGATCAGGGCGATACCATGTCAGTGTGGTTCTGCCACATTTAACAGGACCTAACTTACCGTCAAGAATACGTTGTTTTACAAGCTGTGATGGTGCATTATAACGGCACTGAAAAATAACACCGTATAGCACACCACATTCCTCTGCAGTTGCTACAGCCCTTACAGCATCTTCATACTTAATACTCATCGGTTTTTCTGACAAAACATTTATGCCTGCTTTAAACGCATCAATTGCAACGGGCACATGCAAATAATGTGGCAAACAAATATGAACCGCATCTAACTCTTCACACTCAAACATCTCTTTATAATCGGTATATACCTTACCGCCGTATTTTTGTGATGCGGCTATTGCCCTGTCCTCTTTAATGTCACAAACTGCGACTAATTCTACATCATCAAAAGCCTTAATAGAATCAAGATGCATAACCGAAATGTTTCCGCAGCCTATTACTGCAACCTTTAACTTTTCCATAATATCCTCACAAACTGTTTAGTATATCTATAACTGTTTCAAGCTCGTCGGGCTTTACTTTGTTGGCAGTTTTGTCGTTTTTTACGCACTCGGCAAAATAAATAATCTCTTCAGCATAGGCGCCGCTCTTTGGTAGATTAATTTCGCCTGTATCACCTGTAGCTGCCTCGTCCAAGCTCACGGTATTACCGCCACGTTCATAAATCTTAAGGCCCTGACCTTCATTTGAGATTATTGCATCTTCAAACTGGAATCGGAACTGCGCAGTAAACGGATAACCACAAGCGAACCAAGAAGATTCGGCACTGATTGCAAAATCGCCGAAATCATATGTAATATTTATATAATCTTGATCCGGTAACTTTGTTCGATAAGATTTAATATCTTTTGGTGTACCAAAAGCATAAATCATAAAGTCTAAGTCGTGAATATGGAGGTCGTACGGCACCAAGCCGCTACGCTTTTCGTCTTTCATCCAATTATCCCAACTCCAAGCGGGAAAAGCGCTGAGTCGTTTCATATTACCAAAAAGCAATTTGCCGTATTTGCCGCTTTCATAAACACTCTTAACAAATTCATACTCACGCCAAAAACGAATAACGTGAGCCACCATAAACTTAACTCCCATTTTCTCGGCAGTATCATATACACGCTTAACATCCTCTTTATTTAAAGAGATGGGTTTTTCGCATAATACATTTATGCCTTTTTCCATAGCCTTTATAGAATAGTCAGTGTGTAAATATGTAGGAAGACAAATATCAATAATGTCAAGCTCTTCGTTTGCGAGCATATCGTCAAAATCAGTATAATGTCTTATGTTAGGATATTTTTCCATTTGCTCGGGTCTTACATCACAAAGGGCAACAAGCTCAACACCCTCTAATCCCAGCCACGCCGGAATATGCGCGCCACTAATGCCGCCGACACCTATTAAACCAACCTTTAACATAATGCATCTCCTCCATAAACCTCGTTTATAATTTGAGTAAGATAATCTCTTGCGTGAATAATATCGGGTTTTTGTTGCTCATCCCAAATTTCACGCTCAATTGTAACATATGAATCATAACCAAGCGCTTTTAGTTTGGTAAATAATTTTTTAAAGTCAACAATACCATCGCCCAAACGCACCTCGCGACCTAACGAATGACCGTTTGTTGGATAAAAACCGTCTTTGGCGTGAATATTACGAACATATTTACCAAGCACATCTAATGCATCAACCGGGTTTGCCTTGCCATATAAGATAAGATTTGCTGTATCGAGATTAACGCCAAGATTATCCATATTAACCTTTTCAAAACAACGCATCATAGTAACGGGCGTTTCCTGACCTGTTTCAAAAAGCAAATACTGACCGTTCTTTTTAAGGTGACCTGCAACAGAACGTATAGCAACGCAAAGCGATGCAAAATTAGGATCATATGGGTTTTCGGGTATAAAGCCCATGTGAGTAACAACATCGGTAACACCAAGCTTTTTAGCAAAGTCAGCACCGTCGCAAAGATTTTGCATACGCATAGCGCGGTATTCAACCGGAACAAGACCGAGTGTCAGCTGACCGTCGTAAAAGTCCCAAACAACAGGACCACCCCAACCGCACCAAAACGCAGAAATTGTTATACCATATTTATCACAAAGTTCTTTTACCATATCAGCATTTTCATCAGTCCAGTCTTTTGGATTCCAAGAGCCTAACTGGCAGTTATCAAAACCAAATTCAATAAGCTGCTTGAAATATTCTTCAAGAACCTCTCGTTTTGCTAAATGTATCATGTTACCAATTCTCACAACATTTTCCTCCTTAAAGGATTGATTTTTTTGCAATTTTATGATAGCATATACAAAAATATATAAATTAGATTTTTTTGACTTTAAATTGTAAAATTTAGACTTATAGCAAAAGGATATCTTATGAAACTGAATTCTAAAAAAGAACTAACCCCTGTTGTATTTGGTGAAACCTCGGTAAAAATTTTAAAAACCCGATTAGGCGCCGATATGCTCGCCTTCGAACAGCACTGGCATGACCGTATTGAACTACATTTAGTAAAATCAGGTTGCCTGGAGTTGTGTTGCAATGACCAAAATGTGTCTGTTAAAGCCGGTGAGATTTCGATCGTGTCCCCTACTATGTTGCATAGCGGTAAATCCGGTAGCGAGGGGTATGAATGTTACGTTATAATGTTTGAGGCCGCCGATCTTTACAACGGAACGGTATCTGCAAAGCAGTATGTAGAGCCTATTATAAACGGTAACATACGATTTAAGTATAAAACAGATAATCACGATATTGTCGAACTCGCTGACCGTATTGTTGAAATGCAGCTCAATCACAATAACTACCACCCACTTGAAACGGTAGGTTGCCTTTACCGACTTTTAGGTCTTTTATGCGAGCATTGCATTGACAACACCAATTCCTCACCACAAAAGCAAGAAAGCTTTGATAATGTTATAAGCTATATAAATTCTAACTTTACAAAAAACATTACCGCCGCTCATATAAGCCAACGTTTTGGTTATGATGAATCGTATTTTTGTCGCAAATTTAAAAAATCCACCGGTATTACGGTAACAAATTACATACGCACACAAAGACTTGAGCATGCCCGAAGGCTGCTTGAAAAAACAAGGGAATCTATCCGACACATCGCGATTTCTTGCGGATTTATAGATGCAGCCTATTTCACAAATTGCTTTAAAGCAATGTACGGTACATCCCCTAAAAAATATAGAAATGAATATACCAAGCAAAAAAATAAAGAACCTTATTGAAAAATAAGGTTCTTACTTTTTTACAAAAATTTCAATTAAATAATGTTAACAGCATTAGCAACCAAAGCCAATACAAAGAAAACAATGATAGCATACTTTGTCCAGCTTGCGAGCTTTGCGTTAACTGTGCGCGCCTTGTTTTTAGAAAGGAATGTGTCAGCAGCGCCTGAAATTACGCCGTTAACACCTGCGCGGTGACCCTGCTGAAGCAAGATAACAGCAATAATAATAAGGCAAACCAAAACCATAACTATACCTAAAATAATTTCTAAAGCTCCCATTTTTAAACCTCCAATATAGAAATCGATGCCTCGATAAAATTCGCAAAAACAATAATAACACAAAACAATTCATTTTGCAAGTCTTTTTTTACTATTTATTATGACAATTGCACCCACCAAATAGCTTGTCGATGTTAAGCTGCTTTTCATCCTCGTTTTTTATAAAATCAAGTGTGCGGAATAGGTCGATTGGAGCGCAGTCAGCATAGCGCGCATCAAGCACAAAATTTTCTGCAGCTACATGCAGTGCGCTACGCAATATTCCGTCAGCAAGCGGAATGTCGCTTTGTGGCTCTACGGCAAAAACGGTCATTGTTTTTTGAGTAAGACTGTAAAGGCAATAACCCAAAACCGTATCCCCCGTGCTCGCTATAACACAGCCCGAATTTTCATCGGTTTTGATATTATGTTCGCCAAACAGCGCGGTGATTTTAAATTTATCTTTGCAAGGAATTACACTTATCACTGCTCATCTTGCCTCTCTTTAGAAATGTTTTCAAGACGCGTAAGCTCGCGTTCGTTAAGCTCGCGCCATGAACCCGATTTTAAGCCGCCCAGCTTTACGCCTGCAATTTCAATGCGCTTAAGTCTTAGCACACTAAGACCTACCGTATCGCACATTTTTCTTATTTGACGATTTCTACCCTCTTGAATAATAAAATTAAGCACAGTTCTGTCTTCACGACGTTCTATAACAAACACATCGCAGGGTAATGTCTTTTTACCGTCAATAACAACTCCCTCGCAAAGTCGTTTTATCTGGTCATCGTCTACCGCACCGCCTACCGTTACGCGATATGTTTTGTTCACATGGCTCCGCGGATGCGTAATTATATTGGCAAGCTCACCGTCATTGGTCATTATAAGCAGTCCCTCTGAATCACGGTCGAGACGACCTACGGGAAACACTTTAACGCCAACATCTTTTACAAGATCAGCAACATTTTTTCGATCAAATTCATCGCTCATAGTGGTTACATATCCACGCGGCTTGTGCAGCATTATGTAAACCTTTTGGGTAACTGCTACAACATTTTTGCCCCTAACCGTTACCTTATCACGCTTTGGGTCAACCTTGTCGCCAAGCGTGGCAACTCTGCCGTTAACACGTACCTTACCAGCTTCTATTAATTCTTCGGCTTTACGGCGCGATGCAATACCGCAAGCCGATAAATGCTTTTGAAGTCTTATTTTGCTATCCTTCATCTTAAACTCCTAAACTCTACAGAGTATACTTTTAAAAATTTCAAAAAATAGAATTAGTTTATTTTGTTTGTAATTTATATCTTTATTTGCAGTAATCTGCAAATCGGCTACTGACACTCCATTACAATAATAATTTATACTGCCTATCTGCTGACCTTTTTTAATTGGAGCATACATAAAATTAGGCAGACTTATTAAATAATTAACCGACGAATTTTCGGTTATGTTAACGGTAGCTGACGGAACATCTAATTTTATTCGCTCACCGCTTGTAACATCAATATAAATCTCATTTTCTTGCGGTGAAAACACTTCGCTTTTTATAAGTGATAAACCTAAATCAAGCAATGTACGATGATCGGCCCAATCGTTACCGTCATTAAGCGTTACGGCAATCACAAGCTTGCCGTCTTTTTTTGAGGCAGACACCAAGCACCTACCCGACTTTTTTGTAAAGCCTGTTTTTACACCAACAATATCATCATACAATTTAAGTAACTTATTATGATTTGTGAGGGTGCGGTTATAAGGTGGGTTACCGTAGCATAACCGCGCTGACTTTGATGCCGCTGCCTTTGCAAAGTTTTCGTTAGCCAATGCCTCTTTTGTAATAAGCGCCAATTCATAAGCTGTAGTATAGTGCTCTTGAGCATCAAGACCCGACGGCGTTACAAAATGAGTATCTTTAAGACCCATTTTTTCAGCACGCTCATTCATAAGGTCGACAAAGCGGCTCACACTGCCACCAATAGATATGGCTGTAGTATTTGCAGCATCATTGCCCGATGCTAACATCATACCGTAAAGCAAATCATGATATGATACTGTATCACCAACCTGCAAGCCCATAGAAGAGCCTTCAACCGTCACCATTTCGCGAGTGGTGACAATTTCTTGACTTAAATCACCGCCAAGCTCACAAAGCAACAACGCCGTCATAATCTTGGTGGTGCTCGCCATAGGCAGTCGTTTGTCACAATTTTGCGAATATAAAATCTCACCTGTGTAGCCGTCTATTACAACCGCCGCTTTAGCTGAAATATTTATAGCATTAACATCAGTTAAGCTTGACAACAAAACCAAACAAACCAATAAACAAGCTACCCTTTTCATCAAACCTCACCCATAAATTTTATGAGTGTTGACTCACGGTTTATGTGATTATTTTTCGAGCGGTATTTCGGTCTTTTTTTCAAAAAGACTTTTTACCTTATCAATAAGCTCAGGCGCCATATTAATTGCCTTGTCAACGGTGCTAAGCTCGTTATAAACAGGCATCATATGAACATTGTCACCGTTAATACATATAAACGCTACGGGATGAACGGTAACTCCCGCACCGCCGCCGCCACCAAATAATTGTTGATTATTTCTGCTTGGAAAATCACTACCACCGGTAGCCAGACCAAATGAAACGCGAGATACCGGCAAAAGTGTAATGTTGCCCACCACAATAGGAGAACCGATAATTGTGTCGGCATCAACCATTGTGCGAAGTTTATCCATAGTGGTATCCATAACGGCTTTGATGTTATTTTCACTCATATTGTTCACATTCCTTATCTTATATTTGAATTTTATGACAGACTTTCTTGCGGTTCAAGCTCTTCAGAAATGCTTAACTGCTCGCCAATATCATTCACCTCAGGGTTATCTTTTGGTAGTGGCGGCAGGTCACTTAAATCGCTAAGACTAAAGCTGCGTAAAAATGTTTTTGTTGTGCCGTATAAAAGCGGTCTGCCCGGTAGCTCAAGTCGGCCACGCTCTTCAATAAGACCTTTTTCAACCAAAGTCGAAACAACACCCGAACAGTCAACCCCGCGCACCTGCTCTATAAACGCGCGAGTTACGGGTTGGTTATAAGCAATTACCGCCAAAACCTCAAGCGCTGCAGGCGATAGCGGAGTACGGCGTTTTATATCAAAAGCCTTTTTAATATAGGGCGCATACTCCTCTAATGTTACGAGCTGATATGTGTTTTCAAGTCTTACAACCTTAAAACCATTTTTGTTAGCTTCAAATTTGCTTTCGAGCTCTTTTATATATTTCTCAATTTCTTCGGATTTAATCTCAAAGGTCTGAGAAAGTCTTTCTATGCTTATGGGGTCACCCGAAGCGAAAAGCACCGCTTCAAGTGCTGCTAATGTTTGTTGTTTATTCATCCTCTTTTATGCCCCTTAATAATCTTAATTTCTGCGTCCTCGGCGCTGTCGCCGCTAATCTCTACACGGTTTGCCTTGCAAAGCTCAAGCACTGCTAAAAACGTAGCAACCAGCTCCGAGCGGCTGCGAGCCGTTTTATAAAGCGAGTTAAGTTTGCTTTTGCCACCCGTTACAAGCTTTCTTATTACAAAAACAATTTTAGTTGATACCGAAACTATCTTTTTGGCAACTATTTTTGTAAACGGTGTAACATTTGGCGGCAGACGACGCTGACCGCGACCCACAGCGGCAAGATAATATTGATACATAACATCACTGCTGTGCACCAATTCATAGGTTTTGTCAAAATCATATTCGGTGGGTACCCTTACAAAGCGGTCAAAACCCGCGGTCATATTTCCAAGCTTTCCGGCCATTTCTCGACAAAGCTGATACTCAAGCAATTCGCCGGTTAATTCCTCTTTTAGTCTTACAATCTCATCGTGTTTTGGAAGCAGGCTTACGGTTTTTATATAGATAAGTCGTGACGCCATTTCAAGAAATTCGCTTGAAATTTCCATTTCCTGACTGCGAAAGACTTCCATCTGATTAAGATACTGTTCAATCAGAACCGACAGTTGAATATCATATATATTAAGTTTATTGCGCGCTATAAGCTGTAAAAGCAAATCAAGCGGGCCTTCAAAATTTTCTATCTTATAAGACAGTGTTACCGTCTGTTCCATTATTCACACTCCAAATAATCTAAAGGGTAACTGCGCCAAATAATATAACGCATCAAATAACTTTAAATTCAAGAAATTAAGCGGTCCATCAAGCAAACCTGAATAAACCAAAACAAAAATACCTATAAATATATATCTTTCGTATCTCATAATTTGAAAATACAATCGTTGTGGTAAAAATACAAAAAGTATCCTTGAGCCGTCAAACGGCGGTACAGGTATTAAATTGAATACCGCAAGACTGATGCTTATTATTGCAATGTATAATAAGAAATAATACAACTGTTCAATTATTGCATTTTCAACCAAGCCGGTAACTATTAAGATGTTGTTAATTAAAAGCATTATAAATGCCAACACTATATTAGAGAGTGGACCTGCAAGTGCCACTAATGCCATACCCCATTTGGGATTTTTATAATATCTTGCATTTACTTGAACAGGTTTTGCCCAACCAATACCCAGAAGCAATATACCCAAAGCACCCATTAGGTCAAAATGTGCCATTGGGTTAAGGGTTAATCTTCCCTGATATCTGGGCGTAGGGTCACCAAGCTTGGTAGATACAAAACCATGTGCCCACTCGTGTATTGGTAGTGTTATAAATATAACCGCCATAGATGATAAAAGCATTATCAACATATCAGCAAATCCATAACCATTTCTGATAGCATTAATTAACAAGCACTAACACCCCAATCTAAATATATTTAATATATTATATAGTATTATTGACAAAATTACAAGTAAAATATACCCTTAATATTTTCTTAAGGTTGCCGCTATTGATTTTTTATATGTTTGGTGCTATAATGTTTTGGCTATGGAAATTTTAAAACTGATTATTAAAATCATTGACACGGTTTCAAACTTCATTGGCAAACTGCTAAAATACAAAATCATTTACAAATTAATCGGTGTTTTCTTCACAAGAAAATTCAAGGAGGCGAAACACTATCACAAGTATGCAATACTTGTTGCCGCCCGCAATGAAGAAACGGTTATAGGTAATCTTATCGATAGTATTAATCAACAAGATTATCCGCGCGAGCTTGTAACTGTTTTTGTAGTGGCAGATAACTGTACCGACAATACGGCAAAAATTGCCCGAGAACTCGGCGCCGTTTGTTACGAACGCTTTGATCCGGAACATCGCACAAAGGGTTATGCACTGCAGTTTTTGGTTGAAAACATAAAACGTGATTACGGTGTGGAAAGCTTTGAGGGCTATTTTATTTTTGATGCTGACAACCTTTTAAAGCAGGATTACATAACCCGTATGAACGAATCATTTGATGCGGGGCAAAAAATTGTAACCTCATACCGAAATACCAAAAACTTTGGCGATAACTGGATATCCGCTTCCTACGGTGTGCATTGGTTGCGTACCATTCGTAACGAGCACCGCGCCCGTTCACTTTTTCATTTAGCAACGCGTATTCAGGGCACGGGATTTTTATTTGCGCACGAACTAATTAAAAACGGCTGGAACTATGTATCTCTTACCGAGGACCGCGCCTTTTGTGCCGATGCGGTAGCTCAGGGTTATCAGATTTCATATAACAATGAAGCCGAATTTTATGACGAGCAGCCTATAGATATGAAAATCGCTTGGCGCCAACGTGTTCGTTGGTCAAAGGGCCATTTGCAAGCGCTTGTTGAAACGGGTCCAAAGCTGCTTAAGCACATATTTGTAACAGGTGGTGCGGCAAATCACGATTGCCCGAATGCTCCTTGGTATAAAAAATTGTTTAACAATATAAGACTTCGTTTTATGAGCCTTGATATGCTTTCGGTAGTATATCCTCGTTCACTAATGATTTTGTTTAAAAGAATAGCAAAATACTATCTTGTATTTTCGTTAATTCTTATAGGCTGGCAGTGCTATGATTTTGATTTCTTTAAAATCAAGACACTCGGTCAAACCATTTGGAGCGGCTTACACTTTGACAGCTCCGAGCACGGTGCTTGGACAGTGATAGGTATCCTCACCCTTTCGGCATTTTATGCATCTTTTGTAAGCTACTTTAAAAATATTTTTACCGCCGTTTATATCTATTTTATAGAACGCAAGCACATAGAGCATATACCGTTTTTCAAAAAGGTTTGGTTCTGCATCACTTTCCCTATTTTCGATATCATCGGCAAGTTATCACTACTTGTTGCACTGTTTAAAAAGGTTGAGTGGAAAGCAATTCCACATACTTCAAGTATAAAAATAGATGATATCCGCAAGGGCGGACCGCTTAAAGATAATTACACAACAAAGACATAAAAAAATAACTCTTGCTTTCGCAAGAGTTATTTTTTTATAACGCTTTTATTGTTTCCATTACGTATTCGCTAAACTGAGCACAAGTTGCACCGTCGGTATCGCCCGTAACCACAACTTTTTTCTCGGTTTCGGTGCATATGCTCAAAGCTTTGTTAAGCTTTGCAGCCTGAGCTTTAAAGCCGATATGATTTAGCAGCATTTCGGTTGCTTTAAATATACTTGTTGGGTTAGCATAGCCGCCTATACCCTGCTCAATCATACGGGGAGCCGAACCGTGAATTGCCTCAAACATAGCGTAACGGTCGCCAAGGTTCATACTACCTGCAGTGCCTACGCCGCCCTGAATTTGAGCCGCTTCATCGGTAATAATATCACCGTAAAGGTTAGGCATTAAAAAGACCTCAAATCCACTGCGTATTTTTTCATTAACAAGGTTGGCGGTCATTATATCAATGTACCACTCGTCAGCATTGATTTCGGGGTATTCCTTTGCGATTTCGTGGCAAATTTCCGAAAACTTACCGTCGGTCTTTTTCATAATATTTGCCTTGGTTACAATAGCAACGTTCTTTTTGCCGTTGTTACGCGCGTATTCAAAGGCTGCTCGCGCTATACGGCGTGTACCCGCATTGGTTGTTACCTTAAAATCAAAAGCCAACGTGTCGGGAATTTCTACACCTTTAGAGCCTAACACATATTCACCCTCGGTATTTTCACGGAAGAAGGTCCAATCAATGTTTTCTTCCGGTACACATACGGGGCGCACATTTGCATAAAGATCTAATTCGCGGCGCATTGCAACGTTTGCACTTTCAAGCGTGCCACCTTTAAGCGTGGTTGTTGGTCCTTTGAGTATAACGTGACAAGATTTGATTTCTGCCAAAACGTCATCGGGGATTGCCTGATTCTTTTCAATACGATTTTCAATGGTAAGACCTTCGATAGTTTTAATTTCTACCTTGCCGCTTTCAACCTCGTCTTTCAGCAAAAAGCGAAGCAATTTTTCGGACTCGGCTGAAATTATCGGGCCTATACCGTCGCCACCACATACACCTATGATAATTTTATCAAGCGCGATATAATCAATAGCACCGCTATCTTTTTCCATTTTTTGCTGACGCACAATTTGCTCACGAAGCAGCTTTTCAAACTGTGATACTGCACTGCTTATATACTGTTCCATAGTTAGTTCTCCTTTGTGTAAGCAAGCAAACCGCCGGCCTTTAAAATTTGTTTTTGACGATCAGTAAAGTCACAAACAAGCTCAATTTCTTCGCCGCTTGTTTCATTTTTAAGCATCATAACGCTCTTATCCATACCATCAAAAACGTTAGAAAGCGACAGTTTATCGCCCTGATTTATTTTATCGTAATCTTCGGCATTTTTAAAGGTAAGAGGCATAATACCAGAGTTTATAAGGTTTGCTACGTGAATACGCGCAAAGCTCTTGGTAATAACCACACGAACGCCCAAATACATTGGCACAAGCGCTGCGTGCTCACGTGATGAGCCCTGACCGTAGTTGCTGCCACCAATAATAATGCTCTCACCCAAAGCCTTTGCACGCTCGGGGAAAGACTTATCACACACACCAAAGCAGAACTGTGAAAGGTGTGGAATATTAGAACGATATGGCAAAATTTTAGCACCTGCCGGCATAATATGGTCGGTTGTAATATTATCGCCCACCTTAAGTGCAACCTCGGCTGTAAAGTTATCTACCTGTGGCTTTGATTCAGGAAAAGGCTTAATGTTAGGACCACGAAGCACCTCAACGCTATCAGCGCAGCTTTCGGGAGCCGGCGCAATAACTGCGCTATCATCAATCTTGAATTTCTTTGGCATTTTTATCTTAAGACTGCCGCCAAAGGTTGTAGGATCGGTAATTTCACCCGTAAGAGCCGCCGCAACTGCAGTTTCGGGAGATACAAGATAAACACCCGCATCAGCAGTGCCGCTTCTACCCTCAAAGTTACGGTTAAATGTACGAAGCGATACGCCCGCACTGTTTGGTGAAAAGCCCATACCAATACAAGGTCCGCAAGCTGATTCAAGAATACGCGCGCCGCTTGCAATAATATCACTAAGTGCGCCACAGTCAGCAAGCATACCGAGCACCTGCTTTGAACCGGGAGAAATTGAAAGACTAACCGATGGAGATATAACCTTACCCTTAAGCATTGCCGCAACCTTCAACATATCCATAAGTGAAGAGTTAGTGCAAGAGCCAATACATACTTGGTCAACCTTTGTACCCTTTAAAGACTCAACCGTCACTACATTATCAGGGCTATGCGGACAAGCAATAAGAGGCTTTAACTCATCAAGGTTTATATCGATAACCTTGTCATAAACGGCATCGGGATCGCTTGAAAGCGGAATATAATCCTGCTCTCTACCCTCGGCTTTTAAGAACTCACGTGTAACCTCGTCTGATGGGAAAATAGAGGTTGTAGCTCCAAGCTCGGTACCCATATTAGTAATGGTGGCACGTTCGGGTACTGTAAGGTTTTTAATGCCCTCCCCGCCCCATTCTATTATTGCACCAACGCCGCCTTTAACGGACAAAATACGCAATATTTCAAGGCTTATATCTTTAGCTGTAACATAAGGCTTTAATTTACCGATAAGGTTGACCTTATACATCTTTGGCATTGTAATAAAGTATGCGCCGCCGCCCATTGCAACAGCAACGTCAAGACCGCCCGCACCCATAGCAAGCATACCGATACCGCCGCCTGTTGGTGTGTGACTGTCGGAGCCTATAAGGGTTTTGCCCGGCTTGCCAAAACGCTCAAGATGAACCTGATGACAAATACCGTTACCGGGGCGTGAAAAATATATACCGTGCTTTGAGGTTACCGACTGAATATATCTGTGGTCATCAGCATTTTCGAAGCCGGACTGCAATGTGTTGTGATCTATGTAAGCAACGCTTTTTTCAGTTTTTACGCGCTTGAGTCCCATTGTTTCAAACTCTAAGTATGCCATTGTGCCGGTAGCGTCCTGTGTTAGCGTTTGGTCAATTTTAAGTGATATTTCACTACCAACCGTCATATCACCCGACACGAGATGTTCCTTAATTATTTTTTGCGCTATTGTTAAACCCATAGTTAATTCTCCTTTTTGCTTATGTGATTATATGCATTATTAAGATGCTCGGTTATAAGTCGTGCGGCAAGCTCGCCATCGTGAGCAGCAATTGCTTCATAAATTGCTCTGTGCTCTGCAACCGATGCTGCTGCACGACTGCTATCGCTAACCGATGCTTTACGATATTTTAGTATTTTTTTGTGCAAAGGCATTAAAACATCATAAAAAATTGTGCTACCACTCATTTTGTATATTGTTTCGTGAAAACGACTGTCCATACTTTTAATACGGTCGGGATCCTGTTTTCCAAGATAAAATTCCTGGAATTCAAGTGCCTCACGCACAACGTTCATTTGCTCTTCGGTATAATTTTGCGCTGCTAAATAGGCGGCTTTGCCCTCAAGTGCTGCACGAATTTCAAAAATATCTGCCAAGTCTTTGTCGCTAATACCTACCACAATTACACCCTTTGGAGCCTCTTCAATCAGATGCTCTTGTTCAAGTCGGCGAAGCGCCTCACGAATAGGTGTGCGGCTAACGCCAAGTTCTAAACTCAGCTTACTTTCGGTAAGACTTTCACCTATCTTGTATTTGCCGCTTAAAATATCGGTTTCAAGGTGCTCAAACACCTGATCGGCGAGTGATATTGTTTTATGCTCTATCATAATTTACCTCCCGAAAACAAAGTTACCTTCTCTTCTATCTCGTCGTTTGAAAGACTTGTTTGACGTCCGTCTTCATACTCTTTGTCAATCCATTCCTTCATTTTAACAACCAAGTCACTGCGTTTATCAACGGCTTTTTCACCCTTAAGGTTATAGTTTTGGTTAATCCAATAAGCAATACCCGCAAGACCGGAGGTTTTGCCAAGCAAAACAGATACCGGACGGTTAAGTATTTTTTCGGTATTAAAAATGTTATAGATTTCTTCGTCCTTCAGCAAGCCATCGGCGTGAATACCCGCACGGGTTACATTAAAGTTTCTGCCAACAAATGGCGTCATCACAGGAATATCATAACCCATCTCATTTTTAAAGTATTCGGCAATTTCAGTTATCACCGCAGGTTCCATACCATCAAACGAACCGCGAAGCGAAGCATACTCCATAATCATTGCTTCAAGCGGAACATTACCCGTTCTCTCACCAATACCCAAAAGTGAGCAATTTACACCTGATGCGCCGTAAAGCCACGCGGTTGATGCGTTTGTAACCGCCTTATAAAAGTCGTTATGACCGTGCCACTCAAGCATTTCACTCGGAACGTCTGAAAAATGCTGCAAGCCGTATATAATGCCCGGCACACTGCGTGGCAGTGCTACCTCAGGGTACGGTACACCGTAGCCCATAGTATCACAAGCGCGAATACGCACAGGTATGCCTGCATCCATTGACATTTTCATAAGCTCATTTACAAAAGGTACTACAAAACCGTAAAAATCAGCGCGGGTTATATCCTCTAAATGACAGCGTGGCATAACACCCGCTTCAAAAGCCTGAGCTACGGCGGCAAGATATGTATCCATAGCCTGCTTACGTGTCATTTTAAGCTTTTTAAAAATATGATAGTCACTGCAAGAAACAAGAATACCCGTCTCGCGAATACCAAGGTCTTTTACAAGCTTAAAGTCCTCTTTATTAGCACGAATCCACGTAGTAATTTCGGGGAATTTAAGACCTAATTCTTGACACTTAAGCAGTGCCTCACGGTCCTTTTTGCTATAGACAAACATCTCGGTTTGACGAATAATTCCATAAGGTCCGCCGAGTTTTGACATTAGCTTATAAAGATTTACTATTTGCTCTACGGTATACGGTTCTACCGACTGCTGACCGTCACGAAGTGATGTATCGGTAATCCATATATCTTGCGGCATATTCATAGGCACTCTACGATGGTTAAAAGCAACACGCGGCACATCGTCATAGCTGTAAAATTCACGATAAAGATTCGGCTCAGCAACATCCTGAAGCGAATATTTATAATCATTTTCTTCAAGTAAATTTGTCTTATTTGAGAGTTCAAGCATTAATTTTCACCTCAACTGTATAATTGTATACAATTATACAGCAATGTTTGTGTACTGTCAACTGTCGTTTTTAACATTTTTATCGCTTAGTTCTATAATTCCATCGGCAATTTCAGCAAAAATTGAAGCTGTGCTAACATTAAGTTTACTGTCACTCATAACAAGAACTACATATTGGGGCTGCTCGGCAGGAAAAAAGCCGCAAAACCAACTGTTAGTAATCTCGGTACCGTCGGAATAATAACGTCCGGTTTGTGCAGTTGCAGTTTTACCCGCAGCAGTGCAAAGCTTAGGCTCCGCCTCGACACCGGTGCCATCACTAATGACACTTTGTAAATATTCGCGCAATACAGCAGCGGTTTTGTTACTCATAACACGAGTTTTATTACCTATATCATATATATTTTCTTGACCGACGTTTACTGTTTTTTCTATCACCGACGGTAAATAATAGCAACCATCACCTGCAATGGCCACATATAAGTTAAGCAGCGCCATAGGGCTCAAAAGCAAGTCACCCTGTCCAATGCTTAGATTTGCAAGTGTGCCTTGGTTATCAAGTGATTTTAAATCAGGGATTACACCCGCCGCAGCATATAGATTATCAGCAACCTTAAATTCAGAACCAAAGTTCAAGGATGAAGCCATTTTATAAATTGGTTCACCACCCAGATTTAAGGCAAAATTATAAAAAAAGCAGTTGCATGACTGCGCTAACGCATCCCTTAAATTCACATCACCGTGACCTAAAATATTATGACAACGGAAAACCCGATCTACTATTTCAAGATTGCCCTTACAGTTAAAAACACCTCCACCTCTGCCCATTTCAAGTGCAGCCGCGGCTACGCACGGCTTAAAAACCGAGCCTACGCTGTAAGGCAAAAGCACGCGGTTAAGCATTGGCGAGTTTTTCTTTTGTAAATCGTTTGCAAGATTATCAATATCAAACGTCGGCACACTCGCCATTGCACGTATTTTGCCGTTTGATACCTCTGCAACAATTGCGCAGCCGCTATTCATTTTTGATGCGACAGCCTCAACAATGTTTTGAATATTTATATCAATAGTAGTTACAACACCGCTGTTAATAACCGATATATCATTTTCAAACCTGGGTTCAACGCCGCTTAAAATATCACCGTCACCACCTACGGCAAACAGTGCCGACACAAATTTTTCGCTAAATAAAAAATCGTCATACGCCTTTTGTAAACCCGAAACTCCGTGACCCGTGCTGTCAATATAACCTATCAAATGGCAAGCAGATAGTTTCTCGCTTGACTGCTCATATACGGTTGTAAAAGCAATTCCCTCGCTATCAAACGTATCGTTAACGGTGCAAATTGCAGGATTGTCAGTCTTTAATAATTCAAGTGCGCCTTCAAGTGCATCACCATCAGTGCAACTGCTAATTGCCATAACACCTTTAGGGGTTGGTGATACTGCAGCAATAATTTTTGAGTGATTGTTGGTAAGTGGTACCATATTACAGTCATAAATTGTTCCGCGAAGACGTGATATATTTATTCTATATAACGATTGTTCAAATGCTACATTATCGTAATTGCCAATAGCAATTACCGCAACACGCAATATACACGACAATAATAGTAGCATAACAACAAAAAAAGAAAGCACCGCGCGCGATGCAAAAATCTTAGCATATAAATTAGTCCGCACATTAATCACCAAAAATAGTATTGACAAAAAACGAATATGCAATTCTTTATATGCAAAAAAACAGACCCTTTCGGGTCTGTTTTTAATGTTTTATTGAGCGTTATCGCCTGCGCCGTTCGGGAACCAGAGAGCCTGTGAAGGATCATCCAAATCCTGATAGCAGCGTACCCAGTCAATGTAAAGATTGAACGGATAGTCGCCCTTAACGAGCTTACGAGCTTCGTCAATCTTGAAGTTGTTAGGTGTGTAAATCATACAGTCGATAAGGAACCAATGCCAGAGGTTATATCCAACACCGTTGTTAGAAACACCGTTTGCATCAGCAGTTATGTCCTCGATATGACCGTCACCGTTTGCATCAAAGAGGTCATATGCAGGATCCCAGTCAAAGTCAAGGAACTTAGTGCCGTCAATAAATACAGAACAGTGATCACTTGTGTAGTGGAACGCATAAACGTGATACTCTTTGTTAAGATTTTCTACATCATCAAAGTACCAAGCCCAGTCATATAATCCATCAGTAACAGTACCGGTGATATTATCACTACCTGTTGACGGGTAGGTGAATGAATATGCGTGGGTATTACCCGTGATGGTCATATTGGTAAACGGTCTCTTCTGGTAATCAAATAAATTGATTCTGCCGTCTTCATACTGGTCGCCTACAAGATAAATTGGATAATAAACAAACTCTTTACCAACAACATTACCGTCTTCATCAAGCTTATCGTTGGTCAAAATGCTTGAGTCAATGGCATATCTATCGCCAACCTTGATAGCGTATTTATCTAAATAATCATTGTCTATCATAAAGTTAGATTTGTGAGTATCGTTAGCCCAACTATAATAGTGGTAATCATACGCGCGCTGATTAAGTTCCTTAACTTGATCATCAGTAAGCGGTATCTTTGCATCGGGAATCTGAATTGAGCTACTGTTTTGTTCATTATACCACTTATGAATTGTGGTGGTCATATGATCGGCGTCAGCAAAACTCTCAAACAAGTCGAACTCAATTGTCCAATAAACCTTGCTTATGTCGCCGAAACCGTCATTAAAGCCATAGTTTGGCAGAGTCTTAGGAGCATTGGTAGACATTGTCCAGATTGCAGGGAATGCACCACGTCTGTAAGGCAAACGCGCACGGAACTCGAAGTAACCGTTTCTAAAGTGCATTTTACCCTCGGTGTTAGTATCACCCGATGAAGCATAACCAAATGCAGCGTTACCCTCATCATAGTAGCGGTCAGCAGTAAGACGAAGCTTACCTTCTTCTACATAGTGGAAATACGGATCTTCCATTACCGAAACAAAGTCGTCAGAACGCTCGTCACCGAATGATGATTGACCCCAGCTTTCACCGTTAATAAACTCATAGCCGTCAAATTCGTCACCCCATACATAGTCGTATGTGATGCCGTTAAGTGTTACCTGTGATTTAAAGTCTTCACCCTTACCGCTAAGTGTTGCAACCTTGCCCGGCTTAACCTCAATAGATTCAAACCACTTTGCAGCCTTGGTGACCATAGCAAAGTGACCGCCCTCAATAACAAGGTCATTACCTTTTACCTTTACTGCGAATTCATTATCAGCAAGGCTTGATTTGTAATATGCGGTATCGCCTACCAAAATTTTCTTGGCATCGGCAGCAACTGCAGTATCCTTTTGAACATCAAGCTTAAGGTTAAGTTTGTCTTTAAAATATCTCTGCAAGTCGTATGCAGCAAGACGCGCAAAGCCTGTGGTGTTGATGTAACGATCGCTACCGTCTCTATTGAGACTTTCCTTACGGTTATCCCACTCTTCAAGAGCGTAAACTATAACATAATCATCAGTAATATTAAGTGAAGCATAGTCATAGTCAAATTCCGGAACATAGGGTTCCTTCCAATCTACATACTGATAATCTTCAGCAATCTGAGGAAGCGGACGTTCAGACAAGCCCTTTTCTTCTTCCTCGGGTTCGGGTTCAGTATCACCTGGAACAATAATGGGAGCATTGTTTTGATTATTGCTATCATCATCAGGATTTTGAACAATAACCTGTTGCTTAATGATAACCTTTTTCTTCTTCTTTTTCTTTTCTTGCTTACAACCAACGGTTGAGAACAGCATTAAAATCGCAAGAAGAAAACAAATAATCTGCTTCAAAGAAATTTTGTTCATATAACCCATCCTTTCTTAATTAGTCAATAACTTCAGCAAGATTCTTCTTGGAAATTACTGCAACAATTGCGCAAGCCATTATTGCAGAGATGAGCGCTGCAACAGTAACAGCATCACCTGTGCTTGGTGACAACACACCACCTGCACTGCCGGTACCAATGCCAATAAGCTTGCCGCCGTTGAGTGTACCGTCAATCTTACCGATTACAATATCATCAAAATAAAGGCTTGAGCCACCTGTTGCCTGAATTGATACCCACTTGGTCTGCGCGGTAAATGAGTAAGAATACTGAACCCACTCGCCAACCTTAAGACCGGTTGCAACTGCCATATTTTCGGCAGCAACCGCGGTATCAAGATAAACAGGTTTTTCGTTATGAACTAATGTAAGCAAGGTAGCAGGATTATTTTCTTTATCGGTTGCTACCCAGAATTTAATAGTGTAAGCCTGACCGGGCTCTAACATCTGCTCGTAATTTACTAAGAATGCAGCGGGCTCGGTGTTGGTGTCAAGCAGATGCATAGATCTTGCACCGTTACGAACATATGCGTTCTTGTAACCGCCCTTTGCACCCGGCTTGTTAAGACGCCAATAATCGCCGTCGTAATCCCAAAGTGTGTCGGTATAGTTTTCAAAGTTTTGAACAACACCTGTTGCCTTCCAGCCTGCAAACAACTGCAAATCTCTTGGTGGGAAGTAATCCTTCGGATATTCCATTGTAATATCTTCAAATACATACCAGCCTGTAAATTCGAAACCGTCACGTGTAATAGTAGGTAATGTAAGTTTTGAATACATAGGACCTACCATATCGGGAACAGTTACTTCATCAGTGTTTGTCATAAATGAAACTGTTACGTTTGGTGGGGTGAATTCTGTAACAATAAGTTCCAAAAGCTGCTCCATAGTGCGATGCTTAGTAAAGATTGAAGGAATAGGTGGAGCATCATTAGGCGCAATCCATGTGGTAGCGTCGCCTTCTTTTACGGCATCTTCATCAGCAAATGGATGGGTGTAACCAAGAAGGTCTTCATCATAATAATCTTGATCAAATTCATCTACCCAATCAAGACCCGGCATTGCCTTAACTGCAGCATCGCCAACACGATCATCAGGACTAACAATTCTTACAATGCCTGAATCAATGTGACGCTGAAGTGTTTTTGAGAAATAATAAACATCTTTCCAGGTGATTGTGATGTATTCGGCAGTACCTGATCTCCAGGTTTGACCTGCGTTACCGCCCATTGCCTGAGTACCACAAAGTGGTAAAGATGTACAATCAATAATTGTGCAGCCGTTAGCCCATTCCAAGCCGATAAGTGTACCGCCATAATAGTTGTCAGCGTTCTTTTTGATAGAACCGTAGAAGCCGCAGGTATCCATAAGGATACAACCGCTTGCGGTACCTACAAGACCACCTGCATACTGGGCAGATATATAGCAAGAAGAATCTGCCATACAGTTAATAATCTTTGGCTGCTGTGCCTGGAATTCAGGATCCTGTCTCTTTACTGCATTAGCAGAAGCGCCCTTAGGGTCCATTGGCCAGTTAGTGCCGTTCCAGTTATCAACACAGCCTACAATTACACCTGCGTGATCTTCGTTGATATCGAGGTTCATATTGATATATGCCTGCGACATAGCAATGTTTTTAATTGTGCATCCTACACCAAGCTGTGGAATAAGACCTACACGAACATATTCGGGCTGAGGACCTGTGTGATCATAGAAAAGACCGTAAATTATGTGGCCGTCGCCGTCAAGAACAGAGTTCTTGAAGTTAGCGTAGCTTTGTGTTGTACGCTGTGTATACCACTGGTTACAGCCAACCTTATCAGCCCACATAGGACCGTTAACGTCGTTAAGATAAATGTC
>JAZQFX010000032.1:0-5696 GCA_045539695.1 Acutalibacteraceae bacterium
GTAGCAGTCATAAGCCCAACGAGCGTTACCGCTCTTTGCAGCCATTGTTTCAACAACGTCTTCATTAAGACCAAGGTTAAGAATGGTATCCATCATACCGGGCATAGAAGCGCGTGCACCTGAACGAACAGAAACGAGCAATGGATTTTCTTTGTCACCGAATTTCTTACCGGTGATGCCTTCCATTTTGTCGATGTATTCCATAATTTGTGCCTGAATATCATCGTTAATCTTTCTGCCATCTTCGTAGTACTGTGTGCAAGCCTCAGTAGTAACAGTGAAACCCTGTGGAACAGGAAGACCGATTTTGGTCATTTCTGCAAGGTTAGCACCCTTACCGCCAAGAAGCTCACGCATTGATGCGTCGCCTTCGCTAAAAAGGTAAACATACTTGTGACTCATTGCGAATCAACCTCCTAATAATTTATGGATTTAAAATCCAATTTTAACATAATTATACCCATATCTATGGTATCTTAGAAATTATATCAAAAAAGTTCAAAAAAATAAAGAGTTTTTTTGCAAAAATTGTAAATTTGAACATTTTTTAAACAAAAACACAAAATGTTACAATAAATGTGGTAAATGTGCACTAAAAACACCGTTCACTACTAAAATGAACGGTGTTAAAGCCTATTTTTTAAATTTTTTTACTTGCGAATAAACTACTTTACTGATTGTTGTTCCTGCAATGGTTGTAATGAGTAATTCAACCAAGAAATTTATTGTAAGTATAGTCAGTAATACTGCCATAACAGCGCCACCAAATGAAGTGTTAGAATAAAACAAAACATATGACGACATAAATAACGCTGTGTTTAAGATGGGAACTATTGCAGATGAAATACCAAAAGCCAATAAATTTGTTTTTCCTTTTTTTTCAAAGAGCGAAAAACAAAGTCCTGCAATAAGACCCGTTAATATTCTTGGCACAAAACATGTTACGGTATAGCCAAACGGATTTTCATTAAATAAAGGTCCAGCGCTTGGATCAATCATAAAACCAATTCCAAATGCTTGTAAAAAGCTTGTAAGCCCAAATACAAAACCAAGAATTGTTCCACCGGATATGCCGGTACAAGCAGCGCCCAATGCCACGGGTATGGTCATTAGGGTAATAGAGAATGCGCCCGTTACGGTTATGTAGCCGATAGGGGTGAAGTTCATTACCAACATTAAGGCGATGAACATTGCAATGAGCACCATTTTATAGATGCTATCCTGTTTTTTTGTTTTTGTCATAAAATTACCTCCGATACTGCCCAAAGTGGTGCAGTTCATAAAATTTTGACATATTATATTTACTGAAAAAATCAGTTATGTCTGTGAATACGCATAAATTCCATATAGTTAATCCATGCATGACGCGATAAAAAGTGGGTTGTTGGTGTCATACTGTAACCGATGTTGCCGTTTAGTAGTTTTTCACCGGGGGTCAAATAATGGTCACACTCTTGCAAGCCTACAAAACCAAATTTTTCCCAAGCATCACTTGCGGCAAGGCAACAGAGCTGTTCGCCTTTTTGGTCGGCCCAATAGTCAAGCTCGGCAGAAGTAACACACACATTACGGGGTGCAATACTTGCCACAAGATAGTGTTGGTCAAAATTGGTGCCGAAATTTTGCTTGGCATATTTTAAATAATTTTTGCAAAACCAATAGGGGAATACAGTGGTAATTCTTTCGACTGTTTCACCTCTAAATTCTTTTTCTACCGTAAAATTGCCGTCAGCATCCGGAAGTCCCGAATTACCTCGTGAAAGTGTATCTCCGGCACAGCCTGCATTGTTGGATAGTGAAAAAGCAAATCTTTCATCTAACATACCTGTAACCAAGGCGGTTTTACCAAGTCTTGATTGACCCACAATAGCGATATTTTTTTCATCAACACAATCTAATGTAAGAACATAGTCAAGAACACGCATATTAGCAAATGCCCAAAGACCAATTTTGCCACAGTCGGTGTTATTATGTCTGCCGTTTGGAAAAACGAGAGGTGCAATACCGGTTGTAAAGTCATCGTCATCACTTGTGATTTCGGTATAGACAAAAATGATTAGGTTATATCCGTTTTCAACAATTTCTTCTTCGGGAACAAAGTTACCGGGGTATCTGCCTGCAATATGTAAAAATGTAGGGTGCTTTTCTCCGTCAGTGTGTAAAAACTGATGAATAAGGAAAGTATGACTACCGTTATCATTTGTAAGTGTAAAATCTACTGTTGAGTATATAACGTTACCTTTAGCCAAACGACCATCTTTGCGTTTATAATTTGCAACAGACCATTCAAAATCATTTTTTGGTAAGTATCCGTAAACTTCACGCTGCATAATCTCAACCATTTCTTCACGTGAAAGAAGAGGTGGAAGATTTCGATTTAAAAGTTCCTGTTTTAACATAAGAATTTCCTCCAATTATTTATTCAAATGTCTACGCATAAACTCCATATAGTTATTCCAAGCGTGACGTGACAAGAAATGCTTAGTTGGTGCCATAAAAAATCCAACATTACCTTGAATAAGTCTTTCACCAGGTGTAAGGTAGTGGTTACAATCTTCGATACCGTCAAGTCCAATATTTTCCCATACTTTAGATGCTGCCATACAACAAAGCTGTTGCGATTTTTGGTCAGCCCAGTAATCAAGCTCGGCAGCGTTTACACAAACATTACGAGGAGCTATGCTGCCAATAATAAAGTGCTGGTCAAAATTGGTGCCGTAACCTTGCTCGGCGTATTTTTTATAGTTTTCACAAAACCAATAAGGAAATACACGCGTGATAACTTCAATTGTTTCACCACGATATTCTTTTTCAACAGCAAAATTACCGTCAGCATCTGGAAGACCCGAACCACCACGGGCAATTGCATCACCGGCACAACCAGCATTATTTGAGAAGACAAAAGTAAAACGCTCGTCCATCATACCTGTATATAGCGCAGTTTTACCAAGTCGTGAGTGACCAAGAATTGCAATATTTTTTGCGTCGGTGTTAGGAAGTGTAAGAACATAATCAAGCACACGCATATTAGCAAATGCCCAAAGACCAATCTTGCCGCAATCAGTATCGTTTGTTCTGCCGTTTGGAAAAACAAGTGGCGCAATACCGGTTGTAAAATCACCATTATCACTTGTTATGTCGGTATAGCAATATGTAATGATGTCAAATTCCTGTTCGGTAATTTCTTCTATTGGAAAATATTTGTCAGGTACACGCTTATCAATATTAATACAAATAATAACTGGGTGTGATTTGCCGTCTTGATGTAAAAGGCGATGAACAGGGAAGGTATGACTACCGTACTCGTTAGTAAGTGTAAAATCAACACAAGAATGAATTACATTGCCTTTATCATAGCGAATCTCAATGTTTTTAGGCTCTGAAACTGACCAAGTGAAGTTGTTCTTTGGCAGATAACCATACACTTCACGCTGCATAATTTCAACCATTTCTTCGCGAGAACGAAGCTCGGGTAAACTGCGATTTAAAAGCTCTTGTTTCAACATGATAAGCACCTCGTATTATCTGTTTTTTTCATATATTTCACGCAAACCGTCAAGTAATAGATTTGCGTTATAGATTATCTCATTTTTACAATGAACAATAATGTCTTTTGAAAGCCCACCAGTAGCAACAATTGTAGGAATTTCGTCAAGTTCTTCTTGAATTCGGTCAAGCAAGCCGTCTATCATAGCCGCAGTGCCGTATATAAGACCTGATTTCATACAATCAACTGTATTTGTTCCTATAACCGATTTTGGAGCCGAAATGTCAATAGCCGGCAATTGAGCAGTGTTTTCTGTAAGAGCCTTTAGTGTAAGGCGAACGCCCGCAGAAATTACACCACCTAAATATGCGCCGTTACGGTCTATTACACTTATTGTAGACGCTGTACCCATATCAATAACAACGCAGGGAAGAGTATATTCGCTTATGGCACCGACTGCACCGGCAACCAAGTCTGCGCCAAGTTGAGCTGGATTATCTATTTTAATGTTAAGACCGGTTTTTACACCGGGACCCAATTCAAGTGGAACAATGTTGCAAAGCATTGATACAGCGTTACATACAGCACTACCAACCGAAGGCACAACAGAAGATATTATACAATCTTCGATGCGGGCGTGATTTAAACCGTGTAACTCTAAAATGTTTTTAATTTCAACAGCATATTGGTCAGAAGTGGTTCCGTGCATTGTTGCAAGACGTGCTGTAAAGCACAAAACATCGTTATCATACGCACCAAGGGTGATATTTGTATTGCCTATGTCAATAGCAAGTAGCATAAATCAAATTCTCCTTTTAGCTTTTTCGCGTTAATTATATTATAATAAGGTATAAAAATCAACTGGATTTAATAAAAAAGTTGACAAATTTTAATTTTATGTTATAATGTTAGACGCTAATTGAGATTTTGCTCAATTTTAGTTCCTTGCCCCGCGTAAAATACGCGGAGCCACTAGACCAGAAGGAGGTGCAACAAATGGCCAATAAGTATGAGGTAGCACTTGTTTTTTCAGTTGCTAACGGCGACGAAGCTGTAAATGCACTTAAAGAAAAGTTTAATGACCTTATCGCAAAAAACGGCACAGTTGAAAATGTTGACGAATGGGGTAAACGCAGACTTGCATATCCTATCAACGATGAAACTGAAGGTTACTATGTTTTCACAACAATGACCTGCGAGCCGTCATTACCTGCAGAGCTCGAGCGTATTGCACGCATTACCGAAGGCGTTCTTCGCATTATGGTAATAAGAAAGTAATGGAGGAATTTAAAAATGTTTAATCTCGTAGTGTTAACAGGTCGTCTCACAGCAGACCCTGAGCTCAAAACAACACAAAACGGTACACCCGTTACAACGTTTTCCATTGCTGTAAACCGCAACTATCGTGCAGGTGAAGAACAGCAGACTGACTTTATCAACATTGTTGCTTGGCGTCAGCGCGCTGAATTTATCACCAAATATTTTAAAAAGGGTAATTTAATTGGTATCGAAGGCTCAATACAAACTCGTAGATATCAAGACAAGAACGGAAATAACCGTACAGCTTTTGAGGTTATAGTAAATAACGCTCAATTTGTTGAGTCAAAACGTGACGGTGCTGCAGCGCCCACAGGTAATGAGCCTGCCGCTTTCAGCAACGCTGATGTTAGCGATTTTGCAGAAATTGGCGGTATGGATGACGATTTGCCCTTCTAAAACTAATTAAAGGAGGAACTTTTCGATGGAAAAGACAGATAGACCGCTTCACAGAAAGCCACGCAAAAAGGTTTGTCATTTTTGCGCTGACCGTGTAGAAGCAATTGATTATAAGGATGTAGCTCGCCTTCGCAAGTATGTTTCTGAGCGTGCAAAGATTTTGCCCCGCAGAACAACCGGCACTTGCGCTAAGCATCAGCGTGAACTGACTACCGCTATCAAGCGTGCTCGTCAGGTTGCTTTACTTCCTTACAGCAACGACTAATAATTTCAAAACCGACGGTAATTCCGTCGGTTTTTTTATAATTATAATAAAAGCTGACCAAGAGAAACTTGGTCAGCTTTTTGATGCAAGGTGAGTTATACTATCAAGTGCAACAGTTTAATAAAAATGGAAGTTCATACAAATCTCTGGTAGAATAGAGTTACCACACACCAAACTACAAAGGAGAGATTTGCATGAACTACACTCATCTTACCATAGAAGAACGCT
>JAZQFX010000033.1:0-32555 GCA_045539695.1 Acutalibacteraceae bacterium
TGCTGGTAGCACAACTCAAAAGTTAGTATCATAACAAAAATATCACGCTGAAAAGGAGTGTTTTTATGAAAAAATATTTAGTTTGCATTTTGATAATAAGTATGTTTATTTTATGTTCTTGCAAAACAAACATATCAACAAGCTCTGATAACCAACAAATATCAGAGATATCAACGGTTGAAATAAAGCTAAACGATGATGAAAATAAAAGCACGGTTGATGAAATTAAAGATGACACACAAAACCAGAAAACTGTAATTAACGTGGATTTTCAATCTGCAAAAATGAGTTTTGTAGGTTCGAACGATAACGTTTCAACCGTTGAAAAAGAATATTCGTTTGATAAGGTTTCCAAATTTGAGGCATATACAAAAAACAATATCGAAAGTAAAAATTTAAATCTTTTTGGAGTAGAGCATAAAAGTGTGCCATATTACCAAAGTGAAAGAAATCAATATACAGGTGAAGATTACGATACTTTCAAAAACAGTGATATAGAAGTTGATATTTCATCAACGGGTGGTATTATTTCTTGTAAAGCTGAAAAACCGATAAAAGTTTTTGATAACGAAAATAAGCATTCTGAAAATCTTGCAAAAAAATTCCTTAAAGGGATAGCACCTGATTATAAATATGATACTGTTCAAGTATATGAAATCGATGTTGCTGATCGATATATTTATACATTCTTTAAATCCATCAACGGGATTCGTACATCAGATAGTATTGGTATCGCCTTGAATTCAAAAGGAGAATTTAGATGGTATCATATTAACAATGTCGGAAAATACGAAAACATAGAAATTAAAAATTTCAATATCGATGACTTTTTGCAAAGAGTAGACAAATATGTAGAAGATGCTTTCGGAGATGTGCTGGTTGATTATCGCATATTCGAAGAAGGACCACGCTTTAACATATTTACAGGCGATAAAGTTGAATTAACCATACCTATTGTAATAGATGTGAAAGATACCGATGGAGTAGAATACAGTATAACAGAAGATGTTGTTTTTGAATTAAACTAAAACGGGAACAGGGAACACAGGGGGGAACACAGGGGACGCGGAACACAGGGGACGGTTCTCTGTGTTGATGAATAATTGAAATTTAAAACGGTAGATTGGCAATTACCTATCTACCGTTTTTATCTTTTTGATATACAAAATTATAATCCAAACTAAAAGCGTTACACAGCATAACGGAAAAAGTATGTCGCCCGTAATGGTATACAGTGTTTGCTCGTCACTAAAATATACAGTATCTTTTATTACACCTTGAACATTTGGCGCAAGTGTTTTTAAAACTTTGCCTCGGTTATCAATTACCGCCGATATACCCGAATTTGCACTTCGCACAAGATACCGTCCGTTTTCTATGCTACGAAAAACGCCGTGAGCCAGGTGCTGATGCATAGCGGGTGAATCCTTTAGCCACGAGTCGTTTGTAACTTCAACCAGCAGCTCGGCGCCGTCAAGCGTGCTTTGCCGCGTGAGCTTGGGGTATGTGCTCTCAAAGCAAATCATGCTGCCGATTTTGCCGCCTTTTACATCCATAATGGCGGTGCTGTTGCCCGAAACATAATCGTCTTCTATAATATTAAGGTCGGTCAAAACAGGGAACAGCTTTGAAAGCGTAGTTTGATAGGGCATATATTCGCCAAATGGAACAAGCTGCCTTTTGGCATAGCTTGTCTTGACACCGTCTTTTGTAATCAGCGCAGCATTGTTGGTGTGCAGTCCGCCGTTTCTTAACAAAACCCCTGCAATTATAGGTGTGTCAATTTCTTTAGAGAGCTTTTTGTATTGCTTTAAAGAGCCTTCGTTTTTATATACCTTTGGCACAGCGCTTTCAGGCCAAAGAACCAGGTCGGTGCTGTCGGTAATATTTTCTTTTGTCAGTGAAGAATAAACGTCATAACAAATTTCATCACCGTCGTCTGACCATTTTTCCGACTGCTCAACGCTGCCTTGAACGGTCATTATATTAATGGCATTACCGACCTTTGCGGTGTTAATTCTGATTATTCCAAAGCCAAGATTTGCAACAAATATACCGACTGCGGCAATAGCGGCAAGGGCGCGCTTTTTAGAACGAGATATAATGCAGATTGTCAGCAGTGCGTTTACTGTAAGTATTAACATATCAACCCCATCAATGCCGAAAATTGAGGCTGATTGTATTAAAGCGGTAGCCTCATACTGCCCGAGTGAAAGCCTTGCCCAAGGAAACGAAAGCTCGCTGATAGTTGTCAGTTTTTCGGCGCTTATTATGCCGATTATAGCCGCAAAGGTTAAAAGAAACTGATTATTGCTGATTTTGCGAGCTATATAACAAATTATAAAGGGTATGCACCAAAGTGCGCCGTGCACTGCGCTTATACCAACCGCAGCCAGCAACACCACCGCTATCGATGCACCGCCCGAAAGCCCAGCAAAGTCGAGTGGATAAAACCATAAAAACCAATAATAAATGCACAGGTGATATATAAAACCAAATAAAAAACCTCGACCAAGAGCAAAACGAAATTTATCGCTACTGCGGTTAATTACTATATAAAACAGCGGAATAAATGAAACCCAAGAAATAAAAAACAACTGCGAAAAAGTAAGCGGTAACGCCGATAAAATTGCGCTAACTATAATTAAAACACAAGGCTTTGTGAAAAACTCTTTAAACTTCATTTTACCGCCTCCTTCTTAAGATTTGTCAATTATAGCACATAATTTTATTATTTTCTACCTATTTTATTTTAACACACCCGATTTAATTGACTTTTAAAAAAATATATATTATATTAATTTTAAGAACGGGGGCTTTAAAATGAATGTGTATAAACAGTTTACTGCAAATTTTCCAAGAAATGATACCGATAAGTTTTTTGATATAGACCGTACCGCTAAGTATGAGGGTTGGCTCCATCGTAGCCTAAACCTTATTACCGATATGCAGCTGCGTGATGCTGATATGTGGCGTTTATTCGTAGAGCAATTCCGTGGCACTCCCGATGACCACGACGCCGGTTGGCGCGGTGAATTTTGGGGCAAGATGATGCGTGGCGCTTGTTTTGTATATAGCTATTCAAAAGATAAAGAGCTTTTTAACGTTCTTAAAGCCACCGTTAACGATTTGGTAGAAGGTCAGGATGAGCTTGGACGCATCAGCACCTATAGCGTAGAAAAAGAATACGACGGCTGGGATCTTTGGAGCCGCAAATACGTGCTTTTAGGTATGCAGTATTTTATAGAAATTTCTGACGATAAAGAGTTTAATCAAAAGGTAATCGACTGTATGAAAAAACAGGTGGATTATCTTACAGAGCGTATCGGCTGGCAAGCTGAGGGTAAGCTTCTTATAACCCGTCTTACACGTCACTGGCGCGGACTTAATTCTTCATCTATTTTAGAGCCTATTGTTCGTCTTTATTCACTTACGAAAGAAGAAAAGTATTTAGATTTTGCCGAGTATATCGTTGCTTGCGGCGGTATGGACGTTGAAAATGTATTTGAACTCGCATACCGTAACGAACTGCACCCTTATCAGTACCCTGTAACAAAGGCGTATGAAATGACCTCTTGTTTTGTAGGACTTTTAGAGTATTACCGAATTCGTCAAAACAAGAAGCACCTGACCGCAATTATCAATTTTGCAAACCGCATTTTAGAGGATGATTTTACAGTAATAGGCTCGGCGGGTTGCACACACGAGCTATTTGACCACTCGACCGTGCGTCAGGCAAATCCTGACCGCGGCGACCCACGCGCACAAGAAACCTGCGTTACCGTTACACTTATGCAGTTTTTCTATCAGCTTAATCTTATAACCGGTGATTCAAAATATATGGACGCGTTTGAGCGTTCACTTTATAACGGCTATTTGGGTGCGGTTAATACCGACGGCGCTATTGATACCACGGCGGCAAAACAGTATCCCGAGCTTACAATGGTGCCAATGCCGTTTGACAGCTACAGTCCACTTACCCCCGGAATTCGTGGCAACGGTACGGGCGGTCTTAAACCGTTTAAAGACGGTAGATACTACGGCTGTTGTATCTGTATTGGCTCGGCAGGCATTGGTGTTGCTATGAAATCTGCAGTGCTTACAAGCCGTTCGGGTATCGTTGTAAACCTTTATGAAAAGGGCGAGGTGGCTCAGCCGCTTACAAACGGCAAAACCGTAAAGCTCACCTTTGATACAGCATATCCTGTAGGCGAAAAGGTAAAAATCACCGTTGATACCGATTGCGCCGACGATTTCGAAATTCTTTTAAGAAATCCCGAGTGGAGCGAAAACACGGTAGCACACGTAAACGGAAATGTTATTAACGCAACAAAGGGTTACATTGGCATATATCGCAAATGGAAAAAGGGCGACACCATCGAAATTTGTTTTGATATGCGTGCTCGTGCAATTTACCCCATTCCTTATGGTAGCCAAATTTTGATGAACAAGGTGATTTGGGGCGCAAACTGTATGATACCTACCTTTGACCGCGAGCATCCATCCACAAAAAATCATATTGCAATTCAGCGTGGACCTTTGATGTTGGCACAGGAAAATCGCCTTGGCTATAGCGTTGACGATGCCGTAAGCGTAAAGGTAAACGATGACGGATTTATTGATATAGCATATTCTGAAAATAAAACAGCGCCCTACTCTTGTGAGTTTGAGGCTCAAATCCCCACCACCGACGGTGGATACTTTACCGTTACCGATTACGCTTCGGCGGGTAAACTCTGGACCGAAGAGAGTAAGATGGCAGTTTGGTTCAATACAAAGTGAGGTTTTAAACATGGAAGTAAGATGGGATTATTTAACTCCACCCGATTTTGAGAAACTTGCAAAAGAAGAAAGGCTCTGCATTTTGCCGATAGGTTGCCTTGAACGTCACGGCGACCATTTGCCTTTTGGTACAGACGGACTAGTATGTCACGATATATGTGTTCGCGCGGCGCAAAAAGAAAATTGCGTTGTGTTTCCTACATATTGGTTTGGACAGATTCATGAGGCAGCCTGCTTTACAGGAGCAATAAACTTCAAAACTGATTTACTCTGCCAAATGTTAGAGCAATTATTAGACCAAATCGCAAGTAACGGATTTAAGAAAATCCTCATTGTAAACGGACATGGCGGAAACACAAACTTTTTGCAGTATTTTGCAATGTCGCAACTTGACCGCGAGGTAGACTATACTTTATACAGTTGCTTTGCTTACGGTGAGGGTCGTTTTTCAAATCTTGACATTTGGGATACCGAAAGAGGCGGTCATGCCGACGAGCGTGAAACGAGTTTGGTAATGGCAACGGTTCCGGGCAGTGTAAAACTTGAATATCAAAAAGTGCCCGAAAGAATTATGCCAAAATGCGAGTTGGCAGATTTGGGCAGTCGCGTTTATACGGGACTTTGGTGGTATGATAAATGGCCAAAGAATGTTACGGGTGAGCCCAGCACCGCAACAAAAGAAAAGGGAGAAATTGCGATTGCTGCGGCAGTGGATGACCTTGCTGAAATAATTGCAAAGGTGAAAAAGGACACTGTTGTTCCCAAGTTGCAGCAAGAGTTTTACGGCAAGATAAAAGAAAAGGTAAGATAATTAAATGATATATACTTTAACCTTTAACCCTGCGATAGATTATTATCTCTCGGTTGATGATTTGATACTCGGCGCAGTAAACCGAACAAAAACCGAGCAAATCCATTTTGGTGGCAAAGGAATAAATGTGTCACTTGTGCTAAAAGAACTTGGGTTTCGATCGACTTGCCTAGGTTTTGTTGGCGGATTTACGGGCGAAGCACTTGAAAATCACTTAAAACAAAAGGGTGTCGACTGCGATTTTGTGAAAATTGCGGGCAATACCCGAATAAACGTAAAGCTTAACGATACCGACATAAATGCCGCAGGGCCTGATATATCACAACAAGACATCAAAGAGCTGTATATAAAGTTAGATAAATTATGTGACGGTGATTTTTTGGTGCTGTCGGGCAGTGTGCCTAAAACACTGCCGCAAAATATTTATGAAACAATACTTGAGCATCTAAAAAACAAGGGTATCGAATTTGTAGTGGATGCCGAAAGAGATTTATTGCTTGGCACGCTAAAATATAAACCATTTTTAATAAAACCAAATCATCACGAGCTCGGGCAAATTTTTGGCGTAGAAATAGAAAATTTTGACACTGCGTTAACATACGCCAAAAAGCTACAAGAAATGGGCGCACAAAACGTAATGGTAACGCTCGGTAGCAAGGGTGCGGTTTTGGTTTGTGAAAATGGCGAAACATATACCCAAGCGGCGCCCAAAGGTAACGTTATAAGTGCCGTAGGTGCGGGCGATAGTGCAGTAGCCGCGTTTTTAGCAGAGCGTTTAAGAGGTGGCGACTATGCCGATTGTTTAAATCTTGCGGTTGCTGCAGGTAGCGCTACAGCATTTTCAATTGGACTTGCAAAAAGAAATTTTATAACTGAAACATATAATAGGAGCAAAAAATGAAAAAGCTAAGTTTGTTTTGCATGTTTTGTGCGGTAGTGATGTTGTTATGTACGAATATCAGCGTTTTTGCTCAGCATACCGGTGGTGGCGGAGGTTTTGGTGCTTCAAATAATCAGGAAGAGCAACAAGAAGAACCTATGACTGAAGATGATGCTTCGGGAATATTGATGCAACTGCTTCAAATTTTAATCTATGGTGGAACGCCAATTACAGCATATATAATTTATGAGCAAAAACTTTCAAAATCTGCGCGAGCAAGCAAAAAAATAATGAATATGCTTGACCAAAAAGACAGTGCATGGAAGTTTAAAAATATTATGCCACGATTTAAGCGTGTTTTTTTCGCCGTAAAAAATGCTTGGTCGCAATATAATTTAGATGCTGCAAATCAGTTTGTGACAGAGGCTATGTCGGAAAAACTTAAAACACAACAAGCGTGGGCAGAAATGCGGCAACAAAGTTGCGAGCTTAAATATGTAAAACTACTTGATGCACGTCCTGTTGGTGTATTTGACAGTTATGACGATGCTTGTGATCACATATGGTTTTATATTGAGTGGTCTGCACTTGAAAACGATTCTATGTATGATACAAGTAAAACATTGAAAAAGCATAAAGAGTTCTGGCAGCTTATGCGTTGCGGCGAAAACTGGAAACTGTCTGACATAATCGACAAAGAATCAGGAGATAATCTTATTTTTGGACAAGAGAACATTCCGCAAGAGACCAATAACAAAGAGTGAGGAAACTATTCCTCACTCTTTTTAGATAAAATAAATATATAACTGCGTTTTACAAGTTCTTGTAAAACGCTACTGCTAACGCGTCGCAGCGTTCGTTTTCGGGGTGACCTGCGTGGCCCTTTACCCAGTTGATAGTGACATCGTGAATTTTTAAAAGCTCTAAAAGTCTTTCCCACAAATCAGGGTTGAGTGCGGGTTTTTTATCGGCCTTGCGCCAACCGTTTTTTTGCCACGACTGCGCCCAACCTTGATTTATTCCGTCTGATACGTATTTTGAATCGGTAGTAAGTAAAACCTTACAAGGCTCCTTTAATTGTTCGAGCGCCTTTATAACTGCGGTTAGCTCCATACGGTTGTTGGTGGTGTTTTTTTCGCCGCCCGAAAGCTCTTTTTCGCGTTCGTTATAACGCAGTACCGCGCCCCAGCCGCCAGGGCCAGGGTTGCCCGAGCAGGCGCCGTCGGTAAATATTTCTACTTGTTTCATGCGACGCACCTTAATACTTTCTAAAGCTACCCACAACCTTGCCGAGCACCATTGGCTTTTCGGGGTAGATGGGTGAAAAATCGGGGTTTTCGGGCATAAATATTACTTGACCGTCTTTTATAAGCAAGCGTTTAACGGTGGCCTCGTCGCCGTCCATACCGATAATTATATCGCCGCTACGGCAGGGAGCGTTTTTATCTGCGATTACAATATCGTCGGGCAAAATTCCCGCATCGCGCATACTAAAGCCTACAACCTTTAAAGCAAAAAGGCCTTCGGCGTCTTTTGTGGGGTAGGGTATATAATCCTCAATCTGTTCTACCGCTAAAATCGGTTGACCTGCGGTAACACGGCCAACAAGCGGCACCATAGAGGCGTCGAAATTATTTTCAAGTCTGATTGCACGAGAATACTTTGCGTCGCGCAAAATATATCCTTGTTCTTCAAGCACGCCGAGTATAGCGTGAACGGTTGACGTCGACTTAATGCCCGTAGCAGCACAAATTTCACGAACACTGGGTGGAATACCGTTTTGCATTTTTTTAACAAGAAAGTTATAAACAGCCTCTTGCTTTGGGGTTAATGGAGCTTTTTCCATCTTAAACACCTCGCCGAACATTTATTCGATTTTATTATAGCACGGCTGTCAAGCACTTTCAAGAGCCTTTTGCTTGTTTGGAAAATATTTCTTTTATTCCGAGTAATATTAAAAATCCCCCAAACAGCTTTGCCGTAAAATTTCCGCCTATAATGTCGGTTAAAAAGAAGCCGCCCGCCGCGCCTAAAATGCCGCCTATGGCAATTGGTATAGTTGATTTCCACTTAATTTGTTTTTTAAATGCATATATAATTACGGCTACAAGGGCAATCGGTATAAAGAAAAGCAAATTTATGCCTTGTGCCTTTAGCTGCTCAACATCTTTAAAAACGCTAAGATAAATTATAAGCACAGCGCCTCCGCCTAAGCCCATACCGCCTATGATTCCCGAGAATAGCCCTGCTAAAAGGGCGCCGATATTCATCTTATCAGCAGGCGAACGCCTGCATAAATCATAAAGGTGGCAAAAATTTTTTGCAGCCACTTATTTGAAAATTTTTTAAGCAGAAAGGTTGCGATAACCGAGCCGACAAGCCCTGTGGGTATATAGGCAAAGCTGTCGTTTAAATTAACGGTTCCTTTCACGAGATAGAGTACCGCGCTTAAAATTGTTATCGGCAATATTACTGCTACCGCATTTGAATGAGCAGACTTTTGGTCAAGTCCGCATTTTTTGAGCAGCGGCACCGCAAGCATACCGCCGCCGGCGCCAAACACACCGTTTACAAGTCCGACTGCCACACCAAATGACGCTGACTTTAAATTTTGTTTTATATTTTTCAAAAAAACACCCCCGTATATTTTTACCGTTTACACATAAAAAATGCTATTGTAATATATAAAATTAAATGATATAATATTTGTGTATGTAAATTTCAAGGGGTAAAGTTATGCCGTATATTACTTTTGTTTCAATATTTTTGCTTGCAGCAGGCGGAATATGTTCACTTTACGGGCATTTGCAAACACTGCAGCAAAACTCATATAGATTATTGCAATACTTTAAATTTATAACCGCCGAGCGCACTTTAGAGCTCGCGCTAAGCGCAATACTTTATTGCATCTTTACACTATTGGTTTTAAAGGGTAGAATGTGGCTCTGTCTTGCGGTGGCTGTTTTACTTTTGGCAGTAAGAATCTTTTTAAACATTAAAACGCATAAAAAATCAGATAAAAAGCTCGTGTTCACCATTCGCATTAAAACGCTGTATATTGCCGCAATTTTGATTTTGGGTATTTCTTTATTCGGTTGCTTATATTCTTCTTACACAATTCTGGGTGAGATTTCACGCGTGGTGTGCATTGCGTTGTCGATAGTGACACCTATTTTAATGGCTGTTATTTGGGTGGTAACCTACCCAATCGAAAAAATTATTAAAAAATAACATATTGCTTGGAATATCTTTTCAGCAAAGGAGAAAACCCTATTGACCGCACTACTTGTAAAATTATTTGTTAAAAACAGTACCGACACCAAGTCGGTTGCTGTTCGCAATACATACGGAAACCTTGGCAGCGCGGTGGGCATTGCCGCAAACGTTCTGCTGAGTGTCATTAAAATTGTTATTGGTCTTATCGGCGGCAGTCTTTCGATTACCGCTGACGGCTTTAACAATCTTGCCGATGTAGGCTCTTCGGTGGTAACACTTATCGGCTTTAAGCTCGCAAACAAGCCTGCCGACCGCGACCATCCATTCGGTCACGGAAGAATGGAATATATCTCGGCATTTATAGTATCGTTTTTGATACTGCTTGTAGGCTTTGAACTGCTTAAAAATTCCGTTACCGCTTTAATTGACGGCGCCACATCTCCTGTTTTTTCAAAAACCGCAATAGCAATACTTGTGATTTCTATTGTTATAAAATTGTGGTTGTTTTTGTTTAATAAAAAAATCGGCAAAATAATCGATTCGTCGGCGCTTATAGCGACGGCAAAAGACAGCCTTAATGACTGTATTGCCACAGCGGCAATATTGGTGGCTGCCGTTGTAACAAGCCTTGTCAAACTGCCCTTTAACCTCGACGCAGTTATGGCAATAGGGGTGGCGCTGTTTATATTGTGGTCGGGCTTTTGCTCGGCTCGTGACACCCTTGATGAGATTTTAGGCGGTCCGCCCGACAGTCAGCTTATAAAAGATATTAACGATACCATTTTAAGCTTTGATGAATTTAACGGTATTCACGACCTTATTGTGCATAACTATGGCCCCGGTCGTCAGTTTGCATCGGTGCATGTTGAGGTGCCGGTGGGCATCGATATAGTTGCTTGCCACGAAAAAATTGACATTTGCGAGAAACTAATTCAAGAAAAATTCGGCGTTAATCTGGTAATACATATGGACCCCATTGACACCGATAACGAGTCGGTAGCCGCCGCACGCGACACAATGGTAAACATTTTAAAAGAAATTGATACAAAGCTTACACTGCACGATTTTAGAATGACACCCGCAGGTGACACACGCACAAACTTAATTTTTGATGTGGTTGTACCTGCCGATTTAAAGCTTTCAGAAAACGAGCTTAATGACACAATCTGTCAAGCGGCTCATAAAGCCGATAAAACCTACATTTGTGTAATAACCTTTGACCGTGATTTCACGGGACAATAAACTGTAAAGGAAAATAGTTATGAATTTTACACCTGTCGATAATCAAGGCCGTGTTGACGGCTACTGCCTTGTAAAAAGCGTTGAAACAAAAACCTCTTCAAAGGGCGACACGTATCTTGATTTCACCTTAGGCGACAGCACGGGCGAAATAAACGGCAAGCTTTGGCGCTATGTGCCGTCAGAGCACGGCGAATATAAGGCTAATGATCTTGTAAAAATCCGCGGCACCATTTCGCAGTATAACGGCGCTGACCAACTCAGAATTGAGAGAATAAGACCAACAATAGAATCCGACAATGTTCGCATTGAGGATTTTGTTCGTAGCAGCGGTTATAGTAGTGAGCAAATGTATGAAGAGCTTATGAATATTGCAAACGGCTTTACAGATAATAATTTAAAGCTGCTCGTTACTACAATGCTTGCCGATAACCGTGAAAATTTGCTTTTCTGGCCGGCGGCATTCAAGCTTCACCATGCGCTTCGCGGCGGACTGCTTATGCACACCCTGTCAATAGTTCGTCTTTGTGAGGGCGTTTGTAATGTGTACCCGTTTATTGATCGTGAGCTTTTGCTTGCAGGTGCTATACTGCACGATATTTCAAAGCTTGACGAATTTGATGTAAACGATGCGGGTGTTGCCGACGGCTACACAATAGAGGGCAATCTGCTCGGCCATATTTCAATGGGTGCTACCAAAATAGATAAATGCGCAGAGCGTCTTGGTGTTGACCGCAGAGTGTCGGTACTGCTTCAGCATATGGTGCTTTCTCACCACGGCGAGCCCGAGTTTGGCGCGGCGGTAAGACCTATGTTTATTGAGGCGGAAATACTTTCCGAGCTTGACCTTATGGACGCACGCGTTTTTGAAATGCGCGAGGCTGTAGCGGCAGCAGGCCCCAACGATTTTTCGGGTCGTGTTTGGGCGCTTGATAATCGCAAGTTATTTAATCACACAAGAAGTGATTTAGATAAAAATCCAAAATTGTTTTAAATAAAGAAAGGAAGTAAATAAAAATGAAAATTACAAAAGATATGATAGTAGGCGACGTTCTCGATATGGATACAGGTGCGGCAACATACTTTTTTGAAATTGGTATGCACTGCCTTGGCTGTCCGGCTTCACGCGGTGAAACCATAGAGCAGGCTTGTGCCGTTCACGGTGCTGATGTTGATGCGCTTGTAGCAAAGCTTAACGCATATTTTGAAAGCAAATAATGATAGAGCTAAGCCGAAGATTATCTCTTATTGCGCAGTTTGTAAATGAGGGCAGCAGCGTTTGTGATGTAGGTACTGACCACGGCTATCTGCCCGCATTTTTATATCTGTCGCAAAAATGCGAAAGCGTTATTGCTACCGATATAAACGAAAAACCGTTAGAGTCTGCAAGAGCTAATTTAAAGCGCCTTAGCGCCGACGTAAAGCTTATTCTTTGCGATGGGCTTGAAAAGGTCACACGCGCTGACGCTGATACCGTAATAATTGCGGGTATGGGCGGCGAGGTTATAAGCGGAATTATTGACCGCGCGGCATTTTTGCGAGATAGCACCGTAAAGCTTATTTTGCAACCTACTACAGCCGCAAAAGAACTTCGACTATATCTTGCGCGAAACGGTTTTGCTGTAGAGCAAGAAACGGCACTTGCGGAAAACGGAAAGGTTTATTCTATAATGTGTGTGCGCTTTGCGGAAGTTCCGTATGATATTGATGCTGTGCGGGCAGTAATAGGTATTTTAAAGCCCGACAGTGATGACGCAAAAGCATACATAGAAAAGCAATATCGTATAGCGCAAAAATGTGCAAATGATTTATCGGCTGTGCAAAGCAAAAAAGCCGAATATAATCATTATTTTAATTTAAGTGAAGAACTAAAAAATATATTAGGAGGGTAAAATGGCTTTTGACGGCGGATTTTTACATACCGTGACACAAGAGCTGCAACAGGCACTTGACTGTCACGTAGATAAAATTTATCAGCCGGCACGCGATGTGCTGGTGCTGCAGTTGCGCAAAAAAGGCTTTGTAAAACGCCTTGTATTAAGCGCGGCATCAGGCACCGCCAGAGTGCATTTTACCGAACAAAAATACGAAAACCCAGACACACCCCCAATGTTTTGCATGCTGGCACGCAAGATCTTTTCCTCGGCAAAGCTAATTGCCGTCGAGCAAAAGGGACTCGAGCGTGTAATAGAGTTCACATTTGATACGGCCAACGAAATGGGTGACCGTATAAGACCTAAAATTATTTGCGAGCTTATAACGGGCAGCAGCAATATTATTTTGGTTAGTGATGACGGCAAAATTTATGATGCCGTTCACCGTAGCGATATTGAGAAATCTGATCGCCTTATTATGTCGGGTGCTACTTACCGTTATCCCGATTCACAAAACAAAATTAACATACTAAACGCCGATTTAGATTTTGTTGTAAATAAAGTCAACGAATGTAATAATGGGAACTTGCCGTCTGCAATATTGCAAACGCTTGAGGGAATGTCTCCTCTTGTGTGCAGAGAAATTTCAAATTATGAGAATATAACAACCGCCTTACAAAAGCTAAAGAAAAATATTTCGTCAGGCGAGTTTAATATGCTTTATAAAGCTGACGGCACCCCCGCCGATTTTTGTTATATGCCGATTGCCCAATACGGCAGTCTTTATAGTGTAAAGCAGTTCGATTCACCGTCACAGCTTTTAGATGCGTTTTATTTCGAACGCGAAAATGCCGCTCGCATTAATAAAGCATCGTCAGACATAACAAAGCTTTTATCAAATCTTATCAGCCGTGCAAATCGCCGTATGGCAATTCGTGAGGTGGAATTAGAACAAAATCTCAACCGCGAAGACCTACGCATAAAGGGCGAACTTATTAAAGCGAACCTTTATGCCATTAAGCCGGGAAGCACTACCGCTCGGGTGCAAAATTATTATGACGAAAATTTGTCTACCATTGAAATACCGCTTGACCCCGCTCTTACACCCCAGCAAAACGCGGCGAAATATTTTAAAGATTATAAAAAAAGCTGCGCGGCGGTGCAGTCATTGGGCGCACTTATTGAAAACGATAAACAGGAAATACAATATTTAGAGTCGGTAAGCGAAAGCCTTACTCGTTGCAATACCCTTGCCGATATTGCCGAAATCCGTGAGGAATTATCGCTTGGCGGCTACGCAAAGCAAAACTCTAAAAAACAGCCTCGCAAAAAGGCGCAGCCTAAACTAACAGAGTACAAATCAGTCGAGGGCTACCGCATACTTGTAGGCAAAAACAATATGCAAAACGATTACATCACCTGCACACTTGCCTCGAAGGGCGATATGTGGTTTCACACAAAAAATATTCATGGTTCACACGTCGTGGTGCTTTGCGGCGGGGAGGATTTAAGTGACGAAACTGTTATTTTTGCGGCGAGCCTTGCGGCTAAAAACTCAAAAGCCGCATCGTCTGGTAACGTTCCGGTTGATTACACACCAATAAAGTACGTTAAAAAACCAAGCGGAGCAAAGGCTGGTATGGTAATCTATACCACAAACAAAACGGTATTTGTAGACCCGTATAAAGAGGAGGGCGATTTATGAAAATAGGCATATCCACCTCTTGCCTTTATCCTATGTACACAGAAGAGTCCTTTAAGCTTATTGCCTCACACGGTGTAGAGCTTACCGAAATATTTTTTAACGCCAACTGCGAATTACAACCGCCTTTTGTTAAGCAGCTTACTGAAATTAAAAATCAATACGGCATAACTATTTCGAGTATTCATCCTACAATGTCACTCGCCGAGTCCTTTATGCTTTTTTCAAACTATGACCGCCGCTTTAACGAGGGAATTGAAATGTTCAAACGTTATGGTGAAATTGCGGCAGAACTCGGTGCAAAATACGTTATTATGCACGGCGGCAAACCTAACGGCACTATGGACAACCACGGTTACTTTGACCGCTTTGCGAAGGTTCGTGACGTCGTAAAAGCAAACGGTGCTACACTGCTGCAAGAAAACGTTGTAAATTTTAGAGCCGGCAGTCTTGAAGCGCTTGGCGATATGTCAAACTATTTGGGTGATAATGTTAGTTTTTGCCTTGATGTCAAGCAAAGCATTCGTGGCGGCTATTCGCCGTACGACGCTTTGCAGCTTTTAGGCGATAAAATCAAGCATTTACACTTAAGTGATAGTAACGAACAATACGACTGTATGCTACCGCTTGACGGAAAATTTGATTTTAAAAGCTTTTTAGAGACCGCCAAATCGGTAGGTTATGCAGGCGATGCAGTTATCGAGGTTTATCGCGCAGCATTTGGCGAGCCGGACGAGCTTTTTGCCTCGCATCAAAAATTACTGCGCCAAATTCTGTAAAAATTTTTATCTTTACAAAAATTAACTACACATATATAATATATATTACACTTTTAAAAAGGGGGGCTATAAAATGATATACAATGTCAACACTGCTATCTTTAGCAGTACATACGCAATACCTACCGATGTTGCAGATAACTATTTAAAAATAGCCACCCACACACAACTTAAGGTATTACTCTATTTTATGCGTAATATCTCTAGCGGAATAAACCCACAAAAAATAGCTGAAGAACTGTCACTACCTGTTAGCGAAGTGGAGGATGCGCTTACATTTTGGCAGCAGCGTGACATACTTATTGGTGAAACACCAAAAGAAACCGAAGCAAAACCCATTATAATAAACAGCTCTATGCCCACCCGCGCCGATGTTATTAAGCGCGGACTTGAGGACAAGCAGTTAATGTTCTTGCTTCGTGAGGCACAGCTTAAATTCGGAAGAAATCTTAAGCAAAACGAAAACAGTCTTTTGGTCTCACTTTATGACGATCACGGTATGGATGCCGCGGTTATATTGCTGCTTTTAGGTTATGCCGCGCGCGAAGGCAAGTGCAACATATCTTTTGTTAAAAAGACGGCGGTGCAGTGGCTTAGTGCCGGCGTTAAAACGGTGTCTGATGCCGAGCGTGTTATTGCTGATACGGCAAAGCAAAGCCTTGCATGGCAGGTTGTGCAAAACGCATTTGGAATAGAGCGCCGCAACCCCAGCGCCAAAGAGCTCGAATACAGCAACCTTTGGATAAACGAGTGGAAAATCAGCGCCGATTTGCTTAAAGCGGCTTATGATGCTTGCATAGACTCAAAAACAAAACTCAGTATGCCTTATGTTGCAAAAATAATTGAGTCTTGGCACAAAGAGGGAATAACCACACCCGAACAAGCGGTTTCCATAAAACAAAAGAAACAATCTGCCGCCAAACCCAATTACGCAGGCTACGATTTAGATTTGTTTGAAAAAATGCTTAATAAGGATGACTAACTATGACCCGTGAACAAAGTTACGCGAAGGCTTTTGAAAATCAGCGAAATATTTTGCTGCATAAAAAAGCGGTTTTTGAAGCGGCAATTCAAAACCTGCAAAATACAAACCCCGACTTTGCTAAAATAAATACCCGTTTATCACAGCTTGGTGCCGCCATTGCTACAACGGCCATCACAGGAGATAGCAATGCTGTGAAAGCTTTGCAAAGTGAAATGACCAAGCTTACGACTGCACGTGCAGATATTTTAAAAGCTGTCAGCATTAGCGGCATAATGTACGATTGCAATAAATGTCAGGATACAGGCTACATAAACGGCAAAATTTGTGACTGCATACATACCGCAGCAAAAAATATTCTTATTGCCGATTTAACAGCTGCTTTGCCGCTTGACCAATGTCGTTTTGAAAACTTTGACTTAAATTATTATCAAAATGTCGACATTGACGGCGCTAATCCGCGCAAGCGTATGACTGCCATTTTAAAGCTTTGTCGTGAATATGTTATCAACTTTAACCCCAAGAGTAGCGAGAGTCTTCTCTTTATGGGTGATACGGGGCTTGGCAAAACACATTTGACCCTTGCCATTACATACGAATTGCTAAATCGTGGATATGACGTTATTTATGGCGCTGCATATAATCTTTTTTCTGAGATGGAAACTGAGCATTTCGACCGTCATACCAACAATAAATACAACTCCGCAATAAATTGCGATTTGTTAGTTATTGATGACCTCGGCGGTGAGTTTGTGTCACCGTATATTCAAAGTTTGTTATACAATATTATAAATACACGAGATTTGGCAAATAAGCCAACCATTATTAACACAAATCTTGCTATGGCGGATATAGCTGCGCGATACACTCCACGTGTTGCCTCACGGCTTATAAAATATACCGCCAAAAAATTTATCGGTAATGATATCCGCCAATTAAAAGCGTTAGAGAAATGATATGCAAACACATTTAAAGAGTCCTTCGGGACTCTTTTTGTTTTTAGATTGAATTTATGACAAAAATATCTGTCGTTTTGAGTCTGCAAAGCAGATGTGTGAATCCGTCCTTCCCGGAAGCGAAAAACGAATTACTGGGCTTCGTGTAGAATTTTTGTTATTATCCACTTACAAATATTTATACAGCATGCACAGTTTTTTTGCATTAGTGTCAAAAAATTATAACAAAATTGTTGACAAGTGTGGGGTTGAAATGTTATATTATAGTAGTATATTTGTCGGCGTGCGCCCTTATTGTATTTTATACAATAACCTCTACCATATATGGTAGAAAATCCGCCTTGGCGGATTAAATTACGTCGACTGTAAATATCGATTCGCGTCCCCTTGGCTAAATGTCAAAATCAAATGATGCTTATAGCATCTAAAAGGAGAATGAGAGATCATGAGAAAAAGACTTTCAAGCAAATTGTTAGCATTAGTTCTTACACTTGCAATTTGCGCAACAACAGTCTTTGGTTGTCTTATGACAGTCAATGCCGCTGATTCTTGCTACAGCTTTGGCGCAGCAGTGGTTAGCGATGATTTGACCGAGGCTACCATAGACGTAACATTTACTGCTCCGGCAAACTTGTCTAACGGCTTTGTTGCGGGTGCGTTCAGCATTGACGAGGTTGATGCTGACGGTGCAGATAAGCTTACCATTAAGTCGGTTGGTGGTAGTGGCATTTCTGCATCGGTTGAAGGCAACTATGTTGTTTTCGATATCGACGCAGCAAAAAGCATTGCCACATTACAGCTTACCTTTGGATTCTCAAATGGTATAGCAACCAAGGGCAAGGATTATAAAATACAGCTTTCAGAAGTTGAACTTGCTTACAACGACAGTGAATATTATGTTGAAAGTGCTACCGGCGCTATCGGCAAAATTTCAACCGAGTGTGAGCACGTTCTTGGCGTAGTTGGCGAGCCACTTAAGGTTGACACTGCTAACAACTACTCAGTTTATGAAAACTCAGTATGTACTATATGCGGTGAAAAATTTGGCATACAGCTCGTTCCTACCGCTGAAAAGCTAAATGCTGACGGTGCCGAAAACGAAGGCACAATACTTCAGTGGGACGGCACAAGCACCAAAACTGCTCCAACACAAGGTAGTGGTACCGAAGCTGACCCATACATAATTTCCGAAGTAGCTCACTTGGCTTACATTATCGAAGCCGGTCCTGATGCTACATACGGTAAATACTATAAAGTAGCAGACGGTATCAAGAGCATTATTTTGCAGTCGGCTGCTGACCCTGAAACCCTTATGAACATTGATTCTGCCGAAGAAGCAAAGACATATATTTCAGGTCTTGCTACAAAGAATCGTTGGGGTTCGGGCAAATATGATGCTGCAAGTGCGTTCTGTGGTCATTTTGATGGTAACGGCGCTACCGTTTACGGTATGGGTTCTAATGGCTCTAATAACGTATCACTCTTTGGCTCAATTGGTCCGGTTGCAGAATTTAAGAACATTTCTGTTAAAAACTCATATATTCAAACCGGTTGGTATGCTGCAGGTCTTGCACACGTTGTTCGCGCTTGTACCCTTACAGATGGCACAGTTATTAATCTTGGTACGGTAAAGATTGATAATTGTACCTTTGCAAACAACTATTTCCACCCAACTTCGGGTGTAAACGGCGGTACTACCGGTAACCAGTGTGTTGCTGTAATTATCGCTCAAACCAATGCAGACGTAGCAGGCTCCGGTCTTGCTGTAAACAATGTGTTGGCTTACGGTAACATAACCTATTATGATCAGCAACAGGCAAATATTTCTCCTGTTTTCGGTAACCTTAGTTCTCCTCCGGCGGCTACTGCCGAGACAGAAACCGCTTATTGCGAGCTTATGAATTCTGTACTTCTCGACGTTACGGGAGATATTTTTGTAAATAACAACTCTAATTTCAAATCATACCAAAACGTAGAGTATTTATATACCGACTCTACTTATGTTGCCGAATATCACGCTTCCAACTGGTACAACCAAACAACAGACGCATTTACAGTTACCCGTGATTCTATGCTTGGTAAAGCGGCTATAGCTACCGCGCCGGGTCTTGACTGGGGTAAAACCTGGCTTCTTGGTGCAGATGGCGAGCTTCCACGTATTGCAGCACCCGACTATGTAAGCGATACAATATGCTGGGACGGCACCGTTGCAACAGGTATTGCAGAAGGTAGCGGTTCCGATACTGATCCGTTTATAATCAACAGCGTTTCAGAGCTTGCATACGTTGTAGCCTTGGGCAACGAAACCGAAGGCAAATATTATAAGATTGCCGACGGCATTAAAAACGTTGTTTTGCAAAAATATGCTTATGCCAACGACATTATGGCTCTCGACAGTGCATCAGACGTACAGGCATATTTTGAAAGCGGTAACATAGCACCACAGCAGTGGATTTTCAAGGGCTGGGCAGCAAATGCATTCAGCGGTAAGTTCGACGGTAACGGTGCTACAATCTACGGTCTCTATTCAGACGCTGTAAAGAACCTCAACAGTGGCGCTAACCACCAAAACAACTCAAACCCTGCTTTGTTCCCTGCGATTGATGCAGGCGCAGAATTCAGCAATATCGCAATCAAAAACTCTTATGTATATGGTAAGAGTGGTTGGAATGCCGGTATCTTTGCATCTATCGTTTGTTCCGGAACTTATGGTAATGGTATAAATGACGGTGTAGTTAAATTTGATAATTGTGCTATCGTTAATAACTACTTTAGATATACAGGTTCTGACAGAGGCGCAATATTCTTCTCATCAGCTAATGGTGAAGTAGCAGAGTTCAGTAATTGCTTAGTATATGGCAACGATGCTGCAGATACAGAAGGTTCTTCTGTTTCACTTGCTATTGGTATGAAGAACAGTATCAAAGATGCCGAAGGCAACTGGGTATATGCAACTTACAAGAACTCGGTAATATTTGGTGTACTTCCTTACTACAGCGGTACAGTAGCATATAGCCGTGTATCAGAACCACAATGTTACTCAAACGTTTATACTGATGCCCCGGCAGGCAAAGATGTTTATACAAATGCAACCTTTAGTGAGGATCAACTTAAGCAAGTAGCAGTTGCCGATATTCTCGGTTCACAGGCTAAGAACACCATGCCAAATCTTGCATGGGGTACCGACTGGTACTGTGGCGCTTATGGCGAACCACCTGTACTTGCACCATTTGCAACACTTGGCGCAAGCGACAAGTCAACATTTGCACATCAGCTTTACGGTTCAAGTGTTACATATAACAACGACGGTACAATAGACTTTAACCTCCACTTTATTCCACAATACGAGGGCATAAAGGCTACGCTTTATGTTGGTACTGCCGATACATCTAAGTTCTATAAATTAACCGCTACCGAGTCAAGCTATCGCGACGAATTGGGCGATACAGCATTGATGTTTACACTTCCTAACATCTCTGCGCGTGATATTGATAAGGTTTGGCTTCCTACCATCGTGGTAGAAGGCGGCGAAAAAACCGAATGGGGCAAAACCCATCCTATAGCTGTTATCGATAATGCCAAAGGCGTTCTTGCTGGCGACTATGATGCCGCTGACAAGCAGGTTGCCGCTGCTCTTATCAACTATGGCACAACAGCAGACGATGCACTCAGCATAACAAAGAACGATTACACCGAAGGCACAGTTGACCTTCTGGAGTTTGGTGATTATCTTGTTAACGACCTCGGCAGCACAAGCAGGTATTACGACAACAAGCTTGCCGACAACGGTGAAACCGGTGCTGACTGGGAAAACGCTATTATAATTGACTCTGCTGAAGAGTTTGTTTACCTTGCAAAAGCATCAGGTAACGATACAATTGGCAAATACTATAAGGTGGCTGACGGTATTGCAGGCTTTAACCTTGCAACCGACAAGCTTGATATAAACGGCACATTGACCGGTAAATCCTTAGCAAGCGGAAAAACCAACCTTGATATTGTTAAGGGCAGTGGTAAAAACCACTCAGGTGGCACACCGGGCTTCCAGGGTCACTTTGACGGTAACGGCGCTACAGTTTACGGCGCTTGGACTAACCACAATTCAATTCCTAATTACGCTGGTCTTTTCTCTTGTGTAAAGGGCAACGTAACAATTAAAAATATTAACGTTAAATTATCATACCTTGTTGCTACATATGCAGCAGGCGGTATCGTTGGTTATCATTCGGCTGATACAAAGAGCACGTTAACGATTGAAAACTGCTCTATAACCGAGACTTACATTGAAAGTACCGGTGTAACCGGCTACGGTTCGGGTGCTGGTGCCATAATTGGTCGTGGCGCAAGTGCTCCTGCTTTGAGAGAAGCAAACGATCAAAAAGACTATAACGGCGATGGCGATATGGTAGATACCATTTATCAGGACTGTCCTTACAACGTTACAAACTGCTATGTAAATCTTGACCCGGCAAACATTGTTTCTGCCGGCAGTGACGGTATAGAAGAAAGCAACGAAGCGGTTATTCACGGCGGTGTTGTAGCATTTGCAGATTCAAATGCCGTTATGGTTAGCAACTGTGTTGTAATTGGTATTACACCTTATCCAATAACCGACTGCACAACATCAAACGCAATTCAGCACTCAGCTCACGCTAATAACTTTAGCAACGTTTATACCGACCAGTACGTTGGCACTGCGGTATATGTTGGTGGTACAAACGGCAGCACACAAAACCTTACAACAGTAATGACCCAGCTTACTACCGAACAAATTACAGGTCTTACTGCTTCGGCTAATATGCCAAAGCTTGACTGGGTTAACACATGGACCACAACCGACGGTTATCCGGCATTAATAAACAAGGATTACAAGGCTCCTGCTTCCGGTGTCACAATCTACTGGGACGGTAACTTTGCTTCTGATACTACCTTGGCAGACAACGGTGAAACGGGTGCAGACTGGGATAACGCTATAATAATTGATAACGCACAAGAGCTTGCTTATCTTATTACCAAAATGGGTGTTGATAACACCGTTGGTAAGTACTTCAAAATGGCTGACGGTATTGATAAAATCATAATGCAGCCACAGGGCGTACTTGATGATAGCACAATTTTAGGCTTGTCAAGCGGCGCCGAGGTGCAGAACTACTTTGAAAATGTAGTTGGTTTAAGTAATCTTAACGACTGGTCGAAATCTACAGCTGTATTTGACGGTAACTTCGACGGCAACGGCGTTGAAATTTACGGTTTGTATTGCAATAGCGCTATCGCAGGCTTGTTTGCAACGGTTGACGGCGGTACAAAGAGCACAGGCACAACTGCTGCCGAGGTTGTAACCGACGATGTTGGTATAACAATTAAAAATATCACAGTTAGAAATTCTTATCTAAAATCAAGCAACCGTCTTGGCGGTATAGTTGCACAGACCTACTCTAACGGTTGGGGCGCTAACGTACAGGGTGTTGTTAACCTTGACGGCTGCGGCGTTATTAACAGTTATATGGAAAATACAGGTCACGCGTATAACACCAATTATTGTAGTGTTATTGCGGCTGACATTGGTTCTGAAGTTGTAAAAATTAACAACGCTATTGTTTACGGTAATAAAACTCTTGACAAAAACGGTGAGGCTACATTCTGGTTAAGAGGTAGACCGATAAATAGCCGTTTAGATAGCAACGGAGCTAACATTTATAACAAAATTACTAACTCAATTGTGTTGGGTGCATATCCTTATTGCAATGACAGCTTGGGTTACCGCATTAATGATGCTGCTACATTCAGCAATGTATATACCGATATGCCTGCAGGCACCGTAACATTTACCAACGGTGCAACTGTGACCTACACCGATGAGCAGATTAATCAAATAAACGCATCAGACCTTGCTGGCAACAATGCTGCTGACATTGTTGACGCACTCAACGCAGCAAACGCTTCTACCGTTTGGTACGTAGGTGCTTTAAACGATATGCCAGGCTTTAAGCCTGCCGGCAACGTGCCAAGCCTCTATCAATCGGCAATTAATAGCGTTGTATTTAGCACACCTGACACCGTAGGTGCAGGTACCGAATACAACACAGCAGGCAATATGGTATTTGGCGTATATCAAACAGCACTTAGCCTTAAGGCTAACCCATATATGTCATTTGCATTCGCATTTGGCGGCGATTACAAGACAAATCGTGATAAGATTAAAGTAAGATTTACCTATACCGAAAACGGTGCACTTACTACAAGTGAAGAAATCTCGGTTCCTGCTTACACAGGCGAAGACATCAAGAATGTAAGCGGTTGGACCAATACCGCCGCAAACGGTAGATTCCACACCTATAAGGCAGAAGGCATTCCTGTTGAAGCACTTGCTTACGGTATTAAGGTAGAAGTTAACTACGAGAATACAGGTTGGAAAGACTTTGGTACATACAGTGTAGAAGGTTTAGGAATGCAGTTTGATTCGCTTAGCAAAACACAACCTGGCGATTATTACTCAACACGCGTAGAAGCTGCTAAGGCGCTTTTGTTCTACGCACAGGCAATCTCAGCCCGTTATGGTGCGCAATAACGATAATATAAAAAAGGAGAGATTTTAGTTATGTTTAAAAAAGCAGAAATAGAAATCTATGATTTAAAACTTAATGATGTTATCGTTACGAGCGAACCTTGGTGGGACGACGACGATATCTACGAAGAAGAATAAATCGTAGTCAATAAATTAACCTAAAAATTATAAAGGCTTACGGGAATTAAATTTTTAACAAACAATTTAATTCCCACAGCCTTAACGAAAAGAGAGGTTTCTTATGAAATTAAGCATAAACAAAAGCGCAAAAAGGGGATTAAGCCTTGTACTCAGCATAGCAATGCTTATGGGCTGTCTCTTTACCGCTAACGTCGGCACAACTATTATTGCCGATGCTGAAACTGCACCAATTGAAGAGGGTACAATCGACCTTTTGGAATTTGGTTCATACCTTACCGAAATGGGCAGTACAAGTCAATGGTACGACACCAAGCTTGCCGACAACGGCGAAACAGGTGCCGATTGGGATAACGCTATCATAATTGATAGCGCCGAAGAGCTTGTTTACCTCTGTAAAGCATCTGGCAACGATACTGATGGCAAATACTACAAGGTTGCTGACGGCATTGCAGGCTTTAACCTTGCAACCGACAAGCTCGATGTAAACGGTACATTGACCGGCGCATCTTTAGCTGACGGAAAAACCAACCTTGACATAGTTAAAGGTTCTGGTAAAAACCACTCTGGTGGCACACCTGGTTTCCAGGGTTACTTTGACGGTAACGGCGCTACAGTTTACGGCGCTTGGACCAACCACGAGTCAATCTCTGCTTATGCAGGTCTTTTCAGCTGCGTACAGGGTGACGTAACAATTAAGAACGTTAATGTTAAATTCGCATCCTTTACTGCAACAACAGCAGCAGGCGGTATTGTTGGTTACTATATGGGCGAGGGCAATTACACCAACAACACAACCCTTACTATTGAAAAATGCTCGGTAACCGATTCTCATATTGAAGTTACCGGAGTAAATGACGGTAGCGGCATAGGCGCTATCGTAGGTAGAGTTAACGTACCAAGCGGTTACACCGATACAAATGACGAAGACGGCGATAGTAACACAACCGAAACGCTTTACGTTAACAACCAAATAAATGTTACAAACTGCTTTGTAAATCTTGACGATACTTACTTTATTTCTCCTTACGAAGACAGTTCGGTAGAAAGCAAGACTCATCACGGTGGTGCTGTAGCCTATGCAGGCACAAACGCTGTTATGGTTAGCAACTGTATCATAATAGGTGTTCAACCTTATCCGGCAACCAAGAACACTGCAGGCAACCAAATTCAGCACACAGGTCATGCCAACAACTTTAGCAACGTTTATACCGATCAGGCTATAAGCAACAGTACATACGTTGGTGGTACAACCGATAGCGGTTATCAAGACTTGACCGGTGTTATACACCAGCTTACACCTGCTCAAATGCAGGGCGATGAAGCTGTTGCTAATATGAACCTTGCGTGGATTGCAGTTTGGAAACCGGGCGCAGAGGGTGAGTACCCAACGTTTGTAAAAGACGGTGAAGAATTAGGTGTTTCTTTCTGGAGCGGTGCTGCTGCAAGTGAATTTGCAGGCGGTGACGGTACAAAAGAAAATCCTTTCATTATTAAAACTGCCGACCAGCTTTATCGCGCTTTGTCAACCATAACCGATGCAACTAATAACGTTGCCGGCGGTAAGCAGACAAGCCAGATTTTAAAGCAAGGCTCAACCACCGAATACGTTCCTGTTTATACACCTTACTATTATAAGGTTGATGACAGCGTAGAGGCTCTCTACCTTGGCAACATTTACGGCAAAGAAACCAAAGAGGGCATTCACTCAGCAGCTACAACCAACAAGCTTACCGAATGGAAGCCCGGCAAGAGCTTCGTAGGTTATCTTGACGGTAACGGCGTTACCATTTACGGTATGTATTCAAAGTCTGGTGAAGGTCTTGTTTACAAGCTCGACGGTTCTGCAACCGTTAAAAACATCAGCTTTGAGGCTTGTTATACAATCCGTTCAATGCTTACTATGAATTTAGGTACATATTCAAATGACAGCACCCTTATTAACGTAAGCAATATTTCTGTAAGAAATTCTTGCCTACACGGCAATACCAACTTCTGGATTAAAGCTAATAACAGTGGCGAGCTTGCTCAAAATCAGCCAGGTCCATCACTTATTTCTACAAGTAACACCTGTGAAAATCTTACAATCACAAACTGTTTGTTTGACGGACTTTCTTGTGATGTAACCTACGGTGACCTTTACTACGATAACAATGACGGCGATAGTACAAATGATCCAGTACTTGTTAGCACCGACGAAGAAATGAGAAAGATGATAGGTGGTATCATTTCTGGCGGTAGCAGTATGAACAACGTTTCTGTTAACGGTAGTGTATCTTTAGGCTCACCTATTGTTGACGAAGCATATGCTCCTGGTTACGAGGTAGTATATACCCGTTATGACAAAAATCAGGGCTTCCAGGTATATTTCTACAACAGCTATAGCGACGTTCCTTCAAATATTGCAACTGCATATCCGGGCAAATACGACAAGCTACTTAATATCGACCGTATTGAAACAAAAGATGCTTATGAAATATACGATATGCCAAAGCTTAATTGGCGTCAGTGGGCACTTGTAACTGCTGATGGTCGTACAGTTCCAATGCCGCTTGTTAACACATCTGATGCGGTTGTTGGTTCTTACATTGAAGTTGCAGGCAAAGGCCAGAACAACTATGCAGGCGTTGGCCCATATGCATCTGGCGAAAACCCATACACATATAAGCTTAAGGGTGCAGGCACCGAAGAAAACCCATACATTATTGAAAACGGCGAACAGCTTGCACGTGCAATCGCAACAGGCGGTATGAACCTTTATGACAAGCTTTACTATAAGCTTGGCTGCGATATTGACATATCCGACGGCAGTTGGATTAATCAAGAGGAAAGAGCAGCAGGCGGCATTTACTACACCTATAGACCATTTGGCGGTACATTAGACGGTGACGGCCACATTATCACCGGTCTTAGTTCAGGTGACAGTGCATCTGCAGGTCTTATTCCTGTACTTGATGGTGGTACTGTAAAGAACCTTCACCTCCGCGATGTTGTTGTTGTGTCAAACACTTACGCCGGTGCTATTGTTGGTGAAATAATGACTCCTTCGGAAGAGGGTGCAATACCTCAAATTATTAACTGCTCTGTAGAAAATGCGAAAGTAAGCGCATCAGACTATGCTGACGGTTGGTACTTTATTGGTTATGATGATATTGGTGATACTGAAACATGCAATATTAAGAATTGTTACTTCATTGGCGAAAACGGTACTATTTATGTAAGCAATAACTATTTGTCCATACAGTCAGCCGACGAAATCAAGAGCAATCTTGACACATCAGTATGGTACATCGGTGGTGCAGAAGGTAGCTTGCCAAGACTTCGCAATATTCACAAAGACGATATTCTTGACATCGATGGCGACGGTATGGCAGACTGTTATGGTTCTGCTGACCTTGTAGCACTTAGAAATAAACTTCTTAGAAAATCAGCTTATGCTAACATTAGCGGCGACGTAAGCCGAGACGGTAAAATCAACATTGCTGACCTTGCTATTTTAAGGAGAACTATGGTCGAAGACTATGGTTCAGTGATTACTGACAGTTTCTTTGCTAATCTTCAGTTAGGCAACATTAAGATTTACTATGGTGAAAATGACAACTATGACGCAGCGCGTAAAGTAGAGCTTTATCTTGAAAAGCTTACCGGTGCTGATGTTGAAAAGGTTGTTGTAAACGATAACGTTGTTTGGGGTAGCAACAGTAATGGTGCTGCTACATACGTTCACCAGAACGATTATGCTTGGGTAGGCGGCGCTCTCTACACTCCAAATGGAGACGACTACACCGAAATTACCAACAGTGCCCAAAAGGCTAAATTTGCCCTTGACGGCGAGCTTGAAATTGTTGTTGGTAGCATTGCTAACACCGATTACGCTACCAACAATGTTGCAACTACTGCTAACACCTATGCCGTAACATACGACGATGTAAACAAGGTTGTATGGCTACAGGGTGAAAACTTTACCGCAGTAGAGCAGGCAGCTATCAACTTTACACAGGGTTGCTCAATTCAAAACGATACAGTTTACACCTGTGGCGCAACCGAGCTTTCTGACGAAAAGAAACCAATTACCGTTAAACTTGACACAAACTATGACGGCACCCCTGATACCGACACAGTTCTCTACTATGCTTGGGGTGACGAGTTTGAGGGTGACACAGTTGATACATACAACTGGCAGCACAACAACCAGCAGTCAGAGGTTAGCAACGGCGAACAATCTAACTACTTAAATCAGGAAGTTGCTCCTGTTAAGGATTTAGGCAAGCTTATCGTGATAGAAAACGGCAGGCTTTCTATGAAGCGTGGCTACGACAGCAGTCTTGGCACCAGCACAAACGGTTATATTCCGCTTGACGTAGAACCCGGCGAATTTAACGGTTACCGTCAGGACGGCGTAAACGCAATCGACACCGACGGTTCTGACCAGTACTTCTCAAGTGGTAAGATTACTACCGAACGCGGTATGCTTTACAAACAAGGCTACCTTGAAATTGAGGGTCAGTTCCCTGCAGACGGTCACGCATTCCCTGCTTGGTGGCTTATGGGTCGTCCGTCACAGACACAGACCAACAAGGGTTATGACAACTCACTTTACGGCAAGGTTTATAAGTATAACACCAATTGGGACGGTGTAAGCGACGTTTGGGATAAGACCAACCTTAACACCTATAAATATCAGATTCCATCAGCTATCTATGAAATAGATATGATCGAGGTTATGCAGGCTGCAAGCCGCGTATCTGGTCGACAATTTAGCTGGTCATCAGGAATTACAGACCGTGAAAAGACTTGGAAAACAGCAGTAGGCTGGTACGGTATTAACACTACCATCCACAAGTGGTGGAACAACGGTGTTGATAGTGACGCTAACTTGCTTTACATCCACGACTGGGATAACTATGAGGTTAAGGGCGGTATCGCAAATGATGCGTTCTCTACAACATCAAGCGAAGGCTCTTGGATTCATAATCCGGGTAGCACTTTGATGGACTTTGGTTCAACATCAAACTGTGCATCAGTTAGCACAACTGCTCGTGACGACTTGCAGAAATCACGCAGATACGGCTTTAGCTGGTACACCGATGCCGAAACCGGATTTGAAGCAACACTTTACGTTTATAACGATGACGGTTCTGTTCGTCAGACACTTCCTATCGCTTCGGGTGCTTCAATTGGCGCAATGAAGGATAAGAACGGCAAAACTGAAGCTAACGGCGCTATTGGTTCAAACGCTAACATCTACAGCGATGCTAAGGTATTTAACCAGTATATGTACGTTCTTTTGGATAACAAGTACTATTCAGCTAACGAAGCACATGATGGTGGTGCAACGGTATTCACCGACCTTCTTACAGCAGCAGGTCTTACCTCGCTCGAGATTGAATACGTGCGTGTATATCAGCGTGACGGTGAGCGCGACATCGTAACTCAGGAAACTGAGAACTTTAACAACAATAACCACTTCGGTTATAAATAATCAAAAAAAGACTCCTTCGGGAGTCTTTTTTTAATAGCAATAAAATATATTAACGCGGATCATCGGCTTTGCCGCCATCAAAATTCATCGCAAATCTTATGTAATTTTATATAAAAATTCTTAAAAATCTCTTGCTTTTTTTGCAAAAATGTATTATATTTGATATGCATATATGTAAATGTGGGGTAGTGCCTCTAAATCTGTGGGCAGTCACAAAAGGTTTATTGTAGCACATACTACATTTACTAAGTGTTTTAAATTTTCGTGGGGGACACACCCACAAAGAAAGGAATGTTTTTTAAATGACAAAATTGTTTAAAAACAGCAAGAGTATTCTCAGCTTTGTACTTGCATTTGCAGTACTTGCGGTATCTCTTTTCACAGGCGTTGCAATTCATTCGCACGCTGCTGCAGCTGATGAAGGCACAATCGACCTTCTCGAATTCGGTGATTATCTTATCAACGACCTCGGCAGCACAAGCAAGTATTACGACAACAAGCTTGCCGACAACGGCGAAACAGGCGACAGTTGGGAAAATGCTATTATAATTGATAGTGCAGAAGAGTTTGTTTATCTTTGTAAAGCATCAGGCAATGATACTGATGGCAAATATTACAAGGTTGCTGACGACATCGCAGGCTTTAACCTTGCAACTGACAAGCTTGATTTAGACGGCACATTGACCGGCGCATCTTTAGCTGACGGAAAAACCAACCTTGACGTTGTTAAAGGTTCTGGCAAAAACCACTCAGGCGGTACACCTGGTTTCCAGGGTTACTTTGACGGTAACGGCGCTACAGTTTACGGCGCTTGGACCAACCACGAGTCAATCTCTCCTTATGTAGGTCTTTTCAGCTGCGTACAAGGTGAAGTAACCATTAAAAACATCCATGTAAAAATGGCTTCTTTCACAGCTACAAACGCAGCAGGTGGTATTGTTGGTTACTATATGGGCGAGGGTAATTACACAAACAACACAACCCTTACTATCGAAAACTGCTCTGTAACCGATTCTCATCTTGAGGTAACCGGCTCAGCTTGGGGTAGAGGTCTTGGTGCTATAGTAGGTAATGTTTCATGTCCTGCGGCTTACGTCGACGCAAATGACGAAGACGGTGACGGTAACACAACCGAAAAGCTTTACATAAACAACAAGATAAACGTTAAAAACTGCTATGTAAATCTTAACGAGGACTACTTTATAACTCTAAACGAGGGTACCAGCGCAACAGGCGACCAGGTTTGTCACGGCGGTGTGGTAGGTGTTGCAGGTACAAACGCAGTAAAGGTATCTGACTGTGTTGTTATTGGTATTACTCCTTATGCAACAAGCATAAGCACCGACAAAAACGGTGTTCAGCACTCAGGTCTTGAAGATCGTTTTGCGAACGTTTACACAACAAGTGATGTTCCTGTTACCGGTGTTACAATTGGCGGCACATTAACTAACCGCAACTTCACAGGCAAAGTTATTCCACTTAGCGATGCACAGCTTAAGGGTGCAGCAGCTATAGAAAATATGGACCTTGACTGGTCTGTTTGGATGGCAGATGCAAACGGTTACCCCGAGCTTGCTAATGCACACAAAAAGGTTACATTGGTTGACAAAAAAGACGGTACACACGCTGCTACCTGCGCTTGCGGCTTTGGCGGCATTGCAGTTGAACACACATTTGCCGACGGCGTATGTGCTTGCGGCGCAGAGCTTAACTGTGCTACCCGCAAGACAATCACTTGGGACGGCTCAGTAGCTACAGGCATTGCAACAGGTGCCGGTACTAAGGATAATCCATACGTAATTAAGACCGCTGCAGAACTTGCATGGCTTGTTCAGCAAAAGGCAGACGTTACAACCGACAAATACTATGAAATAGACCCAGCCATCGGCGCAATCGTATTGCAGAGTGCTGATAAGGTTGATGCTATCAAGGCTCTTGACTCTGCAGCAGCTACAAAGGCTTACTTTGAAGCAGGCTCATTCACTCCTTGGAAGACAGTAGGTTGGGAAGGCTCTTGCTTTGCAGGACAACTTGACGGTAACGGCGCTACCATTTATGGTATGTATGCTGTTTCTAGCAACAACGCAGCCCTCTTCTGTACAGTAGATGGCGGCGCAGCAATCAAGAATATTGCTGTAAAGAACTCATATTTGACCTCAAGTGCTCCTGACTATCAGGTTGGCGCATTGATTGGTACAACATCAAGTGTTGGCTATGGTGCTAAGCGTCAGAGCGTAATCTGGGTAAGCGATGTTATTATTGCAAACAACTATATGTACAATGCTTCAACTGCAATCACTCGCTCGGGTGTAATCGGCACTGTACAAGATGCTATCACTATTGATAACTGTTTAGTTTACGGCAACGATGCTACCTACGGTTCTGCTGTAAAGATGCCTTTACTCGGTAACTCTTCAAATGCTGTTGACGTAACTGATACACTCTTTGAAGGTTTTGAACCTAAGACTGTTAAGGATGGCGAAAGAATGTTATATGTTAACGTAGTTCGCAATTCTGTAGTTCTTGGTGCAGACCTCATGAACACTAAGGCAAATAGATCGTATAGAGCCAATGACACAAGTTGCTTTGAAAATTGCTATACCGACGGTGCCAGCGGTGAAGTTCAGCTTGCAAACGGCACATGGACATATACCGAAGAGCAGATTAAGGCAATCACCGAAGCAGACCTTGCAACAGTAGAATTAGGTTCAGCATGGCTTAGCACAGCAACCTATCCGGAGCTTAAGGCATTCCATGATGCAGAGTTTGCAGCAGTTACCGATAACGGTGACGGCACACACAGCGCAACATGTTCATGCGGCACAGCATTCAAGCCCGAAGCACATACCATTGTTGACGGCGAATGCACAGTATGTGACTTTGCGTGCGCACACGCAGAAACTGAACTTGTAGAAAAAGAAGGCGCAGATTGCACAAACGGCGCAATCTTTGACACAGTATGTAAGGTTTGCGGCAAGGTTCTTGTAGAAAACGAGTCAAAACCTGAAACAGCACTCGGTCACGATATGAAGTTTGTAGAAGGCACACCCGCTAAGTGTGGTGTAGCAGGCGTTAAAGATTACTATGACTGCTCACGCTGCGACTACGTAAGCGAAGATGCTGCAGGCGAAAAAGAAATCACCAACCTC
>JAZQFX010000034.1:0-27367 GCA_045539695.1 Acutalibacteraceae bacterium
AGATGCAGAAGGCACAACCGTAGTAACTGAAGAAGAACTCGTAATTGCTAAGCTTGTTAAGGAAGAAAAACCTGCTGACAAGCCTGCAGATACCGAAGGCGACAAGCCAGCCGGCGACAATGGTGACAAGTCACCTGCAACCGGTGAAAACGTTGCTTCAGTAGCAGCAGTTGCAGCTCTTATGGGCGCAGCATTTGTTCTTGTTCGCAAAGCAAGAAGAGGTTAATTAATGCACAATGCTCAATGCATAACGCATAATTGAATTAAAACAAAAGCACTCACTGTAGAAATACAGTGAGTGCTTTTCTTATGAAATCTACACTTTGTGTGATGAAATCTGCTAACGCAGGTTAATGTGTGCCGTCATTTAATCATATATTGTATGTATGAAAATAGGGGATTATACCATATATAGATATTGGGTAATTAACAGGTATATTTGCAATTTTGGAGGGTTTGACAATTCTTTTGACATTTTTTGACATAAAACCCTAAAAAACAAAAGGTTACAACTTTGTAACCTTTTAAAAATGCCGTTTTTTTAGTCACTTTGCACAAAAATGAGCCTTTTTATATGTTTGACATAGTTAAAAAAAGGGGGTATAATTACCATCGTTGACGCAAATGCGTCATATACTAACAAATGTAAAACAATAATAAAAAGGAGTAGTTAGATGCTTAGATTTAACAAAAGCGGTTTTAGTTTTTCAAAACTAATGCATATGCGTATGCCGCTTGTGGCTTTTTTGTTGATAGCCGCTATCTGCGCAGCGACCTTACTTTTTGGTACTGTAAATACATTTACCGTAACTGACGGTGAAAAAACACATAAGGTACACACACTTTCAAATGATGTTGATTCTGCAATTACTGTTGCAGGCTTTAGCTCTGATAAATATAAGGTTTTAAGCGTGAGCGCTGCAAACAACATTACAAACATTTCTTTGGCATATACCTTTCCGGTTTATATAACTGTGGGTGACAAAACAACAGAGGTTGCTGCAATTGAGTCTACAGTTGCCGACATTTTAAAGGGCGCAGGTTATTCGGTTGACCAGTTCGATATGGTTGAGCCTGCACTTGATACCGTTATAAGCGATACAGCTTATATTGACTACACAAACATTGACTATGTTACCGGCAGCTATACTGAGGCAATACCCTGTACAGTAAAAACAGTATATTCTTCTAAATTAGAGGCAGGCGCAACCACACTTACCGAAGGTAAGGACGGCGAGCAGCAGGTAAATTACACTGCAAAGGTTGTAAACGGTGTTACAGTTGAAACTGTTGTTGATAGTCGCATTACACTTAGCGCTGCTGTAAACGGTACAAAGACTGTTGGCACCAAAAAGGCTGCTGTTAAAACAAGCGAGAATGTAAAATCTATTTCTACACTCAAGCCCAATCAAGCAATTGAGCTTGATGAAAACGGCAACCCCGTTAACTTTAAAAAACATATAACCGTTCAGGCAACAGCATATACCTATACAGGCAATAAGTGTTCAACAGGTGTAGCGCCACAGCCTGGTTATATTGCAGTTAACCCAAATGTTATTCCTTACGGCACAAAGATGTATATCAAGTCAAGCGACGGTAGCTATATCTACGGTTACGCCGTAGCTGCTGACACAGGCGGATTTATCAAAAGCCGCCCCAACAACGTTGACTTGTTTATGTCAAGCAAGGCAGCTTGCACCGCATTTGGCAGAAGAAATGTTGAAATTTACATTTTAGAGTAATAAATTAAAAGGAAGGATTTCGGATCCTTCCTTTCTTTTATTTTATGTTATAAAGTTTTAAAACATTTTCGCTTAAAATCATTCGTCTTTCGTCATCAGTAAGCGGTAAAGCCATAAAACGCTCAAGCTCTATATCGGGAGAAAAAACAGGAAAGTCTGAGCCGAACAAAACCTTTTCTACACCATAGGTGCGGATGATTTCGGTAGCGCGGTCTATTGGCAATTCGTAAAGACTTGACGAAGAGTCTACGTAAAAGTTTTCATAGCCCGAAAGCTTTTGCACCGCTTCGTCCCAAACCGACCAACCGCCCAAATGCGCGCCGATTATGGTAAGATTTTTATAAATATCTAAAATCGGCACCAAACGGTTTGGATTAGAATAATCAAATCGGTAATCGCCTGTGTGCATAAGGATTGGCATGTTCTCTTTTTCGCAAAGCTCGTATATCTTAAGACAGCGGTAATCGTCTATCTTAAACCTTTGAATATCGGGGTGAAGTTTTACACCGTGCAACCCTAATTCCTTAATGTGTTCTAAATCTCCCTTTAAATCGCTGCTCTCGGGGTGCATTGTGCCAAGACCAATAAGTTTGTCGGGGAAGGCGGAAACCTCGTCAGAAATGAATTTATTAATGCTTTGCACTTGATGTGGGGTAGTAGCCACCGATTGCACAACAAAACGGTCGATACCCACCTTTTCGCCAATAGCGAGCAAGGAATTTACTGTGCCGTCACCGAGCGCTGTCATATCGTAAAACCTGCCGGTACTTTCCACGGCAGGTTTTGCAATTTTTATAGGGTATATATGGCAGTGTGAGTCGATAACGGTAAATTTGTTATCAATCATATCGCTTACTCCTCAAGACCCAAACGCTTTGCAGCGTCTTCACGCATCTTGTATTTGAGTATTTTGCCGGCGGCATTCATTGGGAATGCTTTTACAAACTCAATATAACGCGGCACCTTGTGACGAGCCATATGGTCAGCAATATATTGCTTCATCTCTTCTTCACTCATTGTTTCGCCGTCTTTTAAGATGATGCAAGCCATAATCTCTTCACCATAGCGCTTGTCGGGTACGCCGATAACCTGAACATCCTTAACCTTATCACAGGTATAGATAAATTCTTCGATTTCTTTTGGATAAATGTTTTCGCCGCCTCGGATAATCATATCCTTAAGTCTGCCTGTAATATTGTAGTTGCCCTCAGGTGTGCGGCAAGCAAGGTCACCTGTGTGAAGCCAGCCGTCAGCATCAATGGTAGAGGCGGTAGCCTGAGGCATTTTGTAGTAGCCCTTCATTATGTTGTAGCCGCGTGCAACAAACTCACCGTTAACGCCGTCGGGGCAATCCTCGCCCGTTTCGGGGTCAACAATTTTACACTCAACATTCGCAAATGCGCTACCAACCGTTTCGGTACGAACCTCAAGTGAATCGTAATAACTGCTCATAGTACAGCCTGGGCTTGCCTCGGTCTGACCGTAAACCGATACGATTTCGGTCATATTCATAACCTCGGTTGCCTTTTTCATAAGGTCGGCAGGGCAGTTAGCGCCAGCCATAATACCGGTACGAATATATGAAAAGTCGGTTTTTGCAAAGTCCTCGTGCTGCATCATAGCGATAAACATTGTAGGCACGCCGTTAAAGGCGGTAATATGCTCGTTATGAACACAAGCAAGAGCAGGCTTTGGTGAAAAGTATGGCAGCGGATACATCGTAGCGCCGTGTGTCATAGAAGACGTCATAGAAAGCACCATACCAAAGCAATGGAACATAGGTACTTGAATCATCATACGGTCGGCAGTTGATAAATCCATATGGTCGCCGATATATTTACCATTGTTTACAACGTTGTAGTGGGTAAGCATAACGCCTTTTGGAAAACCTGTGGTACCTGATGTATATTGCATATTGCAAACATCGTCTTTGTCAACTGCGGCAGCCATGCGATGAACCTCTGAAAGCGGTACCTGCGCCGCGCGGTCAATCGCATCCTCCCAAGTCATACAACCCTTTTGATTGTAGCCTACGGTAATTACGTTGCGAAGGAAGGGGAGTCTGCGGCTATGAAGTGGAGAGCCCACCTTTGTTGTTTCAAGCTCGGGGCAAAGCTCGGCGATAATTTTGCCGTAGTGTGTGTCCTTTGAGCCTTCGGTCATAATAAGGGTATGGGTATCGGACTGTTTGAGCAAATATTCAATCTCGTGAATTTTGTAAGCGGTGTTAACGGTTACTAAAACAGCGCCGATTTTAACGGTTGCCCAAAACGCAATATACCATTGCGGCACGTTAGATGCCCAAACGGCTACGTGGCTGCCCGCCTTTACGCCCATAGAGATAAGTGAACGCGCAAAGGTGTCAACGTCGTCACGAAATTCCGAATAGGTACGTGTGTAGTCAAGGGTTGTATATTTAAATGCATACTGGTCGGGAAAACACTCCACCATAGTGTCGAGCACTTGCGAGAATGTAAGGTCGATAAGCAAATCCTTCTTCCAAACGAATTTGCCTGTGTGACTCTTGTTGTAGTAGAAGGTGCGTTCGTTTTTAGAGGTATCGCCGTACTGCTTCATATAACCTACGTACTGTGAGAATATGATTTCCATATCGTCAAGCTCTTGGCACCACGCAGGGTCCCAAACGAGTGATACAAAGCCGTCATAGTTTACCGAACGCAAAGCGAGCATCATATCGCCAATTGGTAATTCACCTTCACCTATAAGGCAAAACTCTACGCCGTCGGCTGTTTTTTCGGCATCGTTAATGTGAACGTGCTTAATATATGCACCCAAGTTTTTAATAATTTCTTCGGCGCTTTCGCCACCCTCGAAGTAAGCGGCTGACATATTCCAAAGAGCTGCTAAATTATCGCAAGCGAATTGGTCTAAAACTCCTCGAAGCTCTGCAGTTTTGCAAAATAGACCCGACGTTTCAATTAAAATGGTTATGTTTTTTGCAGTTGCTACAGGAAGAACCTTTTCTATAAAAGAAATAACGGTAGCGTGAGCCACATCAGCGTCAACAGCCTTTTCGGCCTTTACGCGAATAGCTGGAATATTAAGGTTAGAAGCTATATTTACACATTTTGAAAATTCCTCTATAGCGGCATCGACCTTGTTAGCGGCAGCAATATCGCAAAGCACATCAATACAAGGAATTTGTAATTTCTTTTCATAAAGTCTGCGAGCGGTAGCAGCGGCAGTATAATCGTGAAAAGCACCATCCTTGTCGGTGAAAAGGCGATTATTTACGTTGTGCAGCTCGATACCGCCAAAGCCCAAATCAACCGCTATATCACAAAATTCATCAAATGAGCTGTTATGCCAACCCTTTGTCGAAAATGATAATTTCATATTAGTTTGCCTCCTCGTAAACAATCTTGTTTACGGCATTAATGTATGCGCGAATACTTGCGCTTATAATGTCGGTAGAAATACCGTTACCCGAATAAAGCTTACCATTATTACGTAGTTTAACAATAGCCGAGCCCATAGCCTCTTTGCCCTCGGTAACCGAGGTGATTTGGAAATCGTCAAGCTCGTAGTGGTGGCCAATAATTTGCTCTATTGCCAAAAATGCAGCATCAATAGGACCGTCACCAATGCAAATGCCCTGTATTTGCTCGTCGGCTTTTTTAATAGTGATTTGTGCCGATGCGGGAATAATGTTACCGGTGTTGATAACATAGTTTATGAGTGAATAGGTAGCAGGTACCTGCAATGCACCGCTTGCTATAATTGCTTCAAGCTCTTTATAGCCTACATTCTTTTTGGCAGCTACGCGTAAAAATTCTTCATAAACCTTTGCTTTGTCGTCTTCTGAAAGGTCATAACCAAGCTTTGCGGCGGCAGTAGATACTGCATCAATATCATCGTTTTTATCAAGATGAACGGCTGTATCATCAGCGGTTTTGATAGTGGCATTGCTGTTTTGTGCAGCACCCGTTACCCAACGGATTTGTTTAACTATGCGGTGAAGCTCGGTTGTCTTGATGTTTGAAGTAAAGCTGTAGTCGTTGCCGCAGTTTTTAATCATATCGGCAAATATATCAAGCGGCACGGTTGTGCCGTCAACAGCGGTTTTAACGGTATCAACACCCTGCTTTACGGCAAGAATTGCCTGAGCAATTGCCAGCCCATTTTTGTTGTCGCATTTAACGCCAACCGGTACCGTGCAGTAGTCGGCAACACTTGCGGCAAAGTTTGCAAAATCGTCGGGCATCATATTGGCGGCGCTGTCACAAACTGCTACGCTTGTAGCACCGGCATTAATTGCAGCGGTAATAGCGTTTTTAAGAAAATCAGCTTCGGCACGTGTAGCATCAACGGCGCAAAATTCTACATTTTGAATAGTTTTCTTTGCGGTTGTAATAGCATTTTCAATATGTGCCAAAATTTTATCGGGTTTTTTGTGGCAGGTATATTCCATACCAACAGGCGACACAGGAAGCTCAATTCGCACCTGTGCGTTTTTAGCATTTGCAAGAGAAGCAATAGCATTTTCTACACTGTCGGCACCAACACCTGCGGCTACCGAAATTACACTGTTTTTAACAAACGATGAAACGGTTTTAATAAGCAAAATATCTGCGCGAGCGTTTGCAATTTCAGGAAACTCGATAGCATCAACGTTTAGGTTTTCGAGCTGTCTTGCAATTTCAATTTTCTCCTTAAAGCTAAAGTGACTGTTCTCGCGGCAAAGAGTCGCATCTGCAATTTTGATTTGTTTCATATGTGTTTTCTCCTTTTGCGCCGTGTTGGTCGACGTGTTTGTAAAAATAAAAAAGCCCGAAGCAAAGTTAAACATAACTTTACTTCAGGGACGAAAATTTGTTTTTCGCGGTACCACCCTGGTTGTTGCAAAAAAGCAACCGCTTTGTCAAAGCTCCAACAAGCCTTGTGTCTTATAACGGGACAAACCGTAGCGGCTTAATAACCGTAGTGTTCAGCCACTCTGCTCGGGAATGAGGCTTTCTTTTAATGTTCTTATCGTCTTACACCAACCGACGACTCTCTGAAAAGAAGGGAAGAAAAGAAATAATTCCTTCAAAGCATTTAAAAATATTTGCTCGTATTATATCATAATGAAAAACGCTTGTCAAGGGTTAAATATAAAAAATAACAGCGGGTATAAGAACCCGCCATTAATGTAAAAATCGGTGTATAGTTTATATTTGTTGATTAAATGTAAATAGTGCGCGGTTAGATGATAAAATGCTTGATTTAATAACTATTTTAAACTCTTGCCATTTTTCAGGAACCTCAACAATAAAATGACCGGTTTTAGTTTCGTTTGGGGCAATAGAGCCGTCAAGCTGAGTTACATTACTTAAAGCAGTATATGCCTTAATTGATAAATCAACCTGTTTGCCGTCGACATAAGCAGTAAACATTCCCAAAGTGGTGATAATAGCTTCTTCTTCCGAAATGTTTTCAACATCAAATTTAACGATTAAAAATACATTTCCGTCTTTTGCTGAAAAAATTGCGTCAGACGATGGTGGAACTTGCGCAATCTCCGTTGGGGTAAAAGAAAGGTTATCTAAATTTGCTGTATCGTAAAGCTCATGATTTGGCAATGAAATAGTATCTAATGTATCGTTACTATTACAACCTATCATAGATGTACAAACAAATAGCGACAACATAAGCGCAATGAATTTAAATGTTTTTTTCATATCAAATCTCCTTTAATTTAAAAGTAAGGCTCATTATTTTTCGTTAGTATGATTTGCGGTTTTGTTAAGCTCAAGCAGCATATCAAGATGCGCTTCGCAGTCAATGTAATGACCAAACACCTTGTTGTCGCGTTCGGTAGCGTTTTCTGAATATGCGCGCCCAATCCAACCATGGTAAACTTCTCTTTGGCTTTCGCAATAGTCGGTATAGCCTTGTTTATAGCTGCCGTCAATTATACTTTGGTCAAGTTCTTTCATAAGGTTTATAATATTTTCTTTTGTTTCGCCCTTTGAAAGTTCAATACCGTTAATTTCGGCATTTATATTAACCGGAATACGCTCAATTTCGCCCGTTACTGTGTCGTAACGAATTACTATTTCAAGCGGCCAGTGTGGGTATTCTGCTCTCCAAGGGTTTACAAAGTGGAAGTTGCCCTGTCCATAGCAGATGAATTTACCCTTGTAATACTCGGTACAACCAATGCAGTGGCAGTGCTGACAGGTAACAAGGTCGGCACCTGCATCAACGAGCGCGTGGGTAAGCTTGCGCATACGAGGGGAGGGGTAACGGCAGTTTTCTTTTCCACCGTGGTAAATTACGATAACCTTATCGGCATTAGCTTTAGCTTCACGTACGTCAGCAATAGTATCATAGCAATCGTATAAACGTGAACCCATACGGTCCTCGAGCGCATAGCTATATTCACTTTCACATACGCAAACAAAGGCTATTTTTTCGCCATTTTTTTCAAAGTAATAGTTTTTGCGAGCGTCTTCGTAGTTTTCACCAAAACCGGTGTACGCAATACCTTGTTCGTCTAAAGCGGCAACTGTATCTTTATAACCTTGGATTCCATAGTCAAAAATGTGGTTGTTTGAAAGACCTACAAGGTTGATGCCTACTTCTTTCATAACCTCGGCGGCAATGGGTGTGCCTTTAAGACAGGGGCCAAATTTTTCAATACCTGCATCGCTTTCTGTAAGCGCGCCTTCCATATTTACAAAATTTATATCATTGCCATCAAACAGAGATAAAGTATCACCGAAAAGGGTTTTGGTATCTTTGATTTTAAAAAGTTCGTTTGTTGTTTTGGTAGGACTAAAGTCACCTGCAAGCAATATTTTCATAAATTTCACCTCATAGCAACATTAAATTATTCTATTGTTAAAAAATTAAAAAGTTCCGGCAAAAGCGAGTCGGCTTCGGGGTGATCTTGAACGCCTAAAATGTTGTCACCGTACAGGTACGCCGCCCGATTCGGCCACACGTTTTATGTAGTTATTGCCAAGACGGTAGTAGTCTTGCATAAAACTGTTATTTTCTTTGATTGTAAGTGATTTTGGCGCAACGCCGATAATTTTAGCTACAAAACCACCCTAATTTATAAGTGTATTGTTTTATGAGTTCAGTATAGCACAACATTTTAATCTTTTCAACAAAAAAGCAGTCGCAAAGGCGACTGCTTCAAATATTTTTATAGTTTATAAGTCCAGTTAAACTCGTCTTCAATTTTTCCCCATTGAATACCGGTTAAGGTGTCGTAAAGCATTTGTGTCACTTCGCCGATTTCGCCGTTGTTTACAGCATATTTGGTATCTTTGTAGCAAAGCTCACCAATTGGAGAAATAACTGCTGCTGTGCCGCAACCCCAAGCTTCTTTGAGTGTGCCGTTTGCCATAGCCTCGGCTAATTCGTCAATGCTAAGTAAACGCTCGCTTACTTTATAGCCCTTACTGCGTAAAACCTCGAGACAGGATTTACGTGTAATACCCGGGAGTATTGAGCCCGAAAGCATAGGTGTTACAATCTCGTCGCCAATTTTGAACATAACGTTCATAGCGCCAACTTCTTCGATATACTTTCTTTCAACACCGTCAAGCCAAAGAACCTGTGAATAGCCCTTGCGCTCTGCGCGTTCGCCGGCGCGGTTACTTGCGGCGTAGTTACCACCGCATTTAGCATAACCTGTACCGCCGCGTACTGCGCGAACATCCTCGTCTTCAATCATAATTTTAACGGGGTTAATGCCCTCTTTATAATAACTGCCAACGGGGGATGCGATTATAACGTAGGTTGCATTGTGTACTGCGTGAACGCCCAAGGTTTCATCATTACCAAACATAAACGGACGAAGGTAAAGTGAAGTGCCGTCAGCCGATGGTGTCCAGTCCTGTTCAGTCTTTACAAACTCGGTAAGAACCTGTAAAGCCAAATCCTCAGGAATTTGAGGAAGGCAAAGTCTTTCGGCCGATGAGTTCATACGGCGGATGTTTTCCATTGGTCTAAAAAGCTGTACTGTGCCGCTTTTCGTGCGGTAAGCCTTAAGACCTTCAAAAATTTCGGAGCCGTAGTGTAAAACGGTAGAAGCAGGGTGTAAAGCAATAGGCGCAAACGGAACGATGCGCGCATCATGCCAACCCTCTTCTCGAGAATAGTCCATCATAAACATATAGTCGGTAAAAATTTTACCGAAACCTAAGGTGGAACTGTCTGGTTTTTCTTTTAAAACGTCAGCTTTTACAAATTTAATGTCCATTTTTGTGTCCTCCTTAAATTAGTTTTCAGAACCTAACTGCATAGCCTTTAAGTTAATGTCAAGCATATCGGCTTTTTTAGGTGGAATAACTTTGCCGAGAACGGTTTTAATTTCATCCTCGTTAAAGTCGTTCATCACCTTAAGCAATTTGCCAAGGATTATCATGTTAGCGAGTGACTGTTTGCCCATATCGCTTGCAAGCGCTGTTGCAGGGATGTAGTAAACATCGATGTCGGTGCGGGTTGACTTTGCTTCAATAAGACTTGAGTCAGCAATTATTATACCGCCAGCCTTAACAGTAGGCTCAAATTTTTCAAATGATGGCAAGTTCATTGCAATAAGCACATCAGGCTGTGAAATGATAGGTGAGCCTACCTCTTCGTCGCTTATAATTACGCTGCAGCTTGCAGTACCGCCACGCATTTCGGGGCCGTAGGATGGAAGCCAGCTAACGTTTTTGTCAGCGAGAAGGCCCTTATATGCCAAAAACTTACCTGTAAACAAAATACCCTGTCCGCCAAAGCCGGAAAGCAAAATTTGTGTAGTCATTATTTTGTTTCCTCCTTTGCAGATCTGTCTTTATAAACACCAAGTGGGTAGTAAGGAAGCATATTTTCTTCGAGCCACTTGAGTGCGTTTTGCGGTGTCATACCCCAGTTGGTAGGGCAGGTTGACACAACCTCTACAAGAGAGAAGCCCTTACCGTCAATTTGGTTTTGGAAAGCTTTTTTAATAGCTTTTTTAGCTTTAACAATATTTTTAACGTTGCTAACAGTAACACGCTCTAAATATTCGGGACCTTCAAGTTCTGAAAGCATTTCGCAAACTTTAATCGGGAAGCCGCAATGCTTGGTATCACGACCGTATGGTGAAGTTTGTGTAACCTGACCTGGAAGTGAGGTAGGTGCCATCTGTCCGCCTGTCATACCGTAGATAGCATTGTTAATAAAGATAATTGTAATGTTTTCGTTTCTTGCTGCTGCGTGTACAGTCTCAGCCATACCGATGGAAGCGAGGTCACCGTCACCCTGATATGTAAATACAACGTGGTTTTCAGGGTCGGAACGCTTAACACCTGTTGCAACTGCAGGAGCACGGCCGTGAGCCGCCTCAATCATATCGCAGTTAAAGTAATTGTAAGCAAATACCGAGCAACCAACAGGTGCAATACCAATGCTCTTGCCCTCAATTCCTAATTCGTCAATAACCTCTGCAACAAGACGATGCACTATACCGTGGGTGCAACCTGGGCAATAATGCATAGGAACGTCTGTAAGAGCATGTGGTTTATCAAATACTACTGCCATTATTTTGCACCTCCGTTTGCACGTGTTATAGCTTCTAATACCTGTTCAGGTGAAGGAATCATACCGCCTGTACGGCTACAAAGTGTAACAGGCACTTTGCATTCGCAGGCAAGGCGTACGTCTTCAATCATCTGGCCCATAGAAAGCTCTACTGAAATTATTTCTTTAACCTGACTTGCGGCCTTTTTGAAAGGTGCTACAGGGAAAGGCCAAAGTGTGATTGGGCGAATAAGACCAACCTTGATGCCTTGCTTTCTTGCTTCGTTGATTGCGTTTTTAGCAACACGAGCGGCAATACCAAAAGCAGCAATGCAGATGTCGGCATCATCCATCATATATTCTTCATACATTACTTCGTTTTCTTCAATAACCTTGTAACGTTCGTAACGTTCTACAACAAGATCCTCAAGCTCGTCAGGCTTTAAGAAAAGGGAAGTAACAATGTTGTGTTCGCGTTCCATTTTGGTACCTGTTGTAGCCCAAGGCTTATCAACAGTTTCTTTTACTTCATAGTCAAGAGATACAGGCTCCATCATCTGACCCATTGTACCGTCAGCCAAAAGCATAGTTGGCATACGGTATTTATCGGCAAGGTCAAAGCCCTTAACTGTAAGGTCAGCCATTTCCTGAACTGAAGAAGGTGCAAGTACTATCATCTTAAAGTCGCCGTGACCGCCGCCCTTTGTAGCCTGGAAATAGTCGGCCTGACTAGGCTGAATACCGCCAAGACCCGGGCCACCACGCTGAACGTTTACTATAAGCGCCGGTAGGTCAGAGCCTGCAAGGTAAGAAAGACCCTCGCTCTTAAGTGATATGCCTGGGGAAGAAGATGATGTCATTACACGCTTACCGGTAGAAGCTACGCCGTAAACCATATTTATAGCGGCAATTTCACTTTCTGCCTGCAAAAAGCATCCACCAATTTTTGGCATTCTTTTTGCCATATAAGCTGCAACCTCGGTTTGAGGTGTGATAGGATAACCAAAGTAGTGCATACAGCCTGCCTTGATAGCGGCTTCGGCAATGGCTTCGTTACCCTTCATCAAAATTTTATCTGCCATTAGTGTTCACTCACCTTTCTACCTTGATAATGCAGTCGGGGCACATCATAGCGCAAGCAGCACAACCAACGCAAGCTGATTCGTCGGTAATTTCTGCAGGGTGATAGCCCTTTTGGTTGATTTTGTCATTGGCAAGTTTAATAAGACCTTTGGGGCATGCGTCAACGCAAAGTCCGCAGCCTTTACACTTGTCGGTTTTAAAGGTTAATTTTGCCATATTCATTCTCCTTTATTAAACAGGTTTTGCTTGCAGTGTCATTGGCAAAAGGTTATCTATTTTGTTCTTGAGTTCGTCATAAAGCTCACGCTTTACGCTTGTCATTACAATAGGTAAACCCGATGCTTGCGACACTTCATTTGCATAGCCTATGGATTTAATTATATCTTCGGCGGTGGTTTCTTCGCCGATGTTTGAATTGTTTACAAGTCCCGTAAATTTAAGTTTACAAGCCTCTTCTATCTCGCGCATAACCTCAACAGTAGATTCTGCGTCGGGGGTAAGCGGGCGGTAGCCGTTAATAACCATTAACATATCAAAATTGTTTTCGGCTTTTATTTCGGGAACCAAGCGACCCAGCGCATAGGCGCCGCGGTCGTCGCCGCCAACGTCGATTACAGCGGTAATGTCTTTATCGGCTGTAAGTCGGTACATATTAGCGGGGAGTGCCGGTATATCAACGTTGGTGTTGGCATACTCCGAGCATATAAGCTCTATGCCGCGAGCCTTGAAATCATCTATACTGTCTTTTGTGCGAAAATACGGATTTACAATATCAAGGTCGGCTACAACCACGTTATTATACTGCTCTTTTAAGTAAAATGCAAGGTTTACGGCAACATTTGTTTTGCCGCTGCCGTAATGCCCGCAAAGTAATGTTAATCGCTTAAATTTATTCATTATGTATCACTGATTATAATTTATTTCGTTGTATTTTGCCACTAACAGTTTTTGGAAGGCTGTCGCGGAATACAACAATACGTGGATATTTGTAAGGTGCTGTATGCTTTTTAACGTATTCTTGAATTTCCTTTTTAAGTTCTTCGGTGCCTTCGGTGCCGTCAACCAGCACAATGCTTGCCTTTACAACCTGACCGCGAACTTCATCGGGTGCGGCCGATACGCCGCATTCAAGAACGTAAGGTAACTCCATAATAACGTTTTCAATTTCAAAGGGTCCAATGCGGTAGCCCGAGGACTTGATAACGTCATCAACGCGGCCAACATACCAATAGAAGCCGTCCTCATCACGCCAAGCGGTATCGCCTGTGTGGTAATAGCCGTCGTGCCAAACCTCGCGGGTTTTTTCTTCGTCACGGTAGTAGCCTGTAAACAGACCGCAAGGCGCGCCATCGCGTACATTTACAACAATCTCACCGGTTTCACCGTCGGGAACGTCGTTACCGTCGGGGTCAACTATATGTACGTCGTAAATCGGGGCGGGTTTGCCCATAGAACCGATTTTGTGAGAAGCGCCAACCAAATTACCAATAATCATAGTGCTCTCGGTTTGACCAAAGCCTTCGATTATCTGTAAGCCTGTAGCCTTTTCAAATTGACGGTAAACCTCGGGGTTAAGCGCTTCGCCCGCGGTGGTCATATGCTGAACAGAAGAAAAATCATACTTTGAAATGTCTTGCTTAATCATCATACGAAGCATAGTAGGAGGTGCGCAGAAGGTTGTGATTTTGTATTTTGCAAACATTGGCAAAATATCTGCTGCATCAAAACGGTCGAAATCGTAAACAAAGGTTGCGGCTTCGCATAGCCACTGACCGTAAAGCTTGCCCCACATTGATTTTGCCCAACCCGTTTCGGATATGGTAAAGTGAAGTCCGTCGGGGTCAACATTGTGCCAGTATTTTGCTGTATGGAAGTGACCTAATGGATACTTGTGATTGTGAGCGGCAATTTTAGGATAGCCTGTAGTGCCGGATGTAAAGAACATAAGTAACAAATCGTCGCCACAGGGGGAGTCTTCAGTGCGCTCAAACTTAGAACTAAATAGGGTGTATTCTTCATCAAAGCTGCGCCAACCGTCACGTGTGCCGTTTACAATAAGCTTGTGCTTAAGGGTGTCGCAATTTTCTGCCGCAATATCTACCTGTGCTGCGGTATCACCGTCAGCGGTGCAAACAATGGCCGATATGCCCGCAGCATTAAAGCGGTATTCAAAGTCGTGAACAAGCAACTGATTTGGAGCAGGAATTGCAATAGCGCCAAGCTTGTTAAGCGCTAACATTGAGAACCAGAATTGGTAATGGCGCTTAAGAACAAGCATTACGCGGTCGCCCTTTTTAATACCAATAGATTTGAAGTAGTTAGCAACCTGATTGGATGCCTTTTTCATATCCTTAAAGGTAAAGCGGCGTTCGGTTTTGTCTTTTGAAATATGTAACATTGCAAGCTTGTTTGGCTCTTTTTCAGCGAGAGCGTCAACCAAGTCGAATGCAAAGTTAAATTTATCGGCATTTTTAAATGTAATCGAGGTTGGTGTGCCGTTTTCATCTTCAACCGTATCAATATAATTGCGGTAGATACGGTTTTTCTTATCTCTTGCAGAAACACGGCGGTCTTCAATCTTGGTAGCTGTGGTAAGCTCGGGAATTTCTTCTCCCGTAGGATTAAGAACAATAGCGTAGAACTTACAGTCCTTGCCGTTTACGGCTATCATACCGTGAGGTGTGTCACTATCGAAATAAATGCTGTCACCGGGTCCTAATACTTCGCGGTGCTCACCAACCTGAACCATCAAGTTACCCTCAATTACAATGTCACATTCCTGACCTGCGTGGGTGGTAAGCTCAATATCCCTTTGCTGTGCACCTTCGTCATAAACGCTGTTTACAAAAAGCGGTTCGGCAATTCTGTCGCGGAAAGCATACGCTAAATTATAATATGTCATACCGTGTGCCTGAGATACCTTTTGACCGCTACCTGCACGGGTTACGGTATAACTTGCAAGCTTAGGGCTGTAACCCTCGATAATATCGGTAACATTTACGTTAAGCGCCAATGCGCAACGATAGATAAAAGCAAAGTTTAGGTCGCTTTTACCCGATTCGCACTTTATATATTCTGCCTCGCTGACGTCGGTTTTGACAGCCATCTGCGCCGTGGTAAGACCTTCAAGCTCGCGAAGATCTTTAATACGGCTTGCCATCTCCTGAATTTTGTAATCAAGCGCGGTAATTTGTTCCATAATTTACAAATCCTTCCTACTGGGGACTAAAAAAGCACTCGCCCCAAAGTTATGACTTTGAGACGAATGCTGCTAATTCAGTCATCCGCGGTACCACTCAAATTGCAACCCAAAGGTCGCCACTCTCGGAATCTGACAATTCCTATGCTTTTACGCAGCAATACGGGGAGATTCTACTTGTTAAAATAACTTTCTTTCTCCCGACTCGGAAGCTACAAACATAAACCTACTTTTGATAACTTTCACCAACCGTTATCTCTCTTAAAAAAGCGTTGGAGTATGCCCTCTTCGTCAAAGTCTTTAAAAATTTATGATAGTATATCACAACTTAAACGTTTTGTCAATATTTTAAATTGAAATATTACAGTTTGTTACGCTGGATTTTTCCGCTTATTGTCTTGGGTAATTCGTCACGGAATACTACAAGACGGGGGTATTTGTAAGGAGCTGTATGTGTTTTAACATACTGCTGAATTTCTTTTTTAAGCTCTTCGGTAGGCTCGGTGCCCTTGGTAAGCACGATGCTTGCCTTTACTATCTGACCGCGAACCTCATCGGGTGCGGCAGAAACACCACATTCGAGAACGTATGGAAGCTCCATAATAACGCTTTCGATCTCGAACGGTCCTATACGATAGCCCGATGATTTGATGACGTCATCAATACGGCTTACGTACCAGAAATATCCATCTTCGTCACGCCAAGCGGTATCGCCCGTGTGGTACATACCGTCGTGCCAAGCTTCCGCTGTTTTTTCGTCGTCAAGATAATATTCTTTAAACAGACCGCAAGGAATGCTGTCTTTGGTGTGCACCACGATTTCGCCGATTTCACCGTCGGCAACAGAATTACCGTCGGGGTCAACTATGTCAACATCGTATTGAGGAGAAGCCTTACCCATAGCACCGATTTTTGGTGTTGTACCGCGAAGATTTGCAATGGTAAGTGTTGTCTCTGTCTGACCAAAGCCCTCCATAATTTGAAGGCCTGTAGCCTTTTCAAATTGCTTGAATACTTCGGGGTTAAGGGCTTCGCCCGCAGTAGTCATATGGTGAATAGAAGAAAGGTCATACTTTGAAAGGTCTTCCTTTATAAGCATACGAAGCATTGTAGGTGGCGCACAAAAGGTAGTTATGCCATAGTCTGCAAACATAGGTAAAATATCTGCAGCGTCAAAGCGGTCAAAGTCGTAAACAAATACAGCGCCCTCACAAAGCCATTGGCCGTAAAGTTTGCCCCAAAGCGATTTGCCCCAACCTGTATCAGAGATAGTAAGGTGCAGTCCGTCACGCTCACAGCAGTGCCAGTATTTAGCTGTTACAAAATGACCTAAAGCGTATGTGTGCGCGTGAGCCGCCATTTTAGGATTGCCAGTAGTACCAGAGGTAAAGAACATAAGAGCGGCATCGTTGCCTGCTGATGCGTCTTCGGGACGGTCAAACTTGCCTGAGTAAAGCTTATATTCACTGTCAAAGTCATGCCAGCCCTCGCGTGAGCCACCTACCATAATAAGCTGCTCTACACAATCACAGTTTTTAGCGGCTCTTTCGGCAATTTCGGCAGTATCGCCGTCGGCAGTACAAACAAGAGCCTTTACGCCTGCGGCTTTATAGCGGTATTCAAAGTCGTGGTCTTTAAGCTGATTGGTAGCAGGAATTGCCACAGCGCCAAGCTTGTGAAGAGCTGTCATACAGAACCAGAACTGGTAATGACGCTTAAGCACCAGCATTACCTTGTCACCTCGTTTGATACCAAGAGAGGTGAAGTAGTTTGCAACCTGGTTTGATGCACGCTTTATATCTTTAAATGTAAAGCGGCGCTCGGTCTTATTCTTGTCAAGATGAAGCATTGCAAGCTTTTCGGGGTATTTATCGGCAATGCCGTCAACAATGTCAAAACCAAAGTTGAAGCTTTCGGTGTTTTTAAACTTAATATCCTGCAAAGCGCCTGTTTCGTCTTCTACGGTTTCAACAAACTTTTCACAAACGAGCTGTTCGCTTTTTTTAGCCGAAACAATACTCTTTCTTACAACGTCTTCTTTTGTGTCTTCGCCGGGAAGCACTACTGCGCAGAATACGCAGTCTTTGCCGTCAATAGCAATCATACCGTGTGGGGTAGAGGAGTTATAGTAAATGCTGTCGCCCTCGTGCAAAATCTCGGTGTGCTCACCGATTTGCACTTTAAGCGAGCCACTTAAGATAAAGTCAAATTCTTGACCTGAGTGCTTGGTAAGATGAATTGGCTTATTTTGCTGTGAAGCCGAATATTCATATCTTACAAAATATGGCTCGGCAATTTTGTCTTTGAATTTAGGTGCTAAGTTGGTGATGTCGATACCGTCTTCCTTAGCTGTTTTTTGACCGCCGCCCTTACGGGTTACCGTATAGGTTGAAAGCTTGGCTGAATGACCTTCAAGCAGCTGTGTCATTTCTACGTCAAAGGCTTGGGCACATTTGTGTATAAATGTAAACGGAAAATCTATGCTTGCACTTTCGTACTCAATATATTGTTGCTCGCTTACTTCGGTTTTTGTTGCCATCTCGGCAATAGACCAACCCATAATTTCGCGCATCTCCTTAATTCGCGCGGCAATCTCTCTTAATTGTTCTTTGGCTGTGTTGGTTTGCATAAAATCTACTCCTTTTCTGCGTGCATTTAGCACAAAATTAAAATAAAAAACACCCGTCTCAAAACTTTGAGACGGGTGATAATAAACACTCGCGGTACCACTCAAATTGCAGCCTTGCGGCTACCACTCTCGGAATCTAACAATTCCTATGCCTTTACGCAGCAGTCACGGAAGGTATCTACTAAGCAAATGCTTTTCGGGCCTTCAGCTCGGAAGTGATGGGCATTTTAAAACTTTTGTTGCTGTCTTGCACCAACCGACAGTTCTCTGAAAACGCAAATTTTAAGCCGTCTTCGTCATAGCCTTTTTAAATTTTTTCACATTTTAACACGTTAAAGTGCGTGTGTCAAGAGTTTTTTTAAAAAAAGTCTTTATTTTTTGAAACGCGGTATGTATAATATAACGTATATTATTTCTAGGAGATATATTATGCGTATAGTAGTAAAACTTGGAACAAGCACATTGGCTCATGCGACGGGGCATCTTAATATTCGTCGCGTTGAAGAAATTTGCAAGGTTATAAGTGATATAAAAAATGCAGGCGACGAGGTTATTATGGTGTCGTCGGGCGCTATCGGTATGGGTGTTGGTAAGTTGTCGTTAAAGAGTAAACCTACCGATATACCAACAAAGCAGGCGGCAGCGGCAGTCGGCCAGTGTGAGCTTATGTATACATACGATAAACTTTTTTCCGAATACAATCATACAGTAGCACAGCTGCTTATGACGGGTGCTGACCTTAAAAATGAGGAACGTCATCAAAACTTTAGCAATACATTAAACCGACTTTTAGAGCTCGGAGCTATTCCTATTATAAATGAAAATGATACCGTAGCTACCGAAGAGATTGTTATTGGTGATAACGATACATTGGCGGCAATTGTAGCTGAAAGCGTAAAGGCAGACGTTCTTGTTTTGTTTTCAGATATCGACGGTCTTTATACTGCCGACCCACACAAGTGTGAGGATGCTAAGCTTATCAGTCACGTTGATAAAATCGATGACAGCATAGTTGCACTTGCAGGCGGAAAAGGCACTGCGCTTGGTACAGGCGGTATGGTAACCAAGCTTGAGGCTGCCAAAATTTGTATGGCGTGCGGCTGTGATATGATTATTACAAACGGTGCTGTGCCTACAAGCCTTTATGACATAGTTGAAGGCAAACCTGTGGGAACGAAATTTTCGAGGAAGTAATATAATGATAAATTTATTAACTGCGGCTAAGACTGCAAAACAAAGTGTAGCACTGCTTACTACCGAGCAAAAGAATAATGCGCTTATAAAAATGGCTGATGCGCTTATAAAAAATACCGATAAAATTCTTAGCGCTAACGCTATTGACGTAGAAAATTCACGTGGTGTAATAAGCAATGTTATGATAGACCGCCTTATGCTAAATGAGGCACGCGTTAAGGCCATGGCAGACGGTATACGTGACGTGGCAAAGCTGCCCGACCCTGTAGGTCATACTTTAAAAGAATATGTTCGAGAAGACGGACTTAAAATAACACGCGTTTCGGTGCCGATAGGTGTTATTGCCATTATATACGAAAGTCGCCCAAACGTTACAAGTGACGCAGCGGCTTTATCTCTTAAAAGCGGTAACGTTTGTGTACTGCGTGGCGGTAAAGAGGCAATAAATTCAGGCATTGCTATTGTTGCAGCCTTGCGAGAAGGCTTACGCGAAGCGGGTGTGTGCGAAGATGCAATAAATCTTGTAACCGATACTACTCGTGAAAGTGCAACTGATTTAATGAAAGCGAACGGCTATGTTGATATGCTTATTCCTCGTGGCGGTTCAGGTCTTATAAACGCTTGCATAAATAACGCGACGGTGCCGTGCATTCAAACGGGCACGGGTATATGCCATATATACGTAGAAAAGACTGCCGATTTAGGTATGGCAGTAAACATTATAAATAATGCAAAAACAAGTCGCCCCAGCGTTTGCAACGCGGCAGAGGTTTTGCTTGTTGATGAAGATATAAAAGCAGAAATATTGCCACGCGTTTATGACAAACTTGTGAAAGAACGCAAAGCAAACGGACAAATTCCAGTTGAGCTTCGTCTTGATGATAAAGCACAAAGCGTTATTAACGGAACATCGGCAGGTGACACCGATTTTGATACTGAGTTTTTAGATTATATTCTCGCTGTAAAATGTGTAAGCGGTGTTGACGAGGCTATAGCGCATATTTCGGCTCACTCAACAGGGCACAGTGAAGCAATAATATCAACTGATGATAATGCTATACTTAAATTCACAAGCGGTGTTGACTCGGCGGCGGTATACGTTAATGCATCAACTCGCTTTACCGATGGCGGTGAGTTTGGCTTGGGTTGTGAAATGGGTATCTCTACCCAAAAGCTTCACGCTCGCGGTCCTATGGGACTAGAGGAACTAACCACATATAAATATATAATCAATGGCAGTGGCCATATCAGGTGATAAAATGAAATACGGATTTATAGGTTGCGGCAATATGGGTGGCGCACTTATTCGTGCGGCAGCAAAGCAGACAAAAGACATAATGATTGCCGATTTTGATAATAAAAAGGCAATTTCTATTGCAAAGGAATTAGGTCTAACGGTTGGCGATAACAAAGAAATTGCTCAAAGCTGTGACAGAATTTTTCTTGGTGTAAAGCCGCAAGTGATGGCTGAAATGCTTGGCGAAATAAAAGATATTTTAAATATTAAAAAGCCTACGCTTATATCTATGGCGGCGGGACTTACTACAAATAAAATAAAGCAACTTGCAGGCGATATGTCGGTAATCCGCATTATGCCTAACACACCCGTTAGCGTTGGCGAGGGGGTAATACTTTATTGCTCAAACGGCGTGTCTTGCGATGTTGTAAACGATTTTGTAGACGATATGCAATATAGCGGCAAGTTGTACCCAATTGACGAAAGTCTTATGGACGCGGGCTGTAGCGTTTCGGGCTGTGGCCCCGCATTTATGTATACCTTTGCCGCGGCAGTAGCAAAGGGCGGCACCGAGTGTGGACTTGACAGACAACAGGCAATAGAGTTTGCGGCCGCTACAATGATGGGGGCAGCAAAGATGCTGCTTACGTCAGACAAAACACCCGATGAGTTGACACAGGCTGTTTGTTCCAAGGGCGGCAGCACCATTGAGGGTGTAACCGTGCTTAAAAACAGTGAATTTGAAAATATTGTTGTCGACTGTATAAAAGCGGCATACAAAAGAAACAAAGAACTCGGAAACTAAAAAATCCCGACAGTCACCTGTCGGGATTTTTGTTTAGTTTGATAGCTCGCTACTGTTAGAAAAATCTTCTTTTGAACTTTCGGTAGGCTTTTTGCTGTCTTCTTTTTTCGCTTCTTTTTGGTTGGTGAAGTTTACGGTGTTAAGGCTATTGTTTTTTGTTGTGAATTTTACCGTTTGGGTACTGTGAGCGCAGGTGTAGCCGCTTGGTACGGTTTGTATGATTTCGTATTCTTCATAAGAAAATCCGTCGCCGCTTACCTTACCGTTAGCATCTGTTTTACCAAGCTTTGTTACAACGCCGTTTGATTTGCGTTTTACGCTAACCTCAACGTCACTCATCGGCTTGCCGCTGTCGTCTTTTACCGTAACTTCAACCGACGGAGAAAAACGAATATTCGACGGTGGGGTAATAATCGCGAGCATCCATTGTGGATGGGGCAGTCTGTTCATACGCTCAATTGCGCATAGCTCAGGCCCGTTTTCGTTACCGACGTGTGTTACCCAGTGATAGCCGTTAACCTTACCCGCATAAATGCTTACATGCGTTGACCAGTTTGTGCGGTTATACCAGTCGCAAAGGAATATAAGAGAACCTATCGGTATTTCTTCTTCCGGTGTGATTTTAAGGTCTTGGTAAATACTGCCGCCGTCGTTTGCGGTGAAGTTAATATAACGTGAATAGCCTAAATCTACCCATTTTTTTGCGGCGATATACCACTCATTAGCAAGAACAGGGTCACCCGCTTTTGGAAGCATAGAGGTGTCAATACCTGCAACATTTGGTAGATAGTTAAAATAAACGTATGCAACGTAGCTTGCGCATACAAGACCGCGTTTTGAACCGTTTGAACGGTAGGTAAAGTAATGAATATCAGGTAAACCTTTTTCATTTACTTCGTAGCCGGTAGCTGAACCGTAATCGTCATAGGTGATTTCTGAAAGCCAGCCGCGACCTCGCTTTTGTGAGCACAAAACATAGTTGCCGTAAGAGCCCCACATAGCAGGGTCGGTTTTGTAACCCGTGTACTTAAGCGCGTCAAGAAATACATTGTTGTCATAGCTCATATTAGAGTTATAGTTATATTGTGTATTGGTTGAGGGCGGTGGGGTTATCGGTTGAGGTGCGCTTGGTGTAGGTGGAGCCTCGCTTGAAACGGGGGCTTCCTCGCTTGAAGCCTCCTCTTCAATAGATACGGTAACCTCTGGTGTTGATACCGTAATATCGCTTGAGGTGTTTTCAGCCTTGCTACCGCTTGATATTATTACATCTGCAGGGGCAGATAAAATGCTCGTTATAATTATTGCTGCTGCGGTAATGCCTGCCACTGCTGCCAAAATCACGGCGGAGGTGATTTTGTGCGAAACAACAAATGCAACCACAGCATAAAACCCAGATTTAATAGCATTTAAAATCTTCATAAATTCAAACCCCTTTTATACATAAGGTATATGAATTCTATATCAAAACTAAAAAAAAGTCAAGTTTTGGAGAAATTTACCGCATTTTATTGACATTTTATAAGGACGAGTTTCATTGTTGAAATAGCGCAGAAAAAGATGTATAATAAATTCGCATAAAAATTGTGGAGGTGAGCAGTGTGGGCGAAGAAATGGATATAATAGAAATTTTTAACGATGAAGATGAAACAGTAATTGAACCTATAGTCAATAAAGACTTATACGACATTAACGGCAATTTAATAACAGCCGATGATGCAAAAAACACTCTGCCTGACAACACCGACTTAATACAAAAAGCGATTGACGGCGACAAGAAAGCGTTTAACGAACTTTATATGCAAAGTTACCGTTATGTGTTTTTTGTTGTTAAAAATTACATCCCCGATGATGAGACAGCCTATGACGTTATACAGGAATCTTTTATAAAGGTATATAAAAACATATCAAAACTGCGTTCACCGGCAGCGTACTACGGCTGGATTACCATTATTGCCAAAAATACCGCGTGCGATTTTGTGCGTGCGGCACGCTTTGAATCGCCACTGTCTTATGAGCAAGAAGATTACCGCGATTTTTTAAATGATGATGCAACCGAAAAGGACGTATCATTAGATATTGAAATGGTGCTTAAAAAGCTTTCTTCTAAAGAGGCAGAGTTGCTGTCGCTTGTGTACTACGACGGTATGAGCATATCGCAAATTGCAAAAATGCAGGGTGTGCCGGCAACCACCGTTTACAGCCGTTTTAATAAAGCAAAAAAGAATTTAAAGGTACAGCTTAACGCTCACGGCATTGATAAAGCAATCTACAGCGGTAATTTTATTGCTATGATTACAACCGCAATGCGCAATATTATTGGAACCGCGTTGCTTAGCGTAGCAATTGCGCAACAAATTTTAGACAGCATTATTAACGGCAAGGGCAAAAAAGAAATAGCCATAGCAAAGATTATTAAATCGCAACAAAAAAAGTCAATTTTAAAAATAGCGTCGGTTATTGTTGCAATATCTATGGCTACCTCTGCTGTAACGGCGCTTACGCTTACCGACTGGAATCAATTTAAAATTTCAGAAGATAAAAATAAAAGCACCGAAACTGTCACAGAATACCATTATTATCATGAGGCGGAAAAGGACGATAATTCGTCACAAAACAGCGGTGGATTTTGGGGCAATCTATTTGGTGGCGGCAGCAGCAGCGATTCAAAAACTTCAAGTGATACAAATACCTCAAGCAATGCTTCATACTCTTCGTCACAACAAAGCAAACCGTCCACTTCAAGCAGCAGCTCTAAAAACAATAGTTCAGTAAATCCTACCATAAACGGCAGTGTACCTTCATATTCCACACCCGATAATTATAATCCTACAGATGATACCGACGAGCCCCCAGAGGTTATTAATGTTTTTGGTAATAATCCAAATAATGTAATGCGGCCATATGAGGGCGATACCTATGGGATGGTTACACGTCAGGGCGATTGGATATATTATGTTCAAGCGGGAGTACGCATTATGAGGATGAAGGCGGACGGTTCACAAAAAGAAATTATTTGTGAAGCGTCAAGCTTTGTGCAAATACGTGGCTTAAATGTAATCGGTGATACAATTTACTATATCAGCGGTGGCATTTGGAGCATAAAAACCGACGGTACAGGCAAAAAACAAATATCTTCCCTGTCGGCAAGTAATTTGTTGGTGCGTGGAACAACTGGTTGGTTTGCAGTGTTAGATGATGGCGTGGTTTTAGTGACACCACCGGGTAACGTAAACTATGATTTGTATCAAATTGACCTGCTTACAGGTGAAACCGATTTGGTTGTGCAAAACGCAAGCGGACTCGGGCTTAAAACGGTAATTGATGATGATCTTATTTATGTTGACGGCAACACCGTTTACAAAAGAAGCTTGTCAACAGGCAGCAAAAGTGTGTTGGTTAATTTTGATTCTGACGGTTATATCAGTGGCGTAAAAAATATGCTTGTTTATAAATCGTCACTGTATTTTGATTTTGATAGTAGTAGTAGTGACGACTACTATACTGCAAAGTTTGAGCTTGACAGCAATAACAAAGAGGTATATGTAAATAAGTTTAGATATATTCTAAATTTGTTTGATTATAACGGACCTGTATTTTTTGCTCAAGAATGCGTATCACCGCATGCATACAGCTTTTTCGACGCAAATGCAACTGCGCTTTGCCCCGAAAATGAAAATTTGGAGTTTAATTATAATGTATATGGTCTTGACGACGGATATGTATATTATTATGATACGAAAGCCTTGGCTTTATATCGCTGCCGCCCCGATGGCACGGATATAAAAACATATTAATATACACATTATAAGTAAAAGCACTTGTTACAAGTATGTAGCAAGTGCTTTTCGTTTTGTGTGTTAACGATTAATTTCTTTATTGTTTGTTCTGCCTAAAATATAGTCGGTGGAAACTTTATAAAAATCAGCAAGTTTTATTAAATGTTCAAGAGGAACGTTTTGATACCCGCGTTCGTAACGTGAATACACGGTTTGTTTTATACCCAAAAAATCGGCAATGTCTGCTTGACGCATATCGCGGTCTTCACGTAAATCTTTCAGTCTTTGAAAAAACATCTTATCACCCTAATTTAGTATTAATCAGTACTATTGACAATAACACAAAAGGGATATATAATGGTTTGCATAGTACTTATAAGTACTATGTGCAAAAAATTGAATTTTATCTCAAAAAACTTCGTAATTTTTTGTATCCTTTTCGTCTTTATTAATGTAAGGACAAATCTATTGATAACTTACAGACAATTTACAATGTCGAATATCATTGTTGTGCGACAGTAGATATGTCAAATATTATGAATTATTATATTTAGAAAGGTTGTTATGAGGTGAGAGGTATATTGAAAATGCAGATTGATAATTGCTTTTTAAACGGTATTTATAAAGATTTAGCAACGCTTGTCGGAGAGGAAAATGCTAAAAAAATTTATACGGAATACCGCGGTCAACAAATAACATTTCCCGTAGAATTCTACAGTAAGGAATACATATATAAGCAAATTGTTGAAGAATATGACGGAAACAACCTCAAACAGTTAGCCACTAAATACGCTTACAGCGAGCGAACAATAAGAAGAATAGTGAAAGATAGCAAAGAATAACATTACGGGGGATTTAATATGAGTAAAAATCAAAAATTCAAAAAGGTATTAACAGCAATAACCGCTATAGTAGTGGCAATTGCGATTTCAGTGGGCAGCGCGGTGCTAATACACGACTGGCGCGGCGGGCAAGCAATACCCACAAGTGTAGAAAACGGCTTGTCAGCATATGAGCTTGCCGTTCAGTACGGTTATGAGGGCACCGTGCAAGAGTGGCTTGGTAGCTTAGAGGGTAAGTCTGCCTATGACATAGCGGTAGCAAACGGCTATTCAGGTAGTGAAACCGATTGGGCAGCCACCCTTAAAGCCACAGCAGGCAAAGACGGTGTCGGTATAAAAACAGCCGCATTTAACGCGGACGGTCAGTTACTGCTTACCCTTACCGATGGCACGGCATTAAACCTCGGTAATGCCAAAGGTGCTGACGGAAAAGACGGCTCAAACGGTACCGACGGTAAAGATGGCGCAGATGGTAAAAATGGTGCAGACGGTGTAGGAATCACTGCGGCAAATATAAATGCCGATGGTGAATTAGTTATTGCTTTTAGCGATGGCAAAACCGTTAATTTAGATAAGGTTGTTGGTTTAAACGGTACTGACGGTATTGGTGTAGTATCGTCACAAATAAACTCAAACGGTGAGTTGGTAATCGAATATTCAAACGGCCAGCGCGCAAACTTGGGTGTTGTTGTAGGTGCCAATGGTAAAGATGGTACAGACGGAGCCAAGGGCGACAAAGGAGATACCGGTGCTACAGGTGCCCAAGGTCAGCAAGGCATTCAAGGTATACAAGGTGTTCAGGGTGAAAAAGGTGAAAAAGGTGATAAGGGTGACACCGGCGCCGCAGGTAATGACGGTGTAAGTATAACCAAGACTGAAATCAATAATAAGGGCGAGCTTGTTATTACCCTTTCAGATAACACCGTATCAAACCTTGGCGTTGTAGTTGGCGCTAAAGGTGACAAAGGAGACAAGGGCGACCAAGGTATACAGGGTGTACAAGGCGAAAAGGGAGATAAAGGCGACAAGGGTGACACCGGTGCAACTGGTGCTCAAGGTGCGCAAGGCGAAAAGGGAGATAAGGGTGACAAAGGCGATACCGGCGCACAAGGTATTCAAGGTGAACAAGGTATTAGTGTAACCGGTGCCGAAATCAACTCGAGTGGTAATTTGGTAATATCTTTCTCTAACGGTCAACGCACCGAGCTTGGCAATGTTATAGGAGCTAAAGGTGACAAGGGCGATAAAGGTGAAACCGGCGCCACAGGTGCACAGGGTGAGCAAGGTATTCAAGGTATACAAGGTGTTCAGGGTGAAAAAGGTGACAAAGGCGATAAGGGTGACACAGGTGCCGCA
>JAZQFX010000035.1:0-2625 GCA_045539695.1 Acutalibacteraceae bacterium
GGGCTGCAGGGACTTGGTGTTACCCACGCAGTTGCCCAACTTGACCCACAGGGCTTCCAGCTCGGCAGCTTCCGCCGGGTGTTCCGGGGTGAATTCTACAAGATCTTTATCGATACGAATTTTCACAAATAGTTCTCCTTAAATTAATTGTTTATAAGCAAGCTGCCGGTCTCCGGTACGGGGACCGGCAGCAATTTGTCGGCAAATATGTTTGCAGGTGTTACTTGTGGCCGTGCATCTCGTCAGTGATGATCTTCATCACCTTATCATGGCAGCCACCGCAGCCGGTGGGACAATGGGTCATTTCTTTCACGCTCTCAAAAGCGGAAAGTACATCGTCGAAATTGGGCAGTTCGTGCAGCGCGTCCAAAATGCTGCCATAGCTCACCTGTTTGCAGTTGCATACCATATAATTGGGTACCATAGGATCTCCTCCAATTTTATTTAATAATTTTTGAAAAATTTTCAAGCAAGGCTTTTTCGGGCTTTGTTTTCAACCACACATTTCTTGCACTAAATCTGTCTTCTTTTTATTGGTTGTTAAGATAAAAATCCCCATATAAAACAGTGCACAGGATATAATGTGTACGAGCGTAATTATATTTGTTGCAAAGTATATCGTTGAAGCGCTTTGTATATATACCAAACCGCCTCCTTGAACAAAATCAATTATGATTGAACATAAACATAAAACAGCATGTCCCAATGCCCCGTATTTCATTAATTTTATATATCTTAAATGAAATAATGATCCCACAAACATCAAAGCGATGGCTACGCACATCAAAAACGAGCAGAAAAAGGCGGGGAGATATGCTGACCCGTAAAGGGTAATCTTTATCTGCATATTCGGCAAGTTTAAAATTAGTGTCAGAACAGATAAAATCAAATTTACACCGAATGCGATCGGCAATAACCAAGTTTTGAATTTATAATCCTTTTTGGAAGTAAAAATGAGAGCCAATATACATATCGGGGCAATCATCGGTGTTAAACCAACAAAAAGAGTGTTTATCGTATATCTGAAATTTAGAAAAAGCGGCAAACGAAAGTCTATTTTCAAAATCAGCATTACAATATAGAACAACGAAAAACAAATTGCAAATATATTCTTCTTTTTGCTACAAAAAATATAATCCATAAAATTACCATTCCCAAAAAGATATGCTGCCAAACTGATAGCATATCTTTGCTTTCTTTACAATGTTTTTTGAAGTATCTGCTGATAAGTTCCGCAAGATCCCAGCCGTAACGGGCCTCGTCGCAAAACGATGTCAAAACCGCTTAGAAGCAAGGGCTTTAAATTTCGTTACACTATTCTCCGGTTTCACTTGCATCATTTTCAGATCGTTCTTTCGTATCCTCTATTCGTACGGTATACGAAACATAGGTACAAAATGCGATCCACCCGAAAAGGGCAAGGGTTATCTTAATAATTATATCAGCATCACCATTAGGTATAGCTGATATTAAAAAAGGTCCAGTGTGACAAAGTGCAATAATAATTGAATTGTAAAAACCGTATAAAAGTTTATGTTTCTCTTCGCATATAAATTTACAATACTTAAAACAATAAACAGGTATGACAATAAAAATCCATATCAGTAAAACAATAAATGCATATGCAAGACCCGCATAATCTCCAGAAGGTAAAACTATTTCAAGCACGATTGCTAAAATTATGTAGGTCACGAAAAAGCAGATTGAAAAAACAAAAGGGTAAATATATTTTTTTGCTTTCTTCATATAATCACCCCAACCAAAAGATGTACTACCGTTATGGTAGCACATCTTAGTTGAAACTTCAATCAGATATTACTTGAAATATCTTTCCAGCAGACCCTTCAGACCACGGCCATAGCGAGCCTCATCTTGAAACTACGCCCAAAAACCGCTTAAAATAAGTGGTTTTGACATTTGTGTTTTCAGAATCACACTTTTATCACACCAAAACTAACAAACAAATTTTATAATACCGCCTGTATGTGCATTCACTTCGGCTGTATATTTTTTGTCTTTGGTTGTGAAATCAAAACAGTATTTCCAACCGAAATAATCCTCGTCAATGACAAGTCCGATGTAGAGGTGAGTCAGCTGGTTGGCGGTGATGTTAGCACGTTCAAAAACTTTATTTTTGGCGACTTCTTCTGAAATTAAATTATCAGGCGGTGTAACATCTTTCATTTTATCCTTGGCATCAGTTAGATAATTATAAAGATAGACAAAATCAATAAGAGTCGAATTGAATGTAAAAAGTCCATCTTCAATGGGCGCTACTACCGTTGGTGAAAATAACAGGTGTTTATCGGCAGACACCGAAAGTGGCTTACCGATGTTTTCGTTTGTTGCGTTAAAAAGAATGGTTTTACCTTCTTCGGTAGTCGTGAACACCAACATCTTTTTGCCTTCGTTGTCAGTTTCTACCGATATTTTTTCAATATGCGAATTGTCAAGCCAGATTTTCGAATTATCATCGTGCACTCTAAACGCAACGCTATCAGAAATTTCACCCGTCAAGTTAGACTCTTCGTTAATGGGTTTGTCGGTTTTACCTTTGCAACCTATAAAGGATAAAAACACACAAAGACATAACGCTAAAGAAATATATTTTTTCATTTTATCACC
>JAZQFX010000036.1:0-2098 GCA_045539695.1 Acutalibacteraceae bacterium
CATTTTGTTCTATTTCTGTTAAAAAAGTATCCGAGGCTCACACTTTACCGTGAACCTCGGATTTTTTAAACTGTTTTTTTACAGCCCCTTTTGTCTTTAAAACTGATTACTTATTCTTTTTACCTCTGCGTTGATAGTCTGCATTGATGTCTTCAGACCAATCTGCACCAAGAGGTGCACTTGCACGGACATTGCAGACTGCTTTCGCAACCGACTCATAAAGAATATGAGTACCCTCACCGTCTGCGTTGTAATTAACTGCTCGGTCAGCACCTATACCGTAACGGGATGCTGTTTCAACCGCATCAATGTTGGCTCCGATGAAAAGAAACTCCCAGCCGTATTTTTCTTTTTGGCGCTCAATCATCTTTTTAACCTGTTCGCTTGTATATCGGTGGCTTGCATTTTCCTGACCGTCGGTTGTGATTACAAACATAGTGTGCTCCGGCGCACTATCGCCCAAATACTTATGGAGTTTACCAATATGATGAATCGCACCGCCGATAGCATCAATTAGCGCAGTACATCCGCCAACGACATAATCTCTATCGGTCATCGGCTGAATCTCGCCAAGTTTTTCTCGGTCATGAATAACCTCACTTTCACCGTTGAAAAGAATTGTAGATACATAGCAAGGCGTATCCTCTTTCTTCTGCTTCTCAATCATTGAGTTGAAACCGCCGATTGTGTCGCTCTCAAGCCCAGCCATCGAGCCACTTTTGTCCAAAATAAATACGAGTTCAGTAATGTTGTTTTTCATGAGTAAAAAACCTCTCTTTCATTTGATGCCACCATTGTACATCAATAAAAGAGAGGTTAGGTCGCATGCCAAGCGACAAATTATTTTACTTTATCCCATTCTGCCTCTTTAAACCCAACAAGCACAAAGTCATCGCCTATGAGCAATGGTCTCTTTACAAGCATACCGTCGGTTGCAAGAAGTTTTAGCATCTCATCCTCACTCATTTGGGGTAGTTTGTTTTTAAGGTCTAATGATTTATAAAGCAAACCGCTTGTATTAAAGAACTTCTTAATCGGTAATCCGCTTTTGTTATACCAGTCGGTCAATTCTTCAAGTGAGGGATTATCGAGTTTAATATCCCTAAGTTCATATTCGATTTTATTATCATCTAACCACTTTTTCGCTCTCTGGCAAGTAGTACATTTTGGATAGCAAATGAATTTTAACATAGCAATCTCCTTATTTAACAACTTCAATTAAAAAACTTACGGGACGGAAACCGTCATTGCAAGAAATCATTGCAGATTTCGGGTTCTTCATCCATCCGTCATAGAAATTTTCGCCACCGTGAGCAAGTGTCATAACAAACGGTGAAACGCTCTCCCACGCACTGTCGCAAAATCCGTCAGGCTTTTGCCAACCTTCGCAGATAAACACCTGACCTTCCTGTAAGTCGCAAGCGTGTTCTATCGGATTTTCAAACTTTTCAATTAAATCGTCATACCGTGCTTTTCGCATTACGGTTATTTTAATTTTATTCATATACTTTCCCTCTGTTTTTCAATATAAACATTCCATAAATTACCGCAATAACCGAGATAACGGCGGACGTGATAATTTGCTGTGTGTTCGTAATATCTACGGCAAATGCACTAAGCGAATTGATAACGGCATGGGCAATAATCGGCGCCCACAAGCTTTTAGTTTTATAGAACAAAGCTACAAACAAATAGCCTATTGCAATAGCCGATACAACCTGACAAATATTGGGAATTAGTTCTGCACCGCTACCATTTATAAGGTTCACAAAATGTCCAATACCAAAGGTTATGCTTGAAACTATAATTGCTGATTTCAAATTATTCTCCGCCATTGCCTTAAACAAGAAACCGCGGAAAATAATCTCCTCCAAAAATCCTACAAGAATCATACTGAGAATATAAAAAACAGTTATGAACCACTTGTAATTTACCGTAACTCCAAACCACAGATTGCAGGAGGCAATGACGATTAGCGGAATATAATATAGTAGCCTTTTAGGACTAATCTCTGCCTTGCAAAGACCGAACTCACGGAACAAGTCATTCTTTTTCATCCAAAGAAGAGCAACCGCCGTCATAACGCCAAGAAAAATGA
>JAZQFX010000037.1:0-98633 GCA_045539695.1 Acutalibacteraceae bacterium
TGCAATAAATATATCATTATCCTCAAGAGTATCAAGAAATGGTGAAAAATATCCTGACGGTCCGCTTGCCAAATCAACCTTAATGCCTCGCACTTCAGCAACAAATTTTACAAATCGCTTATGAGCATCATCTTTATTCATCATGGTACGCTGAGAATTATATCGCCGTTTCATATGCAAATCGGTATTGTTCAAAGCAAGATGCTGATTAAGGATTTTTGACCAGTTCGGACGGCTTTCTTCGTCTAAAATAAAATGAACGACATTACCCTCCGCGTTATAAACTATATTATCTTTAATAATCTTTTTCATTTTAATCCTTTCCCAAATCAATTATCATTAAATGTGTTTTTCGAAAACTTCTTGATTGTTTTCGGGTGATCTTTCGCCTGTGTTCTTATATCCCATAGCTTCCCAAAACGGTTTGCCGGTAACGGGGTCTGAAGTTAAATAAAGCCCCTTTGCACCGTCCATTATTAGCAATTCTTCTAAATGCGAATACATTTGTTTGCCGTATCCATTACGGCGAAATTCAGGCAACACATAGAATTCCATTATGTAACCGTACCCAATCTTAATAAATCCTTTATGGTTAGGATGATCAATTTTACCGTATAAAAAGCCTATTAAACTACCACCATCATAACAAAGCTCCAGGTGCCTATCAGCATCACCCTGTATGTTTACCATACTGTTAGCCCACTTTGTCAAAATATCTTTTGGGGTATTTCGGTTTTGGTGGCTATCAAGCTCGGCACCGTATAAAAGAACAAGTCTTTCAAAATCTTGCTTGTACAAATCCGAACTATTTGAATTTAATTTTAAATATTTAATCTTTATCACCCTATAACCTTTTTTCGATATATGTATTGTTAGTTAATCCACTGTTTAACGCTTCGTTGTATAATTCTTTTGCTTGCGTTTTCTTACCTACGTCAATTAGAGCATTTATTGCACGGTTTATACCAACCTGTGCCATATTTTGTCTTGAACGAGGAGCGTTCAAGCGCTCCCATTCACCAACAGCAAATTTACTTTCAAACGACTTTTCCATTAAAAATGGCATTATAATATTACAAAGATTTATAATGTCATATTCTTCATCACCAAAGACTTTTAACACAAGAGACGAGTATACAAGTTTATAAAACGCCTCGTTTTCAGTATTCGCTGAGGCCTTAACAAACTTCTCAAAATTATCCTTTGCTAAATACAATCTGGATTTTGGTGTTTCGACTTTTGGATTTATTGATATTGCCGCCACATGAGAATCAAAAACAATTCGTTCAATATTTGTTGTGTTAGGATTTAAGTTAATAGCATTTTTATAAATATCCCACCAAAAATCACCATATCCTCCTAGCTCGAGTGTCAAGCGCTGGGTGGCATCACAAACAGACCATAATTTGTATTTCGAGTCCATAGTGTCTAACATTTTGCAAAAATTAAGATGGTTAGTATATTGCTCCTTAGACTTACATTGCATAGCATAACTATCCGAAATGTTCCAATAACAAAATCCAGATAACAAATTATCTGTATCGTAAGTTGATAAAATGGACGATAAATATTCTATAATATCACCCAAATTATGCTCACTTTGTAGATGATTGAATTTTGTTCGGATATCATTATTGAGTATTTTTAACAAGATGATTTCTCCTTTAATTCAAAACAAATTGATAGTGTCTAAAATTTATTTACCAAAAATATTCACAATTAACATTCTTGCAATGATATCTCATTATGTATGTGTTGCCTTTACATCCAATTATATTAAACTGCTCTTTATCAGATAAAACTTCAACATTTTCGCATCCACATATGGGACATATTTTATTATATAAATCTTTTTTATTCACACAGCAAATTTGTTTTAATATGTTTTCTGATTGTACGCTAGTGAACTCTGGTAATTTTTGCAATTGTCTACTGGTAACTCTTCTAAAACCAACAATCCAATTAATAGGCCAATCTTTAGGCAATAAAATTTGTTCAGCTTGTCCATCCAAAATCGTTTTGGTTTTTAATGCTATTGGAGCTACAAGTCCCACACTTATTATAGTCCCTGCAGGGACCACAATTTTAATTTCATATACCTTCGGATTTTTCCACCCCGGATCTAAGGCTAGTCTGATTTTAGCATCAATAATTGATTCTGCAAACTCAGTCGATGCATATATCCCATTGATTTTAGCACCCCTAGGTTTTTCATCTATATCTGTAATATCATTTTTGAAAGAACCAAACAAACGGTATAAAACAATTTCTTTGACAGTTTTATATGTACGATATTCAGAATTCAGAAAACTATTAACGGTATCTTTATCCAAGGTATTATCTTTCTCAACCTCTACCATACAGTTGAAAAGTTGCGTTTTATACTTAATACTGAATGATCCCGTAGGATATGTTGACAAATTATCATAATCACAACAGTTCATAACTTCACCCACAAATTTCTGTTTGCTTATTTTTTATTTTACCATATTTTCGCTTTCTATACAACGGCAAATCGTTATCTAATCCTTAATTGGTTTTATCTAAAATAAAATAATAACATTCTTTACTTGATATAGGTTTTGCTGACATAAAAACTTTACCAAGCTCTGCATCAATATAAATATTGACCTTAATCACATTATTTTCATCCATAATAACAATACGCCATTATTTAGATTGGTAGTTCACACTCACACATAACCATAAACATTTCACAATATTACCTATTGTACCTAACATTAATTTTAACAATGTTAAAGCTATTTTTAGTTTGAGATATTATAAAACAAAAATGAGTTTTGAAAAAATAATTCATGTGAGATTCACGCTTTTATAAGATTAATTTATAAGTTAAACATATACATTATTGAAAATAAATAACTAATATGTTATAATGTTAAAAAGTGAAATTATTAAAAGGAGTATAGAGAATGTCAGAAGACAATACAATTCACGCACAAGAAAAGTGTCAATATCTACAAATGCTACAGGAACCAATATGTCGAATGTCAACCATTTCAGCTATTTTTAAAGGTTTTGCAGCAACTATCGTAGCTGGAATATCCGTTATTTCTTATGAAACAACTAATATTTGGATTTTGGCATTATCCTTTTTACCAGTTTTAGCTTTTACCATAATGGATATTTATTATCTTAAATTAGAAAGAAAGTTTCGCTTTCTTTTTGAACAAGTTCGTAATGATCAACATCCAATTGATTTTTCAATGAAACTTACAAACGACCCATTAGAAATTATTAGTGCAAAAGCGCGCACTTGGGATTGTCTTAAATCTCCTAGCATATACTTGTTTTATCCTTTGATGATAGCTGTGCTTATAACAGTTGTTTTATTAAAAATCACGGCTATAATATGATGGTGAGTAGATGAAGGATATTTTTGAACAAGGACATTTCTCGGCTTATTCTGTAAGAAATTTAAACGAATCAACAGCACCAATACTCTCACATTCGGAATTCGCTTCAAGAAAAACAACAGTATTTATCTCTCACAAGCACGACGATCTTGATGATCTAAAAGGTTTTTTAGGCTTCTTAGAGTATTGCTATAATGTAAAGGTATATATTGATAGCCAGGACCCCAACATGCCAAAAAAGACTTCTAAAAAAACAGCTACAAATATTAAAAATCGCATAACAAAATGCGACAAATTCATCATGCTAGCAACTAACGGTGCTATTGAATCAAAATGGTGTAACTGGGAACTAGGTTTCGGCGATGCTCATAAATATAAAGAGCATATCGCATTGTTTCTAATGAAACCATCTGGATCAGATGACACTTCATATAAGGGTTCTGAGTATATGTCAATATATCCTCACATCGTATATTACAATGGAACGGAAAAATATAATACTGGTCGTACTATTGAAAAAGGTTACTATGTACGTACTTATAATGATGATGGAACTGGTTGTTATATAACACCTTTAAAAGATTGGTTTGATAAAGTATAAAAAATGCCGAAAGTAATTTCGGCATTTTTTAATGTGAATTATTAAATTTAAAAAGCATTAAAATTAATCGTTTGATAAAATACCCTTATATTTATATAAATAATCAAGAACTTTATACCTGTCATCAGGATTAGTAGAGTTTACATTTTTACATCGTGTCCACATATGTAAAATATCTGTTCTATCTAAATCAATAAGATGGTCAAGTGAAACATCATAGCGAAAGTCTAATGAATCACTATGTTGAGCATATTCCAATAAAATAGAGGTTCGATATTCACTTAGTTTTTTCTTTTCTGCTAATCGTGAGAAAAGCAATTCACTATAAATCCAAGGAGACGAAGTTGCTGCGTTAATATCATTTTTTAAATCATCCAACAGTAATGCATTAGGTGTGTTAAGAAACATTAAACACTCTGTTTTATCTATCATTTTTTGTAATGCTGAATTCAATATAATATGTACATTTGTTGTAGATTTGTTTCTCATTTCATAATCATATGTTTTTATTGTTCCATCATCATTCCATTTTGAAACGCAAAATTTTCTGTCTATACTCTTTAACAAATCATCTGCACAACCCCATACACATGAATCAATAAAACAATTTAATCCAAATATTTTATTTAGAAATCCCGCAAAGGCTATTGCTAAAGATTCATCTTTATGAGAATGAGAAATAAAAACATCCACATTTAATGAAGGAAACCAATCTTTCTCAAGCATAGGTACACTTATTTCATTTCCATTAACCATATAATCTTCTAAATCTTTTTTTATTTGATTCTTTTGTTTATAGTATATTATAGCACCCTCTTTTTCAAAATATGGTGCCATAATATCCTGTTCGTTGATTTGTAAGTTGAATCCGGCAAACACTTAACTACTCCTTTTATAACTATTCCCAATGCATTTTGAGCAAAGACTACGTATGCTGTTTGAGTTTAACATGGCAAAAATATCATAAACACTATTCAGCATTAGGCATAATTGCATCCGCAATACGAACTCTATCGGATATTTTTTGATAAACATCAATATCATGTTCTGGGGCTATCTCAAATGTTGCAAATATAGCATACGGGATAGTAGATTCGGTTTCTTTTTCTGAAGCGTCACCTCTGCAACTAACCTTTATGACAATAGAATCATTTTCATCCCAAACAACAGTCTTTTCTGTTTCTAAAACTTCATGCTGTAAAGTTCCACGTTGTACAGCGTGATAATCATATTCGGCACGAGCACCTACTACTTTCTTCTCATCCAATAAATCAAACCAAACCTGTTTTTCTCTATATTTAATGGAAGAAGGATGAATAGGAGAAAAATACGCTAACGTAACTGTTAATCTCCTCTTATATTTTTCAGCATGAAAATCAAACGGTAAAGGGATTACATATTCAAAAGCCTTATCTTGCTGAATATCTCCGTAGCCCACCAAGCATATTTTATTTTTTGTATAATCCTTGACTTTTTCAATATTTGTAGGACCATACCCTAAATATTTGAGTATATCATTATTTGCCTGATTCCCAGATAACCCCAAACCCTCTTTAAATAAAGATTTTAACTCTCCCCAAGATGCTCCATGTGCAATCATTGCTTTTATTAAAACTGCAGCATGAGAATGAGGCAAATTAATACCTTTTTCTGTTACAAACAAATGGTCTAATACGGTATAACACTCAACAGCTTTATTCGTTATTAAAGCAGTGGAATTGCTTGTTCCGGTAGAATAACCAACTATAGCAGACCCTTGTCTTTCTGAGGAAGGATATGCGGATTTAATTCCAGGTGCTCTGGTAATACTGGGCCTCCATTGAGCAAAATTGCGATTCTGCACACACTCTCTTATATGATTATTCCCGCCATTATATAGTATATCTGGTTTTATCGCACTATTAATACCTCTACCAAAAGAACCATAAACCGCTGGTAAAAAGGATGAACAAAGTTCTGTCATATTACCTACCGGTTGTGCAGGATTATTATCTGCAAACACTGAACCCACTGTTAACGAATTCATACTCTCACCAGGGGATAATATCCTCAAGTTTCGAATATTATTCGATAAATACTTTACAATGAATTGATTTTTTTCTGAATCCGAAAGCGATTTATAATCGTTGAAATCCATTCCTAAGTTAATGTCATTTGGATGGTTACCGGCACTCACAACAAATAATACGCGATACTTATAACTTAACCAATCAAGTAATCTTGCTAACGGACTGATAAGTGTAAAATATTCTCGATAATTAACACCAATAGACAAATTTATTATTCGTACAGTCGGTGCTACACTACCAGCAGCAGGCTCAAACAAACGCCTAACACATTCATGAACCTTATCAACTAGCAAAAAATCGTCCGGTATGTACTCATCTACTTTCCCATCGAATCCTCTGCGTGACTTCATAATTGGACGAATATATAATTTGTAAACATCCGTAGAAATGCTTTCCATATCTTCCCCACGTAAAATTAAGGATGACATAGAAGTGCCGTGTATTCTTTCATCAACCGGATAACTCGCACCAAATGAATCAGGGTCATCAACAGTAATCAATTGTTGTAATAATGGATGGTTTTCCTGCGGCATACCATCAAACAAAGCAACAATTGGCTCGTTAAAAATTCGTTCTGGTGTATCTATTGAATCAATTGGTTCATTCGCATCGGCTATACCAATATGAACCGATTGACTGGCAGCCTTAAAAAACATAATTTCATCTGCCATAACTAAATTTACTTCTTCTCTGTTAATAATGCGTTGTGCGTATGCTCTTGGTATTTCTACAAGTACGCCGTGGTATTGAATTTCAGGTATTATTGACGAAGTAATAATGCTACCGCCATTTTCTCTTACAATGTCAGTTACTTTACGTTCAGCAGAAATTCTTTTTGTTTCCGAGGTTCGATAGAACAACTCAATTTGTGCTCTGACCGAATCACGACCATTCTCTTGCAAATCTTCTTGCCAAGCTTCAAGGACACCAGTATCAGCTATACGTTCCTGTATCCCCCACTGATGGACATCGTTTAGAGTTTGAAATAGATTTCTAAATCCTGTAAACCCTCGTTCGAATTTGTAATTAGCATCTTCATTATAATGATTCCAAAGGGATACTATTTCAGCTAATGCACGTTGATTTGTTATGATACAAAAAACTTTTGTATTCAATTGTTTTTCATCGTTACGTACATCATTATCGTCAATAACATAAAAATCTTCTGTGTTAGGACATTGACCTGAAAGTTCTAAAACCCACTCAATATTAGGATATTGTTCCTTCAATTTATTAACTGCTTTGTAAAAATTATTTGGTTCGCCAATTGTCTCAAAAACAAGTGTGTATTCAGGATCAACCGCTGTGGCATTATCTGTAATTTGCACATTTCCTCGTGTTAGAGTTTGTTGCAACAAATTAAACTTCGGAGCAATTCTTGCCATTTGTCTATCATATGACGGATAGTGAATTTTTCCTGAACCTCCAAATTTGCGGGCTTTAGCTGCTTCAGCAGGCTGTGCAAATAAAATCAAAGCACTATCTGGCATGAATTTTTACCTCCTTACTTTTCTTCTGTTTGATAACCAAACAATTTTAATTGTTCATTTGTTATAGTCTTTGCTTTTCCAGTAGGTAATCTAAGCACATATTGTCTGTATACTGACAAGGCAAATTCTTCTGCCTCTGCATAACTTTTTCCATATAATTTTTTCGCCAATGTGCTAGGTTCTAACCCAAAACTAAAATTCATTTTTTTCTCAAAAAATGAAAACCAATGCTCTAGGTTGCTTCTTGTAGGCTTAGGCAACTCTAATTTCATTTGAAACCTACGCCATACCGCTTTATCTAATAACGAATCATGATTTGTTGCCGCAATTGTAATAACATAACTTGGCAGTGCATCAATTTGCAATAATAATGAACTTACAACTCTTTTTATCTCACCAGTTTCATGTTGGTCTCCACGCTCTTTACCAATTGTATCAAATTCATCAAAGAATAAAACACATTGCCGTGTTTTAGCATATTCAAAGAGTTTTGATAATCTAGAAGCGGTTTCACCTAAATATGCGCCGATAATGCTTTCATATTTAACTGTAAGCAAAGGCACCATTAATGCCTCTGCAATTCCTTCTGCTACGGATGTTTTTCCGTTACCAGGAGGTCCTATCAATAACAATTTGTTGCGCGGTTCTAACCCATATGAACGCAATAAATCTGTTCGTGTTTGCTCTTCAATTAATGCACGACATGATTGATAGACATTTTCCGGTAACATAAGTTGGTCTAAACGTTTAGTTGGTATTTTTTCAAAAAAAAGTTGATTTTGTATATTATTATTTGTAATGATTTGAGGTGCATTTTTAGGACACTTATCAACTCGATAATGATTGTTATTTAAAAGTTCAGTGATTTTATTTGCAAGGATTTCATGCTGTTTAGAACGTTCCTCGGCACTAATGGCTTCTGCAGCTTTACGAAAGGAAACATCATCACGCATTAACCCTGCTTTTATTAATTCACACAACAAATCCGCTCTAGCCATAATTTCCTCCTATAATTTACAATATGATAATATAATTCGGATAGATGTCAGAGCTTTTTTAATTCATCCAAATTAATAAAATTATTTTCACAAAAATCGTAAAAAGAATTTTGTGCTAGTTGACTTGGTGCATTTTTAGAATTCTCCCACCTATTTATAGTAGCATAACTAACACCTAGTGTCTGTGCTAATTTATTTTGACTTATATTCAAAATCTTTCTAACATACTTAACTTGCTCAGAAAACATAGTAACCTCCAAAGTCATGTATTATACAGCAATTATATAACATTTGTTACACTATGTCAATAATTTAACTTGAAAATAGCGCAAAATTTTGCCCAAATCACTAAATGTTGCTTATAAAGTCAGCAAAAGTTCTTTATACTTGGCCTTTATTTCAATATAAAAAGTTTATTGCTAAATATTTATACTAATTGCTTGTTGTGAATATTAATATGCTTTAAACAACAAACCCGCCAAAATATTTTCATATCGTAGGCGGGTTTGTCATTATAAACTATTTAATTGCTTTATAACGCTTAATTACAAAATCAACAATCACTTGCGATTTCACTTTCATATTAAGCTTGCTGATAACTTTCTTAATCATCTGCCCTGTAACCGTTGGTAGATATTCCTTATATTCGGGATATTTTTCCATTAGTTCATTAAAGAGTGTGATTAATAGGTCGTTTGCGGATTTGCTTGTTGGATAACCACGAGCAATAAGTGCCATATTGTTATCAAAGTTTGGTGCGAGTCCTAAAAGCTCACCGGTTTTCACATCACGCATTAAACCGAAGTTTCCTGTGTGTCTATCAGGGTTAGCGGTTATAGTATCAAGGAAAATCATTTTAATATAGTCAGGAATTGCTTTGGGACAAAGTTCTTTTAACTTTCCAACTACTTTAATATAATCTTCCTCATCTCCCATAAACGAAGACGCAGGCTCAAAAATAACGTTCGCTGAATCAGTAAAGTCAAGTGATTTAACGCATTTATCACCTTTCTCATAATGAGCCATATTCATACCGAGCGCCTTACCCAACTCATATACGAAAAGCTCTGAGAACTGCTCTTTTTGGTTAGCAGATTTATAAATCCACCATTTTCCGTCTTTAAGTTTCCAGCACTTTTCAAAGCTACCAATATTGGTAAGCTCCGGAGTTTTAGTATCCTTACGCTTTGCGGCAGAATTAAAGCTTGAATATAGTCCTCTGAGTGCCAGATTGGAGAAATAGTCTTTATTGAAGCGAACATCTTCATATTTCAAATCACTGCCGATTGCTCTAACCCAATAGGTGTCGGTAATGGTTGCAGCATTAACGTGAAGCACTGTTGAAACATCGTCTTTTTCGGCAAGCCTTAAAGCTTTTTTAAGCAGACGAGAGTTTGCTCTATGCGAATCGATAGCCCTTGTTTCAAGCCAAGATTTTGCATCATTAACACGCTTTAAATATAACGGAAGTAAATCACTGTTCAAAACTTTAAGCTCGTTATCTTTCCAAACAGCAACAACTTTATCACGGCTTAAAATCTCAAAATCCTTCATAAACTTATTCCCCTTTCCTCATATTATTTAATACATTATACAACATATGACCTTAAAATTCAACTGTAAAGCACCATAATTATTTTATGTAATAAAACCATATTTTTTAAGTGTTGATTCAAATATTGATAAATATGTTGTTTTACCTGCTTTCCAATCTTCCAAAGCAAGTGCAACTTCATCACTAAACTTCATTCCTTCAATAGAAAGCATTGCTTCGGGAAAAGACAAGCATCGCTCTTTTTTACGTATATCAAGTTCATCCATACCATTACACAGTTTAAGTAAATCTTGTTTTCTTTTCATCGCCTTATCCATTTATAAGAACTCCTATTACTAAATTATGATATATCTAAAATAAATAATTTATATTATATCAACTCTGAATTATTAAAGTGCACAAAACCCGCTGATTAGGCGGGTTTTATTAATGATTATACATTTTTCTTTATCTTGCAATAACAATAAATTATTGTAAGATATTAAATAACCTTTACGATATAATCATCAAACAATCGAGGTATATAATCGTGAAATCTGTTCAATTAAATAATATAGAAATTCCTGAAGGATTCATAGTATTTATTTCTGGTGTTCCAGGGGTGGGAAAGACTACAATATCATACGAACTGCTAAAGCGATTTAATGAATTTAGAATTATTGAAGAAACAGACCTTATACGAGAGGTTCTTAGGGGATATAATTATTTTTTAGAGCAGGAATTTCCAACGCAAAGTAATGATATTATGAACCAAATTAAAATTACCGATCACACAAAATTATTAAGTCTTGAAGAAGCAAAGCAACAATGTAATTTCATGCGTTCTTCTTTTGAGTACATAGTAGACAGACAGAAGAGAAAAGGAATCTCTTCGATAATCAATGGTGTTCATATTATTCCAGAAGCACTTAATGGTTTAGCAGAAAATCGCAATGTAATATACATTAACTTATATATAACTAGCGAACAAGCGCTTTACACTAGGCTATTTAATAGAAATCCTGAATCCTATATGATTAACCATATACCATTTATCTACAAAGCGAATATGGACTTATATACTAGTACTGAAAAGCTTTCAGTGAAGTTCCCGTACTTGTTCAACAACGTCGATGTAACAGAATTAAGTGTTGATGAAACAATTTCTAAAATTATGCAGCGAATAAAATGTCTAATATCCAAAGGTTAAAACATATTTTTCGCTGCGTTCCACACATTTTCATATTTCTTAATACACTCTTTTCCTTTATCGGATTTTACACTAAAAACCTCAAACCCGCTATTAGTTAATAATTGCGGATATCCATTTGCATCAAAATTGGGTCTAGCATAAATAATGCAATTATCAAGACGGATAATGATTTCTTCTCGCTTATTAGAGTATAATTTAAAACATTTCTGTAATTGAAGATTGTTTTGGACTACTGACTTTGCTCGCAATATAGTTGCAGTTAATTCAGATTTGAAAATGTCTTGTTGAAGATGCGCCTTTTCAACTTCAGGAGAATTTGGGTCGAGGAACAAACACCTAAAATCAATTCCTTCCATTCCATCAAAAGAGGCCTTTTCTTCTAGATATTTAAAAAATGAGTTAAAACTTCCCCCAAACAACTTCATGTTTTTGCGCCCATATATCCACAGATATTTTCCTGTGTACATAAATGAATCAATTATCGTTTTATATAGATCAAAGCTTTCAAAGCCGGAGAGAAAAAACGCAGTTTTACCTCTATAAAAAGGATTTTCCACGATAAAAGTTTCATTATGCGTTAGTTTATCTACGAAATCCTCACACTGAATATCAACTTGGCGAAATTTATCTTTGATATCAAGAATGGTTTTCCTGTATCTTTGTAGCTTTTGTTTGTTTTTCTCAGAACTAATAATTCCAAAGCAGTCAAAGAAAACATTAGAGAAATTTTTGTTATTGAAATTAATTTCACGTGCTATATTCATTGGATTATCGACCCATGAATGCCAATTGGGATCGTCGTCAAAAAGCATTGGAATAACAGTTTTGCGTAATCCCCTAGCATATCCCGCTTCAAATAGTAGCCATGGTGATTTTTTGTTTTCCTTAGTGAAACATAGAACCAACTTATCACATTCGATAATTTTATGTATTATTTTCTCTTGAACATCTTCTCCACCGCGTATATCTACTTCTGAAACAAATGCATTTATAGAAGGGTCAAGACTTTCTAAAAGTGCCTTTGTTTTGAGCGCATATTGCATACTCTTTGATTTAGACCAGCTAATAAAAACATTCATTTACAATAATTTCCCCTCTAATTCAAAACTAAAAAACAACGCCTTATTTTTTATAAACCTTACAATAATTTATTGTTATTGTAAGTTCCTTGTAGGACTATTATAACGTATTTTGGTAAAATATTCAATATATTATCGAAATATGAGGTGCACTATGAAAGATTTAAATTTAACTATCCCCAAATTCATTCAATTAGTACGGTCAACAAAAAATTTATCAGAAAAAACCATTACGGCTTATAAATCCGATCTAAATGATTTTAATTCTTTTATTAACAATCATGAATTAAGTAATGAATCTATTCTACAGTATATTCAGGAACTTACAATCACTCGGAGGCTAAAAGATACAACTATTAACAGAAAACTGATTGTACTTAAGATGTTTTTTGAATATTTACATTCTAAAAACTACATAGAAAACAACTATTTCTCATCACATCAATTCAAATTTAAGAAAGAGAAAAGGTTACCCAAAACCCTTGCAATTAAAGAAACTTCTAAGTTGTTATCATGTGTCACGGATCAATCAATTAATGCATCTAGTGACTTTGAGAAGTGGAAAACATCTCGCAATTTAGCTTTAATAGATATTTTAATAAGTACAGGTATACGTATAGCTGAGGCTGCAAATATATCTATCAACGATATCATTAATTCAGAACGTATCATTTTAATTCATGGTAAAGGACGAAAACAACGACTAATATATATTTCATGCCCACAAACTTGGAATAACATAATAGTATGGTTAAAAATCCGAAAATCACGTCCTACGAATACAGATATGTTATTTGTAAACCGTTACGGTGACCCAATAAGTATTCACGGTATAGAATATATTTACAACTCACTAAAAATCCAGTCTGGAATTAATATTAATTCTACTCCGCACTATCTCAGACATACATTTGCTACAAATCTACTTACCAATGGTGCCGATTTGCGTTCTGTTCAAGAAATTTTAGGTCACAGCAGTGTTTCTACAACAGAAATTTATACAGAAGTGACTACAAAACGCAAAAAACAAGTTTTAAATAAATATAACTATCGCAATAAATTATAAAACACCATAACTGTATATCTGCATAACATCAAGATATTCTATAATTATAGCTATTTTATTACGAAAGCAAGGTTGGTTAATATAGGATATTTTAAAGGTTGGTACTTTAAATGCAGTACAAAGGACAAAACAATTGCATTTATACCTGCGTATCATTACAGCAACGGTAAAAAATCTGCTTCTTTACAGATAATAACCGATAATAAAGCTATTAACATACCCTTTGACAAATTAGAATATAGTGAAAAACCTTTATATGTAAAAATAGATAATTGCGTATTCTCTCACGAAGTAATAATTCTCGATTATAAAGATAATGGCTTAACGCTTGAGGGTAAGCTTTGTTTTGAAGGTCTTTCGCCTATTCGTTATGATATTATGGGACCGTTTAAATATGTTCCGTTTATGCAGTGCAGACACAGTGTTTACAGTATATGTCATAAAATAAACGGTGAAATTAGGGCAAACGATCAACTTTATAAATTTGAAAATGGCATAGGATATATTGAGGGCGATTGCGGACGTTCTTTCCCAATAAAGTATATTTGGACGCAGTGCTGTTTTGAAAACAACTCACTGATGCTTTCTGTAGCGGACATACCCTTTTTAGGAATTCATTTTACGGGCATTATCAGTGTTGTTCTGCTTAACGGAAAGGAATATAGAATCGCAACCTATCTTGGTGCAAGAATAAAACAAGTTGACAAAAACACTGTTACGGTAAAGCAAGGAAGTTTTGAACTCAATGCAGAATTGATTAAAAAGAATGCACAACCACTTGCAGCACCATCAAATGGTGATATGTGCAGAACAATACACGAAAGTGCATCTTGCGAAGCATATTATAGATTTTGTTATAAAAATAAAGTGTTGTGTGAGTTCACAACCGATAAAGCAAGCTTTGAATTTGAATATTGACGTATAATGGCGAAAACCCGCATAAATAGCGGGTTTTCTAAGGTTTTTATATTGAATTTTCACGGCAGGATTGGACCTAATGTGTAGTATTAGTTAACCCGCCGTGGCCTGCGTCGATAATTATTGTTTTAGGTCTTGACACTTCGGCAGAAGTAGGCGCAATAGCACTTTTTATATAACCAAAGGTAGCAACAAGGCAAATTATTACCAAAAGCACTAACTGCGGTGTAAATCTTTTTAGCATATTCAAAAGAAACACTCCTTAACTATTATATAGCAGTATAAATTTTATTTCAAGTTAAAGCTATCTATTAATAATATGTGCTTATTTTTACTATTATAATTACATTTTATTTTCTCTGCTGTTCAAAAGTATGTACAGCGATTTATAACAAAATGTATGGAGCCACACTTTTATATTGAAGTGTGGCTCCATACATTTTTTAAAGGAAAGGAATGATAATAACTAAATATAATTGTTGCTATTAATAACCAAAATGGTTGCCATTGTTAAACGCCTCGGTTTCAGGGGTGATAATATCACGCTTGCCGTCTTGCTGATAAACTCTTAGGTACTCAATATCCAAAGTAGTCTTGTCATTGTTTTCATAAGTCAACAAGTCAGTAAAGTTGGCGTTGCTATTGAATTGATTTGCGGCATAGTAAATATTATCAATCAGAAAATGCATATACTGATTAGAAACTTCACAATCAGGAATGAGCTGATTTAAGTAATACAAATCGGTGTAATATGTGGTAGACCAAATTTCATAAGTTGACTGTGCTTCATTATAAACAATCTCACTTGTAGTTTTATCACAGGTGATTGAATATTTGTTATAATCATTTGTGCCGCTTTCGCCGTCACCGTCAGGATCCCAAACATAAAGTGTGTAGGTTGCTTTTGTACCTATACCGTTTTCATCACTTTCAACTTCCCACTCAAAGCCATATCTACGCATAGCAGTAAGCTTCCTTTGTGCTTCGGCATTATAAGTATAACTGCCGTTATTGCCAAAATCTTCTTTAGCGCCATTCGGAGTTAAAACCGACATAACTCCATCTCTATTATTATCACTGCCATCATTAGCTATATATGTTACCTCTTTATAATTTGAAACAGAATATTTTGAGCCGTTTAAGAGAATAAAGGGTTTTGGATTGCCAGTTTCCCAATCTATAACAGAGTACCTATAACCATTAGCTGCGTTTGCGCCAGTGTCGATATATTTATGCATATTGAATTGCAACTCATAGTCATAAATACCTGTCATACGAGTTTCTCTATAATCGGTGCCTAATCTGGTTATATCCTGCAAAAGCTCTAAAATATCAATTTCGAAATAGGAATTAGGAAGTTGATATTTATAGGTATTCAAAGCGTTTTGACTATCCATCTGATTTGTGCCATTAAAGTGTGAATTCAACTTATAAACCTTGCCGTAAAGTGAATTAGCATAGGCGTTGTTATTGCCACCAGTAGGCGCACCCAGCATCCACCAAGACATAAATGTGTGGCCGTCTGAAGGTAACGCTGCCTTAAACTCAAAATATCCTTGTTTTACGAGCAAAGATTTTTCAGATAATATATCACCAGCCGTTACATAAATATCGTCTTTGTCAACTTTATTACCCAACTCATTATAAACATAATCAGAGGTACCAAAGTTTGGCGAATCAAGTTTTACAATATCTAATTGCTCATCGGAATCAACATAGGCTCCGCGTTTGATTGTAAGCTTTCCGTCATTAACAGCATAAAGCTTTGAAAAATCTTTGTTAAATGCAGTTTCAGAGTTTACATATTTACCTTCACTTTTACCCTCTTCATAAGCAGTTTCTGTACCCATTTGGTCATATAACCAGGTATCTGCACTTAGTTCTTCGCCGCTAAACTCATCACCCCAAGTGTAGTAGTAGGTTGAGCCGTTAGGTAAAGTAACAGGAATCTTTTGATCGGAAATAGTGTCATTTGCTACAGTATATACAGTCGAAGTTTTTGCATCAGATTTATTTATAAAATCAAGCACTGCCTGTTCAACTGCTGTAAAGTTAGCACCCTGCAGCCAGAGAACTCCATTTTGCTTGTCATAAGTAATGGCATAATCATTACCGGTAATTTTGGTCGCATAGTCACCAACATTACCGACAACAATTGCAAGTTGATCACCGGGTGCCGCTTCAATATCATTTGCATGGCGATAAACAGCAGTTTTATCGGCAGTCTCACCCGAAACAACCTTTGCGCCGCTTACTGCTTTAATAATATCCACGCCTGGTACTGCCGCTTCAAGATAAAGCTCAAGCTTGCGTGCAGCATCATAGTTGTCATTTTCGCCATAATAAATGTTAAATTTACCAAGCTCTAAATTACGCCAGAAGCCGTCTTCAATTGCTTCATAATCATTTGCAGTAGCACGTGTAAGAATTACAAGGTCACTTATGTTTATCTTGCCGTTGCCGCTTACATCGCCGTAAACATAGTCATAGCCTTCTTTATTTAAAAGACTATTTCTAAGGGCTGCAAGGTCGGCAGCGCCATATTCATAGCCCAGACCGTCACCGTCAACGTCAGCACAAGGCATAGATACGGCACGGTTTACAAGCTGGGGCTTGCAATCTTCACCACCGCTTTGATACCAAGTAATACCGTCAACAACAGGTGTACCCTGTGCTCCGTTTGAAAGATAATATGTATCATCAAACTGACAGTTGTTAGCCATTGCGCCACCAGACACAAGCGCGTCTGTATTTTCAAGAATATAGCAATCTACTGCCGAGCAGTTTTCAATAGTACCTGTACCCACGCCAAATACAGCAGTTTTTGCTGCAGAGTTGCGTATATGCAAATTCTTTACAGTGCCGCCGTTAAGCATCGGGATAAGTGCGGCGCTGTCAGCGTCAGTTGCATTAAGCTCATAAATTGTGTAACCGTTGCCGTCAAGCACGCCCTCAAAAGGCACATACTTGTATTCATCAAAGACTTCGGACTCGCGTGTTACGGTTATGGTATCAATCCACTTAAGAGAGCCGAGATTTATATCATTGGTGAGTTTGTAATAAAGCATTTGATTTACATTAAATCCACCCGAAGCAATTGCATTTGCAAGCTGCAAAGCATTTGTAATAAGATATGGGTCAGACTGGGTACCGCTACCAACAAGTTTGTCATAGTGGCCGTATGTACCTTTGGGAATAGCGCCATTATAACTGTAAAGTCCTGCGCCGCCAACCTGTTCAAGAACCATGTCCTTTATAGAACTGTAACCTGTAATATTGCTATTAGTAACACCTGGCATTGGAATAATTCTACCGTTTTCAACAGTTTTAAGGCTCCAGATACCCCAGTTAAGAAGCGATAAATTGCTTTCCGAATCATATTTATTTATTTGATATAACTTACCCTCGGCTATATCAACATTATTGTTGCTTGTAATTGTTGTATCAGTAGTGTAACTGTTAACAATTTTGCACTTGCTTTCTTGATTAGAACAAGTAAGCGGTTGCAAACCGATTGATACGCAGTTTATCATCGAAACAGTTGATGCAGTATTTTGCGACATATATATACCTGCACGGTAATCTACAGATTCAGCACTACCAAGAGTTATTTCGGAAGTAGTGCCATCAAATAAACAGTTAATAAATGTCAACTTTTTAGGATAAGAATGTACACTTACAAGGCCGGCTTTTGAAGCCTTTGCAACACCGTCATCCCCTGCTCCGTTCCAACCAGAGCCTTGCGGCATATAAATATTGCGCACCGAAACATTTGCGATGGTCGCATTTGTTGTTGTAGCAGCATTACCCTTTGCGGTTACGTTATTAAACGTACCTTCGGATTCATCGATTCCGACAGAACAAGTAATAACGCCTGCATGGCCGGCGCTTACGTTTTCAACGTATGCTTTATCAAAATTTACGTTTTTAATAACAGCGTCATACTTTAAAGCGGGAACAAAACCAACGCCCCATGCCATCCAAGTTGTTGTTACATCTTTGTTTGTACTGTATAGACCGTGAATTGTTACGCCATTACCATCAAATGAACCTGTAAAGGCACCGTATTCATCCCAAAGACCATCACCATTAGAATCACTCTTGTATGTGGAGACGTCAAAATCCTTTGTCCAGTTTTTAGCAGTTCCTGCCGAAACCAAAGACTTTAATGTTTCTAAATTACCGCCTTGAACGTTGTTAAGATAAAGGTCTGTAACACCCGATCCTACCTTATAGTAGGCCGCGACACCATTAGAAAGCTTACCGCCATCACGAACCATTTTATAAAGCTGTTCGGCGGTTTCAATAATATATGGGTCTTTTTCGGTACCGCTACCGCGTGCAAAGCTGTCAGCCGCAGTACCGTTCCAAACGGGGTGAACAACAATATCCTGCCAACCGTCAGGCTTTATAGGTGTTGGATAATCATTTGGCATTACATGCCAATAACCTTCACCATTTTGTATATCAGTTGCCCAGTTAAAAGTTGATACAATATTTTTTGCCGAAAAACCCTGTAAAGAAGCCGCGGATAAATTGCTGGTTAATTGTACGTTGCTAACACTGTAAGACATGCTATGTGTAGAATAACAATTTATAACCTCTTTGTGTGATGCACTGTTAACATCACCGGCTTTTGGTATTATACCAATACCAATACTATTTGAAACTACTGTTGGAACATTGATTGTGCCACCAATATTGGTATCACTACCAGCAACAAATGCCGGATATCCATCAGCGGTGCCTGCATTACCTACAAAATTATCTGCTACTAAACAGTTGTTGATAACAAGTCCGCTATAACCGGCATTACCCATCAAGCCACCGCGTGAATTGGTAGCCTCAATATAACAATCCTTAACCACACAACTGCTGATTGTTACTGTTGGTGAATAGGTTGATGTATCATCGCGACCCCAACTTCCCTGACCAAAAAACGCTCCGGCGTTATTGGTTGTAGAAATATATGACTTTTCTATACCGAGATTTTTAATGGTTGCTCCTTTAGCCGTTGCAAACAAACCACCGTTTGAAACACCATCTTTAACAGCCATACCATAAATGGTAGCGCCATTACCATCTAAAACGCCTTGAAATGTTGCGCTACAACCCCACGCAATTATTTCGCTAGAAGATAACAAACTTGCTATTTCATTTACTGTACTAAATGAATCTAAAATTTCTTTAAAATCTGCGGGAACCAAATAAAATGCCGAAACGCCACTAACCTTATAGTGTGCCGTATTACTTACTTTACCCTGTGCCAATGCAGCAAGTTCTGCGGCATTTGTAATAAGATAAGGATCATCAGCTGTACCCGAACCGCTTAGTGAAGTATCGGTAGTTCCATCCCAACAAACAACATTTGGTGTTTCAGCACTAACGTCGATTGTAATATTAGCTGTAAAGAGTGTACCAACAAGCATCACTAACGCAAGAGCGATACTTAATACTCTTTTTGCGCTTTTGTTTATGCTAATTTTCATAATAACCTCTCTTTTCTTAACCAACGGGCGTAGCGAATGGCAAAAAAACCATTGCGCTACATTCCGTTAATATTTAAATGAATTTTAGGTATAACCAATTGAACTTATGCGTCGGGGTCAACAAGCTCGCCCTCGCCTGCCCAAATATCATCATCGCCAAAACCCGGTGTACTGGTAACGATAATATCATTAATTTTTAAATTATAGATTTCTATTATTGCTTTTTTAAACATAATCTAAACTTCTCCTTTATAATATTTCGTTACTGTGCGCCATAGCGTGATTGAATTGCTTGCACGTAGAACAAAAGCGCTTTAACAGCTTCTACGCGTGTTTCGTAATAATCGCACGGGTTATTACGGTTTAATCTTTCAAACTGAATACCTAAGCCTTCGGCACTATAGGTACCAAAATCGATCCAACCGGTATTGTTATAGTTAGCTTCAACCTTAATACCATTAGCAAGTGCCTCAACCGGAATATTTTCTGCCTTATAGGTATGATATCTACCATTTTTAGCAGTATTAGTCCAACCATTTACATTCACAATATCTTCACCGTTATAAGCAGGAACAGATACTTCACCGCTTGTAACTTTTGCTCCATTTTCAGTGTAGGTAAATCTAATCTTTATCTTATCACGATTAACCTTATAATCGCCGTGGAAAGCAAACGCAAAAGAAATGTATGGATTTGCCTTAAGGCTTAATGCTGTTGTATAAACACCAAAAGTGTTTGTGCTATTTCCATAATTATCGTATGCACAAAAGGAAATGCTGTCGTATTGTGCTTGTAAATTAGACGGCAACATACCCGCTGGCTCAAAGCTCGGATAATCACCAAGCGCACCTGCATACCAATCACCGCCGTTTTCTGCCCAAGAAAGATGTGGCATATTTTGAACAGCACCCGGTCCCATCATTTCAGAAACCGCAAGTTGTTTTACCTGTGATTCGTTATAATTAAAATAATGTATTGTTTTGTCACCAGACGCATCATAATATGCACCTTGAGCAATTTTGTCGGTGTATACACCGGAAAAAGCTTCGTTCTTTGTATAATGATAAGAAGCATTTGCGCCTGTCGTAAGGTCGGTTACACGATAAGGTTCATGTCCGATTGAAATGATGTTTGTAAATGTTGAAGCAGAGCTCCAACCATAAGATACAAGACCATATGAATGTCCGCTTGGGCTTACAAACTGATTTCCATATATGATAACATCGTTAACAATTATTGGACTACCATATGAAAAACCAACAACGGAAGCAGCACCTGCGTTAGCACCATTTTTACCTGCTTCAACATAACAATTTATAAGTTTGCAATTTTCAATCGTCACAGTAGAGTCGTTGCCGTTTGTTGTCTTACAAACAATACCTGCCGCACCGGCACTACCTTTAAGATATGAATTTTTAACGGTAACGTTTTTAATTGTTGTTGTTCCTGCAACAATTGGGAACAATGCAGCAACGCTATCATCACTACGCACACCATAAATTTCTACACCGTTACCATCAAAATGACCTGAGAATGGTGTTCCGGACCAAACCTTTTTGAAGTCAGTATTTGCAGAATTTTCAAACCATGCTTTAACATCAGCCGCACTATTAAGTTCACCTATATCGATGCTTGTCATATAAAATGCATCAATACCATCAGCTACCTTAAAGTAATTCGAATTTCCTGTTGTTGAAATATTTGTGCCATTAGAATCTTTAGCAACACCACGCATAAGCATATACATTTGTGCTGCAGTTTCTACAAGATATGGATTGCTTTCTGAATTTGCTTTGCTTGGGTCTTTTAGCACAAATGGTTGACTTTCGTTAGTTTGACTTCTAATACTGATAGTACCCTTTGCGTTCTCGTTATCCACGCGAGGTGCAATTGTTGGATATTCACCTTCATCGCCGAAAAGCCAAACATTATCCCAGTCAAGAGCGGACATATTTGACATTGCAGCAGCACCTTTAGCATCATCCGCAGAAGAAAGTTTGTTTACCGTAGTAGCGGTTGTGCCCGTGGTTTCAGTTGTGTAGCAGTTTAAATACAAAGCATCAGCATTGGTCCAATAATTATTTTTTGCTATATTACAACCTATTGCAATTGTATTTTTAATGCTATAATGCTCTGGACTTTGCACCTTGGCGCTACCATTATAGTGCCAAGCGTCAATTACACCAATAAGGTTCTTATTACCTGTTTTATTAACAATTGCGTTGCCATATACGATACAGTTATTTATGAGAACTTTATCTGAAATGTTTTCAGTACCGTTAAACCGACACATACCACCAATTGCGCCCGCATCATTTCCATTGTTTGATGTCGACTCAATATAGCAGTTAACAACTGAGCAGTTTTCTATTTTTACAGAACCGTTATTATATTCTGTATAACCAAAAATAGCACCAGCCGATTCACCAATAAAATATGAATTTTTGATTTTTACATTTTTAATTGTCGCAGTGCTTGTATCAATACGACCAAATAAACCACCGTATTGATAGCCGGCCTTACTACCGCTTTCAAAGCTTGCCTGATTATAATATGCAGGACCTGCACGTAAGCCATAAATTTCTACACCGTTACCGTCAAAGTTACCTTTAAAAGCAGCGTCGCAAGCCCAAACTTTGCCACATATAATATCAGCAAGCTGTTCCTTTATATATTCAGTAGTAATATCATCACTACTAAAGTCAATACCGTTGCTATTCATATCGAACGCTTTGATACTATCATCAACCTTGTAGTAGACATTTGCCTCTGAACCGTAACGACAAAGATTTGCAAGTTCTTCAGCACTTGTTATGATATATGGATTATCTTTTGTGCCGTCACCTTTGCCATCGAACGAAGCATCATACCAATCAACTCTTACACCGTCAGATATATTGTCCCATTTTTCTACAACTTTTGATGTTGTTGATGGGGTTGTAATTGCCAATGCATTAGCTGATGCGTTGCCATAATTAATAAGCGCTGCTGCAACCGTTTTATCAGCAGATTTTTCGGCCTCAGTAGCATCTTCGTCATAGAAGCATTCGCCTGAAACAACAGCATTTGCATAGTCGGTTATAGAAATTTGTTTTGTTTCGCTATATACAATCGAATCCCCTGCCTTGCTTGTTGCAACAAGTGTTGGAAGCCAGAGAATATCCATATCTTTTGCGGAAAGATTAGAAACTGTAAACATCTTTGCATCTGCAGATAGAGTTGTGCCTGCAAAGCTGGATGTAGTATATTCTGTTAAAATTTGTGATTTGTACTCATCGTTTGCATTGGCTAAATAAAGAGAAATATCAGTATCATATGATGGTTCAAAATGGAAGTTAAGTGCAAATCCACCATCGTTTTGATATTCAATATTTACGCCCAGTAACTTCCACTCGTAATTAGTAGAATCAGCAACGTCAAGCGCAGCCTTCTTAAGCAGCGTTGGGTACTGTTCACCATTACCTGTAAACCAAACACCATCTGGATTTGTGTCGGTGTTCCAATCTAGATCGGGCATATTTGTTTTAGCAGCCAAACCCTTAGCGTCGTTAGCGCTTGCAAGGGTTGTTATTGTGGTGTTTTCTGCCGCGTGAGCCTCGGTTGTGTAGCAGTTAGCAAAAAGACTGCTGTTCTTCTGCCAATAACTATTTGTATTGTCGATAGCGCAACCTATCGCAATAGTGTTTTTAATGCTGAAATGCTCAGCACTATGTACCTTAGTGCTACCGTTATAATGCCAAGCATCCATTGTACCTACTAAACGCTTGCTGCCGCTTTTGTTAACAATTGTATTTCCATATACGATACAATTATTTATTAAAACCTTATCCGAAATATTTTCGGTACCGTTATACTGACATTTACCGCCTATTACGCCTGCGTCATTACCGCTGTTTGAGGTTGATTCTATATAGCAGTTAACAACTGAGCAGTTTTCTATTTTTACAGAACCGTTAGTATATTCTGTATAACCAAAAATAGCGCCTGCCGATTCACCAATAAAATATGAATTTTTGATTTTTACATTTTTAATTGTCGCAGTGCTTGTATCAATACGACCAAATAAACCACCATATTGATAGCCGGCCTTACTGCCGCTTTCAAAGCTCGCCTGATTATAATATGCAGGACCTGCGCGTAAGCCGTAAATTTCTACACCGTTACCGTCAAAATTGCCTTTAAAGGCAGCATCGCAAGCCCAGACCTTACCGCATATAACATCGGCAAGCTGCTGATTAACATATTCGGCAGTAACATCATCACCGCTAAGGTCAATGCCGCTGTTGTTCATATCGAACGCCTTAATACTATCATCAACCTTGTAATACACTCCTGCGTCTGAGCCATAACGACAAAGGTTTGCTAACTCTTCTGCACTGGTGATTATATATGGATTACCCTCTGTACCGTCACCCTTTCCATCAAAAGAGGCATCATACCAATCGCTCCATGCGCCGTCGGAATATTGATCCCATTTTTCTACTACGGTACCATCATCTTCTACTTCAGGCACTACTTGATATCCGCCCTTTGCTTCACCGCACACTTCACATACAGCGTCGCTGTATACGGTATATTCAAGTTCTTTCGAATCATACACCTTTGTGCCGTTTACAATATATTTATGGCGGCAACCTGCTGTAAAGTATTGGTTGGTGCTGTTATTTGTAACATTTGCGTATGGGTCTTCAAATCTATCGGTGATTTCCAGATCACTTAATGTGATTTCAATATCATCGGTAATGCCGCCATTCGCAATAACAAAGTCAAGCTTAAGAGTTACAGCGGTATAATTTTTTGCACTACCACCTTCATCGGTAATGTAAAATAACACCGTAGCCTTATTATCTCGTATATTTGTGTCGACAACAATCTGGTCTGTATCAGCATTTGGCATACCGCTGAATGATGCTTCAACCGAGCTATACCAACCGCCCTCATTGTCGATAATAAAGTTACCGCCTGCGATACCTTCGTTTGCGGTAAACTCGACCATGGCCGATGCCGTGGTCTGACCTTTTGTGCAATTTGCACCCGTAATAACATAACTTGGGGTGTCGAGTGCGTTTGCGGTTACAAGACAACCGAAAACAGTTGTTACGCAAATTGCTATTGCAAGAGTTGCAGATAGCAGCTTGCTAAGTGGCTTGTTTGTCATAGTTACCAAATCTCCTTTTATAAGAAATTCAAAATTATATAATTTTACCCAATAATATTATAAAATATATTCATTTGTTCATCAAGCAACTTAAATGACGCAAAATTCAAATTTATTACCCTATTTGTACTAAGTGGGGTTGATAAATATAAAATATTATGATAGCATTAACTTGGATAAAATTGAATATAGGAGGTTTTATAAATGCCATTTACTGATAAGAGGCAAATTATAGAAAAATCGCCTTATGACGTTGTGGTTGTGGGCGGCGGTATGGCAGGCATTGCGGCAGCTGTTGCTGCGGCAAGAAATGGCGCAAAAACACTGCTTATTGAAAAGCAGATAAACTTAGGCGGTCTTGCAACCGTGGGTCTTATAGCATGGTATGAGCCGTTGTGCGATGCCAGAGGAAAGCAAATGGTTTTTGGCATTGGTGAAGAGCTTATAAAGCTTTCGGTTAAATATGGATTTGACTGTTTGCCAAAAAAATGGGGTGGCGAAGAAAAATACCCAAATCTTAATAATTCAAGATACGCTACATACTATTCACCAATGATATTTTCATTGGCACTTGATGAATATGTGCATGAAAGCGGCGTAGATATACGCTTTGACACACAGGCGGTTTACCCCGTAATGCAAGACAAGCTTTGTCTTGGCATTATGACCGAAACGGTAAGCGGCAAAGAATTTTATCCTGCAAAAATTGTTATTGACGCCACGGGTGATGCGGGTGTTTGCCACCGCGCAGGTATGCCCACCGTAAACGGTAAAAATTTGCTTGTTTATGTGTCGCACGGTTTTAGCAGAGAGCAAATCGAAAATTACAATAACCCAAAAGATTTATTGGAATTCAGAAAATGGAATTGGACCAGCGGCAAAGATATTTATAACCCAGATACAGAACAATTAACCGACAGCTCGGGTACTACATCCGATTCGGTAAATGAGTTTATACAAAATGCAAAAGAGAAAGCCTTTAATCAAATTAAAGCCTTTGGTAAAGACGATTTTGAGCTTTCAAGCATACCAACAATGCCGCAATTTAGAATGATTCGACACATTGTTGGTGACACAACACTTGACGGCAGTGAAGACGGCAAAACCGACTGTGCGGATTGTGTTGGTTGCTTTAGCGATTTTAGAAAGCCTAACACCCACTACAAGCTGCCTTACAGCACACTTTATAACAGTGAATTTTCTAATATATTGGCAGCGGGCAGAATAATCTCTGCCGAGGGCGAGGGTTGGCAAGCAACACGCGTTATACCCGTGTGTGCCCTTTCAGGTCAGGCCGCAGGCACCGCAGCCGCGCTGTGCGTTAAAAATAATACTGCAGTTAATAAATTAGATATTAAAACGCTTCAAAATCAACTTAAAAAAGATAATGTGAGTCTTGAATTTTAAATTACACAGAAAAAACCATCTTGACTATTTTAAAGCTAAGATGGTTTTTATTTTAAAAAAATTCACCCTACCGAAAGGCAGGGTGAATTTTTTTAAGATTAGTTATCGTATTCGCCGTTTTCTGCTTGAGCGCTTGTAATAACCGCAATGTCATCAGGTAACTGATACAAGCGAACATAGTCAACATAAGAATCAAGCGGTGCAGAATCAATTGTTATGACCTCATCGGCAGCCTTTTCGCCAATACGTGAGGGTGGATATACATACTGGTCAAGATATAAATAATGCCAGAAATTATATCCAATACCGTTATTGTTGTTTGTTGGGTCGGTACCCTCGATGTAGTCAAAATTAACGTCAAGCGGCCAAGTACAATACCAATTATTATCTATACCAAATTTAGCATAACCCGCATCTGCGTCAAAAAGCATTTGATAAAGATGATAATCCTTGTAAAGCGTTTCAGTTTCTTCTTCACTGAAGTTAAAGGTGTTTGGATTATTTGGATATCCCCAAACGAAAGCATTAAATATGCCCGAGCCGTGAGCTGCATTATTCCAATCAGGATTTTTAATATAGTCTGTAAGATCGGTGCCGTTTATGGCAAATTTTTTATAAAAACCGGTACCATTACCACTTTCATCTAAAATTTCAATGTTTTTAGTTGAGTCATACCACTTATGCATATTTACTGAAGCGTGAGTACCCTTGCCAAAAAACTCGAAAATATCGGTTTCAAGGTTGAAATAACGGTTTTTATACTGCTCATAGTTTGGAACATACTTTTCAAGAGGTGTTTCGTTTGTCATAAGCCAAAGCGCCGGGAAAGAGCCTTGACCGTAGTCAATGCGTACCTTCATTTCAAGATAACCGTTTTTAAATATCATATCGTTACAGCTGTTATAGGAACCGTGAGCGCCCCAACCAATTTCACCGTTTGTGGGGTCAAAATATCGGTCTGCCGATATTCTGAGTCTGCCGTTTTCAACATATTGGAAATGTGGGTCATTATAAACAATCTTTAGGTCAGGATATTCATTACGTGACATTTGCGACCATTTGCTAGTGTCCATAAATTCTTCACCGTCAAACTCGTCGCCCCATACATAAACGTAATCTTTGCCGAAAACATTTACACTGTCTACAAAGTCGCTTTGTGTGCCCTTTAACACTGCAACCTTGCCGCTTACACGCTCAACCGTTCTAAACCAGTCAACAGCCTTTTCGACCATTGTGTTGTGGCCGCCCTCAAAGAAGAGGTTACCGCTGTCAAGCAGCGTTACTGCAAACTCGGTTTTCTTTAAATCAGAGGTTTTAAAGAGTGTGTCGCCAACAAAAATTAACTTGCCGTTGTTTTGAAGTGTTGGATCGGTATCAGCCTTTGCTTCAAGGATAACGTTATCGCTATCCTTGAAAAAGGTCGCAAGCTTTGTTGCCAACACTTTGTTAGCAGCTATATCAGCATCATAAACTATTGTGTAGTCAGCAGGACCTGCCCAGTCAACATTTTCACTCTCAAACTCGGGCACAATAGGCTCGACATATTTCTCTTTAGCTAAGTTAAGCGTTGGAATTTGGCGTCTTAGTGGGTCAGAGGGTGTAGGATCATAATCGGGATATTCGATATTATCACTGATATTGTTGTTATTGTCGGTAGCATTGTTGTTTGTGTTTTCATCGTTTTGAACAACAACAACCTTTTTCTTAATAACCTTCTTTTTCTTTTTGGTGGTTTTTTGTGCGCAACCAACGGTTGTTAAAAGCATTGCAACTGCCAACAAAAAGCAAAGTGTTCTTTTTAATGAAAATTTAAAACTCATATCGTTTTCCTCCTCCCTATTAATTTTCTATAACTTCAACAAGATTTTTTCTTGAGATTATGATTATAACTGCGCACGAAATGATGACTGCAATAAGCGTAGCAACGGTAACATTTTCACTTGTATTCGGTGAAACACCACCGTTATCGGTAATTACATTGCCCAAGCTTGATGGATCAAGTGTATCCAAATATTTAGTTAACGCATCATAGCCAACATCAGCGCCCATTGCTGCAAGAATAAAGTCATCAAAATAAAGACTTGAATTGCCGCCTGCGCGTATTGATATCCAAGGTGTTTTAGCGGTAAATTCACACGAATACTGAGTCCATTCGCCAACAGTTAAGTTTTTAACTACTGCTATTTGTTCAACACCCGAATTTTCACTGTTATATTCAGGCAATTTGTTATGCACAACTTTTAAAATAGTGTCAGGGTTATTTGCGACATCAGTAGCCACCCAGAATGTCATCTTATAGTCTTGACCAATCTTTAGCATATCCTCATAGTTAAGCAAGAAGTCAACCTCACCTGTATTTGCATCAAGCAAACGCATTGATTTTGCACCATTGCGAACATAAGCATTCTTATATCCGCCCTTAACACCGGGCTTGTTAAGACGCCACTGGTCAAAATTATAGTCAAATATAGTGTCGGTATAGTTCTCAAAATTCTGAATAATACCTGTGGGTTCCCAACCTGCAAATAGCTGTAAATCTCTTGGCGGGAAGTAATCAAGCGGATATTCGATACTGCAATCATCAAATACATACCAACCTGTGAAGGTATAACCCTCGCGAGAAACTGTGGGCAGTGTAATTGGTGAATACATTCTGCCAACCATATCATCAACCGTAACTGTATCTGTGTCAGTTACAAATGATACGGTAACAAAAGGCGCCATAAATGCTCGGTCAGAAAGTTCGGTATACTGCTCAACGGTATGATTTTTTGCAAAAATTTGCTGAATTGGTGTACCTTCATCAATAACCATCCAATTGTTTTCCCAATCGAGCGCAGGCATTGCCGCTTTAGCTGCTTCACCTACACGGTCAGCGGGATTTGCAATCTTTTCACCGGAGTTAACTCTTATATATTTTGAGAAATAATAGCCGTCAACAACCGTAGTACAGAACTGCGCTTCATTAACACGCCAGTTAGAGTTAGACCCGCCACCATACGGTCTGTCACAGGTCTGCGGTAAGGATACACAGCGATAATACAACGCACCCATTGCCGTATCCTGACCGGCGATACCACCTGTATTCTCGACGTATAACCCCTTTAAAGAACCGGTAAAAATACAATCGTACGCGCGGAAGGGTTCATCACAATAACCGAAAAGTCCGCCCGGATAGGTTGCCGCAATATATGACGTATGATCAACAAGACAATTCTCAACAATTGGCATCTGATTCCATATTTCAGGACGTTTGTTAAATTCTTTTGCTGCAAACTGTGTTGGTCTTTCACTCTTATAAGTTACGTTCCATTGAACGAAGGAGCCTACCAAAGCGCCTGCTGAATCACTGAAATATACACCCGCCTCGCTATCGCTATAAGAATGAACTGAACCTGCAATGTAGGCATTTGAAATTGCAACATTTTTAATAGTCGATGACTCGCCAACAGTTGGGAACAGACCTAAATATGCGCCCTTACTGTTTGTTTCGTTAAGACCTGTACGGTTATAGTAAAGACCATATACAATATAACCATCACCGTCAAAAGAACCGCCGTCTTTAAATAGTGCCCAAGAAGCACCGGATTGATTGTGATACCACTCGTTACAGCCAACCTTGATATCCCAATAAGGACTTTCAACATCGTTAAGATAGATGTCCGCAATCAATTTATAGTGCTTTGAATGTGCGTGTCTTGTAACACAACGGGCAAGCTGCTCAGCGGTTGCAATAAGATATGGGTTTTCAACGCTACCATCACCGCCTGCATATTCGTTTGCCACATTACCTGACCAAACCTCACCCATAACACCGTTATCACTGTTGATAACGCCTGCAAGCGTGGGATAGTCATTTGCTACAACTACCCAAAAATGCTCAAAATCAAGGCCTGGCATATTAGTGGCTGCTGCGTCACCTTTCATATTATCGGTTGATAGCACTGTTACACCATCGATGGTAACATCGGCATTTGTATATACGTTTTTAAACTGAGCCCCGCCCACCTTAGATACGGGAGCATAATCAATAGATATACTATTCTTTATGCTAACACCGTTTGATGCGCTACCGATTAAACCGCCTGATTTTGAAATAGAATTGCTTATGCGAACAACCGATTCACCTACGCCACCAACGATACCGCCAATATTAGCAGCATCCAAGCTTTGAATAACAACGCTGTCGTCAATAGTGATGCCTTGCAAAGCAATTGGCTTTGCAGCACCATCAGCAACACTGCCGATTACAGAGCCTACAAATGAATTTGCATTGCCATCAAGATAAGAGTCTGTAACTGTTATATTGCTAATAGCCGCAGAATCGGCAACAGGAATAATACCTGCACTGACACCGGCTTCTACATTGGTGTAATATAGACCAGAAACAGTAAATCCGTTACCATTTAGGTTGCCCTTAAATGCGTTTGAGTTTTCAGAGGTGAACCATACTTTTGCGCCCGATGTCCAATCATCAACGGATGTATCGTTGATAATTATGTCAGCAGTAAGCTTGTAATATAAACCTTCGTTTTCAGAAGTGAGCATTAATGCCAAATACTCAGGAGATGGAATAGCGTAAGGATTACTCATAGAACCATCGCCTGACGGGAATTCTTTTGCTATCTCACCTGTCCATGCAAGACCAGAAGAATAGTCTTTAATATTAACTGTTCTTGGTGTCGGATATTCACCGTCGTTTGTAATCCAGAACTGTACCCAGTCAAGCTCCGGCATATTTTCGGCCGCCCTCTTGCCTGTCATTTCCTTTTTGGTAAGCTTGGTTATGTTCTTGTAGTTTTGAGCTGCGCCATCATCAATTGTAATCGGACAATCGGTATAAACATTTGTAAACTTAGAATTGTCATACAAATGCCAACCGCCACCCATAGTATAAGGAGGAGTATCAATTGATACGATATTTTTAAATATCGTGCTACCACCTGATGCGTATGATACAAGACCTGCCTTGTACTCCTGAGGAATACTGCTACCGTTTACAAGAATATTGCCATACACCAAAGTATCTCTTAATGAAATGTTATTGCTAAAAAGAACACCTGCAATAGCACCAGCTCTACTGGTATCTTTATCTTTACCTTGTGAGCAAATGTAGTTGTTGGCAACAACACAGCTTCTTACACTGATTGTAGCAAACAGTGTGTTATCGGTATACCATTGTGAGCGGCCTATTAAGCCTGCTGCCGAAATACTGTTTTGACTACCTTCATTTGATTTAAAGTAAGAATTCTTTAAAACAACATTTTTAATTGAAGCCTTAGAATCAACAATTGGGAATAAAGCAACACTGTCATTTTTGGTGCCATAAACACCGTAAATTTCAGCGCCGTTGCCGTTAAAGGTACCGCTGAATTTGCTGCCGCCCGGCCAATTATAAGACTCGTTAGACTCGAAATATTCTTTAACATCTTCTGCATTATCAAGCTTTGCAACTGCTTCACCACCATTGATATATAGGTAGTTAAGTCCGTCTCTGATTTTAAATGTTAAATCATTTGTATCGAGTATGCCACCCGTGATTGTGTATTTATTAACATCAAATTGAGTCGACATTGGCTTATTCGCATCATATTTGAGATTACCCGTCGCAACTGCTGCAAGCTGCTCGGCACTGTGAATGATAAACGGATTACCCGGCGAACCATCGCCCTCGTTGTTCATCCAGAAATATGAAGCGACTGTTCCGTCCCACTCGTCATAAGGTAACATTTGTGGGATAATTACATCAGCATCAGCATAGGCCGAGGTTAACGGCTCGTCAATAGCCGCATCCATAGGATATTTTTTATCACACTGTGAACAGTACTTGTGTGCAATATTACCTGCCTCTTCATATGAAGCATCCTTTGCGGGAACTTCGGTAAAGTTATGACCGTATGTGCATGGGAATGTGTATCCGCAAATTGAACAAGTATTACCTACATAATTGTGAGGAATAATTCCTTCGCCTATAATCTCGAGACCACAACAAACATCTCTTTCGTTTTCGTGACCGTCAGCACCTAAAGAATCGGCTGTAATCTCGTGGAATGCGCGAATCTGAGGATATGTAGTTGTATTAAAGAACCAAATACTTTCATCAAGAGTAGTGATGTTTTCTTTTGCGGCAGCACCGATAAGCTGCTCTGCTGTCATGGAAGTCTTAATATTAAATGCGTTAAGCATTGTATCTCTATTATTGGTAGGATTATATGCTTGAAGTATATCTTTTGACTGGTCGGTATATATGTTGGTAAACTGACCAGAATCGACATTAGACATAAACCAGCCTGCGTGCGAGTAAGTACCGTCACCGTTATCAGCAATTGTCCATGGTGTTACACCAAGAGCAATAATATTATTGAATTTAAGATTCGGTACAACACCGTTACAGCTTGTAATCATACCGCTTTTTAGACCGCTACCCTTATATGCGTTTTCAACAATATTACCGTAGATAAGGCAATTATTAATGTCAACATAGTGCTTATCGTAGAAGCAACCCATCAAAACGCTTGCTCCATAGTTAACGGTATCGTTTGTAGATGCAATATAATTGTTAGCTACAACAATGTTTTCAGCAGTAACGCTCATATCAGCGTTGCTGTCACCCTTCCACACAGTGCCTCCAACCAAAGCTGCGATAGCACCGTCTCTGCTATAACCCGAAATATAAGAATTTTTCACTGAAATATTCTTAATTCCAGAATGACCTGCAACTTTTGGGAAAAGCGCAGAATGATCGGCTTGACCTGTTGTTTTACAGTAAAGTCCGTAAACAGTAGCGCCGCTACCATTGAACTGACCGGCAAATGCATTTGACACTGTCCAGTCCTTACCACCGTTTTCTTCAAAATATGCTTTAACATCATTTGCGTTTGACATTGCAGCAACTTCTTCGCCACCGTTCATATAAAAAGCAGTAATGCTTTCCAAAACCTTAAAGTAAGTAGCGTCGGTTGATTGGAATTTACCAAGTGCTACTGCTGCAAGTTCGTCAGCACTTGTGATAAGATAAGGATCTTTTTTTGTTCCGGAGCCTATCAACTCATTATCTAAATTACCTGTAAATGTACTTGTAGTAATAAGCATAGGAATAACAAGATCGTTTGCTAAGACCATTGTTCCATCAATAAACAGTTTATCACAAACAGTACAGTGGTCGTGTGCTTTTGTACCATTTTCAGTCTTTGTTGCCGGAACTTCGGCAATAGACTCTAAAGTATGACCGTTTATGCATGGGTCAATAAAGCCACAAGCAGAACATATACCACTAATAAACGTATGAACAGATGGAACGGATTCTAAACCGCAAGTACATACTTCGCTATGGGTACCGTCACCATTGTTTTTAGATTTAATATCATGGAGCACGCGAAGCTGTGGATATGTAGTTGTATTAAAGAACCAACTTGACTTGTCAAGATTCTTAAGATTTGTAATAGCATTGTTACCAACAGCATCAGCTGCTGCAATCTTCATAATTGTTGCGTTTTCAGCGGCAGGAGTTTCTGTTGTGTAACAGTTAGAATAAAACGCACTATCCTTTTGCCACCAGCTGCCGGTGTTTTCAATGCCGCAACCAATTGCAATAGTGTTAGAAACACCAAAGCCGTTATAATCGCGAACCTTTGTACCGTTGCCATCGTCGCAATATGCTTCCATTGTACCAATCAAGCGAGCGGGTGTGCCCGTCTTGTTGTAAACAATATTGTCATATACTAAGCAATTGTTGATTTTAGCTTTATCCGCTGTATTTGTTTCTGCCTTATACTTGCAATATCCGCCTATTGCACCACTGTTATAACCACCTGTTGATTCAATATAGCAATTTGCAACAACAATATTTTCAACAGTAGCTGAACCACCGTTTTCAAGTGTTTCACCAAAAACAGCACCGGCAGGATCACCCTTAAAATATGAGTTTTTAATTGTAATATTTTTAATTACTGCAGTTTTTGCATCAATTATAGGAAATAGTCCGGCTCTGCTACAACCAGCCTTGCTACCACTTTCAAAGCTCGCTTGATTGTAGTATGCCTGGCCCGCATACAAGCCGTATATGGTTACACCGTTACCGTCGAAATTGCCCTTGAATGCAGAATCGCAAACCCAAACTTTACCAAGGATTTTGTCGTTTACAGAATCTTTTACTTCTTGAGCAGCGATATTATCAGCAGTAAGATCAACACCACTTACTGTGTTCATATCGAAGGCTCTAATTTCATCAGCAACCTTGTAATAAACGTTTGCATCAGAACCATATCTACAAAGATTTGCTAGCTCCTCTGCACTTGAAATAATATATGGATTATCTTTGGTACCATCGCCACCTTCATAGGTGGAATCATACCATTCACTCCAAGCACCGTCAGAATATTGGTCCCACTTTTCTACAATTGTACCACCACAGTATTGCGACTCTGCACCCGCAACTATACCGGTAAATACCGATGCGGCCAGTATTGCAAACACTGTAATAAGTGCAACTATAGATTTTCCTTTTTTCAAAATTTTCTTCACTGTTCATCCATCCTTTACAGTTAGAATTATATATTTAAAAAATAATAAAATTATTTTAATTTTCGTTTTCAAACCAATTTCGCGCTGCTTTTATCGGTTTTGTGCTATTGTTAAGATAATCCTGCCACTCGGGCGTTACCGATTCCCAGGTTGTTTGCATAAAGCCGAGCAAATGCTTGTCGGAAATGTTTTCCTTACAAAATTTTACAAGCAGTTCAAAATTTTCTTTAAAATACTCAATGCTACCTGTAGGAAGTTGGTCGAAGCCTGCTGCTTCAAGTATTTTAATTGGTTTAACGCGCATTTCATTATGATACGACATTTCACCGATGCGAAATTCATCAAAATAATACCATACGCATTGAACAATGTTTTTGGGGCACTTTTCAATAAATTCCTGCGGTCTGTGACGCGCAAAATCAGACCACATCATTGTGCGAACTCCGTTTGCGCGAATACAGTCATTAAAGAAATAAAGGTCGTGCCACCACAAATCGTTTTGACGTATAACTATAAAATCGTACTTTGACTGATTGTCGTATACCTCTTCATCAAAACCTATATGTAAATATTTTGGTTTAAATAAATCGCATACCTCGTCGATTAAATCCTTGCACACCTTATAATATGTAGGTGTAGAAACCATACGCGAATACATGCCGAGCCAATAATCATGACAGGTTGAAAAATTAAGCTTGGGTATAACATCAATGCCCATATCACAAAGTCGGTCAATTTCTGCCCTCATTTCCTCGTGAGTCCATGCGCCGTTGGCGGCAATTTCGGGGTGAGATTTATACTGTAATGCCTCGGCAACATCAAGAATAATTGTGTTTACACCGTTACGTTTAATGTGAGAAAGGTATTCCTCCCACACCTTGCGGTCAAAACGTATATCGGGTGAAGCGGGCGATTTCCAAAGTTTTGGTTCGTTTTGGCCGTGCGTATTGCCCTCTTCATACCAAAGATTTGTACCCAGATGAACCAAGGTACTCCAAATTTTTTCACTCATAAAATCCTCTGATCTATAAAGTATTTGGTAGAGAGCTTCGCCCAAGAGCCTTGGACGAAGCTCTCTACTAAGTTTAACTAATTATCTGTTTCTTACCTTTTTTGTTAAGGTCAATACTGCAAAACCTAATAATGCTACAATAAACAACACTATAATACTTTCGCCTGTTGCGGGTGAGGTAGCGCTGCTATCGCCTTCTGCCTTGTTGTCTTCCTTGTCTGCAGTAGAGTTATCATCTTTATCACTTTCCTCTTCCTTAACAAGTTTCGCTATTACAAGGTCTTCTGCGGATACTTCCTCTGCGCCGTCTTCGTCAGCATAGAGCTTACCGCACTCATCACAAGTGTAGTGAGCCGCAACACCGTCTTGCTCATATGTAGCGGGAACTTCATCAACAGCTGTAATGGTATGACCGATAGCCTCGGTTTCAAACACAACATCATTTGCTGCCGCTGCGGCAATTATTGCCTCTTGATATGCAGGAGAATAGATTGAATCGTAAATCGGCATCCAAATTTCATTAAATGCTTCGTAAAATTCGTTCCATTCTTCTTCGGTTGCATCTTCGCTGGGTTCGGGATTTTCGGCAACATATTCAGCATATGCCTCATCATAGGCTGCAGAAAGTTCATCTTCAATATCTTCGTGAAGCGCATCGTAATCGATTTCAAGCTGAATTTCCTCACCGTCACTAACAAAGAGATCACAGTATTCGCAATACTTGTATGCAATTGTACCGCCGTTTTCACAGTCAGCATCAACAGCATCAACCTCAATCCAAGAGTGTGCATCAGCTACAACATCAATAAGGACATCATCTTCAGAAATATAATCTTCGCTAAATTTATCGGTTGTGCCGTATTCAAAATATTTGCCGCACTGTGAGCACTGAGAATGTGCGTTCCAGCCTTCCCAAGAGCAAGTTGCAGGTTCTGCATCATAATCACATATATCGTGACCAGTAGGCTCATCGGTATGCTCCACGCGTGAAATTTCTTCAAAGCAAACCGAGCAATTGGTTACTACCTCATAAGAATGACCATCAATACAGTCGTAGCTGTGATTTTCCTCCCAAGTGGAACCTTTGGTATGACCGGGAGCAATATCGGGAACAGTATCTCTTGAAAGCTCTTCACCGCATATTTCGCAGTATATAACCTCGTCGTGCGAACCGTTGGTAACGCAGTCAGAACACGATACTTCGTTTTCGATTTGTATTGCACCCTCGGTATGTCCCGGTGCGGTAGTAACATCGTCTTCACCGGCTGTGCCACAAATAGAACAGTATGTTGATACAACCCTATCTGTTGTGCAGTCACCTTCTGTGATTACATCACCATTAACAAAATCGTGACTTTCACAAATCCATCCACAATCATCACATTCACTATCGCCACCAAAGTTATGACCTGCTTCGGCAGAAAGCTTCAAGCCGCAAATAGTACATTCTCCTGTGTGACCTGCTGCGCCTTGGGGTACAAAATCACCGTCATGAACTTCACTGTCAAATGTTTTATGACATACATCACAAACCTTTGAGTGCTCGGTTTCGGTCATAGAATAAACTATTTTACCGTTATCCTTGCTTGGGGTGTGCGCTGCCACAGCAAGAGCCAACTGCTCGTCGGTGAGCGCATTTGCCATCGGCTCGTTATCTGAAGCATCAGTCGCAAAGTTTTTGCCACATACGGTGCAATGCTTGTGCGCCGCAACACCAGGAGTCAGGCAGTCTGTTGAAGGCTGTTCTTCAACATTGGTGAACTGGTGACCTGCAGCATCATTCAACGAACCTGAATCGGTGTAACCGCAATCACAGACTTTGGTATATGTTCCGTCAGTTACGCAATCAGTGGCACCGTTTTCACTATAGGTATAATAACCTTCGCCCTGATGATCACAAACGAAATCACAGTCAATACATTTATAACTGCTATTGTAATTATGGGTATCAATAGTTGCTTCAAGGCCGCAAGAACAAATTTCTTTGTGGCCACTGTAGCCAGCCTGCGCAACCTTAAGCTGTTCGCCGTGAAGCACACGAAGCTCAGGCAAACCGTTAAGATTAGCAACCCAAGTAGTATTCCAATTAAGTACATCGGCAGTTTCTACTGCAGTAGCACCCTGCAAATCAGCAAGTGTCAAATTATCTTTAAAGTTATATTTTGTTTTATTGCCCTCGCTGTAATTTGCCATACCGGAACAATCTTGATCGGTATAAACATTTACAAAGCACTTGTTGTCATCCAAAACTCTAAGATACCAACCTTGACCTGCAGTATATGGTTTAACGCCAAGAGATATAACGTTTGTAATTTGAGTTAATGCTGCACTACCATTACCGCCTACCGATACCAAACCATAAGTAGCAGAAGCGTTTGGATTTACAATAGTGTTACCATAAATAATACTATTGTTAATTGCAACACCGTCATTTGAGCCATATAGGTATCCCAAAACAGCACTTGCGCCCGTGCCTGCACCTGCATTACTTTGTTCGATATAGTTGTTAGCTACAACCATATTTTCAAATGTCATAATGTCAGCGTCGGCTTGCTTTGAAACCTTGCCGACAATTGCAGCAACACCTGCGCCGGAGCTAACCTTTATGTATGAATTTTTTAAAGCAAAGTTGCTAAAGCTTGAGCTGTCCTCTGCCATTTCAAAAAGACCTGAGTTGTAATCTGCGTCATACAAGCCGTAAATTGTAACACCGCTGCCATCAAAATGACCACTAAAGGATTTATCAGCAGTAGAATTATCCCAGCTTGAAGTCCAGCTGTAGCCGCCGTTTGCTTCAAAATACGCCTTAACATCAGCAGCATTGGTCATAGCAGCAACAGTTTTACCGCCATTGATATAAAATGCATCAACGCTTGGGTCAACCTTAAAGTATGAGCCTTGAGGATATACCTTTTTGCCAAGTGCTATCGCAGCAAACTGATCAGCAGTTTCAATTATGTATGGATCACCAGATGTACCTGAACCTGCAAGTTTTGAACTTGTATCGGGAGTTCCGGTATATTCACTTACTGTGTCACCACATTTTGCAGCCGCTCCACAAGCGCATTCACCGTTTACAAAAGAATGTTCGATTGCGCCCGATGTTAATCCGCATTCACAAGATTCGCTGTGAGTTCCGTCTGCATTATCTTTAAATCCAATCTTATGGAACACACGAAGTTCGGGATAACCGGTTGTGTTGAAAAACCACATAGATTTATCAAGACCAGAAAGTTTTTGAGCAGCAGCAGTACCCTTAGCCTCATCAGCGCTTGCAAGGGTTGTTATTGTAGTATTTTCGGCCGCGTGAGCCTCGGTTGTATAGCAGTTCTCATAAAGACTGCTGTTTTTTTGCCAGTAGCTGTCAGCTCTTTCTATGGCACAGCCTATAGCAACGGTATTTCTAATGCTAAAGTGTTCAGGACTTTGAATTTTAGAACTGCCGTTAAAGTGCCATGCATCTATTGTGCCTATGAGACGCTTGTTACCTGATTTGTTGACAATTGCATTTCCATATGCGATACAGTTGTTTATCAAAACCTTGTCTGAAATATTTTCAGTACCGTTATATTCGCATTTACCACCTATTGCACCTGCATCGATGCCACTGTTTGATGTCGACTCAATATAGCAGTTAACAACTGCACAGTTATCAATTTTTAACGAACCATTAGTATACGCGGTATGACCAAAAATGGCACCAGCAGACTCACCGATAAAATATGAATTCTTAATCTTTACATTCTTAATGCTAGCGGTACTTGCATCAACCTTACCAAACAAACCACCATATTGATAGCCGGCCTTACTGCCGCTTTCAAAGCTTGCCTGATTATAGTATGCAGGACCTGCACGTAAGCCGTAAATTTCTACACCGTTACCGTCAAAGCTGCCTTTGAAGGGTGCGTCACAAGCCCAAACCTTGCCGCATATAACATCGGCAAGCTGTTGCTTAACATATTCGGCAGTAATGTCATCACTGCTAAGGTCGATGCCGCTGTTGTTCATATCGAACGCTTTAATGCTATCGTCAACCTTGTAATATACGCCTGCGTTTGAGCCATAACGGCAAAGATTTGCAAGTTCCTCAGCACTTGTTATGATATATGGATTATCTTTTGTGCCGTCACCTTTGCCATCAAATGAAGCATCATACCAATCGCTCCATGCGCCATCGGAGTATTGGTCCCATTTTTCTACTACGGTACCTTTGCAGGTTGCTGCGTTTGTAGTAATCACCACACCTGTAAACAGTGACGCTGTAAGTACCGCAAATGCCAATACACTGGCGATTAGCATTTTACCTTTACTAAATAATTTTTTCACAATTGCATCCTTCCTTTATAAATTTTTTTAGTTTTAACTATGCAAATAAACAAGCATAGCAATTTACATAATAATTATAAAGCACTTTTGCAAAACATTCAATTACGCATATACAAATTTTTTGACAGAAAATACAATTTTATTATCTTTATCGAATTTATTTGATTACAATTATACAAACGCGGCCCCAAAAATGTTTTTATATATTATATATATGGCAAGAATTACATAATATTATATTCTGGAAAAATGTGGTTAAAACTCGTCCTTTTAAAAAAAGATTTTTAATTCAAATGCAAAAAATTTGACTTTTTTAAAAAAGTGTGTTATGATGACTTTGGTGATGATTATGCTTGAAAGTCCAAACAAACCAACTATACTTGACTGCGGATATTTTAAATTTGAACCAAAATTCGACAAGCTGTCGCAACAGCGTTTAGTACGCCGTGTTGTACGCGATTATGAAATTGACTACAACATTTCGGGTAACCGTGTTATGATTTTAGATGGCATTAAATATGATATTATGCCTAACACCATTGTTTTTAAATACCCTGGTCAGACGGTTGAAACAACCGAAAATCTTGATATGTACACCCTTACCCTGCAACTTACAGGCAGTAAAAGGCCTCAAAAAAACATACGTCAAAACTCGTGTGGTGAAATACAAAGCACCGAACGTGGCGATTTTTTCAGCCCACTGCTTCCCTATTTTTCACCGATGCATTATTCTGAAATTGTAAAAGACTATATAAAGCTTTCAAAAATATACACCGTACCCGAGCAAGAGCGTGAATGCGAGCAAACCCTCGAACATTTGTTGTATTTGTTGTTTGCCGATGCTATTGCCGAAAAGCAAAAAAAGCGTAATGTTGGCACTAACAGCATAGAAACTGCCCTTGAGTTTATGGAGAAAAATTATAAAAACAGCAAGCTGACACTTAACGATATTGCAAAATCAATCAATATGAGTGAAAGCTATTTTGTTCGCCTGTTTAAGAATGAAACCGGTTCAACACCTAAAGAATACCTCAATTCAATAAGAATGCGTCAAGCAAAATGGCATATTATGCACACTGCCGACCCAATATATGTTATTTCTCATTTGTGCGGTTTTGATAATCCACAATATTTTATTTCAAAATTCAAATCGACCTTTGGCAAGACACCGCAATCATACCGAAAAAACAAAGACTGACAACAGTAAAACAGAGGCTGACTCACTCGCTCGGTGAGACAGCCTCTACTGTGTGTATTTATATCATTGTTTTCTGTACCATAAATAATGCTTGAAACTTTTTAAATTTCAATTTATAATATATTTAATAAATTTATAGGAGAAATAAAAATGGAAAAAGATGCTTCAGGCGCCGGTGTTGCGCGCGGCGGATTGTTTAGCACGGCCGAAATTAAAATTTTAATATGCTATATTTTAAATGCAATTGGTGAGCCTGTCCCTGTAGAGATGCTCGCGAATGTTTTGCACTATGAGGGACTTGCAAATGCTTTTGAGGTTAGTGATGCTATTGTATCATTAGCATCAAAGGGGCAAATTGTTGCTACCGACGAATCAGAACAAAATTATGTCATAACCGATAGCGGACGCAACACAGCCGAAACGCTTAAAACCTCGCTTTCAGCGGTTGTTAAAGAACGTGCGTATTTAGCAGTTATGAAAATGTTTGCAAAATATAAAAACGCAAAGGATAATTATTTTGAGATAACGCACGAAGACGGTGTAATGTATTTAAGCTGTTCTGCGATTGACGGTGGTAAACCGTTTATTACGGTAAAACTTCTTATAACTGATGAAGACCAAGGAAATGTTATTAGAGAAAGATTTTTAGAAAACCCATCGGCTATCTACTCAAAAATAATTGAAATGCTAACACAATAAAAATCAGGAGGGTAAAATTACCCTCCTAATTTTATATGTATTTTTTGTGTTTATCTTTGTTTACACCCATTATTCCGCCAACAATTGAGGAAAGCATAATTATAACAAAATGAAAAAATGTATTTAGTGACAAACTATTACCGACAATAAGCGATAGCGCTGTTATAAAAACAAAAAGGACAGCCCCAATAATAATTCCGATAAGATACCCCTTATCCCCGATTTTTTTGGCTGTATATCGGCTTGCAATAAAGCAGCCAACGGCAAGGCTAATTGTTGCAAACGGTGTGGCATAGGCACGGTCTATATTTAAAAACAACAAAACTGCTGCAAAAATAAGCATTGCGGCAAGTGTGCCAAGCACACCAAGTATAGCGCCAACCAAATAGGCAGATTTTTTATTAACAGTATCTTTTTTTGAAAAATCAGCAGACATAAAAATCCCTCCGCTTAAATTTTATTCAAGCAGAGGGTGTTTTTATTACTTAATTATTTGCTGGGTGTGTCATCGTGAACGGTAAGATTTTGCTGCATAGCCCAACGAGCAATTGTCATTTTGCTGTGGTCGCTCTTTGACTCAATGACGATTGCATCTTCTTTTAAAGAAATTACTCTACCGTAGATACCGCCGATAGTGAGTATTTCATCGCCAACCTGCAAATTCTCACGCATTTGCTTTTCTGCCTTTTCCTTCTTTTTTTGGGGACGTATTATAAAGAAATACATAGCCAATAACATAACGCCAAACATTATAATTGGCATAAGCAAACCGCCGGCACCGCCCGCTTGTACATCACCTGATGCTGTATTAGCCGCAGCATCCAATAAAATCCAATTAAAATTCATAAGATTTAAACCTCCAAAAATATTAACAAAATGTATTATACATAATATAAACTGCAAATGCAAGGATAAATTTGTAAATTAAATTCTTCTGCCTAAAATTTCTTCTTGTTCAGCTTTAAACTGTGCAAAACGATCTTCATCAAGCGCCTTACGAATATCGGTCATAAGATTATTATAAAACCATAAGTTATGCATAACGAGTAATCTTTGAGATAACATTTCCGTGCTTTTAAGCAGATGACGGATATACGCCTTACTGTAACGCTGACAAACCGGACAACCACAGTTTTCGTCGATGGGTGTCATATCATATTCATACTTTTTGTTATTTATATTTATAATTCCCTTTGATGTAAATAAATGACCGTGACGAGCATTACGACTTGGCATTACACAGTCAAAAAGGTCAACACCACGCTCTACAGCATTAAGAATGTTAACAGGTGTGCCAACGCCCATAAGATAGCGGATTTTATTTTGTGGCATATGTGGGGTTACATTCTCAATAACGTCATACATAACCTCCGCAGGCTCACCAACAGCAAGACCGCCTATAGCGTAACCGTCTAAATCAAGGTCGGCAATTTCTTTCATATGGTTTATACGTAAATCGTTATAGGTGCAGCCTTGATTTATGCCGAAAAGCATTTGTTCGCGATTTATGGTCGTTTCCATACTGTTAAGCTGCTGCATTTTATCTTTACAGCGCTTAAGCCAACGTGTTGTACGTTCACAAGAAGCCTTTGAATAGCTATACTCTGCAGGATTTTCAACGCACTCATCAAAAGCCATCGCAATTGTAGAGCCTAGGTTTGACTGAATTTGCATACTTTCTTCCGGACCCATAAAAATACGCTTACCGTCAACGTGACTATGAAAGGTTACTCCCTCTTCTTCAATTTTGCGTAGTGATGCAAGTGAAAAAACCTGAAATCCGCCACTATCGGTAAGAATTGGACCATCCCAAGTAGTAAATGTATGAAGTCCTCCACAATCGCGCACAACCTCATCACCCGGTCGCACGTGTAGGTGGTATGTATTGCTAAGCATTACCTGACAACCGATTTGTTTTAAATCCTCAGCAGATACTGCTCCTTTTATTGCGCCTGCAGTTGCAACGTTCATAAAGGCAGGCGTTTGAACAGTGCCGCGATTGGTAACAAATTCGCCCCGTCGCGCACCATTTTTATCACTTATTAATTTATACATAAAATCTCCTTAAGAAATAAACATTGCATCACCAAAGCTAAAGAAACGATATTTTTCTTCAACGGCAATTTTATATGCATTCATTGTATTTTCATATCCTGCAAAAGCAGATACAAGCATTATGAGTGTACTTTCAGGCAAATGAAAATTAGTAACAAGCGCATCCATATATTTAAAACTATAACCCGGATAAATAAAAATGCCCGTATCATCGCTACATTCGCACATTTTACCGTACTTCCCTGCAACACTTTCAACAGTGCGACAGCTTGTAGTGCCAACACAAATTACCCTGCCACCGTTTTCTTTTGTTTGGTTTATTGTGTCGGCAGTTTCTTTTGACATAAAATAATGCTCGGTGTGCATTTTGTGGTCACGAATATCATCTACCTTAACAGGTCTGAATGTACCAAGACCAACATGTAATGTAACATACACAACATTTACACCCTTCGACTTTATTTGCTCTAAAAGCTCGGGTGTGAAATGTAGTCCTGCAGTAGGTGCAGCGGCAGAGCCGAGCTCTTTTGAATAAACGGTTTGATAACGTTCTTTATCGTTTAACTTTTCTTTAATATATGGTGGTAGTGGCATTTGACCAACCTTATCAAGTGTAGCAAAAAACTCACCGTCACATTTAAACTCTATAACACGATTGCCGTCGGGTAAAACATCACGTACAATCGCAGATAATTCATCACTGAATTTAAATTCACGGTCAATCTTTGCCTTTTTACCCGGACCTGCCAGACACTCCCAGGTATAAAGATCATATTGCTTAAGCAACACAAACTCAACCACAGCACCCGTATCAGCTGCTGTGCCATATAAACGAGCCGGTAACACACGTGTATTATTAAGCACAAGGCAATCACCCTCGTGTAAAAAGTCGGGCAGATTACTAAAGGTATCATGATTTACCTCACCTGTTTTTTTATCAAGGCGCAGCATACGGGAAGAGTCACGTGGAAAAATTGGAGTCTGCGCAATAAGCTCTTCGGGTAAATCGTAATAAAAATCGCTTTTTTTCATATAATTTTACCAATAACTTTCTTGTTTTGTAGGCATATTTTGATTTGACAAATTAACACTATAATGTTATTATTTAATTAAATTATATTATATTGCAAAACTGTGTCAATTTCAACACAAATTTTGCTTTTTCTCAGGAGGTCCATAAAATGAAAAATTACAACGTTGGTATTATTGGTGCTACCGGTATGGTAGGTCAACGCTTTGCTTTGCTGCTTGCAGATCACCCTTGGTTTAAGGTTACTTGCCTTGCCGCAAGCCCCAGAAGCGCAGGCAAAACATATACCGAGGCGGTTGGCAACCGTTGGGCTATGACTTCACCAATGCCTGAAAATTTAAAAGATATGCTTGTATATGACGCAGTAGCCGATATTGATACAATTGTATCAAAGGTTGATTTTGTATTCTGCGCCGTTGATATGAAAAAGGAAGAAATTAAGGCATTTGAAGAGATGTATGCCAAACACGAATGTCCTGTTGTTTCTAATAACTCGGCTCACCGTTTTACAGCCGATGTTCCTATGGTTATTCCCGAGCTTAACCCCGAGCATCTTGACGTAATTGATGCACAACGCAAACGTTTGGGCACAAAACGCGGTTTTGTTGCAGTAAAATCTAACTGCTCACTTCAAAGCTATGTACCGGCTCTTTTCCCACTTGATAAAGAGTTTGGCGTAGATAAGTGTCTTGTTTGCACATATCAGGCAATCTCAGGCGCAGGCAAAACTTTTGAGCGTTGGCCCGAAATGGTAGATAACGTTATTCCGTATATTGGCGGCGAAGAAGAAAAGAGCGAAAAAGAACCTCTTAAGATTTGGGGTAAAGTTGAGGATGGCGAAATCAAGCTTGCCGACTCACCTAAATTTACTGCTCAGTGCTTACGCGTTCCTGTTTCTGACGGACATATGGCAGCTGTGTTTGTAACATTTAAGAATAAGCCTTCTAAAGAAGAAATCTTAAAGGTATGGGAAAACTTCTCGGGTGTGCCACAAGAACTCGCACTTCCCCACGCACCAAAGAAATTCCTTAACTACTTCACTGAGGACAATATGCCACAAACAAAGATGCACCGTGATCTTGAAGGCGGTATGGCAGTATCGGTTGGTCGTTTGCGCGAAGATAGCCAATACGACTACAAGTTTGTATGTCTTTCACACAATACCTTGCGTGGTGCTGCAGGCGGTGCGGTTCTTCTTGCGGAATTACTCGCCGCAAAGGGTTATATGGACTAATTTTTAAATTAAATTATTTTAATTGAGGTGTTTTTATGAAGAAAAGAATTTTCACAGGCGCGGCAACTGCATTGGTTACCCCTATGAACGCTGACGGAAGCGTAAATTTTGGACGTTTAAAAACACTTGTTAATGAACAAATAGACGGCGGTATTGATGCGCTCGTTATCTGCGGTACTACGGGCGAAAAATCGACTCTGCGTTATGACGAGCATCTTCGCGTTATTGAAGAATCTGTTAAAGCAGCAAATGGTCGTGTGCCTATTATTGCGGGTACCGGTAGTAATGACACTGTTTATTCGGTAGAGCTTTGCGATGATGCTGCAAGCGTTGGCGCTGATGCGTTTTTAATGGTAACGCCCTACTACAACAAAACCTCACAAGCAGGTCTTGTGGCGCATTATAATTATATTGCCGATAGAGTTAGTAAGCCTATTATTCTTTATAATGTTCCGTCAAGAACAGGCGTTAACATAAAGGCTGAAACATATAAAGAGCTTTCTAAACACCAAAACATTGTGGCTACAAAAGAAGCAAGCGGTGACCTATCACTCATTGCTGAAATTAAGTATCTTTGCGGTGATGATTTAGATATTTATTCGGGTAATGACGATCAGACCGTGCCGATTATGTCACTGGGTGGTATTGGTATTATATCGGTGCTTTCAAACATCGCACCAAAGGTTATGCACGATATTTGTGACCTTTACCTTAATGGATATACACAAGCCGCAGCTGAGCTTCACCTAAAACATATCGGTCTTATGAATGCAATGTTTTGTGATGTGAATCCCATCCCTGTAAAAGAGGCTATGAATATGTTGGGACTTGATGTTGGTCCTTGCAGAATGCCGCTTTACCCCACAAGTGATGCAAATAAGGCTTTGCTTAAAGAAAAGCTTGCTGAATGCGGTTTTGTAATTTAAATATAACGGGTCATTCGTGAATGACCCCTACATATATTTCAGGATGTGAAACATAAATGATAAATATTTTACTTTCAGGTGCTTGCGGCAAAATGGGTAATGCCGTGGCCCGTTGCTGTAAAGAGGATGAAAACTTAAAAATTATTGCAGGTGTTGACCGCGCAGAAACGCTGTGTGATTTCCCTGTTTATAAATCTTTTGATGATGTAAATGTAATTCCCGATGTTATAATTGACTTTTCGCATATTTCGGTACTTGATAGTTTGCTAACATTTGCAATAAAAAATAATGTGCCGGTAATTCTTGCAACAACAGGCTATAGTAATGAACAAATTGCACAAATTAAAGAAACGGCAAACAAAATACCCGTATTTTTTACAGCAAATATGTCGCTTGGCGTAAATCTGCTTTGTTCACTTGCAAAAAGCGCTGCAAAGATTTTGGATGATAAATTTGATATAGAAATCATTGAAAAACATCATAATCAAAAGATTGACGCACCCTCGGGTACCGCTTTGATGCTTGCAAATGCCGTAAACGAGGTTTTTGATGATAAATACACATACGAATATGACCGTCATTCAAAACGCCAGAAACGCTCAAAAAACGAGATTGGCATACACGCTATTCGCGGTGGTACAATCGTTGGTGAACACGACGTTATATTTGCAGGTCACGATGAGGTAATTACCCTATCACACTCGGCTCAAAGCAAAGAGGTGTTTGCAGTAGGTGCCGTAAAGGCAGCAAAGTTCATTGTTGGAAAACCTGCCGGTTTATATGATATGGGCAGTATTTTGAATTTAGGATAAAATTTAAGAACACTTGGGAAAACCAAGTGTTCTTTTTTCATTTTCTATAATAGGTATAATATGCTGTAACCACGTCATATTTACCCGTAACGCTGTTGTGGCCTTCAACAGTAACTCCGTCGCCGCTCATAAGTAAATAATACTTTGAGTCATTAACAGGACATACAAAAACATCAATAACGCCACAAATAATGCGAATATTATCGTCCACTACAGCTATTCTACCTGCTTTACCGATAATATCATAGTTTACGGTACCGTCATCATGTTCAACACGTTTTGTAACGTATTTTACCTCTCTACCGTCAAAGGTTTTAAGCAACTGCTCATTTTTGTTCTTTTTCTTAAAAAGTCCCATTATTCAACCACAAACTTAATGATTACTTTCTTACCCCTTTTAACGATAATGCCATCAGCAAAATCATCAGCTGTGAATGATTGTGACGGATTGGTAGCCTTTTCGTCACCAACCGATACACCGCCCTGTGTAACAAGACGACGCGCTTCACCGTTGGATGCAGCCATTCCGCCCTTAACCATTACCGAAAGCAAACCTATTTTACCGTCAACAAAATCATCGGCAGCAAGGGTTACAGTTGGCATATTTTCGTGGCTTCCCGCACCTGCAAATACGGCTCTTGCGGTTTCTTGTGCCTTGTTAGCCTCTTCCTCGCCGTGAACAAGCTTAGTAAGCTCGTATGCAAGAATTTCTTTAGCTGTATTTAACTGACTGCCCTCCCAAGCATCCATTTCGTCAATCTGCTCAAGTGGCAAGAAAGTAAGCATACGAATACACTTAAGAACGTCAGCGTCACCCACGTTGCGCCAGTATTGATAGAAATCATACGGTGAAGTCTTGTTAGGATCAAGCCATACAGCGCCGCCAACGGTTTTACCCATTTTTTTGCCCTCTGAATTAAGGAGCAAGGTAATGGTCATAGCATGGGCATCTTTGCCAAGCTTTTTACGAATAAGCTCGGTACCGCCAAGCATATTAGACCACTGGTCATCGCCGCCAAACTGCATATTGCAGCCATATTCGTTAAACAAATGATAAAAGTCATAAGACTGCATTATCATATAGTTAAATTCGAGGAAAGAAAGACCCTTTTCCATACGCTGCTCGTAACAACGGGCGCGAAGCATATTATTTACCGAGAAATGCGCACCAACCTCGCGAAGCATATCAATATAGTTAAGCCCTAAAAGCCAGTCAGCGTTGTTAACCATAATTGCCTTGTCGTCGCCAAATTCTATAAAGCGTTCCATCTGCTTTTTAAAGCAGTCACAGTTATGCTGAATGGTTTCGGCAGTCATCATGCTACGCATATCGGTTCTGCCCGAAGGGTCACCAATGTATGCAGTGCCGCCGCCTATAAGAACAACAGGTTTATTGCCTGCCATTTGCAAACGCTTCATAAGGCAGAGCGCCATAAAGTGACCAACGTGAAGGCTGTCAGCGGTAGGGTCGAAACCAATATAAAAGGTTGCCTTACCGTTGTTTACCATTTCTCTTATTTCTTTTTCGTCTGTAACCTGCGCTATAAGACCGCGGGCTATAAGTTCTTCATAAATACCCATTTTATTTTTTACTCCTATCAAGCAATTCCTTTGCAGAATTGTATAAATTTTCAGTAATTTCTGTACCCGACATTATACGTGCTATTTCACGAATTTGTGATTCATAATCAAGCGAAGTAACACTTGTATAAGTACGATCGTTTGATACGCTTTTTTCTATAAGTAGATGATTTTGAGCGTATGCCGCTATTTGCGCCAAATGTGTCACACAAATAACCTGTCGGCTGTCTGCTACTTTTTGTAGTTGTAAACCAACCTTGTCTGCCGCTCTGCCGCTTATACCGGTATCAATTTCATCAAATATAAGCGTGTCAACATCGTCTTTGTCGGCAAGCACACTCTTAACGCTGAGCATTATTCGAGAAAGTTCGCCGCCCGACGCTATTTTGTGAAGCGGTTTTACAGTTTCGCCTGCATTTGCGCTTATTAAAAACTCAACCGCATCACAGCCGTGCTTTGAATACCTGTCTTTATCAACATTGATAACAAATTTGACATTAGGCATATCAAGCTGATATAAAACCTCGCTTACCTGAGCCGAAAAGCTTTTTGCCGCCGCAACGCGTGTTGCGGTTAACTTTTCACCCAAATCAACAAGTCGCTCGATTGAAGCATCAAGCTCGGCTGATAACTCCTCTATACGCTTATCAGAGCAAATAATTTTATCAAGCTCTACCCTGGCGTTTTCAAGAAATGTTAACATTTTTTGCTCATCGCTGCCGTATTTTAACATAAGGCGATGCAGGGTGTCAAGCCTTTCTCGTAATTTATCGGCATCAAGGTCGCGATACTGGTCATTATCGGTAAAATTGCGAATTTCTTGCGAAATATCTTGAAGATTTGCAAGCGCTTCTGTAAGTTTGTCACCAAGCAAAGAGAATTCATCGTTTTTGGTGCTTTCAATATACTTTTGAGCGTTTCTTACCTGTGAAATTGCACCGTCAGCATTTTCACTGCCATCCAGGCAATATGATGCATCACCTAAAGCTGATACCGTTTTTTCATAATTTTCAGCAATAGTTAGCTTACGCTTAATTTCATCAATTTCGCCGACACTTATATCGGCATCTTCGAGCTCTTTGATTTGATACTGCAATATCTCGGTGCGACGGAGCTTTTCGCCCTCGTCGGTTTCTTGTGAGTTAAGCTCACGGCGAACAGCATTAAAATGCTTAAACTCATCATAATACGCTTTACGTTCGGCTTCGTTTTCAGCGAGCATATCAAGATAGATGTAATAATTATCGGGATTTAGCAGTTTTTGATTATCGTGCTGACCGTGTATGTTTATAAGATTTTTTGAAATCTCTTTTAGCACTGTGGCGGTAGCTGATCTGCCATTTATTTTAATTGATCCACCGCTTACGGTAAGTATTCGGGTAATAAGCACATTGCCGTCATCATCCAAATCAAAGCCGTTGTCAAAAAGCACGGCCTTAGCTTCATTTGACAAATTGCCAAAAAGTGCCGAAACCAACGCTTTTTCACAGCCTGCTCTTATTAAATCCTTTGATGTGCGTTCGCCTAAAACTGCATTAATGGCATCAATAATTATTGATTTACCAGCACCCGTTTCACCCGTCAGCACATTAAATCCCGTGTCAAAATCAATATCGGTTTTCTCTATTACCGCAATATTTTCTATATGCAAAGATTTTATCATATTAAATACCTTACATCATTTTTTTGAGTTCGTTTGTAAGCTGCAATGCCTGCGCTTCGCTGCGTGTTACTATAAAGATAGTATCATCACCTGCAATAGTGCCAAGCATCATATCGTTATACATAGCGTCAAGCGCCACGCAAACGCTTGAAGCCATACCCGACATACACTTGATGACAATATCATTAAGTGCGCAGTCAACACCCACCGCATAGCGCGAAAAAATTTCACGGTAGTGAGCAAATGCCTGTTTGTTGGTATCACGGATTTCGCTACTGACATATCGGTAGTTACCTGCCGCATCGTGACCTTTTATAAGGCGAAGCTCTTTTATATCACGTGAAACGGTCGACTGCGTTACCTTAAAGCCTGCAGCGAGCAGTAGATTTTGTATATCGTCTTGAGTGAGAACTATGTTATTTGCAATTATTTCAAGAATTTTTTGCTGTCTTTTTCTTTTCATTTCTATTTACTGCTCCTTGAATCACGGAATTTAAGAGATAATGTTTTATAAAAAGAACGGTCGTTTATGCGCACAAGCTTTACCGCATTTTTAGACTGTGTAATATATATTTCGGTAAAAGGCTTAACATTTACTACCTTTCTGCCGTCAACCGATAAATAAATATCGGTACGCTTTTTAGAAAACGCTTTTAGCTTTATTTGCTTGCTGCCGCCAATTAAAATCGGCTTTGCCGCCAGTGAATGTGAACAAATTGGGGTAAGACACACGCACTTCATATCGGGGTCAATTACGGGACCGCCCGCCGACATTGAATATGCGGTTGAGCCCGTAGGCGTAGCAGCTATAAGTCCGTCAGCGTGGTATGCAATTACATCACCGCCGTCAACGGATGCTGTAACATCAATAATTCTCGAAAGATAACCACTGCTTATTACCGCATCGTTAAGCGCCTCGTACTCACCTATTACATTACCATTTTCTTTTACAGTAATATTAAGCATCATACGTTCTTCAATGCTATATTCACCTGTAGCAAGTTTTGAAAGCAAATTATATTCGTTTTGCTCAATATTGGCAAGGTAGCCTACCCTGCCTGCGTTTATACCGAGTACAGCCTTACCGTCCTGCGCGGCGCGCTTGGCAAAGCGAATAATTGTGCCGTCACCGCCGATTGTTATGATAATGTCAGCAATTTTATAAAGCTCATCCTGAGGGGCGTGCTCATAGCCCGCGCAGCAAATATCATCAGGCAAATAGGCTACTATGCCGCATTCTTTAAAAAATGATGCCATTTTTTCGACAGTTTCTGATGAACCGCGTTTATCAAGATTTGGTATTACCGCAACAACCATTACACACCCTCCTTTAACACATTATATGATGCCTCTACAACCTCTACTGCGCTATAATCGGCAGTAGATGGCTCGTCATCCTTTTGAATATAGCAAAGATATTCGATATTGCCTTCAGGGCCTTTAATTGGTGAAAAATCAAGTCCTAAAAGCGAGAATTTATTTTCTTTTACAAGATTTATAATTTTTTCAATTACAGCTATGTGTACGTTTTTATCGCGCACAACACCTTTTTTACCAACATTTTCTTTACCCGCTTCAAATTGCGGTTTTATAAGGCAAACAGCTCTACCGCCGTCGCGCAAAAGTGTACGCATAACAGGTATAATGAGCGATAAAGAAATAAACGAAACATCAACCGATGCAAAATCGAGCTCATCAGGCACTTGTTCTCGCGTAACATATCTAAAATTGGTGCGTTCAAGATTAATAACACGCTCGTCAGTGCGAAGTTTCCATGCAAGCTGACCGTAGCCTACATCAATGGAATAAACCCTTTTAGCGCCATTTTGAAGCATACAATCGGTAAAGCCACCCGTTGATGCGCCAATATCAGCGCAAACACAGTCATTTAACGATATTTTAAAACTATTCATAGCCTTTTCAAGCTTTAGTCCACCGCGACTTACATATTTAAGTGTTTCACCGCGAACCTCAATATTGTCATCAGGCTTTACAGTGTCGCCTGCCTTGTCGCACTTTTGATTATTTACATAAACAATACCCGACATAATTATTGCCTTGGCTTTTTCACGGCTTTCGGCAAAGCCGCGGTTTACAAGCGCGCAATCTAATCTTTCTTTTCCCATTATTTACCTACTATTTCTATCATTGACTCAGTGTCAAGTTTGTATTTTTTTAGTGCTGACTGTATAGTAGATGCACCAACAAATTCATTAGTTATAGCATTAACACTATATTTGCCGCCATATCCTTTTTGCAAAAGTCTGCTACCTATATGCTCGGCAATGCCGCCCGAAAGAATACCCTCTTCAAAAAAGTAGATTTCTTTATATTTAAGTAGCAAATCAACTACTTCATCGGCAATCGGGTAAACCTTATTAAGCTTTATAATATCAGTGTTTTCAAGCGATTTCACCGCTTCGACAGCATTTGCAAAAATTCTGCCATAAGTTACTATTACTTTATTACCGTTATTATTTAAAACAGTATAATTACCGCTAATATCTCCACTGAAATTATTGTTTTCTACCCCACGAGGATAACGTATTACACTAATTTCTTTTTTATTGGCGGTGTCAAAAATCAGTTTTTTAAGTTCATCATAATAACACGGCGAATAAATATTCACATTTGGTATGGTTGACAAATACGCTACATCAAAAACACCCTGATGACTTTCACCGTCATCGCCTACAATACCTGCTCTATCAACAAGCAGCTTTATAGGCACATTTGCAATTGCAGCATCGTGCAACACCTGATCATAGCCACGCTGTAAAAAGGTTGAATACACGGCAAAGTAAGGCACCATACCGCCCGATGCGAGTCCCGCAGCAAAGGTAACGGCATGCTGCTCGGCAATGCCGACATCAAAAAATCTTGATTTATATCTCGCTGCAAAATTTTGAAGCCCTGTGCCTTCGGTCATAGCGGCCGTTATTGCGCATACATTTTTATTGCTTGCGGCAAGCTCGCACAAAGCCTCGCCCGCAATATCGGAATAGGTCTTGCTGTTTGAAATATTTTTACCCTTATCAATATCAAAAGAAGCTACACCGTGATAATCCTTTGGTTGACTTTCAGCATAGGCATATCCCTTGCCCTTGGTTGTTACAACGTGAACAAGGGTTGGTCGGTTATAGCTTTTTGCAATTGTAAAAAGCCTTTCCATAGCTTCGGTATCGTGACCGCTTACGGGCCCTAAATAGTTAAAACCAAGACTTGTGAATATGTTGTTTTTATAAACAAGGCTCTTAAACGCCTCTTTTATAGAAAAAACGAAATTATGAATTGGTTTTCCAATAAGCGGCAGCTTTAAAAGCAGAGTGCTTACAGCAAACTTCATTTTATGATAGCCTTTACGGTTGCGCATTTTTGTAAACGCGCGTGGCATTGCGCCAACATTGCGTGAAATCGACATTTTATTGTCGTTTAACACAACAATAAAATTGCCCTTTTTTGCGCCAGCATTGTTAAGCGCTTCATAAGCCATACCGCCGGTCATTGCGCCATCACCGATAACCGCAATGGCAGTTCCTCCGTCAAGCATAGATTTTGCCTTATATATGCCATAAGCTGCTGAAATAGAATTACTGCTGTGCCCCGTAACAAATGGGTCGTGTTCGCTCTCATCAGGCCGCATAAAGCCCGAAATACCACCCTCTTGACGAAGTGTGTCAAAGCGATTAAGCCTACCCGTTAAAAGCTTATGCGCATAGGACTGATGCCCAACATCAAAAATTATAGCGTCTTTTGGGGAAGAAAAAACACGGTGCAAAGCCACTGTAAGCTCGACAGCGCCGAGGCTTGAAGCCAAATGACCCCCGTTTTTTGAAACGACCTCTATTATTTCGCTGCGTATTTCATCACACAGTAAAGTAATTTCGTCTTTACTTAGTTTTTTAACATCATCCGGAGATTTTATATTATTTAAAATTTTGTATTCCAAACTGAACATCCTTTAATAATTGCGCTCGAGTAAATATGCCGCTAATTTTTTAAGATTTTCTTTATCACCGTCAAAGTGTTCAAGACATTCATATGCCTCATCAGTGTATTTTTTAGCGAGCTCACGGCAATACTCAACGCCAAGTCTTACAACAATGGTGTCCTTGTTATTCTTTTCATCGCTACCTATAGGCTTACCAAGTGTTTTTGAGTCGCTGGTGCTGTCAAGAATATCGTCGATTATCTGAAAAGCAATTCCAAGCTTTTCACCAAATTTTTCGGCGATGCTTACAAGCTCATCATCAGCCCCTGCAAGAATGCAACCAATGGCGCACGCTGTTTTTAAAAGCGCACCCGTTTTTAGTCGATACATATCAAAAAGCACATTATCGTCAGCATCTTCGTTAAGTGACATATCAATCATCTGACCGCCAATCATACCTGCAACACCTGCCGATGCCGACAAATGAGCAAGCGCTTTCACCACGCGGTCTGAGGGTATGCCCATTGTTTTTGCGGCTACTGAAAATGCTTCGGTGAGTAGCGCATCACCGCAAAGCAGCGCAGTGCTTTCACCAAATGCCTTATGACAAGAGGGCTTGCCGCGACGCATATCGTCATTATCCATACAAGGCATATCGTCGTGAACCAAGGAATATGAATGTATCATCTCGAGTGCGCAAGCAAAGTTATATGCGCAGTCATCACTGCCGCCGCAAAGCTTATAAAACTCAAGCAATAATACAGGCCTTATGCGTTTGCCACCGTTTAAAACCGAATAATGACACGCGCGTAAAACCTCATCATAAAGCTGACCGCTTTCAGATAAAATGATATCGAGTCGTGAATCAAGACGCGCTTGATAATCTTTAATTAAGGTATCAATCATTATCTTTACCCCTCTTCTGCTTGTGACAGTGTAACAATCTTTTGCTTTGCAGCCTCAAGATACTCTGAACAGTCCTTTGACAGCTTTACACCCTTTTCAAACAATGCAATTGACTCATCAAGCGAGATTTGCTCGCTTTCAAGACTGTTTGCAATTTTTTCTAACTCTTTTATTGATTTTTCAAAATCAAAATCCTTTGAAAGCATAAGTAATACCTCTATTTATCATTTATATCGGTAACAAGGCAATCGATATTACCGTCACAAAATTTAACGTTAATATTGTCACCAACATTTAATTTGCTTGCATTTGAAACAAATTTACCAGCTTTAGAAACTACTGAAAATCCCCTCGCCATAACCTTTAGAGGACTCATAGCATCAATTTGCGCGGCAAGACGAGCCAAAGAGTTTTGACCGCTTTGTAACCTTTGATTAACACTTCCTACAATCTTGTCGGTCATACGGTCAAGCTCTAACTGTCTGTTTTGCAAAACACGCTCTAAATTTGCAGAACCAACCTTGGCTTCAAATGCCTGCAATTTAGCGTTGTAAAAGTTATGTTTAAGCAAAATTTTGTTTTTTAATAAATTTGTTATAGCATCAACATTGGCTTTAAGTTCGCGGTTGTCGGGTACAGCAAGCTCAGCCGCGTGCGACGGGGTCGATGCGCGAACATCGGCAACAAAATCGCATATTGTGAAATCTGTTTCGTGACCAACCGCCGATATTACCGGAAACGGAGACTCATAGATTTTGCGTGCGAGAGCCTCATCATTAAAGCAGTGCAAATCCTCGGCGCTGCCACCGCCACGACCTATTATAACAGTGTCAATGTTATCGAGCTCATAAACACGGTCCAGAGTTTCAATCATATCACGAGCCGCCATATCGCCCTGTACTAAAACCGGACACATAACAATCTCACAAGCGGGATATCGACTGCTTGTAATATTAAGAATATCTTTAATAGCGGCACCCGTATCGGAGGTGATAACCGCAATCCGTTTTGGGAATTTGGTAAGCGGCCTTTTACTTTCAGGGTTAAACAAGCCTTCTGCCTCTAATTTTTCCTTTACCTGCCTAAAGACAAGTGCCAAATCACCCTCGCCCACGGGGTGCATCTGCTCGGCATAGAACTGATACTGACCGTCTTTTTCATAAAGTGACACCCTGCCCGTAAGCACTACAGCAAGGCCATCTTCCACCTCAAACCTAACACGCGACGCACTGCTGCGAAACATAACACATCGCACCGACGCATTTTGATCTTTAAGTGTAAAATACCAATGGCCGCTTGAAAAGTGATTTTTAAAGTTAGAAATCTCACCGCTGACGCTTATAATTTGTAACCTTGCATCATTCTCGATAAGCGATTTAACATAGGTATTAAGCTGACTTACAGTTATGGTATTAAGCATTTTGCTTTGCCACGGTTGAAAGAATACCGTTTATGAAAGAAGCATCTTCTTTGGTTGCATATTTTTTTGCAAGTTCAACCGCCTCGTTTATAGAAACGGATACAGGAATTTCATCATAAAATTTTATTTCATATATTGCAAGTCGCAGTATTGCAAGCGCGGTTTTGGTAATGCGCTTGATTGACCAACCAACTGCGTTTTGGGAGATAACCTCATCAATTTTTTCTAAATTTTCAAACACACCGAAAAATACTGTTTTAACATATTCATCAGCTTTAATATCGCGCACTTCCTCTGCGAGTGAAAGTATATCCTGTAAAGCATCGTCATTAAACTCTTTTTCAAAAATTAAAATAAATGCCTCTTCGCGAGCTTGTTTTCGTGTCATAATACACCAACCCTTAAAAGTTCATAATTATACAGATACAGTATACTACAAAATTATGCTTTTTTCAAGGCAAAAAGGTAAAAAATATTCATTTTTTATGAATATATGCATATTTTAATTTTTAAGTTGACAAAGCCGATTTATTATGTTATACTCTACTGCAAATGATAGAGGCGCATTTAGTCAAAAGTAGCGTGATTTTACGGCTGCCAAAGCTGCACGCAAAAGGGGCAAATGCCGAAGCGAGTGCCGTGGCGTGTACTTTGCTGGCAACTTAGATAATATCTACTTTGCTGTCGCATAAAATGCGGAGTGCTATTCATTCTGAAATTTATATGTATAAATTGTACTTTGTTTTCGGAGGATAGCAGCATTTTATTTGCCGCTATCTTATTTTTTTGGAGGAAACACATTATGAAAAACACTGTATTTTTAGGTGCGGCAACCGCCATTGTAACACCACTAAATGAAAAAGGAATAGATTTTGAGTCTTTTCAAAAACTAATCGAGTGGCAAATTGCCGAAGGTATTGATGCAATAGTTGTTGCGGGCACTACCGGCGAAGGCTCTACCCTTACCGACGAAGAGCATAAGGCAGCAATCAAATTTTGTGTTGATACGGTAGCGGGTCGTGTACCTGTTATTGCAGGTACGGGTTCTAATGATATTGCATACGCAATTTCTCTTACAAAATACGCTTGTGAGGTTGGCGCCGATGCAATGCTGCTTGTAACGCCTTACTATAATAAGGCTACACAAAACGGACTAATTAAGTCGTTTACCGCTGTAGCAGATGTTAGCACAAAGCCTTGTATTCTTTATAATGTACCAAGCAGAACAGGTTGCAACCTAAAGCCTGAAACCTGTGCTGTTCTTGCAAAGCATCCAAATATTGTGGCAATTAAAGAAGCAAGCGGAGATATTTCTCAGGTGGCTGCAATATCCCGTCTTTGCGGAGATAAGCTTGATATTTATTCGGGCAACGATGACCAAATCGTTCCTGTAATGTCGCTTGGCGGCAAGGGTGTTATCTCGGTGCTTTCAAATCTTTTACCCCGCGAAACCTCACAAATGTGCCATGCATATCTTACAGGCGACGTAGACACTGCACGCGAAATGCAACTAAAATATCTACCGCTTATCGATTCGCTTTTCTGTGAAGTGAATCCTATTCCCGTAAAAGCTGCTATGTCAGCTATGGGCTATTGTGATAACTACCTTCGCTTGCCACTTACCCCTATGGAAGATGCAAACGAGCAAAGACTGCTTAACGATATGCGTGAAGCTGGTATAAAATTTTAATCAAAGAAGGTCCTTTTATGAAAATTGCAATCTACGGCTATGGTAATTTGGGTCGCGGTGTTGAATGCGCTGTTATAAACTCTGGCGATGCTGAGCTTTTTGGTGTTTTCACCCGTCGCGCACCCGAAACAGTTAATACTGTAAGTGGTTGTAACGTTTACCATGTTGACGATATTTTAAATTATAAAAATGATATTGATGTTGTAATTATTTGCGGTGGCAGTGCTACCGATTTACCTACAATGACCCCTGACCTTGCAAAAAACTTTAACGTTGTAGATAGCTTTGACACCCACGCAAAAATTCCCGAGCATTTCGAGAATGTCGATACTGCAGCTAAAGGTACCAACCATACTGCTCTTATTTCGGGCGGTTGGGACCCGGGTATGTTTTCAATTAACCGTTTATACGCGTCTGCTGTACTACCCGACGGAAAGGATTATACCTTTTGGGGTAAAGGCGTTAGCCAAGGTCACTCTGATGCAATACGCCGAATTGACGGAGTTAAAGATGCAAAGCAATATACTGTGCCGATTGATGAAGCATTAAACGCGGTAAGAAGCGGCTTACAGCCCGAGCTTACCACACGTCAAAAGCATTTACGCGAATGCTTTGTAGTTGCAGAAGACGGCGCCGATAAAGCACGCATTGAAAACGAAATTAAAACAATGCCCAACTACTTTGCCGATTATGATACAATCGTACATTTTATAACCGAAGAAGAACTAAAGCGTGACCACGCTGGTATTCCTCACGGCGGATTTGTTATAAGAACAGGCAAAACCGGTATAAATCACGAAAACAGCCACGTTATTGAATATAGTTTAAAGCTTGATTCTAACCCTGAATTCACCGCAAGCGTGCTTGTTGCATATGCAAGGGCTATAAATAAGCTTTATAATCGTGGCGATTACGGCTGCAAAACCGTATTTGACATTGCACCTGCCGATTTATCTCCCCTATCTAACGAAGAATTAAGAAAAACAATGCTATAAACCAAAAACGTCGTGCAAAAGTACGGCGTTTTTTTATACTTGTTTTAAAATTTGATTTGTTGTATAATGATTAAGTAATGAATTTAAAGGGGCTGTAAAAATGTCAAAGCTTTATTTCAAATTTGGTGCAATGGGGTCCTCAAAAACCGCTAATGCACTTATGACAAGGTTTAATTATCTTGAAAAAAATCACAGTGTTTGGCTTATAAAGCCTCAAACCGATACCCGCGACGATTACACCGACGAAAGCGGAAAAATTGTAACGGTTGTTAAATCAAGAATAGGTTTAGAAGCACCCGCAAACGTTATTAAAGATAACGCCGATATTACCGAGCTTTTTAAAACCGCAAATGCTGATATTGTAATAAATGATACCGTTGTTAAAACACAAAAAATTGACGTTATTATATGTGACGAATGTCAATTTTTCACCGAAGACCAAATTGACCAATTAAAATATATTGCCGAAAATGAAAACATTCCGGTTATTTGCTTTGGACTGCGTTCCGATTTTAGAACAAAGCTATTCCCCGGCAGTAAGCGTCTTTTTGAAATTGCCGACAGTATTACCGAGGTAAAATCAATTTGCGAATGCGGTAAAAAGGCAATTGTAAACGCGCGTTTTGACGGTAATGGCAATATAGTTACAGACGGTGCACAGGTAGATATAGGCGGTAACGAAAAATACAAGAGTATGTGCTGGTCGTGCTGGCAAAAGCTGATAAACAAATAATTATAACTGTTTTAAATTGACAAAATATTTCAATTATGATATATTTAATATGAATTAAAGATTTGTAGCAGATCGCGGTCTGTTAAAAATATATAGTTAAGATTTATCGAAGCGATCTGTTTTTACAGGTCGCTTTTTGCTGTTTGAAATTTCTAAAGGGATTGAGGAACACAAGGAACCGTCCCCTGTGTTGATAGGCGGTAACGAAAAATATAAGAGTATGTGCTGGTCGTGCTGGCAAAATATGATTAAATGATAAAAACCGCCAACGGCGGTTTTTATCATTATGACAATTTAATTTTTTGATTCATATCTTTCAATGGCGACTTATAAACTGCATCAGCACTTAAGTAATAATAATAACCGTCCAGTACACACATACAACCAAATTTATAATTACCCAATGAATATGCTCCAGTCATTTTCTCATTAAAGAAATCTACAGGCGTAATAAATGTTTCAAAATTTAAAACATCATTGTTTGTGCTATACTTTAAAAAGATATTGTTAAAATATAAACCATTATATGTTGAACCTTTTAAAGCGAATGCACTACCAGAAATATTTCCCTTAGGATTTCCAGCCTCAAGTTTGATTGATTTGTTAACTCTTTCTCCCGTTTTCAAATTTAATAAATCAACTACTATACATTCTTTCCAATCAACAAAGCGTATATCAAATTTCACACCAACATTACCAACGATATCACAGTTTTCATTCGCATATTTGATAGAATTAGAACCGACGTCAAATATACCTTGGTTTGTAATAATCCAATTATTACTCTGCAAATGACCCGATTCCTTTAATATCAGTCCATTGTTATAATTTAAAACCTCACCTGTAGATAAATCCAAGCGAAACATTTGCTTGGATTCTCCACCATTGCCAAATAAGTATTTGCCAACAGTTTCAAAGTTTTTATCTACATTATTTATAATTATTTCCCAATTTACAACATCAGACTTAATGGATGATCTTTGTACCGTAGAACCTCTTTCCGAATCTTCGTTTTTCACATATATATAGTCACCATATACAAATGCGGCATCAATACCAAACAAACCGTCAATAACTTTACGTTCTTTGTTTGACAAATTATATATAAAAATTTTGTTCGTGGCGTTATTGGGTCCAATTTTTCCGGTAAGGTAACCATTGTAAATATATAAATTTGAAATATTATTCTCTAAATATGTGTTTTTTCCTGTAACAGTATCATAAATATTACATACACTTCCACCGTAATAAATATATCTACCATCACTACAATAGCCTGCCTGATTATATATATAATCCGTACGTAGTAAATCTGAAAAAACTTCACACTCGTTAATGTTTGTATCTCCGCTTTCAACCTTTGAAGTATCACTGGTATTTTGCTGTACAGATGAAGCATTAGATATATCTGAAGTGTTCTCTGGTAGTGGTGTGATTTGACTTGAAATAACGTTCTCACTACTTACGCTATTGGTTGTACCATCTACAGAATTATTATCGGTTAAATCTTCTATAGAAGTAGTGTTATCAGCTATATTTGTAGTTGTTGATTCTGTTGAATTAAGACTACTGCTTAAATCATTTCCCATTTTTGTACATCCGCTCAACAAAAGTAATACTAAAACAATTGATATTATTCGTTTCATACTAAAACACTCCCTACATTTTTAGTAAGATGTCTTCCAAAAAAATTATAACACCATTTACCAACTATAACAATTGATAAATACAACAAAGTTTACAGATTTTCTTAGTGTAAAATATTAAATTCTTGATTAACATTAAAGAGTGAATTGCATTGACAAATAATATAAAAAATGATATTATATAAAAGATTATAATGGTGTAGTATGGCATCAAAAAAAGGAGAAATAAAAATGAACTTTTTTGACGAACTTAAAAATTATGACAGCGAGGTTTTTGCTGCTTGTGACGCAGAGCTAAACCGTCAACAAGGCAATATTGAGCTTATCGCTTCTGAAAATATTGTATCAAAGGCAGTACTTCTTGCCGCAGGCGGAGTGCTTACAAATAAATATGCCGAAGGTTACCCAACAAAACGTTATTATGGCGGCTGTCAGTGTGTTGACGTTGTTGAAGATATTGCTCGCGAGCGCGCTAAAAAGCTCTTTGGTGCCGAACACGCAAACGTTCAGCCACATAGTGGTGCAAATGCAAATTTGGCTGTTTTCTTTGCCTTACTCGAGCCGGGCGATACCGTTATGGGTATGAATTTACAGCAAGGCGGTCACCTTTCTCACGGTTCACCTGTTAATATTTCGGGCAAATATTTTAATATTGTGCCTTACGGTGTTGATGACACTACCGAAGCAATCGACTACGAAAACGTTCGCAAAATTGCTTTAGAATGCAAGCCTAAAATGATAATTGCGGGTGCCAGCGCATATTCAAGAACAATTGATTTTAAAAAGTTCCGCGAAATTGCTGACGAGGTTGGCGCCTACCTTATGGTAGATATGGCACATATTGCAGGTCTTGTAGCTGCAGGTCTTCACCCGTCCCCTGTTCCTTATGCTGACGTTGTAACAACAACCACACACAAAACACTTCGCGGCCCACGCGGTGGTATGATTTTGTGCCGTGAAGAGCTTGCAAAACAAATTGACAAGGCTGTATTCCCCGGCACACAGGGCGGTCCACTTATGCACATTATTGCGGCAAAAGCTGTGGCTCTTGGCGAAGCGCTTACCGACGAATTCAAGGCGTATCAAACCCAAATTGTAAAAAATGCGGCCGTTTTGGCAGAAGCATTACAAAAGAACGGTATTGAACTTGTTTCGGGCGGCACCGATAACCACCTTATGCTTTTAAAGCTTACTAACTTTGATATAACCGGTAAAGAGCTTGAGCACCGTCTTGACGAGGTTCACATTACCGCAAATAAAAACACAATTCCAAATGATCCTAACAGCCCATTTGTTACAAGCGGTTTGCGTATTGGTACCCCTGCTGTTACAGCTCGTGGATTTAAGGAAAAAGAGATGCTTCTTATTGCCGATTGGATTAAAGATATTATCACCGATTTTGAGGGTAATAAAGAGCATATTACCGCTGAGGTTCAGGCCCTTTGCGCACAGTTCCCTATTTACAACGACTAATTTTAACGGAGTGATTATATGATCTGGCACAGCTCAGAAATAAACGATGTGCTCGCAGAGCTTTCTGTCACTAAAGAAAACGGACTTGCGAATGCAGTTGCGCTTGAACGACTCGAGCTCTATGGCAAAAACACAACCGCTGTTACCGATAAAAAAAGTCTTTTTACCCGCTTTTTATCACAGCTTAAAAACAAGGTTGTATATTTTTTGGTTGCCGTTGCAATAGTTTCTTTTGCTGTTAGTCTTGCTTACAATCAAAATGATTTTTATTTTCCACTGCTTATTATAGCGATAGTTTTGCTTAATGCATTTATAAGCGCGTTACATCTGCACAGGTGCGACGAGGCGCTTGACGACATTCAAAACGCGGCAAATCCGCTTGTTACGGTAATTCGCGACGGTAGCGAAAAGCAAATACCCGCCGAAATGCTGGTAATAGGTGATATCATGCTTTTAAATGAAGGCGACTATATCACTGCCGATGCCAGAATAATTGAATCAGACGCCTTTCGATGCAACGAGGCAATACTTTCGGGCGAAATTATCCCCGTGGAAAAAATTGCCGATACTGTTGTAGAAGATATTGCGAATGTAACCGAACGAAAAAATATGGTATTTGCCGGTTGCAATGTTGTGCACGGTCACGCTGTAACCGTTGTTGTTGAAACGGGGCTTTGCACCGAAATCGGTAAACAAACCGACATAAGCCGACAAACAAATTCAGAAACATTACCTATAACCGACACACTCGCAAGTAGTGGCAAAATTATTAACATTGCTGTTCTTGCCTTTTGTGTTCTTGCTTTTTTAATTGGTGTTATTCAAAACTTTGCATCTAGCAATTTTGCCCTGACAACCGTAAACGCTCTTATGAACGCGTTTGCTTTAGGAATAAGTGCCATGCCCGAAAGCCTGCCTGCTATATCCACTATAGTTATAGCGCTTGGCATAAAGCGTATGGTTGATGACAACATAATTATCAAAAACACAAAAGCTCTCGAAATGCTTGGCAAAACCGAGGTTATCTGCGTTGATAAGACCGGTATTCTTACCAAAAACAATATGGAGCTTAACCTTATTTTTGATGGTGAACAGTTAACCGATGTTACTAAAGATTCTTTGCCCGAAAAGTCAGCGGGTGTTTTGCAGCTCGCTGTTGCCTGCTCAATGCTTGAAAATGACTCTACCGAAGCTGCAATAGAAAATGCGGGAATCAAATTTTTATCAATGTCACGGCAAGAAATAGGCAATCTCTTTCCCCGACTTTCATCAATACCGTTTGACAGCGTACGAAAAACAATGACCAGCATAAATATGATAAGTGGTAGACCTGTTGCCATTGTTAAGGGCGCACCTGAGATTGTTGTGCCGAACTGTACGCTTGCCGAAAAAGACAAGGTTTTAAAGCTTTGTGATGATTTGGCAGAAAAATCGTACCGCGTTTTGTGTATCGCATTAAAACCGCTTGATGATGTTCCTGCTAATCCCGATGCCGAAAGCATTGAAAGCAACCTCACCTTTGTAGGTCTTATATGTCTTAATGATCCGCCTCAATCCGACACCGTTGAAGCTATAAACACCTGTAATATCGCAGGTATACGCACGGTAATGATAACGGGTGACAACATTTTAACTGCAAAAACAATTGCGCGCAGAATCGGTATTTTAACCGACGATTCGCAAGCAATTACGGGTGCTGAGCTTGACAAAATGACCGACGAAGAGTTAACCAAAAGCATCGAAAACTATTCAGTTTATGCACGTATAACTCCCGAAGATAAAATAAGAATCATAAAAGCTTGGCAATCACACGGCAAAATCGTTGCTGCAACGGGTAATGGCTTTGAGGATGCCGACGCTTTGGCCACTGCTGATATTGGCTGTACAGTTGGTCAATTTGGCGCAGATGCCGCTAAAGGAAACGCTGATGTGATTGTTAAAAACAAAAAATTTATGACTATGGTCGGTGCTATACGCGAGAGTCGAGCACTGTTTGACAATGTTAAAAAGGCGGTTTCATATCTTCTTGCTTGCAACTTTGGTGAGATAGCAGCGTATATTTTTGGTATGATTATATTTGGTATGCCGCCACTCGCAGCCGTGCAGCTGCTGTGGATTAACGTGCTTACCGACAGCACATCGGTTATTTCGCTTACGGTAGAAAATTCTGAACCCAATGTAATGCACAAAAAGCCTCTTACCCTATCAGGTCATTTGTTTAGCCGTAACGCTCTTTTGAATATAATCAGTGACTCATTAGTTATTGCAGTTTTAACACTTATAGCCTTTGCTATAGGCGGTGCGGCAACGGGTGCAACAATGGCGTTTGCAACGCTTTCTATGGTGCAAATTTTCCATTCATTTAATATGAAAACACAGCAATCACTTATAAAAGCTGATTTTAAATCAAACAAGTTTATGAACTTTACTTCAGTTTTAGTGCTGTTTATTTCAGTATTCTTGGTGCTAACCCCTGCCGGTGCTGTATTTGGACTTACAACACTTAAGCTTGGTCAATTCCTTTTGAGTTTGTTGTTAGCAGTAATTATTATTCCAATAAGCGAAGTTAAAAAATTTGTTATGGTAAAAATTGTAACAAAAGCATAAAAATAAACCCCTTTGTGAATTACACAAAGGGGTTTAAGTTTGTCTTAAAGAACTAAAACTGCCGCTATTCCAAAATAAATTAAAAGTGAAACGGCATCAAGAATTGTGGTAACCAATGGGCTCGCCATAACAGCAGGATCAAGACCGCATTTTTTTGCAACAATCGGTAACACAGCGCCAAGAAGCTTTGCAACAATTATAACAAGTATAAGTGTAAGGCATATAGTTGCCATTTCGGCAAGCTCTGCGCCCGTATCAAAGGTCTTAAGCCACAAAAAATCAACGAGATAAAGCTTTACAAAGTTGATAACGCCCAAGACTATACCAACAATAACTGCTACACGTAATTCCTTCCAGATGACGCGTAAAATATCTCTAAACTCAATATCGCCAAGACTCAACGCACGAATTACCGAAACCGATGTCTGACTACCTGAGTTACCGCCCGTGCCCATAAGCATTGGAATAAAGGCAACCAGCGCTATACACTGCGCAAGACGCGCCTCAAAGCTTGAAATAATAGCACCCGTAAAGGTAGCGGAAATCATAAGCAGCAACAGCCACGGTATGCGAGATTTAAAGGTTTCAAAAACACCCGTTTTAAGATAGGTTTTTTCACTCGGCAAAATCGCCGCCATTTTTTCAATATCTTCTGAAGCTTCTTCTTGAATAACATCAATAGCGTCGTCAACCGTAACAATACCGACGAGTCTTCCCTCTTTATCAACAACGGGAAGTGCCAGCATATCGTAGCGGTCAAACATTGCTGCAACCTCTTCCTTATCGTCAAGGGTATTTGCGCAAATGACATTTTCATCCATCAAGTCGCCAACAATTTCATCCTTACCGCTTAGCACCAAATCACGAAGTGATATTGTGCCAAAAAGCTTGCGGCGGCTGCCAATAACATAGCAGGTGTAAATTGTTTCGGTATTAATGCCTATTTTTCTGATACGGTCGATTGCCTCTTCAACCGTCATAGTTCTTTTTAAATCAATATATTCGGTCGTCATTATGCTGCCCGCGCTATCATCGGGGTAAGCAAGCAATTGATTTATCATTCGGCGGGTGTTAGCGTCGGTATGCTTTAAAATACGCTTTGCCACCGTAGCAGGCATTTCTTCAATTAAGTCAACGGTATCGTCCATAAACAGCTCGTCTAAGACTTCACGAAGCTCGTTATCACTAAAGGCATTTACAAGCAGTTTTTGTTTGTCACTATCAAATTCAACAAAAACCTCTGCTGCAAGTTCTTTAGGCAATATACGGAATAATACCGGTATTTCTTTATCTTTTGCCTCTTCAAATATTTCAGCAATATCGGCAGGCTGCATTTCAGAAAGTATTTCTTTAAGCTGAACAAAGCGTTTGTTTTCGATAAGCTCAAATATTTTTTCTTGGAGCTCTAAAATCTTTTCTTCCATAAAGCAACCTCCTTAAAAATCTTATATTTATTATTTTATTGTTTAATTATAATATTTTTAAAATGAAATGTCAATTTTTTCATACCGTACCTTTACAAAAAGTTGATTAAATGTTATAATATTGTGGTAATTTAAATTGAAATGGGGAACTTTTTATGCTATTGAATTTTTCAGAAAAGCCTTTTGATATAATAATACAAGCAGGGCAATCTAACGCTGAGGGCTATGGCTTTGGCGATGTTGAAAATGCATATCAGCCAAACCCGGCTGTTTGGTATCTCAACAATGATTTTACCATTAGCAGAGCTGCAGAATTAGTTGTAAACAATGGTGTTCAAAGCAACTTTGCATTGTCTTTTGCACAACGCTACATAGATAATAACTTACTTAGTGAAGAACGCGAATTGTTGATCTTGCGTTGTGCTGTTGGCGGCACCGGTTTTCTTGACAATCATTGGAAATTAACCGATGATTTATATTTGCGAATGATGGAAATGATTAAAACCGCGCTTTCGCTTAATCCATCAAATCGCTTGGTAGCGTTTTTGTGGCATCAGGGAGAAAACGATGCAATAGACAACGCCGATTATGACACTCATTACAACAATCTTTCCACACTTTTAAATAGTGTTATCAATACATTTGAAGTACCCAATATACCATTTATTGCAGGCGATTTTGTTCACGATTGGAAAGACAAAAATTTGTCGATATGCGAGCCTGTTATTAAAGCTATACAATCGGTATGCAACAATCATACAAACGGCCGTTTCGTAGAAAGTGAAGGTCTGAAATCGAATGCACAGGTTATTCCAACAAATCATCCTCTCGGTTGGGGTGACACCGACGTTATACATTTTTCACGCAGCTCGCTTTATGAGTTAGGCAACCGCTATTTTGATGCATTTTTAACCTGCTTATAATGTTAACAAATTCAAATAAATTTAAAGCTTGAGGTTAACCTCAAGCTTTTTTTATGACATTATCAAGTACTGATAAAATTAATAATTTAACACCTCAATCATCACAAAGGCTCCCCTTCTCCTCAAGAAAAAAGCACTCACCATATTGCTATGGTGAGTGCTTTTTTAATTTAATTATGCATTATTCATTTAATACTAATAAGCTTTTTTTGCCTTGAAAACAAGAACAAAGCCTGCAGCAATAACTGCTGTTAAAGCTGCCACAACAACAGCAAGTTTTTCACCTGTTATTGGTGAAGTTTCGCTCTTGTCGCCATCAACCTTATCTTCTGTACCGTTATCGGTTTTATCATCAGTAGAATCGGTTGTGTCACCGTCTTGCTTATTGTCAGCGTCTGCATCAGAATCATCTTTATTGTCGTCTTCTTTTTCACGCACGGCAACTTCAAATTCAACGCCCTCTGCAGCAGCTGCTGCCTCTAATGCTTCAATATACGCAGGCATATAGATTGAATCGTGAACAGGCATCCAAAGTTCTTCAAATGCTGCATAAAATTCGTTCCATTCCTCGTCGCTTGCATTTTCATCGGGTTCAGGATTTTCAGCAGTGAATTCTTCCCAAAGTGCATCATATGCATCATTAAGCAATGGATCTATTTCTTCGTGAAGCGCGTCATAGTCTATTTCAAGGTCAAGTTCTTTATCACCGCAAACAAACTTGTCGCAGTATTCGCAATACTTGTAACCTATTTTGCCTTCATTTTCATAGTCGGGAGCTATAGACTCAACCTCAACCCAAGAGTGAGCATCAGCAACAACGTCAGTGTAGACATCTTCCTCAGAGATATAATCCTCACTGAACTTATCGGTTGTACCGAATTCGAAATGCTTGCCGCAAATCAAACACTGTGAATGAGCGTTCCAGCCTTCCCATGAACATGTTGCAGATACTTCGTCATAATCATAGATATCGTGACCAGTGGCCTCATCGGTATGCTCTACGCGGGAAATCTCTTCAAAGCAAACACCACAGTTTGTTACGATTTCATAAGAATTACCGTTAATGCAATCATTTACACGGTTTTCCTCCCAAGAAGAACCTGGTGTATGAGGAAGCTGATCGATTGGCTTGTTAACTCTTGAAAGCTCTGCTCCACAATTTTCAGCTGTGCAGTAAACAACCTCGTCATATGAGCCTGGAGCTGTGCAACTTGCGCCAACCTCGTTTTCACGAACGGGTGTGCCCGGTGTGTGTGGAAGCTGGTCGATTGGCTTGTTAACTCTTGAAAGCTCTGCCTTACAGTCTTCTACTGTGCAGTAAACAACCTCGTCATATGAACCGGGGGCTGTGCAGCTTGCGCCAACCTCGTTTTCACGAACGGGTGTGCCCGGTGTGTGTGGAAGCTGGTCAATTGGCTTGTTAACTCTTGAAAGCTCTGCTTTACAGGTTTCTACTGTGCAGTAAACAACCTCGTCATATGAGCCGGGAGCCTTACAGCTTGTTTCTACCTCATTTTCGCGAACTGCGGTACCTGGTGTATGACCGGGAGCGGTAGTTACATTGTTTTCACCTGCTATGCCGCAAATGGTGCAATATGTTGCTACAACCTTATCGGTTGTGCAGTCGCCTGCATTAATTACATCGCCATCAACAAAATTGTGGCTTGTGCAGGTCCAATCACATTCATCACAAACATTGTCACCGTTAAAGTTATGACCAGATTCTGCTGAAAGCTCTAAGCCACATACGGTGCATTCGCCTGTGTGACCTGATGCGCCGTTGGGCACAAAATCACCTGTGTGACCTTCGAAACCAAATTCTTCATCACATACAGCGCAAACCTTTGAGTGACCTGATTCGGTCATTGCATAAACAGTTTCACCGTTATCTTTAAGCTCGGTATGATCTGCAACGGGTAACTGGAGATCCTCAGCTTTGAGGGCATTTTCAAAAGGTTCGGTGCTTGATGCGCCGGTTGCATAATCGTAACCGCAAACTGAGCAGTGCTTGTGCTCTGCAACGCCGTGAGTTAAACAATCGGCAGAAGGCTGCTCAGGTACAGTTGTAAACTGATGACCCGGAGCGGTATCTGTAACAGTGTTTCTTGAAATCTCGGCATCGCAAACTGTGCAGTAAACAACCTCATCATGTGAGCCGTTGGTTACGCAGTCAGCAGCAACGGTATTTTCGATCTTTGTTTCACCAGGGGTGTGGAAATGAACTTCTTCAAAAATAACAACTGTAGAAATATCTTTGCTTATTTTGCCAAGGTCAGAGGCTTTTGGACTAAAGTCAAGCACTGTTTCACCTGTAGCCTTGTCAATAATCTGATAATTATCGAAATAGCCCTTCATACCGGCTCCAATATAGAACCATGGGAACTGACCTTCTGCAATTGTGGTAATATCAAATGAAATTGTTTGCCACTCGCCAAGTTTTTCGGTAACCTCTACCCATTTTTGTCCATTGGTACCAGGGAATGCGTCTCCGCTCCAACCGGTAGCTGTAAGATGAGCAACTATGTTTTTGCTTGAACCGTTTACTATTGGATAATAATCAAACTTAACGGTATAGTCGCCTATTGGATATGTTTTATCATGAGGCATACCTAATTCATGTAAATAGAACTGACCAAAGCCGTCATTAGCTGAATTATCTAAAAGTACTACGCAATCAGGCTCAACAAACTCAACAACGGTAGCAGTATCTTTACTTGTTTTACCAAGGTCAGCAGCTACTGGACTAAAGTCAAGTACTGTTTCACCTGTAGCCTTGTCAATAATCTGATAATTATCGAAATAGCCCTTCATACCAGCTCCAATGTAGAACCATGGGAACTGACCTTCGGCAATTGTGGTAATGTCAAATGAAATGGTTTGCCACTCGCCAAGTTTTTCGGTAACCTCTACCCATTTTTGTCCATTGGTACCTGGGAATGCGTCTCCGCTCCAACCGGTAGCAGTAAGATGAGCAACTATGTTTTTACTTGAACCGTTTACTAACGGATAATAATCAAACTTAACGGTATAGTCGCCTATTGGATATGTTTTATCGTGCGGCATACCTAATTCATGTAAATAGAACTGACCAAAGCCGTCATTAGCTGAATTGTCTAAAAGAACAACATAGTCACCTGTAGGTGCTGGTTCTTCGGTTGGCTTTGCATCAGCAATATTCTTTGGCAATGCAACAACATAGCCTGTTTCGTTAGAATCGTGTCCCTTTTTACCAAGATCTGACTCAGCAAAGCTTAATTGATAAAGCTGTGTGCTACCTGCAGTTACGGTAATATTATCAACATAACCCGCAAATCCAGCACAATAAATAATTGTGTGAAGCTTTGCAATATCAGTTGTAGTGCCTGTATAGGTAACAGTTACCCATTTATTAAGATCTTCGCTTGTTGGTGTCCAGGTTTTTTGTGTATCTGCATTACCCCAACTACCTGTGATCGGTTTGTATACCAAATCACCGATAGAAGTAGTATATACATCCATTGTAACGGTATATTCGCCTACAGGTACCTCTTTTGCAGCATCATTATATGTTGAATAATCATAGCAATGGAAATACGTATCATAGTTTGTTGTTGCGGCTGAACTGTCCTGATATATAGCGTAGTCGTCTGAAAGCTCTACTTCAGGTTCGTTCTCAACAACGAAATAATCAAAAGTAAGGTAATCGGCATAGTCACTCGGAACACTAAGACCACCCATATCGGTATATGTACCTGCAACCTCATTACCTTCTGAATCAAGAATTACAAGATTATCTACATAACCCTTAAAGCCGCCGTATACAAAAAGTATATGATTACCGGTTGTAGTATCATCGGTTACTGTGAATGTACTACTTGTTGTAGTCCACTCGCCTACGGTAAGTTCGGGCTTCCAGAAGCCTGCATCACTTGAAGCACCACTACCGTTACCGGTTCTGAAGTGGAATTTACTGCCGCTTTCAGCTAACTTAATCGGGCATACGTCAAACTGAACTGTGTACTCTCCGTTTGGCAAATCACCGTAGCTTAACATACCAAGATTGTTAAACCAAAAACTTTTGTTATCAACACCGTCATCTGCTTTAGATGTTGTATCTACAAGTAATACATAATTCTTTTCAATCATTTCAGGAATGTCAGCATATGTAATCTCAGTGAATTCGCAATTGGTGCGATCGGTGCGGTTTTCAAAAGTTATTTCAGTTGAATCACTTTTAGTTATTTTAACATTCCAGATATAAAGCTCTGCAGTTGCAGTTTTAGCGGTTAACCTAAATGAATGTGCAGTGCTACTACTGGGGACAGTAAGAGAAAAAGAACTTACAGCACCGGCTTTAAGAGCTGTTGTGTATCCGGAAACAGCAGTATCATCAACATGAATGCCGCCGTCTGCAAGATAATAGTCAAAGCTAAACGTAACTGCTTGTGACGTGCTTATACTTGTTGTTCTGAATATTTCGTCCTTATCAAACAACATTTTGTATGCAGGGTCTGATGCGTTGGTTGTTGCAAAAGCAGTCACCATACCTGAGAGTATGATGCACATTGTTAATAAAATTGCAACAATTTTTTTGCTCATATTTTTCATTTTTTCAACTCCATTTTATAATTTTTTTGCGTTGCTAAAAGGAAAAGTGCTGTGTGTATCTATGCCCTCCTTTTAAAAATATAGATAGAACTACCAATTTATATAGTTACAATTTATTATAAATTGTATTTATTGTTCAAACAATGAACAATAAATATTTGCGAGTGTACTTTTTTGTGTTTTTGTAAAAAACAGCAATTAGTATTTAATTTCGATGTTTGTACCCGTAAGACCTATGTACATATCGGTTGTGCTAAGCTCGGCATTATCTTTATGCGATATGAGCCACTTATTTTTGCATAAAAGAAGCTTGTCATCACCTTCAATGTCAAGGTCGGTGTTGGTGCCTGCGGGGAGACCAACAACACAGCCAAAGCCGCTATCACTGACTTGACAGGGGCAGTAGTGCAATGATGTGGCATATACCTCTACTATTGTTCCCTGCGGCAGATAAAAGGCTTTAAATTTTGAAGAATCTATTTTGCCGTCGGTTATATCCCATATATTGCCCAATATAAGAACTAATGGGGTAATTGCTATATTGATTTCGCTTGAGGTATGCCATTCGGTTGCATTCATCAAACGGTTATAACCCCAACAATACCCTATTTGAGTAGGCATTGTACCAAAAAGCTTATTCTTGATTTCGGCAGCAATATCTAATATTTCAAGGTCGCTGTGCGACGGAACATACGAGCTTCCACTGCCTATGGGTTCAACTTTTTTGGCAACATTGATAATCTCATCGGTAGATATATCATTAATTATGCGACCAAATTTTTTAAACTCATCACTTTCTACCGAAAAAATTTCGATATCACTGTTTTTTTGTTTTAATAGCTCTAACATAAATATCTCTCCTTTTTAATTAAGCATTAATCTAAATGGTGAGGCTAAATAACCCGAACTGTTATAAAGATTATGCTCGGGCGCATTGTTGTAGCCCATAGTAACCGTTTTGGGCACAGCACCGTTTTTGCAAATAATTTTTAACACATTTTGCTCTACGGCAAAATCAAACGGCAGTGGTTGGTTATTGGCATTGCAAACATATGTATCAAGTAAAGCGTTGTTTTTTATATGCAAGCCGTCGGCATGAGAAAAAACGAGCTCTATAACATTATTGATAACCTTGTATGTTTTTAAAACGGGTCCGCAATACTCAATATCATTACCGAACTGAATGTTTTGAACTGCGTTTGCCAGCGCATAAGATACTGTTTTCTTTTTGGTGGGGTGAATTTCATCCTTTTCACCTGTGTTAACAAGCGTAACCAGATAAACATTATCAACCGTTTGAGATACTAACTGTTGCTGACTGCGAATGGTTGCCCAATCGGCAACATCGGGCGCTTCATTATAAGGCATAAGCTGAACACAATAAAACGGTAGATTACACTGCCAAAGCTCGCGCCAATTTTTTATCATAATCTCAAGCAGTTTAGCATAGTGAACAGCCTCGTCGTAACAACGGTTGCTTTCACCCTGATACCACAAAACGCCCGAATTTGTAAAAGGGACAATATTTAACAGCTTGTTTTTATATAGCCAAGAGTTATGATTAAATTTATACACGTAATAGTCATTGTGCTTTTTTTCTATCATTTTTTGATAGGGTTTTTGCTGTGTGTATTCGGGCGAGGTCCACGCATCGACACGAGATGCGCCCTTTGAACAAGATATAACACCAATTGGCACACCTGCGCTTTTTTGCAACTTTAAAGCAAAATAATATCCGATTGCTGAAAAATTATCAACAGCATTACCGTCACATAAAATCCACTTAGAATCATTGTGTATTAAATTACCGTCTTCATCGGCGGTGTTGGGCTCGGTAAAAAAACGGATATTGTTGTTAGAGAAATATTCAATATCTTGAGTTTGGCTTAGTAGAAGCTCAATGTTAGACTGCCCTGCCGCAATATAGACGTCACCGATTAATATATCTTTTATTATCCGTGTAACGCCGTTAAGCGTAACCTTCATTTCATATGGTCCACCAGCGCTTTGCGGAGAAAGATATGTGCAAAATTTATCGGTATTAGAAACAAAGTTATAGCTTTGACCACAAAATTCGATCTCACCTTTTCCTTTGCCGTATCCAAAAATGCAAATTTGCCTGTCACGCTGCAGAACCATACCATCACTAAAAATTTCTGCTAAATTCATATATAAAAACCTTTGTGTATCAAAAATAGAATGTTTATTATCAATAGGTCAGGTCGTAATCATACAGGCCTGTAATCTCTTTTTGAATATTTTTAAAATCACTGTTATCAAAAAGCTCTGCCCTTATAAATCTATAAAGCAATGAACGGACACCCTGACCCGGTGAAGAATGTAAATGACATGCAAAGTACAGTGAGATTTCATTCTCGATATCAATGGCAAGGTAAGCGCCCGCAGCGCCACCCCAGCCGAAATCGGTATTTATTTCACCCTCACTGTGACAGCGCACACCCAAGCCGTAGCCGTGGGTATCTCTTGTCCAGTAGGTTGTTTTTTGCGCGTCGGTCAAGCGGTCGGTTATCATTAACTGCAGTGTTTCGGGCTTTAAAAAGACTCCGCAGCGTAAGCCCTCTAAAAACTTGATATAATCATCGGTTGTGGAAACGCCGCCTGCGCCACCCGATGCATATTCAGAGCCCATTTTAAAATAGGTAATATCTTTGCCAATATTAACCACGGTTTCGTTTTCAAACTTGTACTGCTCGGCAATAGATGCAAGCTCACTTTGAGGCAACATAAAGGTTGAGTCATTCATACCAACAGGGTCAAAAATATTTTTCTTGACATAATCTTCAAATTTTTCGCCCGAAATAACTTCAACCAAAGCCGCTAAAACATCGTGACAGAGGCTGTATTCCCATTTTTCACCAGGTTCGAACAAGAGCGGTTCTTTGGCTAAATATTTCATTGCCTCTCTGGTAGGACATTTGCCGTTTGTTTCTTTTCTACACTGCATAAGACTTTCAGACTCAAGATCGTAAGAAAAGCCTGCGGTCATTTCAAACAAATGCTTAATCAAAATGGGGTTGTCGGATTTTTTAATGCCGTTTTCGGTTTTAACGGTCATCATTTCAAATTCGGGCATATAATCCGAAAGCTTATCTTCAAGCGAAAACAGCCCCTTCTCCCACAATTGTAGCGCAGCCGTAGCGGTAATTACCTTTGAGCAAGAATATATGTTATATTTTTCTTTACCGTTTATTTTTATCTTTTTTTCGATATCACTGTACCCATTCATATAGCGCAGTATTGGCTTGCCGCCCTTAAAAACTGCAAGGTCAAATCCAGGTACACCCATATCTAAAAGAGAATCACAAAATTTTTTAGTTTTTTCAAACACTTTAAATCAACTCTTTATTAAAATTCACAAATAACGGTATGCTCGCTACCCTCAGGAAAAATTGGGGCAATATTTCCGTCAATAACTGTTCCGTCTACAGTAAGTCTATAATTACCCGTGCGTTTATAGGTAATATTATATGTAGCGCCTCTGTAAACACGTGAAACAAAAATATCATTCCAAGCGGAAGGAATACACGGATCAATTTTTAGTCCTGTGTACTCACCTTTAATACCAAGTATAAACTCGGTAATATCACGATATACCCAACCCGCAGCGCCTGTAAACCAAGCGTAGAAAGAAAATCCTGGACGGTATTTTTCTTGTGGACCGAAAAACATATTAGTAACAACATATGGTTCGACACCCGAATTTAAATTTTTGGGGTTGTCGTAACATATAAGCTTTAAGCTTTCGTATGCCGTGTCTGCTTTACCAAGTATGCAATCTGCTGCAATTTTAAACGCTACACCATGATTGTATACCGAGCCGTTTTCATAACCACCTGGAATAAAATATGCCATTCGGCCAATGTGAAAATCCTTTTCACTATAAGCAGGAGCACACTGAACGTATCCAAAATCACATTTTAACTTATCTTCAACGGTCTGCATAATTTTATTAAGACCTTCGGTGTCAAGCATTTCAGCCAAGACTGCCCATGTTTGAGAATTTAGATATGTCTTTGCCTGATAGCTTTCGTGTGAGCCGACCTTTTCACCCCAGTCGTTTATACCGTAAATAAATTGGTCACCTTCAAAGGCTGCTTCTAAAATTGCTGATTTCAAAATTTTTCTTTCAGTATTTAGTTGACAAATAAGTTCTTCCTTGCCGCCTACTATTTCACAAATGCGACAAAATTCTTTGATAGCTTTAACGGTTGCAATACTCAACCAAGCGCTCTCGCCCTTAAGCTGATTACCTGCGTTGTTAATAGAATCGTTCCAGTCGCCACCGCCCCAAAGCACCATATTGTTTTCGCCGCGATTATCAAGCAAGAAACGAATTCCACGGTACATATGCTCGAAAACGGTGTCGTGCTCGTCACTTTCAAAATAAGGAACATCATCGTCAAGGACGGTTAGATCACCTGTTTCGTTAATATATGCAAGCACAGTTTCGGGAGTCCAAACAGCGCCGTCGTAATAAGGATCACGGTCAATAGGCGCAAAAGAACGCATTGGGTTGCCGTTAGGACGCTGTGTGGCGAGACAAATTTTAATTTTTTCACGCGCCATTTTTCCGTCAAAGGCTGCAAGACCCGCTGTGTCCTGCATAATATCACGGAAGCCCTTGTTATAAACACGTCCCCAAGTCTTGCCCAACGAAATTTGTCTTTTCAGCCAAATATTAACCATAGTATTTATATATTCATCGGGAGATTTAAGAACGTAAAGATTGTCCATTTCATCTGCATCTTTTTTGACCTGAGCAATAGATTGTTCAAAAAATCCGTTAGACAAATATTTATCGCTTAACGCAACAGCATCATCTAAATCGGTACACATACCCAAAACAACATATAATGTTTTTTGCTCGTCTGCTGCCAAATCAATCGCAAATTGCATGGCGCCGCAATAGGTGCTATCAAACGAAGAACCCTTATTTGACAAGCTTTCATTATAAAGCGCTTGAGGTTCTGCCCAGCTATTATAAATACCTTTAAAATTAATGTCGGTAATGTCGTATGAAGCAGGAGACATCGATGCCTTCATATAAACACCAACACAATTATGACTGATGTTATATGCATCATGGCTGAAATACAAGCCGTCAAGCTCCTTTTCATAATCGGCGTGACCGTAAGCCAAATGGCTGGTAATGTTAACTGCAGGGCGGCAATAAGGTATTAAATCTATGCTTTTTGCTGTGTTAGATTTATTTTTAACCTCTATTTTCCAAAGCTCTGCAAAGCCCTCGCTTGGAGCTGTAAGGGTAAACTTAACCTCAACGCCGTTATACTCGCTTACTATTTGCTGATAACCGATGCCTACATTACATTCGTATTTATCGAAAGGTTTATTAGAATAATTACGGTTTGCGTCATAAAACTCGCCGGTCTCGCGGTCTTTGATATATATCAATCGACCTGCCTCACCGTCGTTGACAACAAATCGACGTTCTTCGGGATTAATATATCTGAAGCTTTCACCAAAACCAAAATGGTCAAGTATCATAATAAACTGTTCATTCCAAAGAAAGTTTTTAAGTGGTCTGCGCGGACGCATATTGGTAATTGTATACTCTTTTTTATCGTTATTAAAAAAACCTAAATTTGACATATTAAAACCTCTAATTTATTAGAAATTGTCTATACAATCATTTGCACAGAGCTTTTGTTTTAAATCTTTATTATTATAATTCAAGCCAAAATCAATCTCATTTTCCGATACGCCGTAAATGCATAAAATATTTCCGTCTAAATCGGTTTGTATTCTTGCGCCTGCGGACGCTGTGAAAACTTTTTCACCGTCTATATATGCGCTCATTTCGTCCCCGTTTGACATTAGCCTATATTCCCTACCGTAAATATTTTGAACATAGGTAAAGCCACCTATTTCGGTTGCGGCGGTCCAAAAAACCTTTTTATAGCTTACGTTAATTCCGCAAAGCATACTTATATATTCAAGCGCTGAAAGCATAGTTGGGCCGTAACCGTCCATACCTTTAGAAGGAACACCTGTAAAGGGATTGTAATTTTGCACGTATTTACGATGCTCTTTAAGTATGGAAAGTAGTTTTTTACCAATCATTACGGTTTCGTTATGATAGCCGTAATTTATAAGCGCATCAATACTTCTTTGCCAAACAAGACCGTGCAGTGGACCAGACCAAGAATTATCGTCGATATCGTGTGCGGCAGTGCCAAGCCCGTTAAGCTTGTCCGCGCAATTAGAATACTGTTGATTAACGTGGAAGTACGGATCATTTGCTGCAATTGCAGGCAATGGATATGGAGTCCAAAATTCGTCCTCATTTAAAAGATGCTCGCTAACAAACGCATCAGCCATTTCCTGTGTCATTAGTCCACAGTACATACACTTTATATTCTCTTGTGTAAGGGCAGGTATTACCTGTCCGTTTTTATCCTTAAGGAAAAACGCGTGACGATGTTCGTCCCACAAGCATTCTTTTGCCCTTTGCTGTACAGCTTTTGCATCTGATTCCCATTTTCCAGCTAATCCGTTATCTAAAATTCTCGAAATATGGGCTAAAACCTTGCGACAAGCATACGAATAACCCATATATTGTGGGGATTTGTAGGGCATATTCATATAATTATCTGGTGGGGTTGATTTGCCCCAAGGACCGTGCTCCGGCATAGTAAGACCGTTAAGCATATAAGGTGTGGCATTGTCCTCACCAACATCCCAAATACACCAGTTTTCTAAACATCCGTCACCTGTGCTATCGCGATAACTCCATAAATAAGCATCAAAATCCTCAAGCGCTTTATAAAGCATTTTTAAATAATCTTTATCTTCACCAATAAGATAATATAGCTTAAGCGCAGGATACGGCAAAAAACAGCCCTGCATCCAATCATAATGCGCAACAAGTCCTGACCAAGGATCACGGTATGATATCATACCCGGCATCTTTCCGTCGCGACGTTGATATCTCAAGAATATAAGTATATTTGAAAGCGCTGTTTTTATACTACGCTTGGCATACATTTCGCCACCCATTGGTTGAGTTTCTAACCAAACGCCACTGTATTTTGCACCTTCTATCAAAACGTCATAGTCGCCAAAATTTTTTATATTTTGTTTGCAAAGCGCTTCGCAATCGTCAAAAACACCCTGCAGTGCCTTATCATCGGCTGTGAATTTTACATATGAATCGTAAAAATTATAATCGTTTATATCCCACTTGTATTTAAATGACATATTTATATCTCCTTGTATTCGCCTTATGAATCACAATTTATAGTTCATACCAAGCATTTTGTATTTTGCGCCTGCAGCAGCGTTGTAAGGCAACTGCTCCCAACTGCTGTCACCGATTATATTTTTAATTGCCATAAGATTTTCTTTTGTATCGGTGATATTTGGAATTAGCGGCGTGCGAATAACATACGGTTTTCCGCTTTGTTTTAAATATTTAAAGTTATTAAGTATTAAATCATTGTCAACGCCCGTATATTTTTTATGAATTTCGGTGTCGGCTAATTTAATATCCATAATAACAAAATCAAGCTTGTCTATTATTTCTTTAAAAACTTCGCTTTCAGCAAAACCGCTTGTTTCTATACACAAATTATAGTTGTTTAGCTCTTTAATAAGTTGTAAAAGAAACTCGGGTTGTGCTAACGGCTCGCCACCAGAAAAAGTAAAGCCGCCAAAGCTGTCACCTAAAACATCGGCAGATTTTTTGAGTTCGTTCGCCAATTTTTGCGCCGTTATTTCTCTACCGGCGATTTCAAGACAGTTTTCGGGACACGAGTGAATACATCTGCCAAATGGTTGACATTCGGGATGATTGCACTCTCTTTGACAGCTTTTGCAGTCAATACATCTAACTTGTTTATACATAAGCTGTGGCTCGAAGGAAAGCCCTTCGGGATTATGGCACCAAGCACAGCTAAGCGGACAGCCCTTTAAAAAAACTGTTGTTCTAATACCAGGGCCGTCGTGCACCGCCATTTCTTTTATATCAAAAATTATTCCTGTCATACAGTGTATGCCTGTCTTGCAATAACGTGGTCTTGGTACTCTTTATCAAGCTCTACAAAATATGCGCTCCAACCCCAAATGCGCACCACCAACTGTTTGTGGTTTTCGGGGTGCTTTTGGGCATCAAGCATACGGTCAAGATTTACGGTATTAAGCTGTAACTGATGTCCGCCACGGTCTATAAAGTTCTTAACCAAAAGACCTACCTTCTCTATTCCGTCATCATCGGCAAAAATGCTTTGATGGAATTCGAGTGTTAGAGGTCCACCGTTCATAGCATTTTCGAAATGCTGCTTTGTCATAGATGCTATTACCGATACAGGACCCTTAACATTAGCAAAAAGCGATACCGAATAGTTAGTACCAAACGGTTCCTTTTCGCGTCTGCCGTCGGCAGATGCGCCAATTTCGTTAGCGTGCCATAGATAATACATAGCGCTGCCTGTGCCTGCGCGATATATACCGCCACGACAGTTGGTTTTACCCTTTAGCGCATTACCAAATGTATCTAAAAGTTCGGTTGCAATGCTATCAACAAAGTCATCGTTGTTACCAAGCTTTGGAGACTCATAACGAAGTTTATGTAATAGCTCGGGTGTGTTTTCGAAGTTATTGTCTACTGCGGTTAAAAGTTCATCCTTGCTGACAGATTTTTCTTCAAAAACATATTTTTTTATTGCAGCCAAGCTATCTGCCGCTGTGGCAATACCCGTACCGTGAATGCCAAAGTTATTATACTTACCACCGGTGTATATATCACAGTCCATAAGAACGTTCATAAACGGTGAGGGTATAAACCAAAGATTATTTATGTTATCACAAATGGTGTTACATTCTTTTTGGATTTCTGCCTTTACAAAACCAAAGAATTCTTCATAAGTGTTGGCTTTGTTAAGACTGTTGTGTAATGCAGTATCTACAGCCTTTGGATATGAAAGAGCCGCAATATTTGCAACATCAGCGCCAACGTTTGGAATAATAAACTCCCAACAAGCCGCAACTGTATAATTTACTGCATCATTATGACTGTAGCCCATAGCCTCAAGAGCCGGAATAACTACGTCATCATTTGAATACTGCGGAAAACCAAGTCCGGCACGTGTCAGCTTGGTTGCCTCGGTATATCTGTCGGCGGGTGTGTTTTTAGAAACCCTTAAGTTAATTTTAGGGTCAATCATTTTGTTGTTGCAAGAAGCCTTTAGACAAAGTTCAGACAAAAGATTGTAAACATCGTTACCCTCTTCATCAATGCCGCCGAGCATCATACTTTGTCCGTTGTCACCCTGCTGCACACCAACATAGATATCACTGTCTTTATTAAACGAGAGGAAGAAATCCTCTAATAACTCAAGCGCTGTCTCCGGTGTGTAAACGCCCTTTTCAATATCTGCTTTAAGGTATGGATACACATACTTATCAAATCTACCGATTGTATTGTGGTAGTTACCTTCAAGCCAGAGCGCAAAGTGCAAAATTCTAAAGAACTGCAACGCCTCACGGAAGTTGCGCGCCGGATAACGCGGAACCTGACTTAAAACCTCAACCAAATCTCTTCTACCCTGTCTTTGAGCGGCATCAAGATATTTATCTGACAAAGCGATAATATTATCTATCGCCCTTTTACCGTATTCATCTGTGGTTCTTCTTTTTTCATAAAGTCCTACAGCTATAGTATCATAATAATTAGGTGATAAATTTGACATAAAGCCCAATTCGTGAATATAGTGCTTTGAATTGATTTCTTCCCACTCTTTGTCGGTGAAAATTGCCGGAAGATTTGAAACTGTGCGCAAAAATACTATTTGCTCACCCTCCAAAATAACAGCCTTTTCTTCTTGACAAAGCTTTTCAAAGCGGTCAGACATACGCTCTACCGCGCTTAAATTTTTAGCCGAATACTCAGCTGCCAAATCCCAGTCTACACTGTGACGATATTTATGATGCTCTTTATTTAAAATAAAATCATATAATTTTTTATTCATTAATATCACCCTTTGCTGTTTAAAGTGCCGCTATAACAATATTTCGTATACTGCTGCGTTAATTTTTTTAGAGCAATCAAAGTGAATTTTGTTGCCCATTAAGGTTGCTGTTTTATCAGCATTATCACATGGATATATTTCTATTAAATTACCACCCGAAAATTCGTTTGGAATTTCAAAATCTACCGAATCGTTACCGCCGTTGCGGAATATACCGATTCTTATTTTTTTATCATTTTTAAGTGCTAAAACACTATATCCCTCAGTGTAAATTTTTTGTTGCTTACCAATAAATATAGGTGTTGCATTTAAAATAAAATCACGGTCTTTTTTATAAGCCTCAATCGCCTTTTTAATTAAAGACAAATTGTAATCATCGCATTTTTCTATATGACCCGAAAGTGTCATAATTCCAAAAAATGCACACGACATATTGTAAACCGTCTGCCCACCGTCTGACATTTGGCGCATATATTCTTCATTGAATGCAGCATTAATATCGAGACGGTGTTCATAAGTTGCCGGGAAAGGATAGCTCCAAATTCCCATTTTTTCAGGCGGCATACAGCACTGCATACCCCTGATTATAGAAGGATTGTTTGTAAAAATTTCTTGATCGCTGACACTTTGCAGATGGAAATGCTTGAGAGTGCTGTTATCACATCGCATAGCGCCGCTGCCACAGTTTTCTATGGTAAGATCAGGCATATCGGCAATAAGTCTGTCAATAAAGGCATAAAACCTTTTATTGTTTTCAATCAAGGCTGCCGCAAACGACATATCGCCACCGTCACATCCAATACCTGTGCTGTGGTTATAGTCATTCTTTATGTATCGAATTCCAAGATCGTATAGATGCTTAACTCTGCTATATAGATAATCGGTAACCTCTTTACAGCCAAAATTTAAAAACTGCCTCTCTTCTCCTATAGGCAAGCCGCAACGAGTAAGCATAGCATTAGGAGCAATTTTTGAAATAGAAGCAAAGCAAAATGCGGTTTCAAGCTCGAGCCAGATGCCCGGTGTCATACCTTTATTGGCAATGTATTCAATAATTCCTTTAAATCCACCATCGCCAAATATTTCATCATTCTCAATCCAGTCACCAAAGTCGGTGCCATTTTCGTCACGTATAAACCAGCCGTCGTCAATGCAAAAGGTTTCTACACCGATTTTTGCAGCCGTATCAATAAGCAGCAAAAGTTTTTCGCGACTTGGCATCGCCCAAAGGCAATTCATATAATCATTAAAGCATACGGGCAATTGGTTTAATTTTAATCCGTTATTGCGTTTATAATTTAATAGCGAAATTATTGCGCTATCAAAGCTGTCGGCTATTCCGTGTAGCACAGACGGAGTCTCATATTTTTCAGCAGGATTTAAGGTTAAATAAAATCCGTTATTATTTTCGCTGCACGCCGAACAATCAACGGTTAAGCTGCATATATCCGTGTCCTCATCGGTAGCGGTGCCAAGCTCAAATGACCAGTTATTTGCTGACTCAATCTCAAAATACCAAACCTTTTTATCGGTTTTGTCTTCTATAAGAATAATGGGATAATACTTGTGAGTAGACCAGCTACCAATATTGGAGACGGTTTTGTCGGTGTGTGAAAAGAAGTGTTTTGATACAGGATATAACCCTAATTCATATGGAGTAAGACTTGCCCACTGTGCCTCGCCTTGCCAAGCAAAATTACAGATATGTATAAGCACGTCCCTATTATGAAAGTCGGGAGCAACATTATCTGCAAATAAAGAACTTAAATGAGAAAGTCTTATGGGCTTATCAGTAATATTAGTAACAGTGTTACTGCGAACTGTTACTTTTGAGCACGCATCATAAAACGAATTTTTTTCTATTTTATATTTTAATAGATCATATTGCTTTACATCATTTTTTTCGGGAACATTTTTTATAATGCTTGCCGCAACATTCGAACTATTATCTAATATAATTTTAAAATCGTTCATATTAAACTCCTTTTATCAAAACACTATGCTTTTCTTTTGATACTTGATCTACGATACTCTTCAGGTGTAACCCCGTAATGCTTTTTAAAAACGCGATAAAAATAACTTTTGTTATTAAAACCAACCTCGTAACCGATAGTTTCTATCCGCTTGTTGCTTTCGCTTAACATTTTAGAGGCTACCTCAAGCTTTAACAAATTAATATATTCACTCAAATTACGACCTGTATGCTTTTTGAACAGCTTTGAAAAATACGGAAAATTGTAGCCCGAATATGAAGCAACCGCACTTGGCGTTACTGTTTTTAGATTTTTTTCAATATAAGCTATAATTGATTTAAAATCTACATTCGACGCCTTAACTTCACCATTTTTACTTGTAGTGTGAAAACGAATCAATAACGTGAATAAAACCTCTAAATATCCCGATATTGCCTCAGAATAGAATTTATTTTTATCATTAAACTCTTTTTCTATGGTTAGCAGAATATTCTCTACCCTTTTTACCTCATTAGGCGGAAGATGAATAATATTTGCCTCATCAAAATTATCGGCATATAGGTTATATATTTGAGGAATAAAGTCGGGATTAATTTTTAAACGCAAAACCTCAAGTTCACCCGATGTTTGATATCTATGCCTTGATTCAGGCTTAAACAACGCAACATCACCGCGAGTAAACTCGTATGATTCGTTTTGAAAAGCTTGATAACATTTACCGTTAAGCACATACTCAATCTCAAAATACAAATGAGTGTGAATATTTACACCATACATAGTTTTATATCTACTAAAGGATATATTTTTTCCTTTTTCTATATATGGTACCGGCCAACTGTTAATCACTATTGTTCACTCCTAAACATATAAGTTTAATCGTCATCGTCATCTAATCTATTATTTACAACCTCAAAAACGGCGTTTTTGATTTTTTCAATAATAATGGGATCAGCTTTAACGCCATTATGCTCTGGTATAAAGATGTTTTTAAATATATCATTTTTAAAAAGCGAATAATAAAAGGTCAATCCTGCGACATATCTGCCATAAATTTCAGTAAGATGATATCCGTCGCGATTTAGGCTCATGCCACCGTTTTGATAATCAAACTCAGCAACATTTTCACGCAGATACTGAATAACCTCACCAACAGGAATTATCGGTGCATCAATCAATCTTGAAGCTAAATGATAGCAATCGCGAGCGCGAATCCACATTTCTTTTTGGCTGTTATTATAAACATAATAATACGGATGCGTAGCGCCTGTTTCATAGCCCCATGTCTGATAAATGTATGGCTTTGCATTTGGCGAATGCTTGAGGATGTGCTCTTTAAGTTCATTAAGATACGGAAAATATGAAATTGGTCTTCCAGACTGAACACTTCCTTGATTAAAGGTAACAAAGTCCCAATCTTCCATTGCAAGCGCCTCGTCAAATGTAAGCTTTTTGCCCGTGTTTTTTCCATTAACGATAAGGTCATATTCATTAGAGTCGCTTTTAATTTTATCTAAATGACGCTTGAAGGTGCAACCGCCAACGAATGGTACAACCGTCATAATCTCGATGCCGTCAGCGGCAGCAATTTCACCAAGCCAGGTAAAAGCATCCTCAGTAAAGCTGTTACCAGCACCAAATATTTTAATCATCTTAAACCCTACTTCCATTCAAGCAATACATTATTATCGTCTTTTGACAATTTAACGGCAAATAATTTTTCACCAACAGAAATAACCTCAACCTCAACACCGTTTGCTGTTACATTTTCAGGAGCTTTATCGGCTGTGAAATAAAATTCTCCGCCTTCTGCCACGATACACTTGTTTGCTGCAATCATTTCAAATGTGGCGGGAGCCATATATTTATCCATTACGCCTATAGGTGTTATATCAGATTTAAGCTCTATAATGTAATAAAGTCTGAAATCATCATAATTTTTAAGGGTTAAGTCTAAGCTTTCGCCTTTTTCTAAAATGCTGACTGTTTTTGCAAAATAATCTACAACTGCACAGCGACAATCAGCCATACCATATATATCTTTTGTAGAAATGCTACAGCAAACACTGTTTTCTTGCTCATCAATGTTAAACGCAGCAAGAATGCCGGCATTTTTTGTCTTATTAAATACCTTGTAGATTTTTCCGTTGTGCTCACAGTCTTCAATAAGACATTCGGGAGCAGGACGTGCCGACTCTTTAAGTCTTATGATTTTACCGTCGCTGTAAACAATAGGCATTATTTTTTCTTTAACACTTCTGCCAAGCTCGTCACTTACGTATACAGGGCCGCCGCTCATTGCGCGAAGCACTGCATTTTTAGTGCCCTGAGCATCATCAGACCACCACATATCCCAGTCGCCCGTATATATGCTGCCTTGTGCAAAGGCGTTAAAACTGCACTGAATAAGATGCTGAACAAACCATTTTCTATCCTCCGGCATAAAGTCGCCGCTAATACGGTTTACAATGCTGTTAGGTCTATTCCAGAAATTTTCGTTTGCCATACCCATACAGTTAATAAGATTTCCGTCAAAGCATACACCAACGGTAGCCTCAATGGCAGTTTGAAGGTTGTTAGCCATTAATCCAATTGGCACCAAACGGTTGTAGTTGTCTAATATACAGGATTGATAATCCACCTTAACAAAATCTGCACCGCAACCACGGAAGAAGCTGTTAAACATATAAAAATACTCATACAGCTTGGTTTTGTTGGGTGAAGGCAAGAGTCTGCCGTTTAGTCCAACTGTCAAAAGGTCACTGTGCTCTTTAGCTATTGGGCCTTCAGGGTCAATACCGTTCCAATATCCTGTTGTAGGATACCAGATACCCACCTTCATACCGTAATCTTGTTTAAGGTCTTTAACTGCAGCAGCAAGTCCGTCAGGAAATCTTTCTGGGTCCGCCTCAAAATTATACATTTCACGCGAATGCATTGTCGGACGGTTATTGTTGTGGCACTCTGCCCACATATCATCAATTATCATCCAACGAACAGGAATATCCTTTTGCTTAAATTCCTCAGCCTTTTTAAGCAAGTCCGAATGTGTAACATCCATATGGAATGCATCCCAGCTGCACCAACCCAAATACTCGAACACTTCAGGATATCTTCTGTCTTTTCGAATTTTTATGGTTTTTTCCATTACTTTAATGCCGTATTCGGCGGTAATGTTAGGCAAAACGTACGGATCAGCATTGAAGCCTAATATAAGCACACATTCCGAACATTTGCTTTGCGGAAAACGGCTATAAATATATACCGTACAACCACCGTTATCGCCTGCGATGATATTGCTTTTAAAATACTTATCACAGGTTGTCAAAAGATAGGCATATTCGCCGTTATTCATCCTTGCAAGCAAAGCCTGAGTTCTTTCGGGCATTTCTTGCAAATCGCTGAATATTTTTGTTCCGCACCAAAAACTGCAACGCATAAAGTTTGCCATATACGACTCGCCTTCCGGCATAGCCGCAATGTCAATACCTGCAGCGGCATCGGTATCAAGATGATTTTGACCGAATATATCACCTAAAGCAGGACTGTAATTAACATCTATAGCAAGTGATGCTGTGTCGCCGTCACATGTTAAGCCGAGTTTTGCTGTAATGTCTTGTGATTTGTTTGAAAACAATACCTCGGTTTCATTTACAGATGTAGTGTCAAGATATATTTTTTCGCCACCTTGACCTTTTATCCAAAATTTAATTCCGTCAAAAATAATTTTATCGTCTTTAGCGAGACAAAGCGCATTATTATTTAAAAATTTCATATCAAATCAATCCGTTCTTGTTGTGTATATAGCCATAGAGTTTGCCGGCACTACATCAATTATTGTTTTATCAACGTTTTCAAAGGTTTTATCAATACCTATAATTTCAGCTTTTTCTTCAGGTATGATTTTTTCAGAATCAAACATATGACGATAAAAAGTGCGGTTTAAATCGCTTGAAAGATTTATTTCTACCTCACGGTCATCATTTCCTGAATTTACAACCAAAATGCTATAATTATCATCGCTGCCAACTACACAAGAAGTGCAAACTGTATCGTTGGTATCACCCTCAAAAATACGCGAATGATGATCGCCTAAATATTTTGCCATAAGTGTAAATGCATAGTAGGCGTGGTACGGCTTTAAGCTTCTCTTGAGATTAGGCATAACACCAAATCTGTGATCGCCGTCAACAAAATTGTCAAAATTATCCCATCTGCAGAAGGGCCATCTTTGATCAAACAAAGACCAAATCAAATTACAGTTAACACCTGAATTTAAGAAAGCAGACTGAACCTCTGCCAAGGCAATGCCCTGTTTTGGATCATTATACATATCATAGAAACGAACATTGTATTCATCAAACCAAAATTCTTTTCCCTTTGGAACACATTTGAGATATCTTTTTAGCACCAATCTTACGCTTGTATACAATGGTAATTTATCATCATTACTGCCAATGCCACCCTTAAATGCAAGCCAAGCAGTACTTTCAGTATCATCAAAATTGCCGTTTTCTAAAAGTTCTTGTGTGTCGCCTACTTTATGTAATGACACATCATCATAAAACATTGTTGCATCAAGAGGAAGCACATCGTGATAGATACCAATATATGCATAATCTTTTTCGCCGGTATTAAAGCACATGGTATATTTCTGCCATTTGTCTGAAATATCAGCAACATCAATTGAAACAACACTGTTTTCAGTAAGATAACTGATTCCTTCAAGACCTGCCGCAATCAAAGTACCTTCAAACTCGGTTGTTTCAAATGCGCCAAAAAGAAATCCGCGTTTCCACTCGGTCATATTGCTTCCGTTAGCAGCTTTTGTATACAATGACAATTCGTAGTCGGTATGTGGCTCGAGTTTGACATATTGCTGTGCTCTAAATCCCGGTGTACCCAAAGCGAGTGAACCTTTGCCGCTGTGTGTCTCACGAATTAAATCATAGGGCTCATAATAATCCATATATGTATGTGATGAATATATATCAATGCTGTCATCCAAATTCTTTACAGCCCATTCAAGCATTTTGGGATCGCCGTCACCAAGAACACCGGCATTAGGTCCTACAAGCTTCACAAGCTGACGTCTACCGTCAGCGCGAAGCTGACGATCGGCCGCTCTAACGCACATCGCATAAGCTCTATAACCTGACTCTCCGCCCTCTTCACATGTTATTTGCCAAGAACCGTCATTTGGTTCGGTAAGCATAATAAGATATTTTATGTTGGTAAAACCGCGCACCTCAATAAGTTGATGCACAACCTCGCTTACCCAGTCACCATATTTACGCGCGGCAATTTTATGGTCTTTGTCATAGAGCGGTGATTCTTCATTCCTCATAATATGACCTGATAGCCACCAAGCAGCGTTAAGAGCTACCTCAACACCAAACTCCTTCATTCTTTCAAGCCATTTATAAAGCGCCTGCATTTCGCGGCATTCCCAATCCCACACACCGTCTTTATATGCAATCAGATCAAAATATGTTCTGGCTACCTTAAGCTCCATTTTTTTAACTCTTTCAAGCTCAATCTCGCGCTCTTGGTCGGTGTATTGCTTGTCGGGAAAATCATCTCTAAAGGTATAGGCGTGATATACACCGCCTACACCGTGGAAATGCTCTTGAATACAGTTATCATTATTTATATTTAACGATACTTTCTTAATTTCTGACATAAAACTGTCTCCTTATTGCACAACATACGTTACTTGTTTTTAGAAAGCTCTCCGATTTTTTTAAATATATCGATTGTGGGTGCAGGAATTCTGCCAAGTCCGTCAGGACCCACGTTTAATAGATAGTTAATTCCGCGTTCGTTAAGATGCTCTTTAATTTTGAAAACCTGTTCGGCAGATTTCCAGTTATTGTCAAAGCTCTTGTAACCCCAAGTGTCATTCAAAGTACAAGCTGATTCATAAAGGGTTGTTTTATAATCGTCGGGAATTTCGTTATCGCCGCAAGAGAAGTAGTCGCCCACACCGTTGCCGATACGTGAGTTTACAAGACAGTTAGGCTGATATTTTTTAACCATATCGTAAAGCTCCATACTTTGCTCGGTTGTGATAACACCTGGTGTATCAAACCAAATAAGTGCTAAATCGCCGTATTTGGTGAGAATTTCTTTTACCTGCGGTTTAATTTTCTTTTCAAAGCAGATGGAATAATCCTTTTCACCTTCAGGGAAATCCCAATGGTTTGACCATCTGCAGCCCTTAAGGTCGGGCTCGGTTATGTTGTAACCGCCGCCGTGCTCTTCGTGCCAGTCTAATTCCTGCGAATAGTATAGACCAAATTTCATATCAGCACGCTTACACGCGTCGGCAAGTTCTTTAATAATGTCACGCTTAAAAGGAGTTGCATCTACAACGTTAAATGGATCTGCCTCAGATTTAAAAAGCGCAAATCCCTCGTGGTGCTTACTGGTAATTACAATATATTTCATACCAGCTTCTTTAGCTAAAGCAACCCACTCGTCAGCATCAAAAAATACAGGATTAAATGCCTGCGCAAGTTTTTCATATTCGGCAATCGGAATCTGATATCTTGGCATAATCCATTCGCCTACGGGATCCCAACCCTTTACAAGTTCATCGTTATAATCATAGCGCTTGCCCTTATATTCGCCTGCGAGCAGTGAGTACAGGCCCCAATGAATCATCATACCGAATTTCGCTTCTTTAAACCATTCTTTATTTGTCATATTAAAATATCTCCTTTTATCGTGCAATGGCTATCCCGCATAATACGGGATAGCCTGAATTATTTATTCCTTAACTGTAGAATAAACTACTATTGAACCCGCTGGAATTGTATCCTGTAAAACGGTATCAACCTTTGAAAAGCCCTTGTCGGCAGGTATCATAGCTGCCGCTGTGGTGGGTACAGTGTTAACCGGATCAAACATATATCTATACATATCCTTACCGATGCTCTTTTCAAAGTTAAGACTTATTTTTTGTTCGAGTGCGGTTGAGTTTACGACAATTACATTCTGATAGGTTTTGCCGTCTTTTTCATACTCAACCATTGTGCAGCAAACACCCTTTTTGCCTGAGCCTGAATAGGTCTTGCTGCCGGTTTCACCTGCGTATTTTGCAAGCAGTGAGAAGCCGTAAAACAGCTTATAAGGAATAGCGCTTTCATAAAGTGACGGTGCTACGCCCAAAGCGTGAATACCCTTAATAAACTCGCCGCCGGTATCATTTCTTGTAGGCCAAACAATTTCAAAGAGCTGCCAGTAGAGCATACTGTCAATGCCTGCATTCATACCTGCAACTACTGTTTGAGCTACCTGCTGAGCATAAAAATCAGTCTTTTGGTTTTCCATTGCCTGAGCGCCGTAGTTCCACTCATCAAACCAGAAAGGCTTGCCTGTTTTTGAGATAATTCGCTTAACCTCACCAAGATAATATAACCATAGGTCATAGTTATCATCAAGAACGCTTGCGCTTTCGCTTCTACCCTGACCCGGCCAGGTAGGAACATACCAGTGGAATGTGTAAACATCGATACAGTCACCGATTCTTGATATCCACCAATCAAGCTCTTCCTCAAGGGTTTCGCCCTCGTAGAATTGGCCTGACAAACCGTATTGCGGACCAGTAAGCTTAACCATATCGCGAAGACCGGCTTCTTTTAAAGCCTTATCGGTAGCACGTATAAGGTCGACCGAAACTTCCCAGCCGTTTTTGGTCTCTTTATTGTAATCATAATCTACATAGAATGTGTATTCATTAAAGTGATATGGCTCGGTAAACATTACAAGATATTCGATATCATAACCGCGCTTGATAATAACCTCTTTAATAAATAACTCTACCCAGTCGGTATACATATCGATCATTTCACCGTATATATTTAACTGGCCGCTAACATACCAAGGAATAGTATATCCCAATGCATCCTTGGTTGTAGCATTTGCAACAGAACCAACGTTCCAACCCATTTGAACAGCTACGTCTATGTCACGCTCTTCCATAGCGTCAAGCCATTTATAAAACGCCTGCATTCTTTCGCTGTTCCAATCGTATGTAATTTCCTTACCGTTACGGTATTGGAAAGCATAGCCTGCATCCATATAAGAACGAACCATATTGATATCCAAATCTTCCATACGCTTAAGCTCTTCTGCTATTTGGGCATCGTTATATTCACGACCGTACTCATCGGGCAAAAACATAAAGCCCTGATTAATGGCGTTAACGCCACCCCAATTAGAGTTAATAACTTTTGAATTATCAATATCAAGCTTTATAACGTCTTCTACCTTTTCGGTATATGTTGACGTTATAGCAGTGGGTTCTTTCTTTGAACTGCTATTATTTACCTTGTTATCTGATGAAGTATCTAATGAAGAAGTATCGTCAGTATCCTCAGAGCTGTCGGTTGAGTCCTCATCTGATGAGGTGTCATCAGACACCTCACCACTTATAGAAGAAGTTTGTTCATCCTTTGAGGTTACATCGTTATCATTGCAGGCAACTGTGCCGAGCAACATAATAAGCACTAAAAGTAAAGCAATAATTCTTTTAAACATTATTATTTAGCCCCCTTTTTAGTTTGTTTGCGCTTTTTAAACAGAATAACAAATATTGTCACTGCAGCAGCAACAACCAAAGCGCCTGCACCAACACCTACCCAAACCCAAGGTGATGTACCGCCGTTTTTAACAACCTTTACAACACGTTTTTTCTTTTTCTTCTTTTTGGTTTCTTCGGTCTTTTCGTCATCGTCGGTATCTTCATCCTCGTCATCACTTGTGATGTAGCTATCGTCAAAATCGTCATCCTCATCGTCATCACTATCGATATAGGTTGTTTCGGTTTTGATAATATCGGGGAATGCTATAGGATTGGTCATCTGGAATACGGGAGCCTTTAAGCCGTATGAGTTTGGATCGGTTGTGTACGCACGTGTTGCGATAAACAACTCAACCATATCAAGCTCAAGAGTTCCCTTTGTGCCCTTAATTACAAGATAAGCATTTTCGCTGTCACCTGAATTAAAGGTAAAGCTTACACGGTTCCATTTGCCGTCATCAATAAGACCAAGCTTTCCGCTTGCGCCGTTAACAACATTTTCAAAGGTTTCGTAGTTACCGTTTTTATAAAGTCCAACGGTAATATCACTGCCTGCTGAAAGCTTTGTCCAAGCAGCAAAGGTGTAATTTTTATTTGTTTTTGCAACCGGAATAACTCTTATATACTCCTGACCGTTTGAAGCAGCAGCATCAAATACCATCTGCTTGTTGCCCTGCCAGTCATATTCCTTATCGGTTACATCTACAATAGAAACACCGTCGGTAAGAGGTGCCCAGTTATCATTTGTAACGGCATCTTCAAAGTTTGAATTTGAAATTTCGTTAAATAGGTTTTCGGTAAACTTAAGATTTGCATAATCGGGCACGCACTCAACAACCTCTACCATATCAACATAAAGGTCGTCAATAGATGCACCTTCCATACGGAATGCGTGGAATTTGCAAACCTGAATACCAAGACCTTGACGAGATGCTATATCCTTTGTTATGGTGCCAAGAAGGTATTTATAGAAACCGTCTTTTTCCTCTAATGCGGTTGCCGCAACAGGCTTAAGACCCATTTGCATACCTGTGCCACCCGGGCTTGTAAGAAGGTCTGACATATCAACAACACCTGTGGCGTCAACTATTTGGAAATATGTGGTTGACTCAGCCGGTTTTGTTGGCTTAACCCATATGTATACATCGTATTCGGTATCTTCTTTCAACTGCGCCTCAACATTTGAAACCAGTGGGAAGAAGACGCTGTGGTCGGCATTAACCTCGATTTTATCGGGCTTAACGTGTAGTGACTGCTTGCCCTCTAACACATTGTTAGGATCGTCAACGATTTCATAATATTCGTATAAGATATCACCCAAATCATAATCCTCAAAGCCTTGAACGATACGGTCGGGTTTAACGGGTGTACCGCTGAAATGAGCTACGAGCTTGTGATTATCACGAACATCCTTAATACGATAAGTTTCATCGGTTGATACAAGATCACCGTATTCATACCAGCCCTCAAAGGTAACGCCTGCATATGGGTTGGCAACAACCTTGCTGTCAGAGCCTGCCTCAACAGTTCTTGTTGATGAAACGGTACCAAGGTCAGAATTATTTGATGAAGAATCAATTCTATAAAGCTCAGTGAAGGTAATGTTATCAAAATACATTACTCGTGGATTATAGCTATCAGGGGTATCATAGATAACAAGCTTGAGGAACTTTCCGTTTGGAACTACTTCACCTGTTGTAAACACAAAGGATTCGGTGTTCCAGCCTACATTCAGCTTATTGTTACCCCAAATCTGCCATGAATCGCCTGAGCCTGAGCCTACATCTTTTTGGCTGTAGCCTATTGCAAAGGCATAATCGTTAATTGGTTTTGCAACATAATAGTCAATCGATACTCTATAGGTAGTATTTGACTTTAATTTGATGCCGCCAAACTGATATTGCTGATTTGAGTTTTTATGATCATTAGTGTATTCTCTTGCATTGCTTGCGCAGAAATAACCGTTGCCACCATTTGATGTGCCGTTAAATTCGGTTGTTTGACCAAAGGTGCAATTATCGGCAACGAGGTCAGGATAAATTGAGTCATCTTTTTGCTCAAAGTCTATAACACTAACTTCTTTGTTGTTGTCTACCGCTTGCTCGGCAACCTTAAAGTTATCAAAGTAAACCCAAGCGTTCGGGCTAAGAATAATCTCAAACCAATCGGCATTGGCATTTGTAATGTCGCCTGTTTCAAAGAAGACATTAACTGTAGTCCAACCGGTAGTGTTATTCTTTTTGAAATATGTGATTTCATTATCAAAGCCTGTGTCTACACCAAAGAGGTTAAGAATACCACTGTCGGTAGGCTTAGCCTGATAATAATCAAAGGTAAGCTTATAGGTTTTGTTACTGCTTATGCTAAGAGGACTCTTTACGCCGCCAAGCTTAATCGAAGCGCCGTTTTTGCCTGCGCGACCTCTTAAAATAGCAATGTTCATACCGCTTGATAATACATCATCATTATCGTCAGAATCATCTGAATCGCCGGTAACATCCTTTGGCAATGCAACAACAGTAGCGCAGTTAATGGTTTTATTTAAATCATCTGCAGTAAACTCAATGTTTACATGAACTGTACCGTCACTGCCAATAATCTTAAAGTTATCTAAATAACCTTTAACGCCTGCACCAACATAAATATAGACTGCGCCTATAACACTGCTGGCTGTAACCTCTCTGCTTATGGTAGTCCAGCTACCAGTTTCAGAAGGAAGGTCAAACCATATGCTGTCATTTTCTACAATAGCGTTACTGCCTGACATATGGCCTTCCCATACTCTTATACTGCCGTTATTGGGGCTACCTATGCTCTCGCTATACCAGTCAAACTCTATTGTATATTTTTCGCCTGAAGGTAAGCTTTGAACAGGAAGACCCAATGATGTCATCCAGAAGGAATCATAGCCTGTACCTGCTGAATTATCTACGAGTACTCCGTAGTTAGTTTCTTCCCCTTCGCTTGAAGATGTAAGGGTTACTATTTCAAGATATGGAGAGTAATCAACCCTATCGTTAGCAGGAACGGTAAGACCTGTTATGTCAGTGCGTGTGCCTGCAACCTCTTTGCCACTTGCATCAAGTATAACAAGGTTATCTACATAACCCTTAAAGCCGCCGTATACATAAAGTATATGGTTACCGCTTGTTGTGTCGTCTGTAACTGTAAATGTGCTACTTGTTGTAGCCCATTCGCCTATTGTAAGGTCAGGTTTCCAGAAACCTGCTTTGCTTGAACCACTTCCTTTTGAAGTTCTGAAGTGGAAAAGGTTTTTACTTTCTGGCATTTTGAGTGCACATACATCAAACTGAATTGTGTATGTTCCGTTGGGTAAATCACCGTAGCCTGCCATGCCAAGCTCGTTAAACCAGAAATTTCTATTGTCAATGCCGTCATCTGTTACAGCGGTTGTGTCTATTAGCAATACGTCGTTGGTTTCTACCTCTTCGCTTGAAGAAGTGAGGGTTACTATTTCAAGATAGTCTTTATGCTTTTCGGGAACAGTAAGACCTGTTATGCCTGTGCGTGTGCCTGCAACCTCTTTGCCGCTTGCATCAAGTATAACAAGATTATCTACATAACCCTTAAAGCCGCCGTATACATAAAGTATATGGTTGCCGGTTGTGGTAGCATCAGTTACCGTAAAGGTACTGCTTGTGGTGGTCCACTGCTCTAATGCAAGGTCGGGCTTCCACCAGCCTGTATCACTTGAAGCGGCGCGTCCGTTACCTGTTCTGAAATGGAATAAATTGCCGCCTGTGGGCATTGTAAACGGATAAACATCAAACTGTATTGTGTATGTGCCGTTTGCTAAATCGCCGTAGCCTGCCATACCAAGCTCATTAAACCAGAAATTGTTTGGTGTGCCGTTATCTACAGAGGTTGTATCTACAAGTAATACGTCGTTTGTAGATGCTTCTGCATCATCATCTTCATCCTTTGGCAATGCAACAACGGTGCAAATATCTTTACTTGTTTTACCAAGATCTGCTTCTACAGGGCTAAAGTCAAGCACGGTTTCACCTGTGCTCTTGTCGATAATCTGGTAATTATCGAAATAGCCTTTTAGACCTGCTCCAATGTAGAACCATGGGAACTTTCCGTCAGCAACTGTTGTAATATCAAAAGAAACAGTTTGCCATTCGCCGATTGTTTCCGAAATCTCGGTCCATTTTTGACCGTTGCCGGGGAATGCGTCGCCGCTCCAATCGGGTTTTGTAAGGTGTGCGACTATATTCTTGCTTGAACCGATTTCTAAAGCATAGAAATCAAA
>JAZQFX010000038.1:0-15702 GCA_045539695.1 Acutalibacteraceae bacterium
ATAGACGGTTAGCCTGAAGTTTTGCGAATAACCGCTTGTTTTTTCAGGACAGGGCGGTTATTTTTTTATGCTAGTAATGTAGCCAGTGGCAACAATAAGTACAAAAACAACGACAACATTTATTTATGGTGTAAAACATTAGGGGCTCCCATGACAGCACCCATAATTTTCCAATTTTAAGGGTCAAAAAAATTTTTTGGGGGAATTTTATGGTGTTCTCTTGACATTTTCCCCGTCTGCTGCTTCTACTATAAAATATTTTTTAGAAGACACAAACACGACTTTGCGCGACTATGATTTGGTAATTACGGGGGACTTGGGTAAGGTCGGCACAGATTTGCTTTACGAATTGCTTGAAGGTGATGGAATTGATATTCGTTGCCGTCACAGTGATTGTGGACTTATTATATTCGACCGTGAAAACCAAGACGTTCATGCAGGCGGTTCGGGTTGTGGTTGTAGCGCGGCGGTGCTTAATTCATTTGTGATGCACCGCTTTGAATCGGGAGATTTTAAAAACATTTTATTTATGTCCACGGGTGCGCTTATGTCACCAACATCATCCTTGCAGGGTGAATCAATACCGGGCATATCGCATCTTGTTAATATCAAAATATAAAAATAAAGGCGTGTGTTACTTCAATAGAAAACACACGCCTTTATTTTTATATTGTTACAAGATATTAGTTCACTATATTGTTAACTAATTTCGCTGAAGTAATGCACAGCTCTTCATAAATTTCGTCAGGTAAACTGTGTGGAGGAGCAGTTTCAAGGCACAAAGCGCCTTGATAATTGATATCTTTTAATGCTGTTCCAAAATCCTTCCAATCGATTGTGCCAAAATACGGTAACAAATGTAAGTCTCTATCAGGGATACTGTCGTGAATGTGAAAAGCTCGGATTTCGTTTCCTAAATCACGTACAGCTGTCGCTACCGATAACTCGGGGAATGTGGCAACGTGCCCTGTATCAAGGCAAATCTTAAAATGCTCGTCGTTAATGAGTCTTACAAAATCAAGTATTTCATACGGTGTAGCCAGTGAAAAATCACGCATAGGCATATTTTCTAAGCAGACGGTAATGTCATACTGTTTTGCATTTTCAAGAACCTCAGTCATAAAGTTAAGGTTAGTATCCAAGGTTATCTTTTGCTGTTCGGTTCCTCTTTCGCTGATTCCACACGGCATAATTGGATGTAATACCCAATTTTTGCAACCAAGCACTGACATTGCCCACAAAGAACGTTTAATGCTTTCTAACTTTAATTGACGTAATTCTTCGGTAGAGTCATCGGGTGGCCAGTGCCAAGGGCCGTGAACCTGATATATTTCTATACCCGATTCATCGGCAAGCTTTTTTTCAAAAAGCAACTTTTCGGCTGTTTGCTCAACCGAATCATTATATGGAAAGCTTTTTGTATCCATCATATTAAAATCAACACATGAGAATCCGTGTTCATTTATTTTTTTGTATCGGTTAGCTCCCCAGCGTCCATAGCTGCCTGCACCAATTCCAATTTTCATTTTAATCACCCAAGCAAATATTACCATCATATCGAGCTATATGTCAAGCAATATTATATTTGCAAATAAAAGACAAAAAAGTACACCGAAGTGAAAATCTTGTTTATTGATTACAACAAAAAAACACATTATAATTTAATTAAATATATACAAAATGTTGCAATTGTTATAATTTTACAAATTTAAATGCAGAAGAGAGGAATAATCTTGAAAAAACTATTGTCCTTTATGATTGCCTTGGTTGTATTTAGCGTGTCTTCATTCGTTTGCTACGCGGATACGCAAAATATTCCGCAGGAGTACGGCGATAATGAAAATGCGAGTGAGGTGTATTCTGATGCGCAGGATGACTATAGTACCTACTTGGAGCACAATAAAGATCGCAACAAAAATGTTAGTGAAGTATCTGCCGATATAAAGTCAGTCACTGCAGACAGCGAAGCAGTCTTTGAACTTGTTGGTGAATTTGAAGGCGAATCAGATGTTCTTAAATGGAATGATGGCAGCGTTACATTTACTTTTAATGTTGCTGAAGACGGACTTTATAACATTGCAATAGTTTATTATTTACTTGAAACAGGTACCAGAGCCGTAGATTTAAGCCTTTTGGTTGACGGCGCTGAACCATTTGAGGGAGTATCTAATATCTCCATTCCAAGACTTTTTACCGATGCAGGTGATGTTCGCAAGGACGGTATCGGCAATGAGTTTGCAGCTGAGCAAAACGAGGTTTTTGCTTGGCAAGAAAAACGTGTTACCGACGTTGAGGGTTTAAATGCAAAACCGTATTTGTTCGCTTTTACAGCGGGCGTACATACCGTGACGTTATATAACTGTTCAGATCCTATAGCAATTGCCGCTGTTAAGCTATGCGCCGAAGAAAAGGTAGCTTCTTACGACGATGTGCTTAAAACATATCAAGAAAACGGTTACAAAAAATATGACGGTAATCAAATAAATATTCAAGGTGAAAAGGCATATTTAAAATCTTCTAACAACCTTATTGCTCAGTCTGATGCAACAAGCGCCAAGGTTTACCCATATGACGCTTCGCGTAGCAAGGTCAATTATATTGGCGGCAACAACTGGAGCGGCGCGGGCGACACAATAAGCTGGGAGGTTGAGGTGCCTGAGGATGGCCTTTATAGTATAACCTTTGCATACCAGCAAAGCTATATAATAAACGGCAGCTCATATCGAGTATTGCGCGTAGATGGTGAAATTCCTTTTGCCGAAGCAGCAGAGATTGATTTTGCATATTGCAACGGTTGGAATATAAACGAATTTGCTGACAAATCCGGAAATCCGTATTTGATTTATTTGGAAGAAGGTAAACGTGTACTTTCTTTAGAGGTTAACCTTGGTTGTCTTTCAGATTTTGCTACTCAACTTAAAAATCAAATTTATGAGCTTGGCGCAATCTATCGTGAAATTGAAATGATAACCGGTGAAACCCCCGACGCTAACCGCGATTATTCACTTTTTACACAAATTCCTGATTTAGAGGAACGACTTAAGAACTGCTACAATACTTTAAACACCTTAATTGAGCAGGCTGATTCCTTAAGCGAAAAGGGAAGCTCGGGAAATACAACGACTCTCAAAAATATGTCGGCTGTAATAAAAAGAATGCTTGATTATAAATATCAGGCTCAAATATATAAATCAAGCTTTTATGATAACTATTCAAGCATAAGCGCTTGGCTTTATGAAATTATCAGTATGCCACTTGATATTGATGCTATGTATATTCATGCGCCTGAAAAGAGCGCAGATCACTTAGGCGCAGATTTTTGGGAAAGATTAACCTTTGGCATTAAAAGATTCTTATTGTCCTGGTCGTCTGACTATAATAGCATTTCGGGCGATGTGGGTGAAAAGAGCATATCACTTTGGGTAAACTGGGGACGTGATCAGGTTCAGGTTTTGAACTATTTGGCACAAAGTGATTTTACGGCCAATAAAGGAATTGGTGTTGACATAAAAATGACCAACGCCACTCTCATACAAGGTATACTTTCGGGTAACGGTCCCGACTGCTATTTGCATATGTCAAGAACTGAACCTGTTAACTTGGCAATGCGAGGCGGTCTTTATGATTTGACTCAGTTTGAAGATTTTGAAGAGGTTTGCTCTCGGTTTATGCCAACTGCAACCGTTCCTTATACATATAAAGACGGTGTTTATGCATTGCCCGACACTCAAACATTTTCGGTAATGTTTTACCGAAAGGATATATTAGATGAGTTGGGTGTTGGCGTACCTGAAACTTGGGATGACTTTATTGCTGCATCTGCAGTAATAATGCGAAACAATATGCAGGTTGGTTTGCCATATACCCAAATTACCGATATGAATCAGGTAAATCTTGGACTTGGCGCGCTCAATATTTATCCCACATTGCTTATGCAGCGTGGTGTAAGCCTTTATGATGATGAACTGTCAAGCGTTGATATGACATCAGAAGAGGCTGTTAACACATTTACAATGTGGACCGATTTTTACAATAAATACAGTTTCCAAAAAACCTATGATTTTTATAACCGTTTCCGTACAGGCACTATGCCGTTGGCGATACAGTCTTGTACCCAGTATACCACAATAAGTGCTGCCGCCTCTGAAATCAGAGGACTCTGGGGCGTGTCGCTTATACCGGGCTTTGAAGATGAAAACGGAAATATAAATCATACTCAGGCAGGCGCAGGCAGTGGTTGCGCAATTTTGAAGGAAAGCGATAATATCGATGCTGCGTGGGAATTCCTTAAATGGTGGACCAGCGATAATACTCAGCTTAAGTATTCACAAAATGTAGAATCTATATTAGGTATTACCGGTCGTAATATGACATCAAATGTCAATGCGCTTTCAGGTCTTTCGTGGAATGATGGTGATTTTGAAATCTTGAAGCAGCAGTGGGCGTTGGTTGATGAAATGCCCGAAGTTCCCGGTGGATATTATGTTCCGCGTGTTGTTGATCAGGCGTTTTGGAATGTAGTTGGTAACGGTAAAGGAATTGAAGAAACGTTGCTGAAATGGGATAAAGTTGCGGATAATGAAATTGCTGAAAAGCGTTCGCAATATGATTAATGGAGAAGGGAGAGTATATCGTGAAATTAAAGCGTATAAAACTTGGCGGAAACAGTGAACTTCGCACAGGAATGCTGATGCTGGCGCCGTTTTTGATTTTGTTTTTTGTTTTTACAATTCTTCCTATTTTATCTTCGGTTGTATTAAGCTTTACAACCTTTGATATGATATCTGCGCCAAAATTCAATGGATTCGCCAATTATATAAAAATGTTTTCGGCCGATGATATGTTCCCAAAGGTGCTTAGAAATACTTTGGTATTGGCTGTAATTACAGGTCCTATAGGTTACATGCTTTCATTTTTACTTGCGTGGATGATTAACGAACTAAACCGCGGTATGCGAACAGTTCTTTCGTTCCTCTTTTACGCACCTGCTCTTTCAACAAATGTTTATTTTATATGGCAGGTTCTTTTCAGTGGTGACAGCTACGGCTATGTAAACAGCGCATTGCTTTCTTTAGGCTTTATATCTGAGCCTATTCAGTGGTTTAAGGACTCCAGTTACGTAATGATAATCGTTATTGTGGTTCAACTCTGGATGAGTATGGGTATATCTTTCCTTGCAAATATATCCGGACTTCAAAATGTTAACCCCGAAATGTATGAAGCGGGTTGTATTGACGGTATCAGAAATAGATGGGCAGAGCTTTGGTACATAACAATGCCATCGATGAAGTCTATATTACTGTTCGGTGCCGTAATGCAAATACAAAGTTCGTTTTCAATCGGAACGGTTGTAACCGCGCTTGCGGGCTTCCCCAGCGTGAATTATACCGTAGATACGTTGGTTACGATGTTGATGGATGTGGGCACCAGCCGCTATGAAATGGGCTATGCCTCGGCTCTTTCGGTTTTCCTTTTTGCGTTAATGGCAATTACACGTGTTGTTGTTGGCAAATTGGTTGATTCTATTGGTAAATAGCGGAGGACTGTCATGAAAAATAATAAAGCACAATATAGAAGATATACAAGGTCCGGTTGGGGTAACTTTTTCTATTTCTTCTTTTTGATAATTTTTGGATTATTTTCGGTTTTACCTATAATCTACACAATATGTACTTCACTAAAGCCTTTAGAGGAAATTCTCATATTTCCGCCACGCTTTTTTGTAACAAGACCAACTCTTGAAAACTTTGCGGCGTTGCCGAAGCTCTTATCTAATTTAAAGGTTCCACTTTCCAGATACGTTTTTAATAGCTTTTTTGTCAGTGTAGTTACTACGGTTTTACATCTTTTAATCGCATCAATGGCGGCATTTGTTTTGTCAAAGCTAAAGTTCAAGGGCAGCAAAGTTTTGTTTATGATTATTCAGTTTGCGTTGCTTTATAACGCATATACTTTGGCAATTCCACAATATGTAATTTTCTCTGAAACACATATTATTGACACTTATTGGGTATATATTTTGCCCTACTTACCGTCTACATTGGGTGTATTCCTTATGAAGCAGTTTATTGACAGCAGTATACCCGATGCCTTGCTCGAAGCAGGGCGAATAGATGGTGCGGGATTCTTTAGAATTTACCGTCAGATTGCTTTTCCAATTATGAAGCCGGCTTGGCTGACACTTACATTATTTGCGTTTAGAGATTTGTGGTCAATGCAGCCACAGGGTACTATTTTTAGTGAAGAATTAAAAATGCTGCCCAATATTATGTCTACAATATCTTCCGGTGGTATTGCGCGCTCCGGTAGCGCAATGGCGGCAACGGTAATTCTTCTTATACCGCCGGTTATAATCTATATGACTACACAGGGTAGCGTAATGCAAACAATGGGTAGTGCCGGTATTAAGGAATAAAAGTTAACGACTCCAAAGGGGGTAAAAATGTGAAAAAACGCATAGCGCTTTTAATTGTTTCTTTAATTTTAGCCTTTGCAATATGTCCGGCTGTTTCTGCTCAGTCAGATAACGCGGTTCCCTATGATACATATGCTTATTGGGAAAAGGGCGATGAACGCGAAGCAGTAGAAATCCGTAGTGTATATGAGGTTTATCAAAAGATTGACGGTCATTCTTTAGGCACCGAAGGTCTTGAAATGCCTACGGATATTGATTGTGATAAAAACGGTAATCTTTATATACTTGATGGTGATAACAGCCGAATAGTTGTTGTTGACAGCAATATGACACTGTCAAAAATAATAGGAGCGACTGAATATAATAACGAAACTATCAATTTTTCAGGTGCGAAGGGCATTTATATAAAGGATGACGGAAGTATTTATGTTGCCGACACTAACGGTCAAAGAATTTTAGTTTTTAATTCTGACGGCAGCTTAAAGCAAATAATCGGTTTACCCGATGAATCTGTTATTCCTGAAGACTTTAACTATGCGCCAATAAAGGTGCTTACTGATTCAAGAGATTACATATATGTGCTTAGCAGCGGTTCTTATTACGGTGCTTTGGTATATTCTGATTCGGGCGAGTTTTTAGGTTTTTACGGTGCTAATACCGTTAAGTCTGATGTTTTAGATGCACTCGGAAAATTGTGGGATCGCTTGACTCAAACTGATGCAAAACGTGCAAGCAGTGTGCAAAAATTGCCTTATCAGTTTATCAGTATGGATATAGACAATAGTGATTTTATTTATACACTTACCGGACTTACCGACAGTATATGGGATGTTGGTACAGGTCAGATAAGACGTCTTAATCCCGCAGGTAATAATATACTTAAGAATAAAAACGGTGAAAATTCTGACGGTCTTAATTTTGCAGACGAGTCCAAACTTTTAAATGATTCAGGGCATCCAGTTATGACAAGCTTCAGCAAGCTTTGTGTTGATTCTGAGGGCTTTGTATATGCTGTTGATATTACATACGGTCATATCTTTATTTATGATAATATGTGCAATTCATTTGCCGTTTTTGGTGGCGGCTTTGGTTCAGGAAATCAGGGCGGTACATTTATCAGACCTGAATCTATAGCGGTTCATGATGATTATCTTTATGTTCTTGATTCTCTTGATGCAAGTGTTACTGTTTTTAAAATTACCGAATATGGTAAGCTTTATAAGCAGGCTCAAATGTTAACATTAGACGGAAAATATAATGATTCTGCTAAATTGTGGAAAGAGGTTTTAGGTCAAGATAAAAATAACCTTCTTGCATACCGCGGTCTTTCAAAGGCAGCACTTCTTAATGAGGATTATGACAGCGCACTTAAGTATTCAAAATTAGGTTTTGACCAAGATGATTACGCCGTTGCCTTTGAGCAAAAAAGAGGCGATTTTATATCAAATAATATCTGGTGGATGCTTTTGATTGCCGTGGCAGTTATAGCTGTTGTTGTATGGCTTATGCTACGCCGTAAGGAAACGGTTAAGAAGGTAAAAAGCGGCAACATTTCGTTTGCGTTGTCCACCGTAACACATCCGTTTGATGCTTTTTACAGACTTAAGGCAAAGGGTGAAGGTTCTGCTGTTGTGGCTCTTGTAGTATTGGTGCTATTCTATGTTGCAACGGTTCTTGCTGATATATACAGCGGATTTTCATTCAAGATATTTGAAGCAGCTTCCTATAATTCGTTTGAAACACTTTTAGGCAGCGTTGGCTTAGCTTTGCTTTTTGTAATTGTAAACTGGGGCGTATGTGTTTTGGCGCAAGGTAAGGGTAAGCTAAAAGAAATATTTATGGTTACCTGCTTTGCACTTATTCCAGAGATATTAAATTCAATTTTACAGCTTATCTTCACAAATATATTAGTTCCCGAAGAGGCAACAATTCTTACTGTAATAACGGTTGTTTGTCATATTATTGCGGCAGTAGTGCTTTGTATAGGAATTATGACAATTCACGAGTATGATTTCTTTAAATTCCTCGGAACAACCATTCTTACTGTTTTGGGAATGTTCTTAGTTGTGTTTATCATATTTATGCTGTTTATTTTGTTCCAAGAATTGTTTGGATTTATAGGTTCGTTATTTACCGAAATTTTCTATCGATAGGAGGCAGTAACCGTGTTTAATATGAAACGATTTTTATCAGTTTTACTCATTTTATCTATTGTGTTGAGCCTTACTGCCTGCTCGAGCGAAAAACCGCGAAAGGTTGGTAAATACACATCAAAAATAGTCGTAAATTCGGTTGAGTCATCAATTGTTGCCGAAAACGATAATTATGCAATGCATTGGGACAGCGATAAGGCCTGTGTTCTTATTGAAGATAAAAATACAGGATATATTTGGTCAACTATTCCAAATGATTTTTATAACGGTGCGGAGGCAGGCCCTAGGGCAGAGGTGCTTTTAAACTCTCCCATAATCGTTACCTATGCTACATCACCAAATAACACATTAAAAACTATTAACGGTTCAAATGTATTTGATGATGGAATGATAACCGTTAAAAAGGTAAAAAACGGTTTGCAGGTTGGATATTTTTTCAATAACGTTGAAATTTCTATCCCCGTTATATACAAGTTATATGACGATCACTTTACCGTTACGGTTGATCCTGCGGGTATATTAGAGAATGAACATAAGGTATACCAAGTAGAGATAGCTCCTTTCCTTACTGCTATACCGTCAAGCGCCGAAAAGGACAGCTTTTTGTTTGTACCGTCGGGTAGTGGCGCACTTATGTATACCGATGAGCGCGACGGCAAGGAAAGATTATATGAAGAGGCGGTTTACGGTAAGGATCTTGCCGTGTTCGACGACCATATAACAGAAAACACCTATAACGTTTCACTTCCGGTGTACGGCGTAAGCAGAGGAGAAAATTCTTTGTTTGCCATTATAGAAGAGGGTGCTTCCTCGTGTGAGATTATAGCTTCAGCAGGTGACAGCACAGTAGGATATTCAAATGTGTGCGCTGCCTTTTGTGTAAGAGGTCATAATACAGAGGTTGTCAAAATGGCTGGTAGTGGTGCCGGCTCCTCACGTGTAAATACATATAGTGATGGTCTAATTAACGGTAAATGCACAGTGGCATTTTATCCGTTAGCAAATGAAAACTCCGGCTATTCAGGTATGGCTGAATGTTATAGAAATTATTTAACAAAGAACTATAACATAAAGAAAACCGCTGATGATACAGCTTTATATCTGCAAATTTTAGGCGGTGCAATGGTTGATGAATCATTTGTTGGCTTACCATATCAAAAATTAGAGGCTGCAACAACAGTTGACGCAGCAAACAAAATAGTTTCAGAGCTTGAAGAATCACTTGGCGTTAAGCCTGTGCTACAGCTAAAAGGTTTTGGTCAAACAGGTGTTGACATATCTAAAGTGGGCGGCGCGTTTAAACTTAATTCTAAGCTTGGTAGCTGGAAGGATATCGAGGCTTTGAATTCATTGTGTGATGTGTATTTCGATTTTGATATTGTTCGTTTTGACACATCCGGTAAAGGCTTCAAAACCTATTCTAATTCAGCAAAGGCTGAAAACGAGGGAACGGCGTATCAATATTATTACGATGTTGCCTCGGGTAGTCGCGTTGAAGAAAAAGGTCGCTACCGTTTGCTTGCAAGAAATGAATTGTCTAACGCTTTAACAAAAGCACTTAAAGCAACAGATAAAAAAGAGCTTACAGGTATCTCCTTATCCACCTTGGGTGAGCTTTCTTATTCTGATTACAGAAGTCCTAAATATTATTCAAAAGGAAATATGGATTCCGATGTTTCTGATATGCTTGCGAATGCGCGTGAAAAGGTAAGTGTAATGACCTCTAATTCAAACGCATATGCTGCAGGTCATTCAGATCATATAATCTCAACTCCGTCATTCACTTCGGGATATAACAGCATAGATGTTGAAATTCCGTTTTACCGTATGGTATTCAAGGGTATCGTTTCAATGTCGTCAGAATCTATAAATCTTTCAGCTAATCCAAGAAGAGAGGTTTTAAAGGCTGCAGAAACGGGATGCGGTTTACTATATACATTAACAGATGAATATAACAGTAAATTCCGTTTATCAGACAGTTCATTTGCCAAGAGCGTATACGCTGATAATAAGGAAATAATCATTTCGGATTACAACGAGTTTGGCAAATATTTTGCTAAGGTCTCTAATACCAGTGTAAAGCAGCACACAGTTCTTCAAAACGGTGTAAATCAAACCGTTTTTGAAAATGGTATAACTGTCATTGTGAATTATACAGACGATGCGGTAGAAACACCGTTGGGTGTTGTCAAGGCGAACAGTTTTGTATATCAATAAACAAAGTTTAGGTGTTGCATTACGCCAAGAAAGGATGAGAGTATGCGCAAGAAAAAAGTAGCCGGAATAGAGCGGCTTAAGGTGCGTTATGGTCGAATGTTTGCACTGCCGTGGACTGTCGGTTTGCTATTGTTCTTTTTGGTTCCGCTTATCGAGTCTATAGCTTATGCTTTTTCAGACGTATCGCTTGTTAGCGATAATATGTTGTCTTTTGCGGGATTAAAACATTTTAAATATCTTTTACAAGAGGATCCGAATTTTCTTGATAATATGGCAGAGGCTATTACATCATTTGTATTTTCTTTGCCTATAATCGTGGCATTGAGCTTGATTTTTGCACTTATTTTAAATCAGAAGTTCAGAGGTAGACTTTTTGCCCGTGCGGTATTTTTTCTACCGGTAATTATTGCAACTGGTGTTGTAATGAAATTTGTTACGGGCGAAGCCATTAGCAGCGGCGCGGCGCTAACCACAGCAATGGGAGAGACCGAGTCGTATTCGGGCATAAGCTTTGACCAGTTACTTATCAATCTCGGACTTCCACAGTCGGTTACAGAGTTGCTTTCTGATTATATCGCAAGAATATTTAACCTTGTATGGAGCTGCGGCATTCAAATACTTTTGTTTGTGGCAGGTATGCAGTCAATTCCCGACCAGTTATATGAGGTTTCAAAAATTGAGGGTGCAACTGCTTGGGAAGAGTTTTGGTTTGTTACCTTCCCAATGCTTGGAAACGTAATATTCTTAGTATTAATTTATACTACGGTTGACCTGTTTACTGCGTTTGATAATCCAATAATGACGCAGGCATACGATTTAATAAGCAAAAACAGCACATATGACGTGAGCTCGGCTATGCTTTGGGGTTATTTCGTAGTTGTTGGCATCATAGGCAGCTTGATTTTATTGCTTTATAACAGACTGCTTATGAAGAAATGGAATTAGGAGGTGTATGTTAATTGAAATTATTGACGTTAAAAGATAACATTGCCTCGAATCTTAAAAATAAAGATTATAAAAAAATTGCCACAAAAGTTGCTGTTTCAATTTTTAGATATGCAATGCTTATAGCTGTTGGTTATACTGTTTTATCACCGCTATTTCAAATTATCAGCAACTCTTTAAAAAGCGATGCCGATTTTATGAATACCAGTGTTACCTGGATACCAACTACGGCGTTTTGGCAAAATTACGTTGACGCATTGTTTGTAATGGACTATTGGAAAACCTTTTTAAACACCTTGATTGTTCCCGTGCTTAGCGGTTTGTTAGAGGTTGTGTCTTGCGGCGTTGTGGCTTACGCATTTGCAAGATTTAAATTTCCTGAAAGAAAAATACTTTATCCGTTACTTTTGCTCACAATTTTAGTTCCCGTTAGAATGACATTTTTGCCTTCATTCGTAAATTACCGCAATTTTGATTTCTTTGGAATTGCAACATTGATTGGTAATTTAATCGGCAAGGATTTGTCAATAAATCTTATAAACACACCCTTTACCTTCTATTTGCCATCAATATTCGGCGTGGGATTTCAGTCAGGTTTGTTTATTATGATTTATGTACAATTCCTTAAAGGCATTCCAAAAGAATTGGAAGAAGCCGCATGGATTGACGGCGCAGGTCCAATAAAGACCTTTATAAGAATTATTGTACCGTCATCAAGCGTGGCAGTACTCACCGTTACCATTCTTTCGGTAATATGGCACTGGAACGAGTATTATCTTATGGGCTTGTACTTTAATGAAAATCAACCCTTGGCTGTTGTTCTATCAAATATAATGAACTTGATTTCGCTAAAGGGTGGCGACACAATAAATTCACACACAGGTGTCGCAATGGCAAGCTGTATGCTGTTTATTTTACCTGTCTTAATATTCTATCTTATATTGCAAAAGAAGTTTATTAAGAGTATTGACAGCGTAGGTATTGTAGGTTAATTATTCCGCTTGCGGATAATATAAAAAAGAAAGGATAGTATTTACTATGACACATTCTATTAATTTTAAAAAGCTGTTGGCACTGCTTATGACGCTCGTGATGGTTGTGTGCGTTTTTGCAGGCTGCGGTAACAACCAAGAAGAGTATTATTCCTATTACGAATACTACGAAGAAGAGGATGATACTCAGTCAGATGATGCACAATCAGGCGACGCAGATGATACCCAGTCAGACGGCGGTTCAACTGACGTTAAAGATGACAAAGACGATGGCAAAAACCCCACATCAAGTAAGGATGAAGATGGCAGCAAAACTGAAGTTCCTAAGAATCTTAGAGGTACAACAGTTAAAATGCTTTTCTGGAGACCTTTGATGGATGCCGAGAAAAAGGCAATAGAAAAGTTTGAAAAAGAAACAGGCATAAAGGTTGAAACAAAGAACACAACCAACGCAGGCACATACGGTGAGTTAATTTCATCATCTCTTGCCGCAAAAGAAGGCTATGATATCGCGATGTTTAATAACACCGATTTCCCCGGTCGTCCTGTTCAATATTTCCAGGCACTTAATGACATCAAGGGCTTTGACTTTAAAGATTCCGCTTGGGATTTAAGCGTTATGGATACCCAGAAGATACACGGCAAATACTATGGTGTAAGCATTAACGGCAGTCTTAACAGTGAATATATTTGTATGTTCTTTAACGAAACAAAGTTTAAGGACCGTGGCGTAAAAACTCCCCGTCAGTATTGGGAAGAGGGTAACTGGAACTGGGATACCTTCTTAGAATGCGCCAAGGCAATGACCTATGAGGACAACGGCGTGCAGGTTTACGGCTATGCTAACCGTGGTGTTGCTAATGTTACTTATTGGACACAGGCTGCAGGCACCGACTTTATCACATATAACGGCAGCAAGTTCACCTCAAACCTTTCTGATACCAAGCTTATTGATACTCTTAAATACGTTAACGACCTTGGTCATAAGTACAAGGTAAGTGATCCTGAAAACACCTACGGCGTACCCGATTTCCGCTCAGGTAATGCAGCAATGTTCTCTTGCATTACTTATCCAATGCGTAAAGACTCTGACACCAAGTTTAACCAAATGACCGACAAGATCGATGCAGTACCATTCCCAATGCCTAAGGGTCAAAAAGAGGTAGCAATGATTGACTCAACATTGTTTGGTGTGCTTAAGGGTGCTAAGAATCCTGAGGGTGCTGCAGTGTTCCTACGTTATTTCCTTGATCCCGCAAACTATGATATGTCTTCATATTTCATAAACAAAAATCTTGAGAGCACCTTTAATGCACTTGCAAAAATGGAAAAACGCGTGTCAATTTCTCAAGGTGTTGTAAACTATGCTGCTCTTGTAGACTTTGGCAACGTTTGCCACAACATTGCGCTTACAACAGCTGACCAAACAAGCGCAAAATTGCAGTCATATAAGCAAAACTTTGACGTTGCAGTTCAAAAGGCTAACAAAGCACTTGAAGACTAATAATTTTTTCGCTGTGCCAAGGTTACTTGGCACAGCAGTACATCTATTTTATTATGGGGTGTTCCAATGAAATTTAATTTTAATAAATTTTCTCTTAAAAAATTTATTAGTGTTTTTGCAGCTATTGCAATTTTAATGACCTCACTCCCTATGAGCGCATTTTTTACAACCGTTGGCGCTGCAGGCAATAGCAGCATAATTGATTTTGAGGGTAAGGATGCCTCTGCAATTGTTGAGGGCAATGATGCCTTCTCAATTACAGGTCAAGACAGTGAAGATAAGTATTATTTTTTAGCAAAAAATAATACTGCTGATGCATTAACACTAACATTTGATGATATCGTGCTTGAAAACGGCAAGCAATATACCTTAGACTTTGACGTATTTACCTTGCGCGTTTCTAAAGACGAAAGTGACGTTTTGCTTGGCCTCAAAATGTATGGCGATAGCGAAACTTTGTTTGAAAAGCAAATTAAAAATACCGATATTTGTGAAGAAAATTGGGCAAACTATCACACAACCTTTACTGCTAAAGACGGTGTAAATAAGCTTGATTTTTCTATCTACACTATCGGCAAGGTGTTTATTGATAACCTTGTTATCATTGATGAAAACGGCAATGAAACCGCCATTGACACAGCGGCAGCCTGTGAAGCTACAGAGCTTAAGGACCATTTCTCAATGGCCACTCTTTATGACATTGCTTATGAAGAACCCGATATTATTGACGGTTACTTAAAAGCTGCAGTTCCCGTAAACAGCAACATCACACACAATGAGGGTGTTGATATTCCTTTAAACCTTACCAAGCCCCTTGATAAGGGTCGTTATACCGTAACAGTTGACCTTAAGTTTACTTCTGTTGGTAGCTGCCGTGATTCATTTTGCGCATCTGTAGCAGGCGCCGATTACGGTATTATTCAGCAAAAATGGCTTAATGCTGTTGATATTACTTTAAACAAGTATAAGACCTACACCTTTGAGCTTGATCTTACCCCCGAGCATACATATTTCAGATTAAATGTATATCAGGGCTGTACCGCATATATCGATAACCTCGCGCTTATTGATCCTGCAGGTATTGAGGTAGTAAGATTCGATTTTGACGAGCCCGTTAACTTTAAAGGCTCGGCTTATGAGCAAAAGGGTATTGCCAAAACCAAGGCTGCATCTGCAGCACTTTATTCAAGACTTTTGGCATCAACCCGCGCAGCATCTGATGACTATGCAATACTTGTAGATGCGAGCAATGTTGCAGCAGGCAGTTATGGTCAGTTGTATCTACACGAGGTAGGTATGCCTTATGACAATACTTATGCTGCAGGCGATTATACAATAAAATTTGATTTCTATGCTTTAGAAATCGGTTCAAGCAAGAATATAGTCGCACACCTTACAAAACCCGATTGGAGCGGCGACGCATTCCCCGGCAACGGTCAAAAATGGACCGAGATTTCGGAAACAATCGGCGAATGG
>JAZQFX010000039.1:0-11617 GCA_045539695.1 Acutalibacteraceae bacterium
ACTGACGCAACAGTATGGTGTGAAGCAGGATTTGACAATTTCCGTGGCGGCGGATTCTCAAGCCATTACACAACAAAAGCTGAAATGCCTTGCACAATGATTAGACTTAACCTTGTTAAGGGTCTCGGTCCTGTTCTTCAAATCGCTGAGGGTTGGACAGTTAACCTCCCCGACGAAGTTTCTGACACACTTATGGAACGCACTAACCCAACATGGCCTTGCACATGGTTTGCTCCTCGTTGCGACGGGAAAGAGGGCTCACCATTTAAGACCGCTTATGAGGTTTTGATGAACTGGGGCGCTAACCACGGTGCAATAAGCTATGGCCACATTGGCGCTGACCTTATTACAATGTGCTCAATGCTTCGTATTCCTGTTTGTATGCACAACGTACCCGAAGACCAGATTTACCGTCCGGCTGCATGGAATGCATTCGGTATGGATAAAGAGGGTCAGGACTACCGCGCATGTCAGGCTTACGGCCCACTTTATAAGAAATATTAATGCACATAAAAGGAAATTAGGCAAGATGAATTATAAACATACATGATGAGCTTTTAGTTTGCCGAAGTCTCTAAAAATTAAAAGTGATGACTGCTTGTATAAAATCTTGCTCTCATAAAAGTCATCTAATTAAATACTAATATAAACAAAGAGTTGCGATTCAATTGCAACTCATTGTTTATATAAATAATAATATTTTAGGGACAAAATTTTCACACTTTTTTCCACCTCGTTATAAAAGGTGGGGTGTAAAGTGAAGAAAAAATATAATGCAGACCAAATTGATGAACGCATTTTGAAATATGTAAATGCATACATAAAACAGGTTGTAAACAATTCACAGAAAAACTATTTTAGAACAACCTTACGTCACACGAGATACGCTATCACTTTTGAGGAATACAATGACAATATAAATTACAGCGAAAACGAATGTGTGAATTTTGAAATACCAATTAGATATTTTGATTTTAATGAGATAAGAATAGGCGTAGAGTCAAAGGAATTATACAATGCGTTGACAATATTAACTCCAAAGCAGCAAGAGGTTTTACTTAAAAATGTCGTATTAGATATTCCTATGAAGGATGTGGCGGCACAAATGGGTATTACTTTGAGTAAAGCATATAAGCATAAAAGGAATGCTGTTAAGATTTTGCAAAGGAGTTTAAATGATGAATATCAAGATAGTTGAAAGAAATAAATTACCCACAAAGGAAATGGTGCTTGCCTTATTAAACGGTGAGGATATATCAGAACAAGTGCTGTATTTATATAATAACTATATTACCGCTGCTTCTACATTGAAAATTAACAATGTAATCACAGAAAATGTGGATACATATTTAGATGAAGACCTATTACAAACGATAAAAATGAATGTTTTAATGAGTCTGCCTAATTTGAGAAAGAACATAATAAAGCATCTTGACGTTAACGATGAATTTAATATACAAATAAGATAATTGAAGTCCCTTCTTGGGACTTTTTTTCTTTTTAGGGGACAAAAATTAAAGATATAATTCCACTTTGTTTGTAAGAAGAGCTAGATAAGGCTTTTATGCACCTTGACAAATATGCAAATGCATCATAGTAGTACGCTACATAACACGACGAGCGGCGTAATTATACGAAAATCTATTATATGACAAATAATAGCTGCGACGAAATCGTAATAATGAGACTTGTTATTTAGCTTGATAACGCTGAATATTCAGTAATAATACAAATAGGTGTGTTGTATTGTTATGAGGTACCTGGTGCACCCGTTGCACCAAGTAGTCAAACCAATGTAGCGTATCCTTGACGGTGGGCTGAAAAACCGTTAACTAAACACAAAAAATTTTTTGGAGTCAAATTTGAAAATAAAAAATTATAACTGTATACTAAAAATAGTTTCTAAATCTTATAGAAATATGGCTACATTTGATTTGTTGCACTTTGGTATATGGATTATATGTGGAGGTGCAATGTTTTATTAAAAAAGAAGATAAAGGCTTTGATGAATTGAAAAAATGTCAGACATATAAATTTAACGATACACAAATATATGTTGAGCCTGTATTTTTAGAAAAGGGAAATAGAACTATTTTTCATTCACTTGGACGAATTATCCTTGATGACGTAAAAAGATAATATTTTTCCTAAGTAGCCAACGCTTTAGGTACTGTTTATTTGACTGCGGAAAGGAGGATAAATGAGACAGTCAAATAAAACTAATAGAAAAACTCGGGACAACACCGCTTTTTTGTATGTGCGATTGTCCCGAGATGATGAACTTGATGGTGAAAGCTATAGCATCAGTAATCAAAAGAAACTGCTGATTAAGGCTGCAAAAGATAAAGGATATCAAAATGTTGTAGTGTTCTGTGATGATGGAGTTTCAGGTGTAACAATGAACAGACCTGAATTTAACAAAATGATAGAGCAGTTACGATTAGGTAAAGCTTCAGCAGTATTTGTTAAAGACTTATCTCGTTTAGGAAGAAATTACATAGAGGTAGGTAGATTGACTGAGGAATTTTTCCCTGAATATCATATTCGTTTAATATCTGTTTCTGATAATTTAGATACTGATGAAGGCGATTACGAACTTATGCCTATAAAAAATCTTTTTAACGAATGGTATGCACGTGATATTAGCAAAAAGCGCAGAATCAGTAATAAGATTAAAGGTTCATCGGGTATTCCGCTTAGTCAACCACCATATGGATATATTAAAGATCCCAATGATGTTTATCATTGGCTTATTGATGAGGAAGCAGCTATTGTTGTAAGAAGAATTTTTGATATGGCATTTATAGGCTATGGAACATTTCAAATCGCCGAGATTTTAATGAATGAAAAAATTCTTACACCGTCAGAATACGCTATAAGAAAGGGATATAAAAAAGCGGGTGGAACTGCAGGTAAGAAAAATCCAAATCCTTATTATTGGGGTCAATCAACCGTTAGTAAAATTCTTGATACACAAGAATACTGTGGAGATATAATCAACTTTAAAACATATTCTATTTCTTACAAAAACAAGAAAAGGCACGCAAACGATCCTGAGAACATATTAGTGTTCAAGGATGTCAACGTTGCAATAGTAGAAAGAGAGATTTTTGAGACATTACAGTTAAGACGCGGCAAGACAAGAAAACGTACAATGAAAAACGGTGAAAGAAATATGTTTTCAGGCTTGCTTGTGTGTTCGGATTGTGGTAAAAACTTAAATTTTCATCTTAATAACCGTAACATTAAATATTTTAGTTGCCCAGGATATAATAAGGGCAAAAGAAAAGATTGTTTTACAAGTCATTATATTAGATTGGATTTTTTAGAACAGGTTGTTTTGGCAGAAATAAGAAGGCTTACACGTTTTGCTTGTAAATATGAAGATGAATTCATAAAAACAGTAAGTGAATTTTCTAAAAATAATTTACAGTCACAAATCGATGCCTATCAAAGTGAAACCAAAACTCTTTTAAAAAGAGATAAGGAACTTGATAGAATTTTTGAAAGATTATATGAAGATAATTTATCCGGCAAGATTAGTGATGAAAGATTTCAAAAAATGTCTATAAGTTATGAAAAAGAGCAAAGTGATATTAAGGAACGGCTAAAAAGAATAAATAATTTATTGGACGAGCTTTCTGGAAAATCGGTTACGGCAAACAAATTCATTGATGCGGTAAAAAAATATACAAGGGTAAAAAAATTAACGCCAAAAATGCTTACGGAATTAATTGAGCACATTGAGGTATACCATGCAGAAAAAACAGAGGGGGTAAAAACTCAAAAGCTTGTAATTTACTATAATTGTATTGGCGCTATACAAATACCCGAGGATATTCCCATACCTGAACCTGATATTGCCATAAACACAAGAAAAGGCGTGAATTTAGAATATATCTCATCAAGCACAACAAATGTAGCATAGTGTAAATCGTCGTTAATTTTCGATTTAAGCGCTTTAGCGTACGGAACGATAAATTCTTAAGATAATTTAAAAATGCAAAGAAAGGGGTTTAAAACGAATGTAAATAAAGGTTATTTTGTTGGATAAGAGGTGTAAATAAAAAAAGAGTGTTCTTACAGTAAATCTTTCGATTACTATAAGAACACTCCGAATGGTGCGAGTGATGGGACTTGAACCCATACGTCGTGGACACACGCCCCTCAAACGTGCCTGTCTGCCTATTCCAGCACACTCGCAAATCTTGGGCGCCCGATTATTATAGCACTTGTGTGTCCACTTGTCAACAAAAAATTTATTCTTTTTTAAAATTTTTATTTTTGCTTCTCAAATTCATAAAAGCAAAAGGAAAAACAACTGCTGACAGTGCCACGCCCGCAAAGATATCAATAACCGAATGTTGCTTTAAAAACACGGTTGCAAGGCAGATGGATACCGTTATTATAACCGATACGATGCGCCAAAGGGCAGTGCTAAAGTGTTTAGAGTTCCAAAGGGTCAGCATCATACCAATAGAAAAAATTACGTGTATTGATGGGCACACATTTGTGTTGGTATCTATTGAATAAAGATTTTTCATTATATCAACAAATATGTTATCGCGCAAAAATTCTTGAGGTCGCAGATTTTGCATATTAGGAAAAATAACATAAAGTGAAAACGTGATAACACAAGTAACACCCAAAAAGACATAAAATCTTTTAAAAGACGGCACATCAAAAAAGAATGTATAAATCGATACAAAAGCAAGTAATGCATACCACAAAACATAGGGGATTACAAAAAACTCGCAAAAGGGGATAAGCTCGTCTATTGGTGAATATACATTATATATAGGCGTTACATATTTTTCGGTTAATATAAAGGCAGTTAAATAAACGGGCCAAAAAAGCAATAAAAAAATATGCCTATATTTAGCGCTACATATATTTTTAAAATTAAAACCGCGGTAATAGTCAAACAACTGTTTCACCCCCTAATTGTTATTAACTAAATTTTACCATCTTTACCGTGCGGAAACAAGCGAAATTTGATGAATAAAATATTATGAAAAAATTAATTTTACATTTATAATTCATTGTTAAAACAACCTATAAAGCTTACAAATCTGCTTTTCTATTTTTTGAGATATAACTCAAATTGCTTGCTTTTTAGCACCTGCGCTAATTGTTGGGTCGTTTTGATGCGCTCATTAACCTTTATACCAAAGCTATCATTGAAATTAATGTTGTGCAAATCGCCGCCCGCAATAAATATTTTACCGCTATCTTTAAAGGTTTCAAGGGCGCGTTCGTTAATTTCGGGTGGATTGCCCATATTATAAATTTCTATACCGTCAACAAAAGAAATGTCAGGTATTGTTGTGGAATCGGGAATATAGCTTGCGGCTCTGAACGGATGCGCATAGGCTATAAAGCCGTCCATTTCTCGAGCAAGCTTTGACCAATTTTCTATACCAAAATCTTGAAGCTCAGGATGGGCGATAAGTGTTTCGGGAGTTATACCGTAAAGTAAAAATTCTTTACCGTAGTCATATGTTTCCTCAACACCAAACAACAAATCAAAATCAAGCTTTTGTGCGGTCTCGAGCGCATCGTAATAATAACGTGAATATTGCGTTACATATTCTTCCCAAGGAAGATTGCGGTCAACACCGGAGTTGCCGTGTCTAAAGTGGTTTGTAAGAGCAAATCCTGTAAAGCCGACATCTTTGTGCCGCTTAATCATCTCCTCAACTGTGCTGCCACCGCAAGCACTACCACCTGAGGAATGAACGTGTAAATTATATTTGTACATAAAAATTATCCCCTCGGTTTATGTGGATTTATGTTTATAATATAACACATTTTGCAGAGTTTGTCATCAAATTTTAAGTTCGGTAAAAAACTTTTTTACTGTGGTGATTTTGGGACAGTGAAAAATTTAAAATAAATTCGTAAAAAGTGCTTGACAAATATCGACGCACTTATTATAATAAAAATACAGAAAACGAACAAATGTTCGGCGGAGGAAAAATTATGAATTTACAAGGAACTTTACTTACAATATTTGAAATTGGTCTTGTGGCTTTTGCTATATGGGCAGTTTTTCACGAGGATAGATTTATTAAATTTGAAGAGCGCATTGCGGCGCGTTTTCGCCGTCGTCGCTTTAAGGTGATTAAGGGTAACAACGTGTGCAAAAGTTATTATCCTGAAAAATATCGCGCATAATTATTAGCCATTTTCATTACTCTTTCTTTATACAATCTTCATACAAAAAAGGGCGGAATTTTTCCGCCTTTTTTTGTTGCAATAAGTGTAGATGTGTGTTAAAATTTCAACTTGGTATTATTTTAAAGTTTGGGGATTTTTATGTTTAAAAAACTTATAGGCGCCAAGGCCTTTTATAAAAGGGTTTTTGTTCTTACAATACCTATTATGATACAGCAGGGTATAACCAACTTCGTAAATATGCTCGACAATGTTATGGTCGGCACAGTGGGTCAGGCACAGTCTACCGGTGTAGCGGTTTCTAACCAGCTTATGTTTGTGTTTAACCTATGTATTTTTGGCGCTATTTCGGGTGCGGGCATTTTTACCGCGCAATATTTTGGAAAGGGCGATTTTGAGGGTGTAAAGCAAACCTTTAGATTTAAAATCATCTTTTGTGTGTTGCTTGCCGCAATCGGCGTATCACTGCTGTATTTTAAAAGCGACGAGCTTATAATGCTATATTTAAATAAAGATGATAACGCAACTCTTGCAGCGCAGTCTTTATCGTTTGCAAAAAGCTATCTTTATATAATGCTCATAGGCCTCATACCTTATACCATATCACAGTGCTACGGCAGCACACTGCGTGAGGCAGGGCAGAGCACTGTGCCGATGATTGCGGGCGTGCTGGCGGTTGTTGTTAATTTGTCGCTTAACTATGCGCTTATTTTTGGCAAAATGGGTGCGCCGCGACTTGGTGTAAACGGCGCCGCAATAGCCACGGTTGTATCACGCTTTGTTGAGCTTGGCATTTTGGTGGTCTACACATTTATAAAGCGGCAAAGGTGTATATTCATATTAGAGGGTTGGAAAAGCCCTTACATATCATTTAGCCTCATTGGTGATATATTTAAAAAGGGTATGCCTCTTATGGTGAATGAAGCACTATGGGCTTCGGGTATGGCAACTGTTAACGGACTATATGCGCAACGTGGGCTTGATGTTGTGGCGGCAAATAATATTTCGCAAACGTTTTTTAATGTGTTTTCTGTGGCATTTATGGCAATAGGTATGGCTGTTGGCATAATACTCGGTCATGACCTTGGTGGTGGCAAGCAAAAGGAAGTGGTTAAAGACACCGCGTTTAAACTTATAGCCTTTTCGGTTTTTGTAAGTGTTGTTATTGCAGTCATATATGCTGTTTGCGCCATATTTATACCTCGAATTTATAATATAAGCGATAATGCCAAAAGCATTGCCACCTCGCTTATGCAAATTACAACTTTGGCTATGCCGATAGATGCTTTTGCTCATTCATCATATTTTACATTACGGTCTGGCGGCAGGGTGATAATTACACTCATTTTTGATAGTTTTTTTGTTTGGGGAGTAAGTGTAATCTCGGCAATGATTTTAATAAATTATACCTCGCTCGGTATTTTAGCAATATATTTTATAGTTCAAATGTTGAATATTATAAAATGCATATTAGGGTATATTTTTGTAAAACAAGGTTCTTGGATAAAAACAATAGTTTCTTAAAAAGAAAATGTTAAATTTTTAGCAATTTCGGTATTGTTTTTTGTCGAAAAAAATGCTATACTATTTTTGTATGAAATTTTGAAAGGAGTTACATATTATGAACTACTCACATGAAGTACAAAATATGTGCCCACTCGCTAAGGGCGCATATCACGGTCCTGCTCCTATTCCTGAAGAGGGTAAATGGGTACAGGTAAAAGAAGTTAAAGATATCTCTGGTCTTACCCACGGTATCGGTTGGTGCGCTCCACAGCAGGGTGCTTGCAAGCTTAGCCTTAACGTTAAAGAAGGCGTTATTGAAGAGGCTTTGGTTGAAACAATCGGTTGCTCAGGTATGACTCACTCAGCTGCTATGGCTTCTGAAATCTTGGTTGGCAAGACCTTGCTTGAAGCTCTTAACACTGACCTTGTTTGTGACGCTATTAACACCGCTATGCGCGAGCTTTTCTTACAAATCGTTTACGGTCGTACACAGACTGCTTTCTCAGAAGACGGTTTGCCAATCGGTGCAGGTCTTGAAGATCTTGGTAAAGGCCTTCGTTCACAAACGGGTACTACATACGCTACAAAGGTTAAAGGTCCTCGTTACCTCGAGCTTGCTGAAGGTTACATCACAAAGTGTGCTGTTGATGAAAACGACACCATCATCGGCTACAAGTTTGTTCACCTTGGCAAAATGATGGAAATGATTAAAAAGGGTATGGACGCTAACGAAGCTCTTGAGAAAGCAAGCGGCCAGTACGGACGTGTAGATGACGCTGCTCGCCTCATCGACCCACGTGAAGAATAATTAGGGAGGTAACAGATTATGCCATTATTTGAAAGCTATGAAAGAAGAATTAATCAAATAAATGCAGAACTCGCAAAGCACGGCATCGCTTCTATTGAAGAGGCTAAGCAGATTTGTGACGATGCAGGCGTTGACGCTTACGGTATTGTTAAGGGCATTCAGCCAATTTGCTTTGAAAACGCTGCTTGGGCTTACGTTGTAGGCTGCGCAATCGCTATTAAAGATAAGGTTGCATCTGCTGCTGAAGCTGCAGAAAAAATCGGTCTTGGTCTTCAGTCATTCTGTATTCCGGGCTCTGTTGCCGACGACCGTAAGGTTGGTATAGGCCATGGTAACTTGGGCGCAATGCTTCTTCGTGAAGAGACCAAGTGCTTTGCTTTCCTTGCAGGTCACGAATCATTCGCTGCTGCTGAAGGCGCTATCGGTCTTGCAAGAAGCGCAAACAAAGCACGTAAAGAGCCACTTCGCGTTATTCTTAACGGTCCTGGCAAAGACGCTGCACAAATCATTTCACGTATTGACGGCTTTACCTATGTTCAGACTAAGTTTGACTACTATACTGGTGAGCTTGCAATAGTAAACGAAACCGCTTACTCAACAGGTGAGCGTTCAAAGGTTCGTTGCTACGGTGCAGACGACGTTCGTGAAGGCGTTGCAATTATGCACAAAGAGGGTGTTGACGTATCTATTACAGGTAACTCAACCAACCCAACCCGCTTCCAGCATCCTGTTGCAGGTACTTATAAGAAAGAATGTATCGAACAGGGCAAGAAGTATTTCTCAGTAGCATCAGGCGGCGGTACAGGTCGTACACTCCACCCAGACAATATGGCTGCTGGTCCTGCTTCTTACGGTATGACCGATACAATGGGCCGTATGCACTCTGATGCTCAGTTTGCAGGTTCAAGTTCTGTTCCTGCTCACGTTGAGATGATGGGCTTGATTGGCGCAGGTAACAACCCCATGGTTGGTATGACTGTTGCATGCGCAGTTGCAGTTAACGAAGCACTTAATAAATAAAGGGTTTTCAAGCCTTTTTAAGACTTTCGGGCAAATGTAAAAGACCTATTATAAAAAATCAATATTAAAAAAGTTAGACACATCATTTTTGAGTAATCTTCAATGATGTGTCTATATTTTTTAGGATAAGGTACAATTGGTGAAGTTCTCTAATTTGAACCTGTATATAGTAAAATATATGCATATTGCATAAAAATTATTCATATAATTGTGTTAATATTCTCAAAAATGCTATAATGTATTGACTTTTGATGAAAAATATGGTTAAATATATTTGCAGAAAAACTGAAAACGTTTTCAGTTTCTTATATACGAATGTTTTATATGTTTTTTCGATAAAAAGGAACAACACAATGACCATTAAAGACGTTGCAAAATACAGTGGTGTTTCAATAACCACCATTTCCCGTGTTTTGAATAATCACCCCGACGTGCGTGAAGAGGTGCGCGCCAAGGTGTTAAAAGCTATTGAAGAGCTGCACTATGTCCCAAACAGCAGCGCAAGGGACTTGGGCAAAATGCAAACCGATACTATCGGCGTTGTGGTGCGCGGTGTTGGAAACCCTTTTTTAAATTCGGTTTTACATGCGATTGAAAAAGAGGTGAGCCGGGCAGATTATTCGATGGTGATGCATCAAATCGGTTCAAACGAAGATGAGCTTGCCGAAGGCGCATCGTTAGTAAGGTCTAAAAGATTGAAGGGACTTATCTTTCTTGGCGGGCGGTTTGATTACACACCCGAGCAAATTGCCACATTGGGTGTTCCGTTTGTCTGCTGTACATATACAAACACCTTTGGCAGTCTTAAAAAAACGGCATATTCTTCGGTTTATATTGACGACTATGCCGAGGCCTTTCGTGCAGTAAAAACACTGACCGATTTAGGTCATAAAAAAATTGCTGTTCTACTTGGTACAACCGACGACCACTCGATAAGTGAGCTTCGTTTTAAGGGTTATTGTGATGCCCTTAAAAGTGCCGGCATAGTATTAGATAAAGACCTTATTATTGAGGCCAAAAGCTTTAATATAGACGACGCCTTTAAAGCTGCCGAAAGCTTTCTAAAAAAGGGTAAGGATTTCACTGCTATTTTTTCCATTGCGGATGCTATGGGAATTGCGGCGATAAAGGCGCTTAATACTGTGGGACTAAATGTGCCTGACGACTGTTCTTTAATTGCGATAGACGGTATTCAGGTTTCAAAATATACTATCCCCACACTTACAACCCTTGTGCAGCCCAGTAAGCAGATGGGCACACGCGCGGTAGAGGTTTTGCTTAATGTCCTTAAGGATGAGTGCGGCAGCTGTCAGCTGAAGCTTGAAACAGCTTTGCGTGAGGGTGGCACCCTTGCAAAACCTAAAGCTTGATTTTTACACCACTTGGTGTGAAAATAAATTATTTTAAAAAACGCACTTTGTGCGGAAATTTTCGAAGGAGGAAATTCAAATGAAAAAAGCGCTATCCCTATTATTAATAGCCATCCTTTGTGTCGGCTTGTTTGCAGGCTGCACAGGTGGCGAAAAAGGCCGTGTTTACTGGCTAAACTTCAAGCCTGAATCTGATGAGGTTCTCCAAGAAGTTGCAAAAATGTACACAGAAGAAACAGGTGTTGAGGTTAAAGTTCTCACCGCAGCTTCAGGTACATACAATCAAACCTTGATTGCTGAAATGGACAAAGCAGAAGCTCCTACTTTGTTTGTTATCGGTAACCAGAATGCAGTTAAAGAATGGAAAGATTATGCTTTAAATCTTAAAGATTCTGCAATTGCAAAAGAGCTTAACACAGATGCATACAATATGTATGACGCAGACGGTAACCTTGTTTCTATCGGTTACTGCTATGAATGCTATGGCATCATTGTTAACCCCACCCTTATTGAAAAAGCCGGTTACAAGATGGATGACATCAAGAACTTTGAAGGCTTAAAGAAGGTTGCAGAAGATATCCACAAGCGCGCTGGCGAATTAGGCTTTGATGCTTTCAGCGCATCTGATATGGACGATTCATCTTCATGGCGTTTCACAGGTCACATGGCTAACCTTGAATACTATTATGAATCTCGCGATGCAGGCGGTTGGAAGGAATGCCCCGCTGAAATCAAG
>JAZQFX010000040.1:0-56499 GCA_045539695.1 Acutalibacteraceae bacterium
GCAACTGGTGCTACAGGTGCGCAAGGTGAAAAAGGCGACAAAGGCGATAAGGGTGACCAAGGTGAACAAGGTATCCAAGGTATACAAGGCGAAAAGGGCGAAACAGGTGCCAAGGGTGATAAAGGTGACGCAGGTCAAGACGGTGTTGGTATTCAAAACATAGTTATAACCGATGGTAAGTTAAATATAACCCTTACCAATGGCACAACCCTTGACCTTGGTAATATTAAGGGTGCCGATGGCAAAGACGGTCAAGACGGTGCCAAAGGTGACAAGGGTGATAAAGGCGACAAAGGCGAGCAAGGTATACAGGGCGAAAAGGGAGACAAAGGTGACACCGGTGCTACAGGTCAAGACGGCAAAGATGGTGACGACGGTATTGGTGTACAGTCAACCGAAATTAACACACTTGGCGAGCTTGTTATCACCTACTCTGACGGTAATACCGAAAACCTTGGTAAAGTAGTCGGCAAGGACGGTACCAATGGCACAAATGGTGCTAACGGTAAAGATGGTGATGACGGTATTGGCATAACCGAAACCGAAATAGATGCTAACGGTGAATTAGTAATTACATACTCTAACGGTAACAGTGAAAAAATTGGTATTGTTGTAGGTAAAGACGGTAAAAACGGCATCGACGGCACAAACGGTGACGATGGTGTGGGTGTAACATCTGCAACAATCAATTCAAACGGTGAATTGGTACTCACCTATTCAAACGGAAACGAAAACAACCTTGGCGTAGTGGTTGGCAAAGATGGTCTTAACGGTCAAGATGGTGCTAAGGGTGATAAAGGTGACAAAGGCGATAAGGGCGACCAAGGCGAAAAGGGTGACACCGGTGCTACCGGTGCCGCTGGTAAAGATGGTAAAGACGGTGATGACGGTATTGGTATAACCAAAACCGAGATAGACACTAACGGTCAGCTTGTTATTACCTACTCTGACGGCAACAGCGAAACAATAGGTGTTGTTGTAGGTAAGGACGGTCTTAACGGTCAGGATGGCGCTAAAGGTGATAAAGGCGACAAGGGTGACCAAGGCGAACAGGGTATTCAAGGTATACAGGGTGTTCAGGGTGAACAAGGTATACAAGGTGAAAAGGGTGACAAGGGCGATAAAGGTGACACCGGTGCAACGGGTGCCGCTGGTAAAGATGGTACTGACGGTGTTGGTATTGCAAGCGTAGCGCTCGATAATAACGAGCTTGTAATTACTCTTTCTGATACAACTGTCATAAACCTTGGTAACGTTAAGGGAGAAAAAGGCGACAAAGGCGACAAGGGCGATAAAGGTGACACCGGTGCTACAGGTGCAACGGGTGCTACAGGTGCCGACGGTAAAGATGGTGACGATGGTGTTGGTATTGCAAGCGTAACACTTGATGCTGACGGTAATTTAAGCGTTACCTTTACAACAGGCACTACCGTTGACCTTGGCAACGTTAAGGGTGCCGATGGCGCTGATGGCGTTGGCATTGCCGAAATGTATATCCAAGACGGCAACCTTTACGTTCGCAAAACAAACGAAACCACCGCCCAAAGCCTCGGCTCTGTAAAGGGTGAAAAAGGTGATAAGGGTGATACTGGTCGTGGCATAGAAAAAACTGAAATAACAGGCACAAATCTTATCGTTTATTACACCGACGGAACAACCGAAACGCATGATTTAAGTACTATGACTGGTGACCCAAATGAAAAAGAAATTTTGGTTTATAGTTTGCTTTCGGATGGCACTTATGGTGTTATGGCAGGCGGTATGGCAAAATATGAAGCAAATATTGAAATACCAGCCACCTACAACGGAATTGCTGTAACACAAATTTTAGATAATGGATTTTATGATTTGTCTAGATTGCAGACAATAACAATTCCTGAAGGCATAACTACTATTGGAAGCTATGCGTTTTATAATTGCACATCATTGACAAGCATCGAGTTTCCACAAACCTTAAAAAAGATTGAGTCGTATGCCTTTTATCAATCAGGATTAACAAGTGCAAAACTTTATTTAAGCGATAGTTGGAGTGCTACCTCTACTTATACAGTCACTGGTGATTCTGCTGGTATAAATAGATTTAATTCTGCATTTGAAAATGGAATTGTTAATCTAACAAACAGTGTTTCTAAGACTACCTATGGGGCAACTATAGATACAACGCTAAAATGTGATATATCTGACCCGGCTGTAGCAGCGGTTGCATTATCAAAAAAATGGTCAGGAACTGCCACAACATATGCTCACAACAACAATTCTACAATTAAGGTAACTGTAACAACACAATACTATGCATCTGATTGGGAAAATCCAAATGCAGTTGAAGTGCCACCAATTGAATCAGCACCCGAAGAAAATCCGACAAATAAACTTTTTGAATATATATTACTTGATGATGGTACATATGGTGTAAAGGCGGGCACATTAGCCACTAATGCTACAGTACTTGAAATTCCCGCAACCTACAATGATATTGCAGTAACACAAGTATTAAATAGTGGCTTTAGCCGCCTTGACAAATTGGAAAAGGTTGTGTTGTCAGAAAACATTACAAAAATCAATAGATATGCATTTTATAACTGTGTTAATCTTACCGAGGTTACTGTTCCCGATTCAATAGAATTAATCGGTGCATATTCGTTCTATGAGTGCTTTGCGCTTGAAACGTTTAATTTACCAACCAACAAAACTTTGACTGTTTCACCGTTTGAAATAATTAGAGCAGGAATGAACGGTAGCAATCCTTATGCCACTTATAGTAATGTAACAGCTACATTTGATGGCAGTTCTCTTATAGCGGATATTTCGACATCTTATGGCATTAGAGCTACTGTAGTGGGGGCAATTAAAGGTGATTATTTAAGTGGCAATACTAGTTATTGGAATGCATATGTTGCAGATTGGATTTTCACTGAATAAATCAGTGTACGGTTTCGGGGCAACGGATGACACAGGTCGTTCCTTACAAACAAAATATTTATTGTGCGGCGGGGATTTATCTCCGCTGTTTTCATTTTCACACTACGCATTTAATTTTCATAAAATGCATTAAGGCAAAATTTATATTTTGCCGTGATTATATTTTTACAAAATCGGTAAAAATAGTAATGCAACAATGTAATATTTCGGAGTGTGAATAGTCAATGAATATAAAACGAGGAGAAATATATTACGCCGACCTAAGCCCCGTTGTAGGCTCTGAACAGGGCGGGGTGCGGCCTGTGCTTATAGTGCAAAACGATGTTGGAAATAAGTACAGTCCTACCGTAATTGCCGCCGCGATTACCAGTCAGCACGAAAAATCAAAATTGCCTACGCATATAGATATAAGCGCCGAGTGTTGCGGTCTTGCAAAGGACAGCATTGTGCTGCTTGAACAGGTGAGAACAATTGATAAACAGCGACTTAAAGAAAAAATGGGTAGTATTGACCCCGGAGCTATGAACCGTGTGGACAAGGCTTTGTCCGTCAGTTTTGGACTTGGAAGCTTTAGTTAAATGAAGAATGAAAAATGAATAATTTTGGAGTTCGCTATGCGAACGAAATATAAATGTGCCATAGGCACACCATAATTTTCAACTTTCAACTTTCAATTTTCAATTTATTGTCGAAACCTCTTACTAAATTTTGGTTGACAAGTTAACTAAATAATTATAAAATTATAATGTATAAATTTAGGGAGGTTTTGACAATGGTTAATGAGCAATATAAACTTTGGTGCGAAAAAGCAACAATTGATGCTGACTTGGTTGCAGAGCTTAAAAGCATTGAAGGTAACGACGAAGCTATAAATGATGCTTTTTATAAAGACCTTGAATTCGGTACAGGCGGTCTTCGCGGCGTTATTGGCGCAGGTACCAACCGTATGAACGTTTATACCGTTGGCAAGGCTACGCAAGGTCTTGCAGATTACGTTAACTCGGTAACTAAAAACGGCAGTGTAGCAATAGCTTATGACAGCCGTATTAAATCAGATGTTTTTGCGCGTGACGCCGCTGCAATTCTTGCGGCAAACGGCATTAAGGTATATATTTATAAAGAGCTTATGCCTACCCCAATGCTGTCTTTTGCAGTACGCCATTTAAAGTGTGATGCAGGTATTGTTGTTACAGCCAGTCACAACCCATCAAAATATAACGGTTACAAGGCTTACGGTAATGATGGTTGTCAGTTAGGTCTTGAGGCGGCCGATTATGTGCTTTCGGTTATGAATCAGGTTGATATTTTTGACGGCGTTCGTCGCGTGGATTTTGACACCGCTTTGGCTGAAGGCAAGATTGAATACATAGGCGAAGATGTAATTGACGCCTATCTTGCCGCTGTAGAAGACAGACGCGTAAACCGCGATATTGATATGTCAAAGCTTAATGTGGTTTATACACCACTTCACGGCTCAGGTAACAAGCCTGTTCGCGCAATTCTTTCAAAAATTGGTGCTACTAACGTAACTGTAGTTCCCGAACAGGAATTGCCAAATGGTAATTTCCCGACAGCGCCGTACCCAAATCCTGAAATTCGTCAAGCATTCGAGTGTGCTTTAAAGCTTGCTGAAACAGTAAAACCCGACCTGCTTCTTGCTACCGACCCTGATGCTGACCGCGTCGGTATTGCTATACCAAACGGCGATGAGTATCGTTTGTTTAGCGGTAACGAGGTTGGCGCGCTTTTACTCGAATATATTTTAAAATGCCGCAAGGCAAACGGTACATTGCCCGAAAATCCCGTTGCGGTAAAGACTATTGTTACAAGCGACGTTTGTCTTAAAATTGCCGAGGATTACGGTTGCGAGCTTCGTGACGTGCTTACAGGCTTTAAGTTTATAGGCGAGCAGATTGCAAACCTTGAGGCAGAAGGTCACCCCGAGCGTTACGTGTTCGGCTTTGAAGAAAGCTATGGCTATTTGGCAGGCACCTACGTGCGTGATAAGGACGCGGTAATTGCGTCAATGCTTATTTGCGAAATGGTAGCGTACTATAAGTCACAGGGTAAAAATCTTATCGAGGTTCTTTCAGAGCTTTATGACAAATACGGTTATTACTACTGCTCACAAAAGAGCTTTACCTGTGAGGGTCAAGCCGGTATGAAGCAGATTGCCGGTATTATGGAGAGCCTTGCTACAAATCCGCCCAGTGAGGTTGAGGGTATTAAGGTTGCTCGTTTTGATAACCTTAATAAGAGCGAAAGCCTTGACATAGCAAGTGGAAAAATAACAGCTATCAATTTACCAAAATCAAATGTTTTGGGCTTTTATCTTGCAGACGGCAGCTCGCTTATAGTTCGTCCGTCAGGTACCGAACCTAAGATAAAGCTTTATATCAGCGCAGTTGGCGCTACCGACAGCGATGCCACAGCAAAACGCACCACGCTTGAAACAGCAGGTACCAAGCTTTTAGGCTTCTAAAAATATTTATAAGGCAACTGAAAAATTTTTTCAGTTGCCTTATTTATTACTTGAAAAACATATTCAAAAAATATATAATATATACAGTTAGCATAAGATAACCGAGGTGATAAAATGCAAAAATTTAAGGTTACGGGTATGAGCTGTGCGGCTTGTAGCGCCCGCGTTGAAAAGGCGGTAGGCACCCTTGACGGTGTAACACAGTGTAGTGTTAATCTGCTTACAGGTGATATGTCGGTCGAAGGCAAGGTAGAGGCTAATACCATTATTGATGCCGTTATAAAGGCGGGTTACGGTATAGAGCAAAATGCCAAAAAAGAAAAGAAACAAGTGTCACAAATCGTAGATAACAAATCTAACAAAACGGTTTTGGTGCGACTTATAAGCTCTTGCATTTTACTCGCCATACTTATGTATTTTTCAATGTTCCACGGTATGTGGGGTGCTCCACTTCCAAGCTTTATAGCCGATAATTTTATGGCGCAGGCGCTGGTACAGCTACTTCTTACAACAGCGGTTATGGTTATAAATCAAAGATTTTTTATAAACGGCTTTAAGGGTATTATAAATCGCGCGCCTAATATGGACACGTTAGTAGCCCTTGGCTCTGCGGCGGCTTATGGCTACAGTCTTGCAAATGTCTTTAAAATGACAGTGGTAACATCTCACGAGCAACAACACCTGTTGCATGGATTATATTTTGAATCTGCCGCTATGATTTTAACGCTTATAACGGTTGGCAAATTGTTAGAGGGTTATGCTAAAGGCAAGACCACAAATGCAATAAAATCGTTGTTAGAGTTAGCGCCTAAAACCGTAACACTTGTAAAAGATGGCAAAGAAATTACTGTAAATGCAGATGAGGTTTTAAAGGACGATATTTTCATAGTGCTTCCGGGTGAAAGCTTTGCGGTTGACGGCGTTGTGCTTGAGGGTAGTAGTGCGGTTGATGAATCAGCCCTTACCGGCGAGAGCATACCGTCAGATAAGGTTATCGGCAGTCGAGTATCAAGCGGCACTATAAACAAAACGAGCAGGCTTGTGTGTCGTGCTACTGCAGTGGGTGAGGACAGCACTCTTGCAAGAATTGTAAAGCTGGTAAGCGATGCTTCGGCCACAAAGGCACCCATTGCTCGCGTTGCCGATAAAGTGTCGGCAGTGTTTGTGCCGGTGGTGTTGGTTATTGCTGTTATAACATTAATCGTGTGGTTAATTGTTGGCGAAACATTTGGTTTTGCAATAGCACGCGCAATATCGGTGCTGGTAATCAGTTGCCCGTGCGCGTTAGGTCTTGCAACACCTGTCGCAATAATGGTTGGCAGTGGTGTTGGTGCTCGCCGAGGAATACTTTTTAAAACAGCATCAGCGCTTGAACTTTGCGGCAAATGCAGTATTGTTGTGCTTGATAAAACGGGCACCGTAACCAGCGGAACATCTGCTGTAACGGATGTTATACCAATAGGCAACACCGAACAAAACAAGCTTTTGCAAATAGCATATACACTTGAAAACGGCAGTGCTCATCCGCTGGCTTTAGCTATCAACGAATATGCAAAACAACAAGGTACCTGTAAATTAGAAATATCAGATTTTAATGAAACAGCCGGCTTTGGTGTAGGCGGAATTATTGACGGTAAATATTGTTTTGGTTGCAGTGTGACTTCTGCGGTAGAAAAAGGAATAGATATTAGTGCTGTCAACGAAATTACCGACAAGCTTTCAAATGAAGGCAAAACACCACTTTTGTTTGTAGAAAACAATGTGTTAATAGGTATTATCGCGGTAGCAGATACCATAAAGAAGGAAGCAAGAGCTTCAATAAACGCGCTTAAAAAAATGGGTGTGCGTGTGGTAATGCTTACGGGCGACAACCAAAAAACCGCAAATGCGGTGGCTAAAACTGTCGGTATAGACGAGGTAAAATCGGGTGTGAAGCCTGATGGCAAGGCCGACGTTATTACGGCTCTTAAAAAAGAGGGCAGGGTAATAATGGTGGGCGACGGCATTAACGATGCGGTAGCGCTAACTGCCGCCGATATTGGTATGGCAATTGGTAGCGGTATGGATATTGCAATCGAGTCTGCCGACATTGTGCTTACAAATAGCCGACTTACCGATGTTGTTGATGCTGTAAGACTTAGCCGAAAGACGTTTACCAATATAAAAGAAAATCTATTCTGGGCGTTTATTTACAATACGATCGGCATACCGCTTGCGGCTGGGGTATTCATATCGCTGCTCGGTTGGGAACTAAATCCAATGTTTGGCGCAGCGGCAATGAGCCTTTCAAGCTTTTGTGTTGTAACGAATGCGCTTAGACTTAACTTTTTTAAAACCACAAAAAAGGAGAATAAAAAAATGAAAAAGGTAATTAAAATAGAGGGACTTATGTGCCCTCACTGTGAAGCTCACGCAAAGACAGCCCTCGAAAATCTTGGTGGTGTAACTGTTTTAGATATTAGTCATAAAACAGGTGTTGCAAACGTAGAATTAAGCGAAAATGTTGCTGATGAATCGCTTAAAAATGCGGTGGAGTCTCAGGGCTACAAGGTAATTTCGGTTGAATAAATTTATTAAAGCTGTTCGATATTTTCGGACAGCTTTAATTTTTGACAACCACAGGTTGCAAAAATAGCAATCTCAAGTTTATTGTGTTTTTACAAAAGGGTTGATATAATAATAAAAAATAAATAGGAGCGGTAGTTATGGCAGTAAATAACGTTATCAGTAAACTGCGTGCAAACGCTAATATGTCACAAGAGCAGTTTGCAGAGCTTTTTGGTGTTTCGCGCCAATCGGTGCAAAAGTGGGAAAGCGGGGCGTCGTTACCCGAGCTTGACAAGCTTATAAAGATGTCAAAGCATTTTGATATTTCACTTGATGCCCTTGTTTTTGAAAGTGACGCCAGAATTACAGAGGAACTCAAGGGTACAAAAGACTTAAAGCCAAAATATGAAAACATACATAGCTGGGAGTCTTATTATTCATCGCTTGGACTTAAAACCGAGTATCAGCAGTCGATAGAAGAGGGTCTTGATATTGCACAGTATGAAGAACTTTTTACCGTTGTGACAAGGTTGCCGCAAGATGAGGTAAAGAAAAAGCTTGGCGATGTTTTGTTCCAGATTGTTCATAACGCGAAAATGGTTGAAGGCTATAAATATAACGAGCCGTCCACGCTTGATGAAATTAGAGCGCTTAGAAAAAATCCTGAATTTAAGGGCACTGTAGATAAGAAAAATCTAAAGGATAAAATTCACGGTGCGTGGATGGGCAGAATTTGCGGTTGCCTTTTGGGCAAAACGGTCGAGGGCATAAAAACCGACGAATTGATACCTGTGCTAAAGAACTCAAACAATTACCCAATGCATAGATATATCGTTCGTGGCGATATAGATACCCAAATGGTAGAAAATTATAGATTCCGTTTTGAAAAGCGCCCATTTGCTGATGAAATGGACGGTATGCCTGTTGATGATGACACAAACTACGTAGTACTTGCCCAAAAGCTTATTGAAAAATACGGAAAAGATTTTACCGATTATGATATGTCGCGTATTTGGCTTAGCCTGCAACCCAAAGATGCATACTGCACCGCCGAGCGTGTAGCATTTTGCAACTTCGTAAACGGCTTCGAGCCACCCGAATCGGCAGTATATAAAAACCCTTATCGTGAGTGGATTGGCGCACAGATACGCGGTGACTATTTTGGCTATATAAATCCAGGTAAACCACAGCTTGCCGCAGAAATGGCATTTCGCGATGCGTCAATTTCTCACATAAAAAACGGCATATACGGTGAAATGTTTGTAGCCGCTATGCTTGCAGCAGCGGCAACCACCAACGATATAAAAGCCATAATTAATTGCGGACTTGCACAAATACCTTATACCTCAAGACTTTATGAAGCAATTACCGACGTTATAACAGGTTATGAAAAAGGTGTATCACAAGAAGACTGCTTTAAAGATATTCACAGCCGCTATGATGAATATACCTCTTATGGTTGGTGCCATACCATATCTAATGCTATGGTGGTAGCAGCATCATTGTTATACGGTGGCGGCGATTTTGGCAAATCTATTTGTATGTCGGTAGAAACAGGCTTTGATACCGACTGCAACGGCGCAACCGTTGGTTCAATTTTAGGTCTTGCTTTTGGTATAGACTGCATTGACGGGGCTTGGACAAAACCAATTAACAACAAGCTTCACACCTCAATTTTTGGTGTGGGCACAATAAAGGTTACCGATGCAGTAGAAATTACTATGAAGCATATAGAGTTGTAGTTTTATGAAAATTTATAATTTAGGTTCACTTAATATTGATTACGTTTACTCGGTTGAACATTTTGTTGGCGCGGGTGAAACATTGGCTTCTGGCAATATGCAAATTTTTCCGGGCGGTAAGGGGCTTAATCAGTCTATTGCGCTTTCCCGTGCGGGAAGCAAGGTTATTCACGGCGCCATATTAGGCAGTGACGGTGAATTTTTAAAACAAATTATGTCTGAGAGCGGTGTTAATATATCACGCATCAAGTCTGTGAAAAATCATAGCGGTCACGCTATTATTCAGGTTGATAAAAGCGGACAAAACAGCATTTTACTGCATGGTGGCACCAATAGAGAGATTGACCGAGAATATATTGAGCAGTTTCTTTCAGACGCCAATGGAAACGATATATTGGTTCTTCAAAATGAAATAAGTAATTTGTCGGTTGCGTTTAAAATCGCGATAGAGCACAAAATGCAGATTGCATTTAATCCATCTCCTTTTGATGAAACAATACATAGTTTACCGCTACAGTATGTAAAATGGTGGTTTTGTAACGAAACCGAGGGTGAAGCGCTTTTTGGAAGCAGTAATCCCGATAAAATGGCTGAAAGCTTTATACAAAAATATCCCGACAGCAACCTGATACTTACTTTGGGCGAAAAGGGCTGTATTTTTAAAAATGCTGACACATTTATAAGACAGCCAATATATGAAACCGAGGTTATTGATACTACAGCCGCGGGTGACACCTTTACAGGATATTTTATAAGCGCTATTTCGCAAGGCAAAAGTATTGACTTCGCGTTAAAGCTTGCTTCAAAAGCATCATCTGTTACTGTATCTCGCAAGGGCGCCGCAGTATCTATACCATATAATAATGAAATAAGCATAACTTAAATAAATGTAAATGTCGTTGCAAAAATATGCAGCGACATTTTTTATTGCCATAACACTTGAAAAACAATTAATAATTCTATATAATAACTATGTATATAAACTTGAAGGGCAGGTGGCAAGGATGGGCAGAATTATATCGCGTATTGCCGACTTTATTCGTGAAACCGACAAGCTTATGGTAATACTTTGTGTATTTGCAACAAGCTATGGTTGTTTGGCGGTTTATTCGGCTACAAGATATCTTGATACTCTGCGTCCGCTATTGGTGCAGATAATAGGTCTTGTTGTAGGTCTTGTTGCTGCTATAGTTATATCGGGCATAGATTTTGACAAGTATTCAAAATTTTGGTATTTATTTGTGCTACTCGGTGTAATACCCGTAATACTTACATTCTTTATCGGCTGGGCGCCCGAGGGTACTGACGATAAGGCCTGGCTTGATTTAGGCTTTACTACATTTCAGCCGTCCGAGCTTTTAAAAATATGCTTTATCATTACCTTTGCTACCCATTTAAGCAAGGTTAAACCAACTATAAACAAGTTGAAAACCTTAATTCCCGTGTGCTTGCATGGTGCATTTCCCGTGGTGCTTATACATTTTCAGGGCGACGACGGCACGGCGCTTGTTTTTGCCGTTATGGTGCTTTGCATGATGTGGGCGGCAGGTGTTTCGTGGAAGTATTTTATTTTGGCCTTTACATTGCTCATAGCCGCTTCACCTCTTATTTATTTTGTAATAATGAATGATGAGCAGCGCGCTCGACTCATTAATATGTTTGATATAGAGTCAGATATAATGGGAGCTACCTATCAGCAATATCGCGGCCGAATGGCGCTTGCAAACGGTGGCTTTAGCGGACAAGGTCTGTTTAACGGTAGCCTTACCCAAATAGGCGGCGTGCCAGAGGGGCAAAATGACTTCATTTTTGTAAGCATAGGCGAAGAATTGGGCTTTTTGGGCTGTATGGTGGTTTTATTGGCACTTGCGGCAATAGCTTTTCGAGCTGTTAATATTGCAAGAAACTGCAACAGACAAAACGGCAAAATAATGTGCATTGGCTTTTTTGGTATGATGCTTGCGCAAATTACCATAAACATAGGTATGTGCGTGGCGCTGCTTCCAGTTATTGGTGTAACGTTACCGTTCTTTAGTGCTGGCGGCACATCACTTATTTGTATGTACTTGGGTGTTGGTTTGGTATTAAGCGTGTACAAACACCGAAACACACGAACGCTATATCTTAGGGATAAGAGGTAATATCATGCGAATTTATGAAAATCCTTTCAAAACGAGCGAAAACCGTTGCGCACCGCGTAGTTACTATATACCAAGCGGTGTGTCTGAATATAAATTACTTAACGGTATCTGGAATTTTAAATATTTTGAGCGCGAGTTTGATGTGCCCGAAAAAATAGATAATTGGGACACTATACCCGTGCCTTCGTGTTGGCAAACAGAGGGGTACGATATAGTAAACTACTCAAATCAAGAATACCCATATCCTGTCGATATGCCCTATGTACCCGACGATAACCCTTGCGGTGTTTATAACCGCGAGTTTATTATCGAAAAGCTTTGGGGCAAGGTGTATTTTGTGCTTGAGGGCGTGTCGTCTTGTGCATTTCTTTACATAAACGGCAAGTATGTAGGTTTTACCGAGGGCAGTCACCTGCAAGCCGAATTTGATATTACCGAGTTTGTTGCCGAAGGCTCAAACGATATCACCGTTAAGGTGCTTAAATGGTGCTGCGGCAGTTATCTTGAAGACCAAGACTTTTTCAGAATGAACGGCATTTTCCGCGATTGTTATATTTTACAGCGCCCGTTTGACCACATAACTGATATTGATGTTAAATCTTTTGACGATAAAATCGCTGTAAATTGCGGCAAAGAAGCGAGTATTTCGCTATATGATACAAACGGCAATTTTATCGCTGAGCAAAGTGGGGAAGTTGTAGAGTTTGCGGTTGAAAATCCTATTTTTTGGAATGCCGAAAAGCCACGCCTTTATACTGTGAAAATTACACGCGACGGCGAAGAAATTACTCAAAAAACCGCTTTTAGAACAATAGAGATTTCTAAAGATAACGAATTGCTTATAAACGGTGTGCCCGTAAAGCTTTACGGTGTAAATCATCACGATACAAGCGCTACAGGTGGCTGGTATCAGACTGACGAAGAGTTGCTTCGTGATATTAAGCTAATGAAAAAGCTTAATATTAACTGCGTTCGCACCTCTCACTATCCACCACCACCACGCTTTATAGAGATTTGTGACCAGTACGGTCTTTACGTAATACTTGAATGTGATATCGAAACCCACGGCTTTATTTGCCGATATGGGTCACAACCCTATAATTATACCGAACCTGCAGGCAACTGGCCGGGCACGCATCCCGACTGGAAAAAGGAACACGTTGAGCGTATGGTGCGTACTGTGCAGCGCGACAAAAACCATGTAAGTATTATTATGTGGTCACTCGGTAACGAGTCGGGTCACGGCGACAACTTTGTTGCTATGGCTGATTATGTAAAATCCTTAGGTGACGGGCGACTTTGTCATTGGGAGTGCTCTTGCCGCGAAGGTTTCCCCGGTGTGTCGCAAATATACTCTCGTATGTATTCATCATTCAGTGATTTAGAGGGTTTTGTTGCGGACCCCGAAATCACCGAGCCAATATTTCTTTGTGAATATGCTCACGCTATGGGTAACGGACCCGGTGATGTTTACTATTACACCGAGCTGTTTGACAAACATAAATCTCTTATAGGCGGTTGTGTTTGGGAATGGGCTGACCACACTGTGTTTAAAGACGGTGTTGCTTGCTACGGTGGCGACTTCCCTGGCGAGCTTGTTCACTTTGGCGAATTTTGTTGTGACGGCGTAGTATTTTATGACCGCACACTAAAGGCAGGCTCACTTGAGGTAAAGGCCGCATATCAGCCAATTGTAACAAGCTTTGAAAATGGTGTTTTAAAAATCAGAAACCGTTATAGTTTTACAAACCTAAGTGAATATAAGTTTGTGTATTCTATTACTGCCGACGATAAAACAGTAAGTGAAAATACCATTGATTTAGATTTGGCACCGCTTGGTGAAACAATGGTGAATATCGATACACCCGAGCTTTACTGTGAATATGGCGCGTATCTCAATTGCCGGCTTTTAAAGGGTGATGAGGTTATTGCGCATACTCAACACGAATTGCCTTATCAAAAGGTAAGTGAAGAGGCATTACCTTTGGCACAGGTAAAAGAAGTGGGTAATGATTACATTATCGAGGGCGAAAATTTCCGTTATGTTTTCTCACCCTATTACGGCAATTTTACCGATATTGTTATCAACGGTGAAAAGCAGATTTGTGACCCGATAAAACTTACCTGTTGGCGTGCGCCGACTGATAACGACCGAAAAGAAAAGTCACACTGGGGTATCACCTGGGTAGGAGAATTTTATCATACTCGTTTCGGTAAGGTTTACGAATGTGAATGTACCGATAATGTGATTACAGTAAAGGGTAGCGTTGCCGGTGTAAGCCGTATGCCTTGGATAAGATATACACTCACAGTAAGCGTTGATATTTTGGGCAAAATCAATGTATCACTCGACGGTGATGTTCGCGAAAATGCTTATTGGCTGCCACGTTTGGGTTTTGAAGTAGTGTTGCCGCAAGAAAATGCAGGTTTTAAATATTTTGCAAATGGCCCTTATGAAAGCTACCGTGATATGTGTCACGCAGGATATGTTGGTATGTTTGAAAGTGCCGCTGATTACGAATATGTAAACTATATTCGCCCGCAAGAGCACGGTAATCATACAGCCGCTAAAATGTTGACAATTGGTAAAATGTGCATTGAAAGCGACGACTTTGAATGTAATGTAAGCTCTTACAGCGCCGATGCTCTGACAAAAGCCGAGCATACAAACGAGCTTATAAAGGACGGCAAAACACACCTGCGTATTGACTACAAGGTGTCAGGTCTTGGCTCAAATTCATGCGGTCCTCAGCTTGCAGAAGAATATAGAGTGAACGAAAAGAAAATTAAATTTAACTTTACAATTAAACCTATATAAGCAAAAAACCGCCATTGGCGGTTTTTTGCTTATATGTTTACAATTTCTACTTTATTTCACAGTATAAATGTGTTAAAATAAATTTAGAATAGTAAAAGGAGTGTGTTTGATATGAAAATAACTTTTTTAGGCGCAGCGCATGAGGTTACCGGCTCTTGCACTTTGTTAGAGGCTTGTGGCAAGAATATACTCATCGATTGCGGTATGGAGCAGGGCGCAGATATTTATGAAAACTGTGAAATTCCGGTTTCAGCTTGCGATATTGACGCTGTGTGCCTAACACACGCGCATATCGACCACTCGGGCAAAATTCCCGCGCTTGTAGCGCAAGGCTTTAAGGGTGAAATATATTCTACTTTAGCTACACGAAAGCTTTGCAATATTATGCTTCGCGATTCGGCTCACATACAAGAGTTTGAAGCCGAGTGGCGTAACCGTAAAGCGAAGCGTGCAGGCGATGAGGAATATGTGCCGCTTTACACATTAGCTGACGCTGAAAATGCGTTAAAGCAATTTAGACATTATGATTATAACGAACCCGCCGAGATTTTTGACGGTGTTAGAATTACATTTATAGATGCAGGTCATTTGCTTGGTTCTGCAAGTATATTATTTGAAATTACCGAGGGCGGTAAAACCGAACGTGTTATATTTTCGGGTGACCTTGGCAATACAAACCGTCCGCTTATAAATGACCCGAGTATTCCGCCTGTTGCAGATTATGTTGTTATTGAGTCAACCTACGGTGACCGCACCCACGGAGCGAGACCTGACTACACCGAGCAGCTTACCGAGATATTACAAGAAACCTTTGACCGCGGCGGCAATGTGGTAATACCGTCATTTGCCATCGGCAGAACACAAGAGATGCTTTATCTTATCCGAAATATTAAAGAGCAGGGGCTTATAAAAAATCATGCAAATTTCTCGGTGTATGTTGACAGTCCTTTGGCGGTTGAGGCTACAAATATTTATTCGTCGGGTCTTACCGATTATTATGATACCGAAACGTTAGACCTATTAGAGCAGGGCATAGACCCCATACGCTTTAACGGACTTAAACTGTCGGTGACATCTGATGATTCTAAAATGATAAACTTTGACGAAAGCCCCAAGGTTATTTTATCGGCATCGGGTATGTGCGAGGCCGGTCGAATCCGTCATCACTTAAAGCACAACCTATGGCGCGCTGACAGCACAATATTATTTGTTGGTTATCAGTCAGAGGGCACCGTTGGTCGAAAGCTTGTAGACGGTGAAACCACAGTTAAGCTTTTTGGTGAAGAGATAAATGTGCGTGCGCGAATTGCAACACTTGCTGGCATTAGCGGCCACGCCGACAAAGATATGCTGCTTGGTTGGCTGTCTAATATAAAAAACAGTCTTAAAACTGTTTTTGTAAACCACGGCGACGACAGCGTTTGCGACAACTTTGCAAAAGAGATTGAATCTACACTCGGTGTAAATGCAATAGCGCCATTCAGCGGAGATAAATATGACCTTGTAACAGGTGAGTGCTTAGAAAAAGGTAGAATTGTTCGAATTGAAAAGAAGAGCGAGGGCAGGCACCGTGCCGATACAGTATTTGCACGTCTTTATGCCGCAGGTCAGCGATTGCTTTCAGTTATCAATAAAAATAAAGAAAGCTCAAATAAAGAAATTGCAAAGTTTGCCGACCAGATAAACGAGCTTTGCAACAAATATGACAAGTAGGAAGCTTTATGGAAAATCAATACACACGTTCTATCGCCGTTTTAGGTGAAGATGCTATAACCAAGCTTAAAAACTGTCACGTCGCGGTTTTTGGTGTGGGCGGTGTAGGCAGCTATACTGTTGAGGCGCTTGCACGCGCAGGCGTTGGCGCTATTGACCTTATAGACAACGACACCTTTAACGTAACCAACATAAACCGTCAGCTTTATGCAACACATAAAACAATAGGGCAATATAAAGTTGATGTTGCCCGTGAAAGAATACTCGACATTAACCCCGAGTGCAAGGTGACGGCACACAAAATGTTTTATCTGCCCGAAAATGCAGACGGGCTTGATTTGTCACAGTATGATTATATTGTTGATGCTATTGATACGGTTGCCGCCAAGGTAGAGCTTATAGTTCGTGCTGATAAAGTTGGCACCAGAATCATCAGCAGTATGGGTACGGGTAATAAACTTCATCCCGAATTATTTGAGATAACCGATATATATAAAACAAGCGTTTGTCCGCTTGCAAAGGTTATGCGCACACGCCTTAAAAAAGAGGGTGTCAAAAAACTTAAGGTTGTATATTCTAAAGAAGAGCCTATTACAAACCCCGATAATATAATCGGATCGGTGCCTTTTGTGCCGAGTGTAGCAGGGCTTATAATAGCAGGCGAAGTGATAAAGGAGATAGTTAACAATGCCAAACACAATTAAAATCGAAAACAAAAACGGAACAAAATTTGTAGCGCACAGAGGTCTTTCGGGCCTTGAGCTTGAAAACACAATCTCTGCCTTTGTTGCGGCAGGTAACCGCAGCTACATAGGTATTGAAACCGACGTTCACGTAACACGTGACGGCAGGTTTTTGGTGTATCACGATGATACTACAGGTCGCCTTTGCGACGAGGATGTAAAAATTGGTGACACAGATTATAAAAAGCTTAAATCGCTTACATTAAAGCCGCAAAAAAACCGCGCAGTAGGCAGTGATTTTGTAATTCCCGATTTAAAGGATTATCTTTCAATCTGCGCATTTTATGATAAGGTTGCCGTTCTTGAATTAAAAGAGCGAATGACACCCGAGGTTATAAAAGAAATTTATGCTGAGGTAGAAAAATATTACGACCCCGAAAAGCTAATATTTATTTCTTTTTATCTTGATAACTTAAAGGATTTAAGAGCGCAGCAGCCAAATGCTAATATACAGTATCTTGTTGAACGCTTTGATGACAAGATTTTAGGCTATTTAAAAGAATATAAGCTTGATTTAGATATCGGCTATTGGGTATGCTCTAAAGAGGTTATTGACACCTGCCACGAAAACGGAATAAAGGTAAATGTTTGGACAGTAGACAACCCCGGCGACGCCGAACGACTTATAGACTACGGCGTAGATTATATTACAAGTAATATATTGGAATAACAAAAAGCACCGCAAAAGCGGTGCTTTTAAACTTTATTATATTCCTTTTTCGGCGCTTTGCCGTATTCCTTGTAAAAAGCACGATAAAATACCGAATAATCATTAAATCCGCAAAGCGTTGCGGCACGTGTGGGGGATATGCCCTCTGATAGCATTCGTTTGGCGTTTACAAGCCGCTTAGCGTTTATATAGTTTTGCACAGTAGAGCCGGTAGCGGTCTTAAAGCTGCGGCACAGTTGCGCTTTGCTTATATAAAACTTATTGCATATAGTATCAAGGGTTAGGTTATCATTTATGTGGTTGTTTATATATCTTACTATACGCTGTGTGGGGGATTCACCCTGCGTTTCGGTGTCGCGGCGAGATTTATATACTTTATAGATTTCGTTTAGTAGTGACAGCATATTACAGCTTACCTGCAAATGTCGATTCTGTGATTCGCTCAAAAGATTTTGAACCAATAGGTTATATATTTCAGGTTTAAAGTCGTCACGGGTATAGCGGTTAAAGCTGCCCGGCTCGTGATTTAAAAAAGCTTCAAGCAACACGCCGTCTTTATCAAAGGGCATGAAAAAATCCTTGCTAAAGTGCGCCGAAAAACGCTCGTAGGGACGTGTGGCGTCTATATCTATGTAATGCGCTTCGGTAGGGCGCATCAGTATAATATCACCGTGGGATAGGGGGTATTCGTTACCCTCTATCAAAAATTTACCGCGCCCGTGCATAAAGATATATAGCTCAAACGTGTCGTGCGTATGCAGTTTAAAAGACTCTTTGTCGGGGTGCTCGTCACAGTAGTAATGACAGTTAAGCCCGTCTTGTTTATGCGAAAAATACTTGCTCATAGTATAAATCTACCTTTAATGTTTTATTTAGCCTCCCTTGCCTAAAGGGTAGACTCCCTCACAGTGTGAGGGAGATGTCCGAAGGACAGAGGGAGACCGCTCCTGTTAGGAGGGGGACTAAGCTTGCTTGGTGGAGGGATATTATGTGCGAGGGGATTTTAGCGACGGAGGGATTCTTTAACATATAAATCGATATATTCGCAAACATCGCTAAAATTTTTGTTAATCTCATTGTTAGGAATTCTAATTATTGTAAGATTTCGGCTTTCGATTTTTTCTGTGCGTATTTTATCTTTTAGCAATCCTTTTTCTTCGTAGTGCTGTGAACCGTCAAGTTCGACTATCAATTTTGCCTCGTGACAATAAAAATCTACCACATAATTATCTATAACCTTTTGTCGTAAAAATCGCACAGGATAGGAACGTAAAAATCATACCATAAATGCCGTTCTTCTTTAGTCATGTTCTTTCTTAAAATTTTGGCGATGTTGGTTAAATTGCTATTATGTTTTCGTTGCATTGTATCCCTCCGTCTTTTGCTCCGCAAAATCCACCTCCCTTTAGGCAAGGGAGGCTTTATTTTATAAAAAATACAAACATTGGTTGTTTTTTGTCAAATGCGCCTATGTTGAACTCAACCGTAAGTTTATGTATAATAAGGATGTAAGGCCTTATAAACAAAAATGGAGGTAAATTTATGAATAACATAGGTGCAAATATAGCAAAGTTTCGTAAAGAAAAGAAAATAACACAAGAGCAGTTAGCATCGTTTGTAAGTGTATCGGCACAGGCTGTTTCTAAATGGGAAAACGGCGGTATGCCCGATTGCGAACTGTTACCTAAAATTGCCGATTGCTTACAGGTTTCTATCGATGCATTATTTAGCAGAAAGTGCGAAGATAATATTTCAATAAAACAAGAACTTGCTAAAAGAATAGTAGGATTACCTGTTGCTGAACGATTTAATGAGGTTATGGAGTACTTATGGGTATTGCAACTTGCGTTAGCAGGTAACAACGGTCATTTTTCAGATGGTAATTATAAAAAAACAATAAAAGAGACTGGAGATGAATATCGACATTCACAAAACATTTTTGACGAAGGTATCATTATGATGTCACTAAAAGAAAAGCTGCAATACTTTTTGTGTATGCCGGAACCAGATGACGGTTGGCTTAAAAATCTAAATAACATCGATGATTATTGCAAGCTGTTTGCATTTTTAGGTGAAAAGGATTTTTTAAATGCTGCAATTTTACTTGAAAGTATAGAGCCGTACCTTTTCAATATCAGTCTTTTAAAATCTAATCTTAATATCACAGAAGAAAGGGCCCAAGAGATAATTTCAAAATTAAAAGAATATAAATTTATTACGGAAGCAAGCATAGAAACCGAAAACGGTAAGGAAAAGGTTTATCATATTCACTCAAATCCTGCGCTTGTAGCAGTTTTGGCTCTTGCTACTGAACTTATGAAAAAGCCTACTAACTTTACACATTATCATAATTCTAGAAATTTGAGAAAAACTTTTAAAGTATTATAAAAAGCAATAAAACCGTAATTTATTAGGATAAACAGGCAGGGGTCAAGTACCTCTGCCTATTGTTTTTATTGATTATACCACACTTTGATACAATTTGCAATGTTTAAAGATAATATTTGCAATTCCATTGTTAAAAGTAATTGGGTATAATGTATTTAACAATGGTATACTATGCCTATAAAATTGTTGAAAAAATTTAAAAAACGGATGGTGTAAGCACATGCAAATGACATTTCGTTGGTATGGCGAGGGTAATGACAAAATCTCGCTGCAAGACATCAAGCAAATCCCCGGTGTTACGGGAATTGTTTGGGCTCTTCACGACAAAATGCCCGGTGAAATCTGGAGCGAAGAAGAAATCGCAAAGGTAAAGGCACAGTGTGACGAATACGGATTTAACATTGACGTTGTTGAGTCGGTTAACGTTCACGATGATATTAAAATCGGTTTGCCTTCACGCGATAAGTACATTGAAAACTATATTCAAACAATACGCAATCTTGCAAAGTTTGGTGTAAAGGTTATTTGCTATAACTTTATGCCTATATTTGACTGGACCCGTTCGGACTTGTTCCACCCTGTAGGTGATGGCTCTACCGCACTTTTTTATGAAAAGGGTATGATTCAGGACGACTACAATGCAATGGCAAACTACATTCTTGAGTTTACCGAAAAATATAATATGTCATTTCCGGGTTGGGAGCCTGAAAGAATGGCAAAGCTTGACGAGCTGTTTAAGGCCTATGAGGGCGTTGACCACGAAAAGCTTTGGGCAAATCTTAAATACTTCCTCGAAAAATTGATGCCCGTTTGTGAAGAAACAGGTATTAAGATGGCAATACACATGGACGATCCACCATGGGATATATTTGGTCTGCCACGTCTGCTTATTGACGAGCCAAGCATTGACCGATTCTTAAAGATGGTTGACAGCCCATATAACTGCTTAACACTTTGCTCGGGTAGCCTTAACGCTAACCCTGAAAACAACGTGGCTGACATTGTAAGAAAGCACTGCGACCGCATTGCATTTGCTCACGTTCGTAACGTTAAGCATTTCGAGAACGGCGATTTCTCAGAAGCAAGTCACCGCGACTGTGACGGTGACACAGGTATTCTTGATATACTTAAGGCTTACCACGATTGTGGCTTTGACGGATACATCCGTCCCGACCACGGCAGACACCTTTGGGGCGAAAAGGCAGGTACAGTAAGACCAGGTTATGGTTTATATGACCGCGCACTCGGCATTATGTATATGCTTGGCGTTTGGGATACACTTGAAAAGGAAGGTAATAAATAATGGAAAAAGTAATAGTAGTAACAGGAGCAGGCGGCGTGCTTTGCTCAGGCTTTGCAGAATTTTTAGCAAGCAAAGGCGCAAAAGTAGCGCTCCTTGACCTTAACGAAGAAGCAGCAAAAAAGGTGGCTGACGGCATCAATGCCAAGGGCGGAGTTGCAAAGGCTTATAAATGCAACTGCCTTGATAAGGCAGATATTGAAGCAGTTCACCAGCAGGTTCTTGCTGATTTTGGCAAGTGCGATATTCTTGTAAACGGTGCCGGCGGTAACAATCCCAAATGCACAACCGCTCACGAAGAGTACGTTAAGGGTGATGAATCAGCAGAAGATATTCTTACATTCTTTAACATTGACGAAAAGGGCTTTGATTTTGTATTTGACCTTAACCTTAAAGGCGTACTTCTTCCAAGTCAGGTATTTATGGTGGATATGATTGGCCGTAAGGGTTGCTCGGTGCTTAACGTATCTTCAATGAACGCTTACCGTCCTCTTACCAAGATTCCTGCTTACTCTGCAGCAAAGGCAGCAGTAACCAACTTTACCTCTTGGCTTGCAGTTCACTTTGCAAAAGAGGGTATCCGTGTAAATGCTATCGCTCCCGGTTTCTTTGTATCAAACCAAAATCGTGCGCTTCTCTTTAACGAGGACGGCACACCAACCCCACGTACCGACAAGATTTTGCGTTCAACCCCAATGGGCCGTTTTGGCGAAGCAGAAGAATTACTCGGTACAGTAGAGTGGTTGCTTGACGAAACAAAATCAGGCTTTGTAACCGGTATAACAGTTCCCGTTGACGGTGGCTTCTCAGCTTATTCCGGCGTATAAGGAGAAAAAATATGAACAATAACGTAAAAATTTATGGCTTTGCTGATGAAGCAAGCCCAATGATAGACGAACAAATCAAGGCCATGCACCGCAATGGCCTTGCAGGTCTTGAAATTCGTAACGTTGACGGCACTTGGATTGCAGGTGTTGAGGTTGATAAAATTCGTGAAGTAAAGGCAAAGATGGATGCCGCAGGTCTTGAAACCTGGGCTATCGGTTCATCTATTGGTAAAATCGACATTGAAACAGGCGATTTTGCGGCTCACCTTGAAAATCTTAAAAAGATGATTGAGTTTGCTCATATACTTGACGCAAAAAATTTGCGCGCATTCTCATTCTTTATTCCAAAGGGTAAGGACCCCGCTGATTACAAAAACGAGGTTATGGACCGCCTTGGCAAAATGCTCGATATAATTCGCGGCTCAGGTGTTACATTCTGCCACGAAAACGAAAAGGGCATTTATGGCGACATTGCTCCACGCTGTCTTGAAATTCTTGATACATTCCCCGAAATTGAGGGTGTATTTGACACTGCTAACTTTGTTCAGTGCGGTCAAGATACCGCTGAAGCTTGGAATATGCTAAAGCATCGCATTAAGTATGTTCACGTTAAGGACGCAAGAATGTCTGACGGTGTTGTAGTGCCTCCGGGTAAGGGCGACGGTAACTATAGCCTTATTATTCCCGAATACTTGGCTCAGGGTGGCACAGTGTTTACAATGGAACCACACCTTACCGAGTTTGTAGGCCTTGCAGGTCTTGAACGCGAGGGCGAGGAAAGCGCTGTTGGCGAAATTAAGTTTGCTAATAATGAAGAAGCATTTGATTATGCTTGCACCGAATTTAAAAAACTATTTTAAAATAGTTTTAGGGGGTACAAATTATGGAAATAGGTATTCAGTTTTATACTTTGCGTGACCATTGCAAAAATCTTGATGATTTTGCAGAAACACTTAAAAAGGTAGCCGACATTGGTTATAAAAATGTTCAAATAAGCGGTGTTTGTGACTACGAACCCGAATGGCTTAAAGAAAATCTTGACAAAAACGGCCTCAAGTGTGTAGTAACTCATACTCCACCCGCACAGCTTAAAGAGGATATCGTAAAGGTTTGTAAGGGCCACGATATCTTTGGTTGTGACAATATTGGTCTTGGCTATCATGACTTTTCTACCAGCCGTGAAGGTCTTACATATAAAGATTTTTATAACGAATATGTTGACATTATCAAGGCTGTTAAGGCAAACGGTAAATACTTTATGTACCATAACCACGCTAAAGAGTTTATAAAATTTGACGGTAAAAACGTTCTTGAGCACTTGGCAGAGGATTTTGCACCAGATGAGCTTGGCTTTATACTTGATACCTTCTGGGTACAAGCAGGTGGCGCAGACCCTGCGGCTTGGATTGAAAAGCTTTCGGGCAGACTTCCTGTAATTCATCTTAAAGACTATGCTTTTAGCGATACATTTAAAGAGTTTAACGACAATATTGCAGTAGTAGGCGAAGGCAACATTAACTTTGACCGCGTATTTAAGGCGGCTGAAGGTGCCGGCGTTAAGTATATGCTCGTAGAGCAGGATAACTGCCACGGCGAAGATCCGTTCGACTGCATTACACGCAGCTACAAGTATCTCAAATCTTGCGGCTTTTAATTGAAAGGTAGGAATATTATTATGGATAAAATTAAACTTGGTATTATAGGTTTTGGTAATATGGGTACAGGCCACACCTCTAACATTATGGGCGGCAACTGCCCCGAGGTTGAGCTTGTTGCTATTTGCGATAAAAATCCAGATAGATGCGAATTTGGTAAATCTAAATACCCCGATGCAAATATTACATATTTTACCGATGCTATCGAAATGCTTGACAGTGGTCTTATCAATGCTTGTCTTGTTGCAGTTCCTCACTACGATCACGCTAAATATTCAATGGAATGCATGAAACGCGGTATTCACGTTATGTGTGAAAAGCCTGCAGGTGTTTATACACGTCAGGTTCGTGAGATGATTGCCGAATCAGAAAAGCACCCCGAGGTTGTTTTTGGTATGATGTTTAACCAGCGTACCAACCCTGTTTACCGCAAGATGCACGAGCTTGTTCACTCGGGCAAATACGGTGAAATTCGCCGTACAAACTGGCTTATCACTAACTGGTATCGTTCACAGGCTTACTATAATTCAAGCGACTGGCGTGCTACATGGGCAGGTGAAGGCGGCGGCGTTCTTCTTAACCAGTGTCCTCATCAGCTTGACCTTTGGCAGTGGATTTGCGGTATGCCCGTAAAGGTTCAGTCAAAGATTAAGTACGGCAAATGGCACGACATTGAGGTTGACGACGACGTAACAACATTTGTTGAGTACGAAAACGGCGCAACAGGTGTATTTATTACCACAACAGGTGACGGCAAGGGCACAAACCGTTTTGAAGTTCAAATGGACGGCGCTAAGCTTGTTGTAGAAGATGACAAACTTACGGTTACCGAATTTGAAATGAAGGAATCTGAATTTACAAAGACTAATACCGAAGTTTTTGGTTCTGTTAAAACACATAATCTTGAAATTGAAATTGAAAAGACCAACCCACAGCATATTGGTGTTATAAATGCTTGGGCAGGTAAGATTTTGCACGGTACACCACTTATTGCCGAAGGCGCTGAAGGTCTTAAGGGCGTTATTCTTTCAAATGCAATGCATCTTTCTGATTTCTTGGGTCGTGAGGTTGAAATTCCATTTGATGAAGACCTTTACTACGAAGAACTTATGAAACGCGTTGCAACATCTAAAAAGAAAGAAAACGTAACAGCAACATTCGCTGATACAAACGGTACATACGGTAGCGCAAAGGTATAATAACAATTATTAATCGTAGCAAAACAATTTAGTTTTGCTACGATGCCAATTCTAAAGTAGGTGTTACTATGGATAAAGTTCGTGTAGGTATAGTAGGTATTGGTAACATAGGTACTGCACACGCAAACACACTTTTCGGTGGTCAGGTAGAGGGTGCCGTGCTTGGCGCCGTGTGCGATATTTCGTCTGACCGTCGTGAGTTTGCTAAAGAAAATTACATAGGTGTAGAAATTTTTGATGATTACAATCAAATGTTTAATAGTGGTCTTATTGATGCTGTTATAGTATCTACACCGCACAAGCTGCACTGTGATATAGCAATGGATGCTTTGCGCGCAGGGCTTAATGTTTTGGTTGAAAAGCCGGTAGATATTACTGTCAGCAAGGCGAAAGCCATTAATGAGCTTGTCAAGACTACTGACAAAAAGTTTGCTATTATGTTTAATCAGCGTACAAACGATGTGTTTGCCAAAGCACGCGAGATTGTAAAAAGCGGTGATTTGGGCGAACTTAAACGCACTGTTTGGATAATTACCAACTGGTATCGCACACAGCGTTATTATGATTCGGCCGGTTGGCGAGCTACCTGGGCAGGTGAAGGCGGCGGTGTGCTGCTTAACCAAGCACCTCACAACCTTGATTTGTGGCAGTGGATTTGCGGTATGCCTTGTGAGATTACTGCTAACTGTGAGGTAGGTAAATACCACAACATAGAAGTTGAAGACGATGTAATTTTGCAAACCCGTTACCCAAACGGCGCAACAGGCGTATTCATAACCTCGACGGGTGAATTCCCCGGTACTAACCGACTTGAAATTTCGGGAACTCGCGGCAAAATCGTTGTAGAAAACGGTACGCTAAAATGGTGGAAATTGCCCGAGGATGAGCGTGAAATTTGTTTTAACGCAGAGCAATTGTTCCCAAGCATTAAGTGCGAATATGAAGAATTTGTAAGCGGTTCAAAAGACGGCGAAGCACACAAAAAGATTATTCAAAATTACATCAATTCTATTATTTATGGTGAGGAGTTATTATCTCCGGGTACCGACGGTATTTATGAATTAACCCTCTCAAATGCAGCGTATCTTTCAAGCTGGAAGGGCGGCGTTACTGTTAAGCTTCCGCTTGATACAAAAGAATTTAATGAAATTTTAAGCGAAAAGGTTAAAAACTCAAAAACCAATGACCCCACAGCCACAAAACACGCAAGTGGTAAATATTCAAAACGTTGGCAGGTTAACTGGTAATATTAGTCCCGAGTGTTCATACGAACACTCGGGACGGTTTTTTTAGAATGATTCAAGTTTTTCTTTTGTTAGCGTATTTTCTTTATCTGCAGTATAAAAATCATACGCAATATCAGGTACCTCGCTGTCACCGCACATTTGCGCTATCGCAATACTACCGTCTTGCATAACATAAAGATAAAATTTTGTTTCCGCTTTTGTGACAACCTCTAAGCTAAAATCGGTTTTGTCTTTGAGTAATTGCTCTGAATTTTCTTTTTTTGCAGAGCGATAGTGACTGTAAGTATATTTTTGCAAAAACTGTAAATCATTTTTGTCGGTAATTACAGGAGCGCCTGTAGCACAAGTGCCCGATAATATTTTTATTTGTTCAATGTTGCTTATGTCGTCGCTTGCGGTCATTGTTCTAAGTAGTGTTCTGGAATTTTGTGTGGTTGTAGAGGTGGATGATAATTGAGTTATATCTTTTTTATTGCAAGAGCAAAGTGTCAACGCGAGAGCAATTGAAAACAAAACTGCCAATATTTTAATTGTCTTTTTCATAAAATCGACCTCCTTATATTTATTATATAATGTGATAATTACATTTTTCAATTAGCAAAAAGTATAAAATATTTGATTACGATATGTAAAGTTCGACAACATTATATTATATAATTATTATAATAGTGATTATAATAACATTTTTCCTTGACAAGTTATATGAAATAATAGTACAATATTATAGATATTATCTTGGGGTATTAGCACTATTTAATTCGACTTTTATTCTGCGTTGGTAGGATGCAGATTTATATTACATAACTAAACTTAATGGAGGAAAAATTATTTTAATGAGTGAAAACAAAAATAAGAACATTAGTAAAAAAACAAACAATAAACAAAACGATTCTGCCGCAAAGCGCGCGGTGCAAAATCTTGTAAGCGGCAGCGCAAAACCCGCACCAAAGAAATCTACAAACCCTAAAACAACTAAAAATTCAAAACCTACAAGCAAGCCAACTCAAAACAAAGCTGTGGGCAAAAAGCAGACTTCTTCTGCGCCTAAAAAGCGTAGCTCAGCGCCAAAGGCACCCCAAAAGCCCGTAAAAATCATACCACTTGGCGGCTTGGGTGAGGTTGGTAAGAACATTACCCTTTATGAATATGACGGTGATATGCTGCTTGTCGACTGCGGAATGACCTTTCCCGATGAAGACACTCCAGGTATTGACAGCGTTATTCCCGATTTTACCTATGTGCTCGAAAATCGCGATAAAATTAAGGGCCTTGTTGTAACCCACGGCCACGAGGACCACATTGGCGCAATTCCGTATCTGCTGAAGCAGTTAAATATACCAATATACGCAACACGCCTTACTATTGGTCTTATATCGGGCAAACTTAAAGAACATAAATTATTAGGCGATGCTAAGCTTAACGAGGTTAATGCGGGCGGTGTAATATCGCTTGGTAAATTTAAAGTTGAGTTTATTCACGTAAATCACTCTATACCCGACGCGGTTGGCTTTGCCATTACATGCGGCGCGGGAACCGTTGTGCATATGGGTGACTTTAAAATAGACACAACACCCATTGACGATAAGGTTATTGACCTTGCCCGTTTCGCCGAGCTTGGCAAAAAAGGTGTTTTAGCTATGCTGTCCGACTCTACCAATGCCGAGCGACCCGGCTACACATCATCAGAGCGTTTGGTTGGCGAATCGCTTTCAAACCTTTTTAAAAAGGCAGAGGGGCACCGCATAGTTGTTGCAACCTTTTCTTCAAACATTCACCGTATACAGCAGATTATTGATGAAGCCGCTCGTTGCAAACGCAAGGTTGCTGTATCGGGCAAAAGTATGCTTAATGTTGTAAGTGTTGCGACTGAGCTTGGTTATTTAAATGTGCCCAAAGGCATACTTGTTGAGATTGAAACCATAAAAAATTATTCGCCGCGTGAATTGGTTGTAATTACCACAGGCAGTCAGGGCGAACCTATGTCGGCTCTGACGCGTATGGCTACAAATGAGCACCGTCAGGTCGAGATTGCCCCCGGGGATATGATAATTATTTCGGCAACACCAATACCGGGTAACGAAAAGCTTGTAAGTCGCGTTGTAAACGAGCTTATGAAGCGAGGCGCTAATGTTGTATATGAAAAAATGTATGACGTTCACGTTTCGGGTCACGCTTGTCAAGAAGAGCAAAAGCTGTTGCTCAGCATTATAAAACCAAAATACTTTATACCCATTCACGGCGAGCAAAAGCATCTTTATAAGCACGCGCAACTGGCTTATGCTATGGGAATAGATTATAAAAATGTTATGATTGGCGCTAACGGCAATGTGTTTGAGGTATCAAACAGCGGTATTAAATGCACCGAAACGGTTACTGCAGGCAGAGTGCTGGTTGACGGGCTCGGCGTAGGTGACGTTGGCAGCATAGTGCTTCGCGACCGCAAGCATTTATCAGAGGACGGCATAATTGTTGTAAATGTTGCGATTGACTCTTACACTCGCGAGGTTGTGGCAGGTCCCGATATAGTGTCACGCGGATTTGTTTATGTAAAAGAATCTGACGAGCTTATGGATCAGTTAGACCGAGTGGTCTGCAATGTGCTTGAAAACTGTTATGTTTTGGGTGTTAAGGATTGGAATACCATAAAAACACGTATTAAAGATAACGTGGCAAAATTCTTATACAGTAAAACGCACAGAAGTCCGATGATACTTCCTGTTATTTTGGAGGTATAATATGAGGGAGGCGTTTATGCCTTCCGCAATACATAATTGATTTACACTTTGAAAGGAAGATTAATATATTATGAAGGTTATTTTATTAGCTGATGTAAAAGGCAAGGGCAAAAAAGGAGAGCTTTGCAATGTGTCTGACGGATACGCTCGTAATTTCCTTTTTCCAAAAAATTTAGCAATAGAGGCCGACTCTGCTGCTATGAGTGAGCTTAAAAGCCGCGAGGCAGCAGCCGCTCACCACAAGCAAGAGGAAATTGATGCTGCAAAGGCTACTGCCGAAAAATTAGAGGGCAAGAGCGTTACCATTAAGGCAAAGGCAGGTAGTAACGGTCGTCTTTTTGGTAGCGTAACCTCTAAAGAAATTGCCGAACAGGTAAAACAAGAGCTTGGTATTGTGGTAGACCGCAAAAAAATGAGCGTTGCCGACATTAAAAATTTTGGCGAATACACAGCCGAAATCAAGCTATATGTAGGCATTACCGCAAAAATTACAGTAAAGGTAACGGAGTAATTTTGTTATGAGTGATAACAACCTTATCTATGATATTGACGGCGGCAGACTGCCGTATTCGGTAGGCGCTGAGCAGGCCGTGCTTGGCTCTATGATAATTGATCCCGAATGCATCAACGAGGTTGCAGTTCAGGTAAAAACTGAATATTTCTACATACCGCAGCACAAAGAGATTTATTCGGCTATTGCATCTATGTACGAACTTAGCCAGTCCATCGATTTTATCTCTTTGCTTGAGCGTCTTAAAAAAGAAGGCGTTTATGACGAAGCAGGCGGCAAGGAATATCTAACCCGATTAGTACAGACTGTGCCGTCCTCAGCGAATGTGCTTACATATGTTGGCATTATTCGCGAGCAGTTTTATCAGCGAGCACTTATGGGTGCGGCAAAGGGTATTCTTAAAGATATTAACGAAAACACAATGGATTCGGGCAAGCTGTTAGACAGTGCCGAACAGCGTATTTTTGAAATTCGTGACGGTAGAGAAATCGGTGGTCTTACGCATATTAAGGATGTAATCTCGGCTGAAACGTATGACCGACTTACCAAAATCAACGACCCCGAAACCCGCGATGATTACATAGGTATACCCTCGGGTATTGGTGAGCTTGACCGAATGATTACAGGGCTTAATAAGTCTGACCTTATTATTCTTGGTGCTCGTCCAGGTATGGGTAAAACCTCATTTGCGCTTAACATTGCGCGCAATGTTGCAGTGCAGGCTGGCAAAACAGTGTGCTTTTTCTCACTTGAAATGACAAGAGATCAGTTGGCACAGCGTATGCTTTCAAGCGAGGCTGCAATCAAAAGCGAAAAGCTGCGCACAGGTGATTTAGAGCCGGAAGAGTGGACAAGACTAACACAAGCGGGTGAGAACCTTTCTAAAGCCGAGCTTTATTTTGATGAAAGCTCTAATATAACCGTGCCTGAAATGAAGGCAAAGCTTCGCCGTATGAAGCGTGTCGATTTGGTGGTTATCGACTATTTAGGTCTTATGCACTCACCTCGTCAAAATGATAACCGTGTGCAAGAGATATCAGAGATTACCCGTAGCCTTAAAATAATGGCAAAGGAGCTTAAAGTGCCTGTAATTGCTTGCGCACAGCTTTCACGTGGTACTGAGGCTAAGGGCAAGTCACACAAACCTGCGCTTTCAGATTTGCGTGATTCGGGTTCTATCGAGCAGGATGCAGATATTGTGTTGTTCCTTTATCGCGATGCTTATTACGACGGCGAAAAAAGTTCTGACGAAGATTTAAGTGACAACACAAAATCAGAGTGCATTGTTGCTAAAAACCGCCACGGTGAAACGGGCATTATTCCGCTTCATTGGGATGGTCAATACACAAGATTTACATCGGTGGATGTGTTCAGATAATGTTAAAAAAGGTAACCGAGGCGATAAACCGCTTCAATTTGCTGCAAAATGTAAAGCATGTAACGGTAGCACTTTCGGGTGGCGCCGACTCAATGGCGTTGCTTGATGCGCTGCTTAAACTAAAAGACCAATTTAATATTGAAAAAATCAGCGCAGCGCATTTTAATCATGAAATTCGCGGTGACGAGGCTGTTCGTGACCAGACCTTTGTGTTAGAACAGTGTAAGCTACGTGGTGTAGAGTGCTTTATGGGCTCGGCCGATGTGCCTGAGTTTGCTCGTCAAAACCGTTTAAGTCTTGAGCTTGCGGCGCGGCAGCTACGCTATGATTTTTTTGAAAGTCTTGATACCGATATTGTAGCTACTGCTCACACAGCAAGCGATAATATTGAAACGGTGCTGTTTAATCTTACACGCGGCACATCACTTTCGGGACTTTGCGGCATACCCTATAAGCGTGATAGATACATTCGTCCGTTACTGCTTTGCACGCGTGAAGACATTGAAAACTACTGCGCGCAAAACGGCATAGATTTTGTAACCGACAGCACCAATCTGTGCGACGATTACACACGTAATAAAATAAGGCATAATGTTGTACCCGTTCTAAAAACCTTTAATGAATCGGTTGAAAACACCGTCAGCCGAATGACTGCGTCGATTCGCGAGGATGAGGATTTTATAAACCGAGTGGTGCGAAAAGAGTATAATGCATTATGTGGGGACGGTGTTTTGTCGGCTGATGAGCTAAAGGGCTTGCACCCTGCAATTGCAAAGCGCGTTATTGCAAAGCACTGTAGCGTCTGTGGTGTAAAGGTAGACAATTTTCACATTAACCGCATTTATGATATTTGTGTGGGAGGCGGAAAAATTAGTCTTTCGGGTGATATGACCGCCGCTTATGAAAACGGGCTTTTAAAAATAGCATCTGCCAAAAGAATGGCGCCGAGCATTACTTACAGTGTTGATATTTCGGAAGAAAATAACGATTTATTTAAAAATAATAAAAAAGTTCATAATTTGTTATTAAAAAATATATTAGACTGTGATAAAATAATGGGAAAATTGGTGTTAAGGCAGCGTGAGTCGGGTGACACGGTTCGACTTAAAAACAAAAATTGCACCAAAACACTTAAAAAACTTTTTTGTGAATATAAAATTCCATTGGCTGAACGCAGTGTTTGGCCTGTGCTCGCTGACGATTTAGGTGTTGTTTGGATACACAAAATTGGTGTGGCTGAGCGTGTGGCGGCAGATGAAAACAGTCAAAAAATTTATAAAATTAATGTAGAAAAAATTTAAGGGGAAAACTATGGAGAGAGATGTTAAAAGCATTCTAATTGACGAGCAGGAATTAAAACAAATTTGCGCTAGACTGGGTGAACAAATAACACGCGATTATGCGGGTAAAAAACTGCTGGTTGTTAGCGTGCTTAAAGGTGCGGTTGTGTTTTTGTCAGACCTGCTTCGCGAGATTAAGTGTGACTGTCAAATAGATTTTATTGCGGTGTCATCTTACAGTGGCACAAAAACCACCGGTGTTGTAAAGTTTAAAAAAGATCTCGATATAGATCCCGACGGTATGGATATACTTATAGTTGAGGATATTTTAGATTCGGGCATAACACTTTCGTATTTGAGTGGTGTGCTTATGGGCAGAAATGCAAACAGTATTAAAATTTGCACCCTGCTTGACAAGCCTGCAAATCGAAGGGCAGACATAACTGCCGACTATGTTGGCAAAACCATACCTGATGAGTTTGTTATAGGCTATGGCCTTGATTATAACGAAAAATATAGAAATCTACCCTATGTGGGCATACTCCATCCGTCTGTTTATGGCGGCGAATAACTGAAAGGTGCGTAAAAAATCTTGAAAAAGAACATTAAAAACATACTACTGATTATTTTAATACCTGTTGTGTTAGCGGTTTCGTTCTTTGTAGCAACAAAGGTTGCCAACACAACAGAAAAAATGAAGTATAACGAAATCGTAGAAAAGATTGAAAGCAATGAAATTTCCGCTTTTACTCTTAATTTGTATAGCGGCGATTTGTCCTACACGGTGCGTGAGGATGGCAAAAAGTATCACTATAGTGTTGCTTCACCTGAGCTTTTTTATAATGATGTAAATGAATTTATAAGAGCAAACAATAAAGAAAATCCTAAGGGTACCGAAAAATTTATTGACTACGATTATATTGAGGGCGGTCAAACATCATGGCTTGTTGCTATGATACCTCAGGTATTGCTTATTGGTGTTATGGTGGCGCTCGGCATATTCTTTATGAAAAGAATGAGCGCTTCTATGGGCGGCGATAAAACCATGAACTTTGGCAAGGCCAAGGTTCGCAAGGATGACGGTCGCAAAAAGACCACCTTTGCCGACGTTGCAGGTGCCGATGAAGAAAAAGAAGAAATGAAGGAAATTGTTGATTTCCTTAAAGACCCTAAAAAGTTTAATGAATTAGGCGCCCGTATACCAAAAGGTGTGCTTCTTGTTGGCCCTCCCGGAACGGGTAAAACCTTGCTTGCGCGCGCAGTTGCAGGTGAAGCAGGTGTGCCATTCTTCTCAATATCGGGTTCTGACTTTGTAGAAATGTTTGTTGGTGTGGGTGCATCGCGTGTGCGTGATTTGTTTGGTGAAGCCAAAAAGAATGCCCCTGCAATTATATTCATAGACGAAATTGACGCCGTTGGTCGTCAGCGTGGTGCAGGTCTTGGTGGCGGTCACGACGAACGTGAGCAAACACTTAACCAAATGCTTGTTGAAATGGACGGCTTTGGCACTAATGAAGGCGTAATAGTTATGGCGGCAACTAACCGCCCCGATATACTTGATAAAGCACTTTTGCGCCCCGGCCGTTTCGACCGTCAGATTACCGTTAACTACCCAGACGTAAAGGGTAGAGAAGAGATACTAAAGGTTCATTCTCGCGGTAAGCCTTTAGGCCCTGATGTAAACCTTGCTACCATTGCAAAATCAACCTCAGGCTTTACGGGTGCTGACCTTGAAAACCTGCTTAACGAAGCAGCACTTCTTGCAGTTCGCCACAATAAAAAGGCTATTACCCAAGAAGAGATTGAGGAAGCTACCATTAAGGTTGTAATGGGTACCGAAAAGAAATCTCATAAGGTGCGCGAAAAAGACAAGATGGTAACCTCTTATCACGAGGCGGGCCACGCTATTGTATCGTATTTCTTGCCAACGCAAGACCCTGTGCATCAAATCTCGATTATTCCACGCGGTATGGCAGCAGGTTATACAATGTACCTGCCTACCGAAGAAAAGGGTCATACCAGTAAAAATCAAATTTTAGAGCAGATTTGTTCACTTCTTGGTGGTCGTGCTGCAGAGCAGCTAACCCAAGATGACGTTTGCACCGGCGCATCAAATGATATTCAGCGTGCTACAGAACTCGCTCGTAAAATGGTTACACGCTTTGGTATGAGCGACAAGTTAGGTCTTGTAGTTTACGGCGACGACAATAACGAGGTGTTCTTAGGTCGTGATTTCTCGTCAACACCTAACTACTCTGAAAAGACAGCCGCTACCATTGACGACGAAATTGAAGCAGTTGTTATGAAGCAGTATGAAAAGGCACTTGAGCTTCTTAAGGGAGCAATGCCCAAGCTTCACGAGGTTGCAAAGGTACTATTTGAAAACGAAAAAATTTCGGGCGACGACTTCCGCGCAATTATGGAAGCAAAAGCAGAATAAAAAAACACAAGGCTTGAGGTTAAACCTCAAGCCTTGTGTTTTTTATAAATATTAAGAATTTAAAAGTAATACTAAATCATCAAAGTTATCTTTTTTTATCGTTAGTTGGGGTGAGGTTTCCGTTGCTCTAAAGATAACAGTGCGCGAATAGGGAGGATGGATTTTTATCGGTTTAAAAACATTTGGGTTTGCCATATATCTTTTAAGCGATTTTTTAGCTCCTCTGCGTATTAGTTTGCATGCTTTTTTGTGTTTAAGATGCACTGCCGCAGTGTTGCGAACCTCATATTCTTTCGGTCCACATTCGTCACCGGTACCCGATTTAGTACCTTTTTTAACAGCAACGGTTTCAATGCCTTTAACTAAGCTTTTTGCTTCTTTTGTAAAGGCGCGGCATCCACTGGCAAAAATGGGTGTCACATTGAATATCTGTCCTAAAAAGACGTGCACACCATATTCGCCAACCGAAATATTATTTATTGTTGAGTCAAGAACTGCCATGGACCCCGTATGGCACAAATGACCATACTCTGTTCCCGACTTTGGATGTTGACCTACCCACGCCATTACATCATAGCTTTCGTCTAACCCAAAAGGGTATGGACCGTCCCATTTGTTTTGAAGGGTAGCACGTTTATCCAACAGATTTATGTCTATGGCACCGGTACCATGACCGTCTTGAACAACTACTTCGTCAGCACCTGCAGCAAAAAAACCGTCAATTGCCGCATTAACTTCGTCGGTTAATAGTTTTTTTGCCATATCATAATACCGACTGTTGTTGCAACACCAGTTGGCAATATCCAATACTCCTGCCACACCCTCTAAATCGGTCATCAAATAAACCTTCATATTTTCTCCTTTTACATTAGGTGTTGCTATAAATCTTTTCTATCATTTTTATGGCTTTCCTGCCCTCAAACCCATCTACAAGCAAGGGTTCATCGCCCCTTATTGCACCTACAAAATTTTGCAGTTGTAACAAATGTAGCCCACAAAGTATTTTAGTAGGGTCTTTTGCAGTTTTTACTATATGTTCCGAATTGACTCGGTCAATTATTTTTTCGCCGCCCAGCATCAATTTTTCAATGTTGTTTTCTTTTAAAACAACGTAACCCTTATCGCCTTGAATTTTAAGCCGTCTTGAAAAACCGGGATAAGCGCAGGTAGAGCTTTCAATAACACCAAGTACACCACTTTCAAATTCTACTATTGCAACGGCGGTATCCGGAGCTTCAATATTGTGTACAAGCGTGGCTGTCTTTCCTTTTACGTCTTTAACGGGTCCCAAAATATATTCAATAAGGTCGATGCCGTGAATGCCTTGATTCATAAGTGTGCCGCCGTCAAGGGTGAGCGAGCCGCGCCAATTACTGCCGGAATAGTATTCGGGGGTGCGATAATAATTCATTGAAAGACTGCATAGTGAAATTTTACCAAACGCGTTTTCTGAAAGTAGTTTTTTAATTCTTTCAACATCGGGTGAAAAACGAATTTGCGAAATAACCGTTACAAGCTTTCCGCTGTCGTGACTTGCCTTTATTATAGCTTCGGCATCATCACTTGACATTGCCATTGGCTTTTCTACTACCGCGTGCTTGCCGCTGTTTAAAATATCGATTGCATTTTCGGCGTGTAAAAAGCTTGGTGTGCATACGCAAACAATATCAACTTCTCCGTCATTTAGCAGTTCATTGAAGCTGTTATAAGGCGTTATATTATACTTTTGGGAAAAGGTTTCGCGGCTTGATATATTGGGGTCAAAAACGCCTTTTAGCGCAGCACCTTCAAGCTGGTTTATAGCATCTGCATGAATTGTAGCCGCCACACCGCAACCAAGAATTGCAAAGGTGAGGGGATGTTTATTGCTTTTTATCATAGTCAGATCCATACCATATTCCTTCAATTTTATTCTTGTTAAGGTCTTCTTCAAGAAGCTCTTGGTAATTTTCTACCACCTTTTTATAAACCTGAACATAGCGGTCAATCCATTCTTTGTTTAAGTTTTTAAACCAAGGAACCGAAATGCATTCTTTTTTTAATGATACATCCAAGCTAGCATCATCGGCTATATAGTCCTTTTGGGTGGTTGAATGGCGTGGGTCAAAGGTTTTAAAATATTTGTGTGTATGTAAACAATAGTTTGCACCTGCGCGGCAGCCGCCTGCGCCATTTAGTTCGGCTGTTACAGCCGCGGCAAAGCGACTTGATGAAAGACCGCCAAGCTCTTCGGGGGAATATAAAAGCTGTGGGCTATAGTAACCACCCATATGTGAACCGTCAGATTCGTCTATGCGGTGGGGTTTAATGCCGGGTAAACCCTCCAGACAGTCATAAAAATAATTCATAGCACGTCTAATTTCGGTACAACGCTCATCATAATACTTTAACTGTCCGCGACCTAAAGCGGCGCAAAGCTGATTAACACGGCCTTTCACACCACCTAAAGCTATATGAAAATAGTCTTTAAGCTCTTCGCTTTCCTCAATAAACTTTTCGTTATTACGCTCATAATGTCCAAAAGCGATGGCGCGCTCATAAAGCTTGCGGTCATCGGTAACAAGCATACCCATTTCGCCTGCCGCAAAAGCCTTTTGACTCATCATAGACATTGCTGCTATATGACCAAAATTACCTACCTTTTTCCCTTTATATAATGAACCTTGTGCGTGAGAAACGTCTTCTACAACATAAAGGTTGTGTCGGTTAGCGATTTTCATAATTTTGTCCATATCACAAGGGTAGCCAAAGTAATGCACCACCATAATAGCTTTAGTTTTGGGAGTAATGCAACGCTCTAAATCATCAGGATCCATATTAAGATTATCTTTAATATTGCAAAAAACTACCTTTGCGCCAAAATATGACGCCTGAGAAATGCTTGCCCAGTATGTTTTGGTAGGGCATATAATTTCGTCGCCTTCGCTTAGCCCTATTGCAAACATAGCCGCCGTAAGTGACATAGTACCGTTTGTAAAGGCAAGTGCATATTTGCGGCCCTGCCACTCGGCAAACTCGTCTTGAAACTGTATGGTAATATCGGTGCCTGAGAATTTATTATTCACTATAACCTCGGTTGCGGCGTCAATATCATCTTGTGTAAGAATAGGCCATTTAAACAGATCTTTTGGTGCTCTTTCTTGAGTGAAGAGTGGTTCGCCGCCAAGTAGTGCTAATTTTTTCATAAATTTTGTTTCCTTATTCGTCTTCTTTTAAATTTAACAGTTTAATTGCATTGCCGCGAACAATTTTATAGTAGTTTTCTTCGCTTATCATACCATCTGTGCGAAGCTTGGTTAAAAATGCATCGAAATCATATTGGAAGGTATTAAATATTTGACATATGTCACAGCCGTATAAAATGCGGTCAGCAAATTCTTCTATAAATCTTGCAGCATATTCGGGATCGCGCATCATGGCGTTAGAGCCGCTGCCTGCAGATAAATCGCAGTAGAGGTTTTCATATTCGCGCATAAGCTCGGCAACTCTGCCTTCGGTTACTTTGCCTTTTGGATAGCCGCTACGGTTTTCTTGTGTCACGTCGGAAGATATTTCTGCCCAGAATGGTTGAGAGTGACCGAGTATTTTTAAGTTTTTATGTTTTTTAAGCATTTTTTCAAGTCTGGGTAAACCAATATCATCAACAATACCGTAGCAACCGCCAAACTGAATGCCCATATCTATGGTAACGGGCATATCACAAGCGGCGCAGTGGTAAAACATATTATCCATAAGAGGATCGTCAACATAAAGCTGTGCGGTAAGCTCGCCAACACCTTTAGCACCTAAAGACTTATAATATTGAAGCAACGGGGTAAAATCAGCAGTTACTTTGTTGCCGCAAGACCGCGGGTCTATTCCGCAAAACCATAAAAAACGGTCAGGAAATCTTTCGGCTGTGTGGGCGCAATCGGTAGATGTAATAGGAAAAGGATGATACTCGGGAGAAACAAGCGGTAATAACACACCCTTTTCTATGTTAAGATCATCATAAAATTTTATGAGTTCTTCGGCGCAAACAAAAGAATGGTCACGAGAATACACAGGTGCCATGTGTTTAAAAGGTCTTGCGTGAGCGTGAATATCTATTTTTTTGATGGTTTTCATAATGACAACCCCTTTCTTACGAAAAATTATATCACTGTATACTACCTTTAACAATAGCCGATAATGTTATGTTTTTGGATTATATTGCTTTATTTTGCTGTAAAAATAAAAAAATCCTTGCAAAAATGCAAAGATTTTTTATTTTCTTGGTGTTTTACCGGTTATTTTTTTATAGCAACGATAAAAATAACTTATATCATTATATCCACAAAGAGTAGCAACCTCCTGTATGGTTTTGCTTTTATCTTTTAGCATTGCCTTGGCTATGTTGATTCTGTGTCGGGTGATATAGTTTATTGGTGTATCACCCGTTACTTCTTTAAATATGCGACAAAAATAATATTTGCTCAGATGACAAAGGGATGATAACTCTTCAACCGTTATGTTTTGGCTATAATCGTTAAAGATTTTTGTAATTGCCGGCTCTATTAAAGCAACCTTTTTAATCTCTTTTGTAGTTAAAAGACGTGGTTTGCCTTGATATAGATGTTCGCGAAGCAGTAGGCAGAAAAACTGTGCCATAAGATTTCGTATTATTGATTGATAATATTCTTTTTGTTCATTAGCCTCTTTTATAACCTGCATTATTATTTCGTTTAGCCTGCTGTTGTTTTTGATGTGGTTATTAAATGCGGCTCCGTTTGTTATAAGCAAACTACGCAAATCGGTATCAATAAGACCGGTGTTCTCAAAAAAATCGGGGTCTATCATTATAATGTAGTATTTGCCACTGTGCAAATCGGTTTGAATGTTTGCGTGAACCTCGTAAGGATTAGCAATGGTAATATCGCCCGCATTTGCAATTATGGTTTTAGAGCCGATAGTTTGAATTGAATTGCCCTCATAAAAAAGTTTTATTTCAATTTCGGGATGGAAAGCGTTTTTTGAGTTGGATGACATTCTGTCAGAAATAGCAATTTTAAAATCATCAGATTGAAATGAAATTGTTTGCAGTAAAGCATCTTTATTCATAACTATACCGCCTTTCATTTTTATTTTCTGTACTCTGATGGACTGACGCCGGTATGACGCTTGAATGCACGGGTAAAGCATGATATTGATTCAAACCCCACAGCATCCGATATTTCGGTTATGCTTTTATTTGTATTGCTTAGCAGATATTGTGAGTGGTTTATGCGAGCTTGAGCTATAAACTGTTGTGGTGACATATCGGTAAATTCGTAAAAATAGCGTCGCAATGTGGCGGTGCTTATAAAGCACTTGTTAGCTAAAACTTCGAGTGTTAATTCCTCTGAATTGCTAAGATTTTCAGATATATGTGTAAGTGCCGGTAGCATTTTATCAAAACTGCGACGGCGAGTCACAATGTTGTTCTTTAAATCGCATTCAATCCGCGACAATTCAAGAATTAACTGTTGCACAAGCAAAAGAGCATAAAGCTGTGAAAGACCTTTACCGTTTTGTGTTTCGTCAATACACTTGCTTATGATTGTGGAAAGTTCAGGGTATTCTTGCGGAGAAAAGACACCGCTAAAGTTCACCTGTTTTTCAATTATTTTTGCAATGCGGTTGCCTATATCGTCGTTAGATGTTAGTTTATACGGGTCATAAGAAAACCAAATCCATCTGCCACGGTTTTTGGCATCGCCGTTAGCAAGGTGCGGTTGATAGGGTAAAACGATTTGTATATCACCTTTATTATATCTATAGAGGCGGTTGTCTATTATGCAGTTGCCACTACCTGCAGTGCATACACCTATTTCAAGACATTTATGAAAATGAAGCGAGGTTATCTCGTCGGTAGAAAGCGGGACCTGACCGTTATAGCAAACAAATCGCTCGGTGTTACCTATGTATACGGGACTGTAAAAGCTTGGTAATTGTGATATTATATCAAACTGCACTTTTGTCACCACCTTGTGTTTTGAGCGATTGAGTCAAATTTATGATAGATATTGACTTGCAAATCTATGCTGTTATTAGTATATTAAAAATAGCAATAAATTACAAGGAGAAATTTGCTATGAATATGAACTTTAATCGCGCAGAGCTTCGTGACAAAATCCACGGCTGTTGGATAGGTAAAAATATCGGTGGTACAATGGGTGGACCTTTTGAGGGCAAGAGGGAACTTTTGGACATTCCGGGCTTTACCACACCAAAGGGTGAGCCACTACCTAATGACGATCTCGATTTGCAGCTTGTATGGCTTAGATACCTTGAAGAAAACGGTCCGTTTAATATGACCGCTTTAGATCTTGGTGAGTATTGGATTAGCTTTATAGTACCTCACTGGGCAGAATATGGTATCGGTAAATCTAATATGAGATACGGCATACAGCCACCTCTTTGCGGTGCTATAAACAATGACTATTGGAAAAATTCAAACGGTGCTTGGATTCGTACTGAAATTTGGGCTTGCCTTAACCCCGGTAATCCTGATGCCGCGATTAAATATGCATTTAAGGATGCTTGCATCGACCACGGCATAGGCGAGGGTACATACGCCGCAGTGTTTGTAGCTGCACTCGAAAGTGCTGCTTTTGTTGAAAGCGATATTCGTAAACTTATTGATATCGGTCTTACAAAAATCCCCGAAGATTGTCGTATGGCAAAGGCTATAAAGCTATTACTTGATAACTATGACAATGGTGTTGATTGGGTGACTACAAGAAACGACCTTGTTAAGCAGTCGGAGGATATTGGTTGGTTCCAGGCGCCCGCTAACGTTGCATTTGCTATTTTAGGTATACTTTATGGCGAGGGTGATTTTAAAAAGTCGATGATAACTGCCATTAACTGTGGTGATGACACCGACTGTACTGCTGCTACTGTTGGTTCTATTCTTGGTATTATAAACGGCAAGGGTGGTATTCCTGAGGATTGGCAGGAGTATATTGGTGATAAAATTGTTACCGTATCTATAAATATGGGCTGTGACCCAAGATATCCACTTACAATAACCGACCTTACCGACAGAGTTTTGAAGCTTGTACCGGTTACTGCATCTACTATCCGTAACTATAGCGTTACCGTAACCGACGAGCCTACCGACACCGAAACACCGCCACTTTATGGAACTCTTGAAGGAAAGCATCTTTTTGAGCGAAGTGAGTATTCTTTTGACGCCGACTTAGGTTATGGTAATGCTGTTATTTCTTACGACAGATGTCCACGTATTAAGCCGGGTGAGAGTATTGGTGTAAACATAAGAATTGTTGGTCGTTTCTGGGGAATTCCTGAAAATCTGTCTATTAGATTTATAACTCCAGAAGGCTTTAGGGTAGATGGCCCAAGGGCTTTCCATATGGAACAGGGTAGTCAGAGGAATGATTACTATCCTACCGCTAATAACGATTACGTTATAACTGCCGGTGAAAACGTTGAGGCACAAAACCGCATCATAGTTGAGGTTGTATGCCAAGGCCGTCCTTCTGTGGGACTTTTTGAAATGATTGTTTTAGGCTAAAGTAAGAAATACCGATTGACTTTTCAATCGGTATTTTTTATAATAAACTTAAAATATATGCACCTTTTGGGAGGTAAACAAAATGAGCTTTAATTCAAGACTTGTATCATCACTTGAAAAATGCTTTTTAACGTCTGACATTAACGAGTTCACCGAGCTTCGTGAAGAAAAAATATTTAAAAATCAAAAATATTCTTTCCAGCTTGTTGGTCGCTTTGAGGGCACTTGGCAGGTAGCCTTTAAACCTGTTGTAGAGGGTGATTTGGCACCTTACGTTACAATTCGTGAGGTTGTAAACATTCCTGCAGAGCTGCCTACATACACAACCTGCACTCCGCTACCAAAGGTTCACGAACCAGGTCTTTACCCCGATCTTTTACGTCCGCTAAAATACCACGGCACCTTCCGTTTCCATCCACAGCAAAGTCGCGCTTTGTGGATTGACATTGACCCACGCGGTGAAATTGCGGGCGAGCATATTCTTAAAATTAAGCTTTTAAAGGCTGGTATTACAAGCAAGGGCTTTACACCTACCGAAGAGGTAGCCGTAGAGCACGAGCTTAAGATTGATATTAAGGACGTAGAAATCCCCGAACAAAGCCTTATTTTTACACAGTGGTTTTATGCCGACTGTCTTGCCGATTATTATAATGTAGAGGTATTTAGTGACCGCCATTTTGAAATTTGCGAAAACTTTGCTAAAACTGCCGTAGAAAACGGTAGAAATATGCTTATGGTGCCGCTTCTTACCTATGCGCTTGATACTCGCGGCGGCGGTGAGCGCACAACCACACAGCTAATAGACGTTTACAAAGACGGCGATAATTACACTTTCGGTTACGAAAATCTTGACCGCTGGCTTGATATGTATAAGCGTGTTGGCGTTAAGTATTATGAAATTTCGCCTGTGTTTTCACAATGGGGTGCAGATAGCACACCAAAGGTAGTAGCAACCGAGAACGGCGAAAAGAAGACCATTTTTGGTTGGGGAACAAATCCACTATCAAAAGAGTATAATACATTTATACGTGCGTTTCTTAGTGGATTTATTGCACATATGAAAGAGCGCGGCGAAGATAAAAAATGTTGGTTCCACGTATCTGACGAGCCAATTGCCGAACATTTTGAGCAGTATAAAAAGGTTAGAGATTCAATATATGATTTAGTAGAAGATTACGAAACACTCGACGCTATATCACACTATGAATTTTGTAAATTAGGTCTTAGCAAGCATCCCGTACCAAAGACAATGGTTGTTCACGAGTTTATTGATAACGGTGTAAAGGACCTTTGGACATATTATTGCGGTGGTCAGTGTATTGATGTTAGTAACTGCCACTTTGCAATGGAACTTGCTCGTGTGCGCTGCATAGGTGCACAGATGTTCAAGTATGACATAAAGGGCTTTTTGCATTGGGGTTATAACTACTATAACAACCAGTGGTCTTATGACAAACTTGATCCATTTGCAAGCTCGGATGGCGAATGCTTTGCCGCAAGCGGTGACGCATATATGGTATATCCAGCACCCGACGGCACAGCTTGGGAATCAACCCGAATTCGTGCATTTTATGAAGGTTTAGAGGATATGCGCGTAATGCAACTAGCAAGTAGCCTTTGCGGTAAAGAAGCTGTTGTTAAGGCTATTGAAGACATCGTTGGCGAGGTTAGATTTAACAAGTGCATTCTTGAAACCGATACTATGATGACTGTGCGCAGAACAGTAAACAATATGGTATTTGATAAACTGCACAATGCATAATTCACAATGCGCAGTTGACACATAAAATTAAGCACCTACTTTATTTTTAGAAGTAGGTGCTTTAGTTTTTAGTTAATTATGCATTATGCATTGTGAATTAATCTTCGCTTCCTGCGCGCATTTCCATTAACTGTTCAGGTGTTATAAGCACCTGACGGGGTTTGGCTCCCTCGTAGCCGCCTATAATGCCGCGTTCTTCCATTTGGTCGATTATACGCGCGGCACGGGCATAGCCGAGCTTTAATTTTCTTTGTAATAGGGAAGTAGATGCTTGACCAAGCTCAACTACAACCTTGATAGCTTCGTCAAGAACCGGGTCGTCATCGTTAGCGCCTTCTTCAACAACGCCGGTGCGCTGTTGTTTTTCGATAGCTGCCTGACGTTCGATTTCAAGCATAATGTTGTCATCATAATTAGCTTTGCCGCCACTCTTTACAAATTCAACAACTCGCTCGACCTCTTCGTCACTTACAAAGCAGCCTTGAATTCGGTTCGGTTTATTAGCGCCAACAGGGCGGAACAGCATATCGCCGCGGCCAAGTAGTTTTTCAGCGCCTGCACAGTCAAGTATTGTACCGCTGTCGATATGCGATGATACTGCGAATGCGATACGGGTTGGAATATTAGCTTTAATAACGCCTGTTACAACGTTTACTGACGGACGCTGTGTTGCAATAAGTAGGTGAATACCTGCAGCACGCGCCTTTGCAGCAATACGGTTGATAGAATCCTCAACCTCTTTTGGTGCTGTCATCATAAGGTCGGCAAGCTCGTCGATAATTATTACGATTCGAGGCATCTTTTTAACCTCAGGTTCGTCTACAAGTGTTTCAACAAGTTTATTATAGCCCTCAATATTACGAACGTCACGGTCGGCAAACATTTTGTAGCGCTGTTCCATTTCGTTAACTGCCCAGCCTAAAGCACCAGCCGCCTTTCGTGGTTCAGTAATAACAGGGACAATGAGGTGTGGAATACCATTATAGATGCCAAGTTCAACAACTTTGGGGTCAACCATAAGCAACTTAACATCATCGGGTGAAGCCTTATACAAAAGACTTATAATAAACGAGTTAATACATACCGATTTACCGCTACCTGTAGCACCGGCTATTAGTCCGTGAGGCATTTTTGCAATGTCGGCAACAACTGTGTTACCGCCAATGTCTTTGCCCATAGAAACTGTGAGCTTGCTTTTTGATGCAGAGAAGGTGTTTGACTCTATAACCTCTCGAATACCTACCGTTGCACTTGCACGGTTTGGCACCTCGATACCAACAGCCGCCTTGTTAGGAATAGGCGCCTCAATTCGCACGCCTGCAGTGGCAAGGTTTAGGGCTATGTCGTCGGCAAGGCTTGTGATTTTGCTTATCTTTACACCAGCCTTAGGCTGCAGCTCGTAGCGTGTAACTGTGGGACCGCGACTTACGTTTATAACCTGTGTTTCAACGCCAAAGCTTTTGAGCGTGTCGACAAGGCGTTGTGCGGTGCTTTCAAGCTCGGCTGCAACGGTTTTGCTGTCAGCGCTGTTTATGCTGTCAAGCAAACTAAGCGGCGGGTATTTATATATTGGCATATCATCAGCCGTTTCGGCAATTTCATTTGCCACGGCATCGGTTTCCTTTTTAAAGTCAACGGTAATTCGCTCGGGTTTTGTTTCTTCTGCTTCGTCACGAGCCGACTGAATTGCATCGTCAATATCAGCTGTATCGTCTATAGGTAGATATTCGTCATCATCAGTTGGAGGGGGAATTTCCTCATCGTTATAGCTTTCAACCAGTTTTTGCTGCATTTCGTCAAGGTTGCGCTTTTTCTTTGCCGGTTTTTCAGGCTCGTCAACATCCATATCAACGTCAAAGCCTTTGATAATCTTAAGCTCTTTTTTGGGCTTCTCTTGCTTTTCTGCTTCGCGTAAAGCGCGCTCTTGAAATGCTTCACTGGCTTGCTTAGACACTACCTCTGCCGGTTTTGCAAGGGCTTTAAACAAAGCAATAAGATGTGTGCCTGTGATTATCATCAGGAATACAAAAATTAAAAGAATAATAGTAATTACAGCACCTGTTTTACCAAACGCCAATCCGATGGGAAATCCTATAAGTGTACCTAAAAGACCGCCACCAAATTTATTTGGTATAAGGTTCCACGCATCAGATAGGTTTTTACCAAACATTTCGCCAATAAATTGATCCGGTTTTGTAGCGAAAACATCTATAATTGCGCCGATAAGCACTACAAGAACAATCGATTCAATTATTTTTGCATTGATATTTGAAGACAGCTTATCGGTGGCAAAAATTATGGCTACTGCGCCAAGTAAAAATGGATAAAAATATGCCGTAATGCCAAATAAACGGAACATAAAATTATGTATATGTGTCCATATATTTTCACCTTTTATAAATACCACAAACATTAAAAATATGGCGACTGCAAACCAAATAACCGAATGTAGCTGTCGGGTAGCCTTGGTTGCTGCCTGTGTTTTCTTTTGTGAAGAGGGTCTGCCCCTGCGTTTTGTTGCCATATATGTAACTCCCCATAATTAAAATATGTAAGGCGCTTAATACGCCGTTATTTGTTTTCGATCATTTTATAAAGACTGTCGAGCACTTCGTTTAAGGCGCCAAGCGAGTCAATAAGACCTACGTTTACTGCCTTTTCACCCGATAGCGTCGTACCAACATCAGTCACGAGTTCACCGGTGTTCATCATAAGTTTTGTAAAATTTTCTGCTGTAATTCCCGAGTTTTTGACCACAAAATCGGTGATACGATCCTGCATACGCGCAAAGTGATTCATTGTTTGCGGCACGCCAATAACCAAACCGCTTGTCCTTACAGGATGAATCGTCATTGTAGCGCTTGGCGCTATAAATGATTTTTTTGCCGATACAGCAAGTGGAACGCCTATTGAATGGCCGCCGCCCAGCACGAAACTGACTGTCGGTTTTTTCATACCTGATATAAGCTCTGCAAGTGCAAGCCCAGCCTCGACATCGCCGCCGACAGTGTTAAGAACGATAAGCATACCTTCGATGCTGTCGTCCTGCTCGACGGCAATAAGTTGTGGAATGATATGTTCATATTTAGTGGTTTTGCTGTTTTCGGGCAAAACATTATGCCCCTCAATTTCACCTATAATTGTAAGGCAAAAAATTTTATGCTTGCCATTAACTGTTTCGACTGTACCCAACTCTTTAATTGCGTCAAGCTGCTCGTTATCATTATTGTTTTTTTTATCGCTCATATAATCTCCCTCCAATTTTATTATTTGAAAAGAAATTATAACAATACATAATATATTATATAATATATATTAATTTTTTGCAAGTAAATAAAAAGTACTTTATTTTTTATGATAAAAGTATTATAATATTTTTATAAAAAACGAGGGTAGGTGAGATATATGAAGCTTGAAACAGCGGCGCAAACGGCTGCGCGACTTGGTGTTACTGTGCGTGCAGTGCAAAAGTGGGCAAAAGAGGGCAAGCTTGAGGGCGCTAAAAAGGTGGGCCGCGATTGGATGATACCTTTCGGTGCTGCCGTAAACACAAAAGACTCAAGCTCAAATCAAAAGGCTCAAGCGGAATATATACCGTATCCTTTGTTTCAAATTCCGTATACCTCGGGCGATGCGTTAGAATATATTCAAAACATTGCCGATACAGATAAGCGAAATATAAATTTGCTGCAAATGTATTACTTTATGGGTGAGCTTGATAAAACTATGGAGCTTGCTGAGCCTTATCTCAATTCACCAAATATTAATTACCGTGTGTCGAGCGCTATGTTTTATGCGTTTGCCAATCTTTGTGGCGATCACATACACAAAACACGCTTTGCAGCCGAGATTATTTATAATGAAATTGAAAAGCTTGATTTAAATAATCCAAAATTGGCAGAGCAAAACGCAATTATTATTTTTGCTGCTGTTGTTGTAAAAACACAGCTACATATACCGTTTAATAATGTGCCATTAATTGAGGGGCACATAAAATATATGCCCGAGGGCTTAAAAATAATGGCGTGTTATCTTTCTGCATATAAGGCCTACCTTGCGGGTGATTATGAGCGTTCAATAGGCATTGCACAAACCGCCATAAACTGCGCGGTAAATTATTATCCACTATGCTTAATGTACTGCTATATTATGTGCGCTATTGATTATATAAACCTATTAAAAAACGATGAAGCTAACGAATATATACAAAAAGCATGGGAAATAGCCCACAAACACGGTGTGTTTATGCCTTTTGTAGAGCACTATAGTATACTTCAGGGCTTGCTTGAGAAAAACTTTAAAAAATCTCATCAAAAAGACTATGAATATATAATATCACTTGCCCGAAAGTATAACACGGGTTGGTACACCGTATATAATCATAGAAATAAGGGTAAGGTTTCGCTTGAACTGACACCTACCGAGTTTACCATAGCAATGCTTTATTCGCGCAACTGGCGTGCAAAAGAGATTGCCGCGCAGTTACATATATCTGAACGCACTGTTTCAAATTATATTCAGGTAATTTATGAAAAGCTGAATGTAAATAGCCGTAAGGCCTTAGAGAATTATGTGTTAGAATAAATGTTTATACGCACCTTTCGTTTAGACGAACGGTGCTGTTTTGTTTTATATCGTTCGTTTAAACGAACAAGTGCTGCAATGAGAGTGGTTTGTTCGCCAAAACGAACAAAAATCCCTTGAGTATGCTGTTTTTTAAAAAAAATGTGTGTTTTTAAAGCATAAAAGTGTGTAAAAATTGGTGAAAAAATATTTTTGTTGTTTTTAAATTTTTGCTCGTTTAAAATTCTTGTATGGGCCGTATAATTTATTTGTAAAACAAATGGTTAGGAGGAGGGCCTATGTCCAAAACTCAGACTCGCAGGTTTTGCCTATATGACGACATTGTAGAAGTAGCATTTGTTTATGATGAAGAATTTGGCAGATACTTTGGCGAGTATCCGGATTTTGACACAAGTCCACGCACAACACCTTGTGGCAGACGGTGGGTAAATGCCACCAAGCATGACTGCCCCTACGCTGATCAAGAATACGGCGACTGCGGTTCTTGCAAATATTACAAGAGCGAAAATGTGGGCGATTTAATTGGTGTTTGCGAAAACGAACAACTTAGAAAGGAAGCAGTATAAAATGAAAAACACTAAGAAAAGATTAAACAAATTTTTATCGGTTTTTTTGGCATTGACTATTGTATTTTCAATGTTTTCAGGTCTTGGTCTTACAGCAAGTGCTGCTATAAGGCATACAGGTAAAAGCGCCGATATTTCAACAATGGATTCGTGGAGAGCATTGTTCCCGGCGGATAACACCAATCAGGCAGGGCGTATCTGGACCGATAAATCGGTATTTACTAATGCCGATGCGTTTCAAAATCTTAAGGATGTAAATGGTCAATCGGTAGATATATCAATGACCGACCCTGATGACAATTTCCTTGTGGCGTTATCTGCGCTTGCATCAAACAAGTCGATTGTTGGTTATTCATACACCCCAACCGATACAATGCTTGTGCTTGATGCATCGGCTTCGATGGGTAACAGCGGTTATGTTGATGACCTTGTTACAGCCGCTAATGATGCAATTGTAGAATTGTTGGCGCTTAATCGTCACAACCGCATAGGTGTAGTTCTCTATTCGGGTAGTACGCAAAACGGAAATTCAAGCGGTAACACTGCTACGGTGCTTTTGCCACTCGACAGATACACACACCCAAGTAATAGATTTCTTGTAAATAACGGTCAAAGCTCTATAAGCATAAACAGTCGTGTTCAAAACAAGGAACAGCAAGATACTAACAGATATATGTCGGAGTCCTCAAAAAATGTTGCAGGCGGCACATATATCCAAAACGGCGTTTATATGGCTATGGAACAGTTTCTTGATGTAGAGGACACCATAATTCCCGACGGACAGCATCAGGCAGGTACCACCCGCACACCTATATTTGTGCTTATGTCTGACGGTGAGCCCACTACCGCTACCACCTATATCAATGGTAGGACAGGGAACAACCAAATAGGTATTGGTACATCAAACTTGGGTAACGGCGCTACTGTAAATGATGATGTGCTTTATGATGTGGTTGATTTCGTAAATCAGCTTACAGCTGCAAATGCAATAGCGCAGGTGGATTCGCATTATAATGCAACAACACCGCTTTTTTACACCTTGGGTCTTGGCGCTAATAATCAAACCCTTAACAGCTCGGTGCTTAATCCTTCTGGTTACACCAACACCGACTCGTTGTGGAGCGGTTATCTTGACACCGCAAACGGCTCGTCATTTATTACCGATATCGAGGAAAAGGAATATGACCGTTGGGGCCGTGATGTTACCGAGCAAGGTTCTATTACAAAGTTGGCTAATATTACCTCGGCTGACCAAAAAAATTATGTAACCCAATATTTTAAGGCAACAAACGCAGCAGGTCTTATTTCGGCATTTGATGATATCGTTAATCAAATTATCATTCAGTCGCTTTATTACCCAACACTTGTTGATAACGGCGACCACGACCATGATGGATATATCGAATTTATTGACGATATCGGTCATTATATGGATGTAAAGGACATAAAGGGCATAACAATCGGAGATACGCTCTTTACAGGTGAACGCTTAGCAGCAAACTTTACACCATCGGGTGGCGAACTTATCAATCCCGACGGCTCGTACTCTGAGCTTGGTGACAATATGGTATGGTCGGTTATGGACCGCCTTGGCATAGCAACAGCCGCTGACGCTCGTGATCTTATCAACAGCGCTTATGAAGCGGGTCAGTTAAGATATTACGAATCAACAGGTGAGTGGTCAAACTACATCGGCTGGTATGCTGATGATGCTGGCAATTTCTTGGGCCATTGGCACGCAGGCCACACCGCCGCCGACAAACCCGACGGCGCTACCTTTATTAACAAATCATACGGTATGCTTGGTGAGGTAAACAGCGAGCATACAGCTACCGATATGATGTATGTGTCAACTCAGATTCACACACGCATTGCTGACGGTAACGTATCATTTATATGGCGAGTTCCTGCTTCTCTTATCCCCGTTGTTTCATATAACATTACACTAAACGGTGAAACCGTTAAGGATGCAACCGAAGCAAATATCCAATACGATGCTGCAGAGCCGATCAGAATTATCTTTGAGGTAGGTCTTAGCGATGAAATAAACGCCGTAAACCTTAACGAAAAGGTTACTGACCCTACTGAGCACATAGTTGACGCAAATAAAGACGGTATTTCGGACGACGGCAAATATTATTTCTACACTAACTGGTGGAGCGACGATAAGCTTTCACACGAAAATCCATCAAAAACCGAGGACACAATAGTATTTTTTGAACCTTCACTTCAAAACGAGCGTTATTATTACGCGGAGGAAACTGCGGTTTATGTGAATACTGGTAGTGCTACAAACCCTGTTTATACACGCTACAGCGGTGCAATGCCAACAGCTACCGACGGCAACACCTATTACCGTGAATACGCTGTATTCGTAGGCAATGACATAGAGTTCTGGCACGAAGAAATGTCAGCGGATACCATTTCGGTATTAACGGCTGAAAATCAAAACTCGGACGGCACTTGGGATATACCAATGGGCACCGTTCACCGTGTGCTTGAACCATATAATCTTGAAAAGGCAGACAAAACACTTACTGCTACGCTTGATTATGTTCGTTACCCCGTGATTGAAGAAATACCCGAAAAAGACAGCTTTTATATCGGTTCACTTCTTGGTAATAACGGACGAATTGCAGTAGATATTCCGCAGGGTATCAAGATTGCTAAGGTGGTTGACGAAACCCTTTACGGCACAAATGAAACCTTTAACTTTACCGTTAGCGCTGACGGCGTTTCGGGCGAATTTGAAGCTTATAAAGAGCTTGTAGACGGCACATTGACTTATGCTCCTGTTACATTTACGGGCGGTACAGCAAATGTTAGTATGAAGGCAGGCGAGGCTGTTTATCTGTTAGGTCTTAATGAGGCCGAATATACCGTTACTGAAATAATCGGCGGCGATTATAAAGTAAGCTCCATAACAGTAAATGGCGTGGCTCAAGCCGGCACAACAGCCGCAAGCGTAACCGTTGAGCAATTTAAGCTTGGCGAGGTTGTGTTTGAAAACACACTCGATGTTGCTGATAACACAATCGTTATAAGCAAAGAGATAGTTCACGACAGTGCTCTTACCTATAACTCGGAGCAGGAATACACATTTGAGTTTTATAACAAAGCAACACCAAATGACAAAGAAACCTTTAAAATAAAGGCGAGCGAAACAAAAACCTTTAGCGGCCTTGTTGACGGCACTTATGTAGTAAATGAAATCAATATTCCCGCAGGCTATGCGCCTCGCAACAACAACATTGAGGTTGAGGTTAACGCTGACGTGGTTGTTCCGGTTCACTTTATCAACGACTACACACCCGCGCAAATCAAGCCTGTAAATCTTGAGGTTTCGGGCACAAAGACTCTTGACGGCAGAGATTGGAAAGAGGGCGACAGCTTTAGCTTTAAGCTACAGAAGCTTGAGGGCGCTAACTGGGTTGATATTGCCGAGCGTACAGTAGCATACGGCGACAGTGATTACAGTTATATGTTCGACTTTGACGTTGATGCCGATTTAACAAATGTTGCTCTTACCACAGCTGGCACTCATTACTTCCGTATTTTTGAGGTTGTTCCCGCCCAAGAGCTCGGCGGTGTGACCTATGATTCAGATTACCGCTATTTCCACATTAATGTTACCGACGTTACAATGGATGGTTATCTTGAAATAGACAGCGTTGAGGCAGGAACGGCAGTTACTGTTACAACTACGGGCAGCGGCGCTAATGTGGTTTGGAATGTAGATGCTGACTTTACAAACACCTATGCTGCAACGGGCGCTGACGATATAGTTGTCACTATCGACAAAACCGTTACCGACCGTGTAGGCGCAGGCACAGGTAAAGACGGATTTACCTTTGGCCTTTACACCGTAGGCGGCACAACACCTATTATGGAAAGTGAACCCACCGACCAAAACGGTCACACAGCATTTAATCTTACTTTCCCTGCAACAGCAGTAGGCAGAACCTATAACCTTGAAATTCGCGAAATAGTTCCCGAAAACAAGGTTGAGGGTATGATTTATGTTGAAACTCCCGTACCCGTTACAATCAAGATTGTTGATAATCTTGACGGAACGGTGACTGCGGTTGTTGAGACTGATACAGCCGACCTTGAGGGTATTACCGTAGACTTTGAAAATGTTTACGACCCAGCCGATGCCGAGGTTACACTCTCGGGCACCAAGGTTATGGAAGGCCGCGACTTTGACGCTAATGAGTTCACCTTTGAGCTTTATGAAGACGGCAACTCTGTTCCAAAGCTTGCAACAAACAAGTCTAAAGCAAACGGCGGCACATTCACATTTGAAAAGCTCACCTTTGACAGCATAGGCACCTATAACTACACTATCGCAGAAAAACGCGGCACACTTGGCGGCGTTAGCTATTCGAGTAAGGTTTACGATGTAGAGATTATTGTTACCGACGATACCGACAACGACGGCAAGCTTAATGCCGAGGTTAAAATTGACGGTGCTACTGTAGCGGCTGACGCAATAACTGGGACAGTTGTATTTGAAAATATTTATACCACTGACAGTGTAGATGTAACACTTGAAGCTACCAAGACACTTAACGGCCGTGAGCTTAAAGACGGCGAATTCAACTTTGCACTTAAAGATGTTGACAACAACACCGTAGTACAAGACGATGCAACAAATGCTGCAAACGGCAGAGTGGTATTTGATACCTTGACCTTTGACAAAGTAGGCACATATAACTACGTTGTATATGAAAATGAAACTGACGGCAACGGTATAACGGTTGACAAAACCGAATATGCAGTTGTAATCACCGTAACTGATAACGGCGAAGGTCAACTTTTAGCAGAGGTTAAGGTAAACGGTACGGTTGTTACAGGTTCTACAGCACAGGCAATAAGCTTTAACAACATCTATAAAACAGGTGTTACCGATATAATAATCGAGGCTACCAAGACACTCGACGGACGCGAGCTTCAAGACGGCGAATTTTCGTTTGAGCTGTATGTAGATGATAAGCTGTTAGAAACCGTAACAAATGATGCTGATGGTAATGTTGTATTTGACAATATTGCGGTTGAAAATGCAGGTAAATATGTATTTACTGTTAAAGAAGTTAAAGGCGATGCCGACGGCATAACCTATGACGAAACGGTTTATACCGTTACGGTAACAGCTGCCGACAACGGTGACGGAACGCTCAGCCTTGAATATGCTTATGAAAACGAGCAGGGCGAGGTAGAGGAAGTTGTGTTTGAAAACAAATACACTGAACCTGCACCGGAGCCACAGCCTGAGCCAAAACCCGAACCACAACCCGAACCGACACCAGAGCCTACACCTGCACCCCAAAAGCAGCCCGAATCCCCCAAAACCGGCGATAATACAAATCTTGCCGCGTGGTTGGCAATTGTATTTATAAGCGGAGCAATGCTTTTTGCAACGGGCAAAAAACTTAAAAGACTTAGTAGATAAGTTGTAAAACAAGAAAACTCCCTTGGAAATTTTCCAAGGGAGTTTTTAGGTAATAGTGAAGAGGTAAGAGGTAAAAAGTAATCCCCAAGCACTTATTGTGCTTGGGGATTTGGTGCCGGTGGTTCGTAACGGGTAGAATTCTCGAAAAATTTGTATTTATAAATAGCATCCAAAAAACAAGAAATTAGCAGATTTGTAAATACAAGTTAAATATTGATATTTTTTATTCTTAATACGTCAACAACCTCAAAACATTTTTTATTGGAACATAAGTTACCACTTATTTCTTTTATATCAAAACATTTGAGATTATTACAAAAACAATCAAAAAAATAATTGTTTGTTTCTAATAATTTAAAAATGCTTATTCTTAAGCATACAATACAAGGAAAAGAAATACTTCTTAGCTCTTGTTTAATATGATTTAATTCATCATCGATAACAGTTGATCCTGTATCATAATAGCAATATATTGTTTCTCCTCCCCAGTTCTCTAAAAAAATTTTATCTTCTCTATAATCATTGTCTAAATCAAAAACCCCATATGAAGCAAAAACTTTACCCTCGGACCGTGTTTCTTTTAGACTTTTAACATATGCGAGCAATTTTTGTTTTATTTCGAAACTTATTTTTGAAGGTAAATTATTAATTTTTCGTTCGAAAAAATTGGGTTCATCGTCTGTATTTATACCATTTTTCTTAATATCTGCTACTTCTATTTCAGTTAGTCTTGTTGCATGCCAACATATAATGTTATAATCATTGGTCATAAAAAATTCATACAAACCATTTTCAAAATTTGTTTGATTATTCAAAATTGATACCATTTCAGTTGGGTATGTAGAAATATCATTAGGAATAATATCATTATTTGATATGTCAAAAGGAACGCCTAAAAGTTCTTTTTTCATATTATCATCCTTTGTTTTTATGTTAGTGAAAAAATCCGAGTTCTCTATGTAATTTATAATTCTTAAATTTAGAAATATTGTTTTGTGCGATAATACTTTCAGGTTTTGCATTATGCGGTAAAAATTTCGGAGAATAAGATTCGAAAAATTTTATAAAACGTCCTCTTTCACAAACAAAATCTAACCAATTATATTTATTTTTAACATAATTTGAACAATATCTAGCACTTATTAAATCCTGGTTGCTTGAAGATAAATAATTTTGATATTGAGGGTTTTCATTTGGATGATTATGAAATCGCATTATAGTTGAGCAATTTTTTATTTCGCATTTACTCATTATATAATCCAAACTGCAATTAAAAGCAACTGTCGAATTGTTTATACCTTTATTTGCATAAAAACCATATACAATACCATCTTTTTCTATTGCTATTACAACCCATTCGTGTTTCTTACCTTTAAGTAATGCTGCTACGAGACTTGGAAATCTAGAAAGATTTTCTTGTACATCATACCATTTACCAGAAGGTTTCATTGATGATTTAAAAGATTTATTTACTGGTATATTATATACGGTAAAGTTATAATTTTGCTTTATATATTTTTCTTTTCTTTTTTGGGACAACTTTTGAATTTCATTATTGTTAAGTGGCTTTAGATGAAAAAGAAAATAAATAAATTCAAGAAGTAACCATAAAAACGCAATTAAAACAAGATACATATGCAACCTCTTTTTATAATCTATATAATGAATATAACATATATAAGACATAATTTCAATGAAAAAACGACTTGATATTAAGTGTCGAAATAATGAATTGTCAAACTAAGTGCAACACTTAGATAAAGAAAGTTCAAATAAATCAACTGGTTTTTTGAAACCTAAAACTTTTTTGGGCCTAGCGTTGATCAACGCTAGGTTCTTTTTTAATGTAGTAGGACTAACACG
>JAZQFX010000041.1:0-47228 GCA_045539695.1 Acutalibacteraceae bacterium
ATCCAAGGTATACAAGGCGAAAAGGGTGAAACCGGTGCCAAGGGTGATAAAGGTGACGCCGGTCAAGACGGTGTTGGTATTCAAAACATAGTTATAACCGATGGTAAGTTAAATATAACCCTTACCAATGGCACAACCCTTGACCTTGGAAATATTAAGGGTGCCGATGGCAAGGACGGTCAAGACGGTGCCAAAGGCGACAAGGGTGATAAAGGCGACCAAGGCGAACAGGGTATTCAAGGTATACAGGGTGAACAAGGTATTCAAGGTGAGCAAGGTATTCAAGGCGAAAAGGGAGACAAAGGTGACACCGGTGCTACAGGTCAAGACGGCAAAGATGGTGACGACGGTATTGGCGTACAGTCAACCGAAATTAATGCACTTGGCGAGCTTGTTATTACCTACTCTGACGGTAATACCGAAAACCTTGGTAAAGTAGTTGGCAAGGATGGTACTAATGGTATAAATGGTCAAAATGGTCAAGACGGTGATGACGGTATTGGTATAACCAAGACCGAAATAGATGCTAATGGCGAATTAGTAATTACATACTCTAACGGTAACAGTGAAAAAATTGGTATCGTTGTAGGTAAAGACGGTAAAAACGGCATTGACGGCACAAACGGTGTCGATGGTGTGGGTGTAACATCTGCAACAATCAATTCAAATGGTGAATTGGTGCTCACCTATTCAAACGGAAACGAAACCAACCTTGGCGTAGTGGTTGGCAAAGATGGTCTTAACGGTCAAGATGGCGCTAAGGGTGATAAAGGTGACCAAGGTATACAAGGTGAAAAGGGTGACAAAGGCGATAAAGGTGACAAGGGTGATACCGGTGCAACGGGCACCGCAGGTAAAGACGGTGACGACGGTATTGGTATAACCAAAACCGAAATAGACACTAACGGTCAGCTTGTTATTACCTACTCTGACGGCAACAGCGAAACAATAGGTGTTGTTGTAGGTAAGGACGGTCTTAACGGTCAGGATGGCGCTAAAGGTGATAAAGGCGACAAGGGTGACCAAGGCGAGCAGGGCATTCAAGGTATACAAGGTGTTCAGGGTGAACAAGGTATACAAGGTGAAAAGGGCGACAAAGGCGATAAAGGTGACACCGGTGCTACAGGTGCAACGGGTGCCGCTGGTAAAGATGGTAAAGACGGTGATGACGGTGTTGGTATTGCAAGCGTAGAGCTTGATAACAACGAACTTGTAATTACCCTTTCAGATACAACTGTCATAAACCTTGGTAATGTTAAAGGTGAAAAAGGCGACAAGGGTGATAAAGGTGATACCGGTGCTACAGGTGCCGCAGGTAAAGATGGTGTTGGTATTGCAAGCGTAACACTTGATGCTGACGGTAATTTAAGCGTTACCTTTACAACAGGTACTACCATTGACCTTGGCAACGTTAAGGGTGCAGATGGTGATGACGGCGTTGGCATTACCGAAATGTATATTGCAGATGGTAACCTCTACGTTCGCAAAACAAACGAAACCACCGCCCAAAGCCTTGGCTCTATAAAGGGCGATAAAGGTGATAAGGGCGATACTGGTGCTACAGGTGCACAGGGCGAACAAGGTCCCGCAGGTGCTGATGGTCGCGGAATTGCCAAGACTGAAATCATTGACGGTTATCTATATATAACCTATACTGATGATTTAGAAAATCCTGTTAATGTGGGTGCTGTAACAGGCAATAGCGGTAACGCCGACAGTGGAATCTTTGAAGTTACTGACGGTGATTTCACCTATGTGTTACTTGATGATGCTACCTATGCGGTTAAAGCATCAGCCGTTTTTAACTTGACCGAAGTTGCTATACCATCGGAATATAAGGGCATTACCGTTACACAAATTATGGATGGCGGCTTTAAAGACAAAAATGCTATAACAGCCGTTACTATTCCAGATACTGTTACAAAAATTAATGAGCAAGCATTTGCTAATTGCACCGCTTTGACAGAAATTGTAATTCCAAGTAATGTTAATTTTATTGGTGCGTATGCTTTTTATGGTGCAGGGCTTACAAGTGCTACAACAACTTCATCTTGGGTATGTGGCAGTGATAGTTTTGGCACTTATGGTATTAATTTAAATCAAGACAGTGGTGGATATGTAAGAAGCGTAACGCTGCAATTTAAAAGTTATAAATTAACCGACACGTCTGTATTGGCGAAATTATTAAATGGTACCACTGGTTATAGGTGGGTTGCAGAGGATTGGACAAATGGACAAGTGTATTCGCTTGCTAAACCATATTATTCTTCAAGTTCACAAATTGATGATACTGACGGACTTGAATATTATTTGTTAGACGATGGCACATACGGTGTAAAGGCGGGTACATTAGCCGTTAATACTACAGAACTTGAAATTCCCGCTACTCATAATGGTGTTGCTGTTACGCAAATACTTACAAATGGATTTTCAAATTTAATGTCATTAACAAAGGTTACATTACCTGAAAGCATAACAATCATAAATGATTATGCATTCTATAATTGTTATCAACTTCAAGATATCAAATTTCCCGCTATACTCACAAAGATAGGTAGATTTGCATTTATGCAGTGCAGTTCCTTGACAACCATAACTATACATGAAAATATAACATTTATAGGTAAATATGCCTTTTATGAAACGGCATTATCAACGGCAAGCATACCAACAACGAAGAATTGGACAATTGAAGGATTTAGAGTTAGCAAAGGAAATTATCCCACAGCTAAAGCTAAAAATGAAGGCGGAGATACATTAAAGGTGATTCCGGTTACAACGACTACAGACTATATTGACGATATATCATTTTTTAATTCAAAAACAGCATATTTATTACGACAACCCTATTGGGGGGAAGTAACAGGTATCACCGCAGAATATTATCTTTATGAAGTGGATTGGACTTGTTCATAATTAATATTGCAGGGACTAACACAGGATAACACAGGGGGCGGGGTTCGCGTTGGTAACACAGGGGACGGTTCTCTGATTGGTGTAGAGGTTTGAAGCCTTACGTTTCAGTGATATTCAATAAGGTGCGTAGCACCGTCATTCTTCGTAGCAAGATTTTATCTTGCGGAGAAATATCCGCCCTCAAAACTCGAAAGGCGAATATAACTGAAAAAAGCACTTGCTACTGCAAGTGCTTTTTTGGTCAAAGTAGGGTTATAGTAATCAAGAGGGAGCCCAGATAAATACGGGTTTAAAAATCAAGGTGAAGCCTTGTATATCATCAAAACTTTAGTTTTGCATATCATCAGTGGCATAGCCGCTGTATCTCATCAAGCCGATGAAATTATGCACACCTTCGGTGTGATGATATACACGCTAAAGCGTGATGATATACCAAGCCTATCGGCTTGAATAAAAAATCCGCCGACAAAGTCGACGGATTTTTGGTGGAGACGGTGGGGATTTCCGGCGCAACGCGCCTATCGCCTCGCTTATGCTCGTTGCCACGTCGGCAAAAACAGTCCACCGGACTGTTTTCTTCCGCTGGCGCTCCCTCCTTGTTCGATCCCCATATATACAAGAATAACCAAGCCGTATCATAAAGATACAACTTGGTTATTGGTGGAGACGGTGGGGATCGAACCCATGACCTCTTGAATGCCATTCAAGCGCTCTCCCAGCTGAGCTACGCCCCCGAATATTAAGTAATAGGTAAGAAGTAATAGTGAAGAAGTATTTGTGAGATTATAGTATCATATATGCTTTTAAAAATCAAGTGCGGTATAAAATTTTTCTTAAAATCACACTTTTTTATTGACTTTTGAGCCTTTGTTGGTTATAATCAGTATCTATAAGGGGTATTTCGCCCTAACATAATTTTGATACTTGTATATTTAAGTCTCGGACAAGGAGGTTAGCAATAATGAAAAGAACTTATCAGCCTAAGAAATTACATCGTAAAAAAGAGCACGGTTTCCTTAAGAGAATGGCTACAGCCAACGGTCGTAAAGTTTTGGCTCGCCGTAGAGCAAAGGGAAGAAAGCAGTTATCTTACTAAGCCAAAGCATTTGAACTTAAACCAGCCTTAAAGAATGGTTTATGCTGTGACTGAAGAAAAAGCCACTTCCATGTGGCTTTTACTTTTATGTATTGGTGAGATTATGAGAGCTTATACAAAACTCAAACAAAATTGGGAATTTCACCGCGCATACAACCGCGGTATATCTCTTGTGGCACCAAGCCACGTGCTTTATGTGTGTAAGGGCAAAAAAAATCAACTGCGTCTTGGCATTACAGCGGGCAAAAAGTTGGGCACTGCTGTAAGCCGCAACCGCGCAAAACGCGTTATAACCGCGGCGTTTGATGCCTGTGCGCCTTATATACCCTTAGGGTATGACTGCGTGGTGGTTGCTCGCACTCGAATTTTAAACACAAAAAGTACCACAGTTGCTGAAAGTTTTGAAAAGCAACTAAAACAACAAAATCTATGGGTAGAATAAAAAATCCCATAAGCCGATTTTTTATCTGGCTTATCAAGTTTTATCAAAAACACATTTCACCTCACAAAATTCCTTGCTGCCGTTTTACACCCAGTTGTTCGGCTTATGCGGTAGAAGCCATTACCGTACACGGCGCATTTAAGGGGTTGTTTTTGTCAATTAAGAGGGTCCTGAGGTGTAATCCACTGTGCAAAGGCGGCTACGACCCTGTTCCGCCGAAGAAAAGCAAATAATTATGAATACAGAAAGGTGTTAGATTATGCAAACACTTTTTAACATTATAAATGTGCCGCTTGGTTATGTTATGCGTTTTTTGGCAAATATTTTCAGCAATGATTTTGCCGCAGCGGTAGCAGTTTTTACGCTTTTAATTAATGTTATTTTAATTCCCCTTAGCATCAAAAGTCAAAAATCATCTGTTCAGCAGATGCGTATTAAGCCAAAGCTTGACGAGCTTAAAAAGAAATACGGCGATGACCGTCAAAAAATGGCTATGGCTCAACAAGAGCTCTTTCAGCAAGAGGGAGTTTCTATGTCGGGCGGATGTTTGCCAATGCTCGTTCGTCTTGCGCTTATGATGAGCATTTACTGGCTTATTTTATCGCCTCTTACCTATATTGCTCAGGTTGATAAGGCCGATGTTACAGCAGTCAGCACTGCTATAACCGAGACTATGAAGGATTATCAAAAGAACGATAAAGATAAGTATGACAACTATTCTAAAATGCTTACAGAGGTAGGCTGGTCTGAAAAAAGCACAAACGCTGACCTTATGCTCACCAATATTGTAAGAAATAATCCCGATATCATTAAAGAAGTTTTGCCCGAAGCAAAATATGCTGAAATTGAGGACGAATATAATACAATTATCGAAAAGGACAAGAAATCAGGCATTAATTATAAGCTTTTCGGTAACGAAAAACTCGATCTTACTAAAACACCAAAATTCTCATTCAACATTTTTAAAGAAGCACAGCTTTTATGGCTTATACCAATTGGCGCATTTTTGGCGCAGATACTTACAAGCCTTATATCAATGCGCGTAAACAAAATCAATAACCCCGATGCACCGTCTATGATGGGTATGATGCTCACAATGCCGCTTATTTCTTTGTTCATCGGTTTTGGTTTGCCTGGCGGTGTTGGTTTCTACTGGATTTGTTCTTCACTTATAGGTGGTCTTATTCAGTCAGGCGTGCAGCTTTGGTACGGCCCACATAAAATGCTTGCTCGCGAACGTGCTAAAGAGCTTGCCACACAGTGCGATTTTGAAGCAAAGCAGCTCAATAAATTTAACAACACTGATTCTGTTATAAAGGATTAATTGAGGGAGGACTATTCTTGATTAAGGAAGCAATCGGCTTCGGTGCTACAGTTGACGAAGCAAAAGAAGACGCCATTTTAAAGCTCGGCGCAAAAATAGAAGAAGATGTACAAATTGAAATAATTTCTTTACCAAAAAAGAAGGTTTTAGGCCTCTTTGGCGGCGCGCAGGCTGAGGTTAAGGCATATGTAGAACGCCCCGACAAGCCTGCAAAAAAGAATAACAAGCCTGCAAAAAAAGCGGAGAACAACACAAAGGCTGACAAAAAGGCTAAAGCCGAGCCTAAAAAAGCGGAGCCAAAGCCAGAAAAAAAAGAAAAGGCTGAAAAGCCCGAAATAGAGGCTGTTGACCAGTCTCTCATTCCTGCTGAAACCCCCACGGGCAAGGCTATTGCATACTTGAACGCTATCTTGAAAAACCTTGGTTGTGATAATGTTGAGGTTAAGGCTGCTGTTCGTGAAAATGGCGCGCTTATTATTCTTGACGGCGAAGGTCTTGGTGTTGTAATTGGTCATCGTGGCGAAACACTTGACGCTTTGCAGCATCTTGTGTCTCTTGCGGCTAACAACTCGGGCGGTTACTTTAAGGTAACCCTTAACATAGGCGATTACCGCGAAAAACGTGAGCAAACACTTATCGGTCTTGCTACTCGAGTGGCAGAGCAGGTTAAAAGAAATAATCGCAACCGTGCGCTTGAGCCTATGAGCGCTTATGAGCGTCGCATTATTCATACCGCAGTGCAAACAATTGACGGTGTAAACTCGGCATCTATCGGCGAGGGTAAAAACCGTCGTGTAGTAATATTCCCCGAAGGTGGCACACCAAATATGCCGCGTCGTGACGGTGACCGTCGCAGAAACGACCGCGGTCGCAGACCGTCAAACACCGTTGCAAGCGCTCCAACACGTGAGCCTAAGCGTGATACTGACATTCCGCTTTACGGCAAAATTACAAAAGAATAATTTTTAAAGAGCCGAAAACAAAATCGGCTCTTTTGCATTTATAAAACCTTTTTTCGCATACTATTATACGAAAGAAGGTTTTATTGTGAAAAATAAATATTTTGGTACTGATGGTTTTCGCGGTGAGGTTAATGTAAACTTAACGGCGGAGCATGCCTATAAAATCGGCAGATTTTTGGGTTGGTATTTCGCTTCCGACCTATGTAAAACCAATAAGGCAAATGGCAGACCGCGTATAGTTATAGGCAAAGACACACGCCGTTCAAGTTATATGTTAGAGTATGCCTTGTGCTCCGGCATTATTGCGTCGGGCGGGGACGCTTATATTTTACATGTAACTACCACACCAAGCGTATCTTATGTGGCGCGAACAGAGGGCTTTGACTGCGGCATAATGATTACGGCATCGCACAACCCTTTTTATGACAACGGAATAAAGGTGATAAACCGTTACGGCGAAAAGTTTGACGATGATGCCACGGCGTTAATCGAAAAATATATCGACGGCGACCTAAAAAGCCTTGGCATTGAGGGTGACGATTTGCCACGCGCAAAGCGTGAGGGCGTTGGTGCAATTATAGACTATATTTCGGGTAGAAACAGATATGTCGGTTATCTTATCTCGGTGGCTTCACACTCGTATAAACACCTAAAAATCGGTCTTGACTGCGCAAACGGCGCTGTTTGGAGTATCGCAAAATCAGTATTTGAAGCACTTGGTGCTCAAACTTATGTTGTAGGTGACACACCAAACGGCATTAATATAAACGAAGGCTGTGGCTCTACGCATATAGAAAACCTTTGTGAATTGGTGCGCGAACAGCATCTTGATATTGGTTTTGCTTTTGATGGAGATGCCGACCGTTGCATTGCAGTTGATGAAAAGGGTAATGAGGTTGACGGCGACAAAATGATGTATATATTGGCAAACCGTTTGAAATCGCGCGGTATGCTAAAGGATGATACTGTTGTTGCCACAATAATGTCAAACAGCGGCTTTGTAAACTCGCTCAAAAAAGCAGGACTTAACTGTGAACTAACCACTGTGGGTGACCGCTTTGTTTATGAGCGTATGCAACAAAAGGATTTTGACCTTGGTGGTGAGCAATCGGGGCATATTATTCTTAAAAAATATGCCACAACGGGTGACGGGCTGCTTACCGCAATTATGATAACCGAGGAGCTTTGCGACAGTAAAAAGCCTCTTTCAAAGCTCGCAGAGCCTGTATTCGTGTATCCACAGTTCACCCAAAATGTAAGAGTCAATGACAAAAAAGCTATTATGAAAAACCCTGCTGTTTTAGATGCGGTTAAAGAGGTTGAAAACAAAATTGACGGTAGGGGCAGGGTGCTTCTTCGCGAGAGTGGCACCGAGCCGGTAGTTCGCGTTATGATTGAGTGCGAAGAAGAAAAGCTTTGCCGTGAATACGCCGCCGATATAGCAAATGTAATAACTGAAAATATATAAACATTAAAAGTCACATTCATTTGAGAATGTGACTTTTAAACTTTTTGTTATTAAGCTTTTCTGCGACGCATTATTAAAATAATTGCAAGAACGATAATAGCAACACTTAACACAGCGCCTATTATTATGATGAAAATTTGTGTGGTCGACAAACCGCCTTTTTCACTATCGGTATTGTCGGTATCTGTGTCATTGGTGATACTGGTGTCAGTATCGGCTGAGGGGGTTGAATTATTTGAAGATGTTTCGATTTTAGAATCGGTATTTTCTATTACTGAAGATGTATTATTATTTTCGAGATTTGGCTTAACGTTTTCTATAAAATCTTTTACATCTTCAATCGCCGATTGCGGATTTTTGCTACCAACGGTATTGTTTATCGGCGTCTTGTTTGGTGAATTGTTACCCGAACTGCTACCGCTTGAGGATATCGTGTCAGACGGTGTGTTTTCTTCTTTAGACGAAACGTCATCATTTGAACCGTTTTCGTCGCTTGATGTATCCTCATCGTCAGGGTTCTGGCTGTCTTCAACCTCTTTATATGTAAAGGTAAATGTATCGGTTACAGCATCGCAAAGCTTGCAGTGACGTGACATAATTCCGTCTTCAGTTGGTGTAGCCGCCTTGTCGACCGTCCATTCAGTTTCAAAATCGTGGGTAATGGGTATTTCTACCGTTTCGGTGTGATTATTACATCTTATACAAGAGTGTGTTTTGCTGCCTGTGCTTACGCAGTCTGCGGGGGTGATAATTTGCCATTCGCCGTATTTATGACCTGCGTTTTTACAGGTTTCACCCACTGTGATGCTACCTGCTGTTACGGTGGGGACAATATATTTAAGGTTAGAGTTTGAAAAACTGTTGTGCAGTCGGTTTCCGTGCTTTTCACGATTTTGATTTGCAAGGGTTATAGTGTGCTTACCGGGCGCGGCGGTGTCTTTTACTTTGAATTTAATCGACAGCATAACGCCGTCATTCGCTTTGTCTGATGCCTCGTCATTAACAAATGCAACCTGACCTTTATCGGTGTGGTCTTTAATAGTGTATTTTGAAAGGTATCCCTTATTATAGCCCGTGTATTCAAAGGCAGTATTGTCATAGGTGATACAAAAAGACATTGCCATAATACCGGGATTATTTGAGATTTTGATATCTATCGTAACTTCTTCGTCCGGCATTGCCGACACATTTGAAAGTGTTATAATAGGCGTTGTGGCGGCAGCTGTCGCAAAACTGCAAACCACAATTAAAACCAAACATAAAAATGTTGAAATAATTATTTTTGCTTTTTTCATCACAAACCTCACAAACGATATTATTTATTTAAATATATCATTTAATAGAGTAAAAGTCAATTGAATAGGCGCTTTAGGTTAAATATTATAAAAAAATGTTGTAAAATATTTGTTAAGTATGCCTATAACATTTTGCGACAAAAAATGTTATAATTAATAACAGTTGAGGTGAGGAAAGTGTTTAAAATAGGCGACACAATAGTTTACGGTTCACAGGGTGTTTGTAAAATTGATTGTATTGATACCAAACGAATAGGCAAGCAGTCGGCAGATTACTATGTCTTGAAGCCTATTTTTAACCAAAGCACAGCAGTTTTTGTGCCCGTTGATAACCAAATGCTCGCAACAAAAATGCAAAAAGTGTTAACAAAATCCGAAATTAACAAGCTGGCAGAAAAGGCTTCAAGCATTGATGCTATTAAAGCGGTTGAAGAAACCCAAAAGCGTGAGCAGTATAAAGCTATACTCTCAAGCGGCGACCGTGAAAAGCTAATCGCTCTTATAAAGACAATTCGCGCCGAAAGGGAAGAGCGCCGTCTAAACAATAAAAGGCTTAATATAAATGATGAGCAGACACTGCGCAAGGCGGAGTTGCTTTTATATAACGAAATAGCTTTTGTTTACGGTGTTGAACCTGATGAGGCTAAAAACATAATAAATATTTAAAGTATTCGGTATTTTATGCAAAACTCAAGTATAAAATACCGATTTTTTCTTGACAAACTCAAAAAAAGGGAGTAAAATCTTTCATATACTTTAGAGAGGAGACAAAACTATGCTTTTTAATAATAGCTTTTATTTTTATTACTTTAAGCAGGACTGTCTTACCTCTTTTAAGAAAGCAAATTAATTTGCAGCTTAATAGATAAAAAGACAGTCCGCAACCGTTTGTGCATAAAAATGCATTTTATTCGGTTGGCGGATTTTTTCACTTTTAATAGGAGATGAGCTTATGATAAACAAAAAAATGGCAGAGTTAGGTAATCAACCGTCGGTAATACGATCGATATTTGAGTATTCACTCAAGCGCAAGGCAGAAATAGGCGCCGACAACGTGTATGATTTCAGCCTTGGTAATCCAAGCATACCGGCACCTAAAATGGTTGACGATACTATAAAAGAATTAGTGGAGTCGGGTGACAGTGTAGCCCTTCACGGTTATACCTCGGCTCAAGGTGCAATGCCCGTTCGCGAGCAGATAGCCGCAAACATAAAATCAAGGTTTGGTTTTAATGCAGAGGCTAAAAACATTTACATTACGTGCGGTGCTGCAGCTTCTCTTACATCAACGCTAAAGGCTGTTGTAAATGACGGCGACGAGGTAATTCTTTTAGCTCCGTTTTTCCCTGAGTACAATGTTTTTTGTGCCAACGCAGGTGCAAAAACCGTAACCGTACTTGGCACGGGAGATAATTTTTCACTCGATTTTGACGCTTTGGACAAAGCCATAAATAAAAACACAGCGGCAATTATTGTGAATTCTCCCAATAATCCAACAGGTGCAATAATTCCCGAAAGTGATATTATAAAGCTTGCTTCTTTGCTTAACAAGAAAAGTCAAGAGCTTGGCAGAGCAATTTATATTATCGCCGATGAGCCTTACCGTGAACTCACTTACGGTGATGACGTGCCGTATATTCCAAGCTTTTATAACAACACGGTGGTTTGCTATTCTTACAGTAAATCGTTGTCACTTCCCGGTGAGCGAATAGGTTATGTGTTTGTGTCACCAAACTGTGATGATGCCGATGATTTATTTGCGGCAGTTTGCGGCGCAGCTCGCAGTATGGGCTACGTTTGTGCGCCAAGCCTTATGCAGCGCGTAATTGCTAAATGCGACGGAATGACTGCTGACGTTTCCCTTTATAATAAAAATCGCGAGTTGCTTTACAATTCGCTTAGCGAAATCGGCTACGAGGCTGTAAAACCGCAGGGCGCATTTTACCTGTTTATGAAGGCGCTCGAGGATGACGCAAATGCCTTTTGTGAAAAAGCTAAAAAGCACGAGATTTTGCTTGTTCCTGCCGATAGTTTCGGCGCAAAGAGCTATGTTAGAATTTCGTACTGCGTAGCTTATGATACAATTAAAAATTCAATTCCCGCTTTCAAAGCGTTATATGATGAATATAAAGGATAATTTTTATGACAGAACTTGAAAAGGCAAGACAAACGATAAATGATGTTGATAAACAAATGGCGGAACTGTTTGAGCAAAGAATGGATGCTGCCCGTATTGTTGCCGAATACAAAAAAGAAAACGGACTTAAAATAGATGATTTTGCACGCGAAGAACAAATCATTGCAAAAAACACGTCACTTATAAAAGACGAGGATTATAAGTCTTACTACGTTAATTTTCTTAAAGAAACAATAACCCTTTCAAAGCTGTTGCAGCATCGTTTACTCGAGGGTATGCGTGTAGCATATAGCGGTGTAGAGGGTGCGTTTGCTAATATTGTAGCCGAGCGCATTTTCCCCGATGCAAATTGTGTGGGTTATGCCGATTTTACTGCGGCTTATAATGCTGTTGTAAACGGTGAATGTGACTGTGCCGTATTGCCTATTGAAAACAGCTTTAACGGTGATGTTGGCAAGGTGATGGATTTAAGCTTTTTTGGTTCGCTTTTTGTAAACGGATTATACGAAGCCGAGATTGTTCAAAATTTGCTTGGTGTAAAGGGCGCTAAAAAAGAGGATATAAAAACGGTAATAAGTCATTCGCAGGCGCTCGGTCAAAGTGCTGCTTATATCGAGAAAAACGGTTTTGAAATCCGTGAGGCGGTAAATACTGCCGTTGCCGCAAAGCAGGTTGCCGAAAACGGCGATAAAACCGTTGCGGCTATTGGTAGTGTAGAGGCGGCTCAAAAATTTGGTCTTCAAATAATAGAGTCACACATAAACGAAAGCAATCAAAATTCAACCCGTTTTGCTGTTTTTTCTCGCAGTGAAAAGGCGCATCTTTCTACCGATAATCACTTTATTATGCTTTTTACCGTAAACAATGCGGCAGGCTCGCTTGGTAAAGCCATATCGGTAATAGGTGAGTATGGCTTTAACCTTAAGGCACTTAAAAGCCGACCTACAAAAGAGCTTGTTTGGGACTATTATTTCTACGCCGAGGGCGAGGGAAACATTGGTGGCGAGCAGGGTAAAAAGATGCTTGATGAACTGTCTAAATGCTGTTCTAACTTGAAAATTCTTGGAAGTTTTGAAAAAGAAGTAAAGGTGTAAATTTATGATAATACCTGTAAAATGCGAAAGTGGCGGTTATAATATTTATCTTGAGCGTGGTGCATTATCACGAGCAAAGGAATATTTTAATCTCAACCGCAACGTGCTTATTGTTACCGATAGCGGTGTGCCACGTGAGTATGCAGAAACGGTAGCCTTGCAGTGCCGTGAATCAATGACTGTGGTTTTTCCTGAGGGTGAAGCGTCAAAAAATTTTGATACCTATAAAAGCATACTTGAAGCGCTGGTAAAGGGCGATTTTACACGTACCGACTGTGTTGTAGCGGTAGGCGGCGGTGTAACGGGCGATATGGCAGGCTTTGCTGCGGCTACATTTATGCGCGGCATAGATTTTTACAACATCCCTACTACCGTATTGTCACAGGTTGATTCATCGGTTGGTGGTAAAACGGCCATTGATTTTGGTGGACTTAAAAATATTGTTGGCGCGTTTCATCAGCCAAAGGGTGTAATAATTGACCCCGACACGTTAAAAACCTTGCCCGACAGACAAATTTCTAACGGCCTTGCCGAAGCGGTTAAAATGGCGCTTACTCACGATAAAGAGTTATTTTCTATGTTTGGGGCTGAAAACTTTGACATTGACACGGTAATTGAGCGTTCTATAAAGATAAAACAATCGGTTGTAGAAGCCGATGAAAAGGAATCAGGACTGCGAAAAGTATTAAACTTTGGCCATACGGTAGGTCACGCTATCGAGAGCAATACGCCCACTCTTTATCACGGAGAATGTGTAGCGCTTGGTATGCTTCCTATGTGTAGCGAAAAGGTAAGGGCAAGACTTATTCCTGTGCTAAACAAATTAAATTTACCAACATCTGTTGATTGTGACGCTGAAAAGATTATTGAAACTATGAGTCACGACAAAAAAATGGCAGGCGATACAATTTCGGTAATTCGTGTGGAAAATGTTGGTGAATTCGACATAACAAAGGTAAAATTCACAGATTTCTCTAATGAGATAAAGGCGGTGTATAAAAAATGAAAAACACCATAGGAAACAGTCTTACGGTAACCCTTTTTGGCGAGAGTCACGGTAAGGCGATAGGTGCGGTGCTTGACGGAATGCCAAGCGGTATTAAGGTGGACGAAGAATACATTGCTTCACAGCTTACCCGCCGCAGACCAAAGGACGCGCTATCTACACCGCGTCAAGAAAAGGATGAGTTCAGTATTTTAAGCGGTGTTTTTGAAGGCCGTACAACAGGCACACCAATTTGTATTACAATTCCAAACTCCGATACTCATTCGTCAGATTACGGTGAAATGCAGTATAAAATGCGCCCCTCGCACGCTGATTACACCGCTAACTGCCGTTATAACGGTTTTCAGGACTATCGCGGTGGCGGACACTTTAGCGGCAGAATAACTGCGGCTCTTGTAGCGGCAGGTGCACTTATAATACCTGCGCTTAATAAAAAAGGTATTTATGTAAGCACTAACATTTTAAGCATTGCCGGTGAAACCGTAGAAGAAAAAAGAAATGAGAAAATTCTTGCGGCAAAATCAGAGGGCGACAGTGTTGGTGGTGTGCTTGAAACCTCGATTACAGGTGTTCCTGCCGGAGTGGGTGAGCCTTGGTTTGATACTGTTGAGGGTATGCTTTCGCACGCAATATTCTCTATTCCCGCAGTAAAGGGAATAGAATTTGGTTTAGGCTTTAACTTTGCCGATAAAAAGGGAAGCGAAGCAAATGACCAAATGTATGTTGACGGTGACAGTGTAAAATGCTACACCAACAATAACGGCGGTGTAATGGGTGGCATAACAAACGGTATGCCAATAGTTTTTCGCACTGTTATTAAGCCAACACCAACAATATCAAAAGAGCAAAAAACTGTTGATATAAGCACAATGCAAAACACAACAATATCAGCTCGTGGCCGTCACGACCCGTGTATTGTGCACCGTGCGTCAGTTGTGGTTGAAAGCGTTGCGGCACTTGTGATTGCTGATATGTTAATTTCAAAATTCGGAACGGACTGGTTGGCAAAGTTTGAGTAAAATTGCCCACAGCGCCGCTTTTGTGAGGGGCGGTATAAAATATACAGCACCACTCACTGCAAGACGACACTGTAAACAATTTTCTTTCAAACTACATTTATACTTTAAATCTATGGAAGGTTTGTATAATGGAATACGGATGTATTGGCGAAAAGCTGACACACAGCTTTTCTAAAGAAATTCACGCCCGACTTTTTGATTACGATTATGAAATTAGGGAAATTCCAAAGGGCGAGCTTAAAGCCTTTATGACCGAAAGGAATTTTAAGGCAATAAACGTAACCATACCCTATAAGCAGGACGTAATACCGTATTTAGATTGGCTCAGCGATACTGCAAAGCAAATCGGCGCGGTAAACACCATAATTAACCGTGACGGTAAGCTTTATGGCTACAATACCGATTTTGCGGGTATGACTGCTTTAACAAAGCTAAACGGTATAGAAATTAGCGGCAAGCTCGTATTGGTTTTAGGCAGTGGCGGCACCTCTAAAACTGCGGTAGCTGTCGCAAAAAGTCTTGGCGCGCGTCAGGTTATTAGGGTATCACGCACCGCAAAAGAAGATTGCATTACATACGAAGAAGCATATAAAAATTTTGCTGATGCCGAGGTTATAATTAACACTACCCCTTGTGGTATGTATCCCAATATTATAGGCGAGCCCGTTTGTATTGATGCGTTTAAAAACTGCGAGGCAGTAGTTGATGCTATTTATAATCCGCTTTGTTCAAACCTTGTAATAAGGGCAAAAGACAAAGGTATAAATGCTACGGGCGGTCTTTATATGCTTGTAGCTCAAGCGGCTGTGGCGGCAGAGCTGTTTATAGACACTACTGTTAGCGAAGCAAAAATTTATGATGTATATAAAAAAATAGTTGCCACCAAGCGTAATATTGTGCTTACGGGTATGCCGTCGTGTGGAAAAAGCACTATTGGCAAACGCTTGGCGGATGAACTTGGAATGCAATTTGTTGATACCGATGACGAGATTGTAAAAATGGCAGGCAAGCCGATTCCTCAAATTTTTGCGGATTTGGGTGAAAGCGGTTTTCGTGATATAGAATCACAGGCTATTGCCGCAGTTTCGGCAAAACAAAACTGCATTGTTGCAACGGGTGGCGGCGCCGTTTTACGTGAGCAAAATATTACCTTGCTTAAAGGCAACGGCACGATATATTTTATCGACCGTCCACTCGAAAAACTCGTAAGTACTGATGACCGACCGCTTTCGAGTAACCGAGATGATCTTATAAAACGTTACAACGAGCGGTACGATATATACTGCAATACAGCAGATAAAAGAATAGTGAATGATGGTGAGATTGAAACTCTCATAGACGCAATAAAGGAAGATTTTTTAAAATGAAAATACTTGTAATTAATGGTCCAAACCTTAATATGCTTGGTATTCGCGAGCCCGACATTTACGGCAAAAACACCTATGCTGATTTATGTGAGCTTATCACTGACTATGCCGATAAAAAAGGCGTTGAGGTAAAGCTTTTTCAGTCAAATCATGAGGGTGCTTTAGTGGATGAAATTCAGGCGGCTTACGGCAATTTTGACGGAATTGTTATAAACCCCGCAGCATATACACACACAAGCGTAGCAATTTTAGATGCCGTAAAATCGGTGGGAATTCCTACCGTTGAAGTGCATATTTCGGCGGTAGAAACACGCGAGGATTTCCGTCAGGTTAGTTTTGTTCGCAAGGCTTGTACCAAGACTATTACGGGTCTTGGCTTTGACGGGTATTTAAGGGCTATTGACACCCTTACCCAAAACGGTAATTAATTATGACATTAACCATAAAAAAATCAAAGGCAAAAGGCATTATTGCCGCACCGCCGTCAAAATCCATGGCACACCGTGCATTTATTTGCGGTGCGCTATCGGATGATAGCGAGATTTACAATATAGAATATTCAAACGATATTCTTGCGACGCTTGATTGCCTTACCGCCTTGGGCGCAAAAATAGAAATTCAAGATAGCAAAATAAAATGCGGTGGACTAAATCCTTTTGGCGCAAAAGAAACAACGCTTGACTGTCGTGAAAGTGGCAGCACACTACGCTTTATGATACCGCTTGCGTTTTTGTCGGGCGCAAAAATCACTCTTACCGGCAGCGAAAGGCTTTTTGCTCGCAATCTTACAATTTATGAAGAAATCGCAAAGCAAAACAATATTGCTTTTGAAAAAAATGATAGCAGTCTTACCGTTTGTGGCAAGCTTAAAAGCGGCAGCTATAAAATAGCAGGTAATATATCAAGTCAGTTTATATCGGGGTTGCTTTTTGCATTGCCCCTTTTAAATGGCGACAGCACACTCGAAATCACAGGTGAATATGAAAGCGAGCCTTATGTAGATTTGACAATAAAATCTTTAAGTGATTTTGGTGTAACAATAGAAAAATGTGGTCGCATATATAAGATTAAGGGCAACCAAAAGTACGAAACTAAAAACATAACAGTCGAAGGCGATTATTCTAACGCGGCATTTTTAGACGGCTTTAATCTTTTGGGCGGCGATGTTTTGGTTACCGGTCTTGATGAAGGCTCCTTGCAAGGCGACAAGATATACAAGAAAATGTATGAGGGGCTTAAAACCGGCGAAAAGCAGTTTGATTTATCAAATTGTCCTGACCTTGCTCCAGTTATGTTTGCGTTATCCGCAGTTTACGGCGGTGCACACTTTACCGGTACCAAACGTCTAAAAATTAAGGAAAGTGACCGCGCGGTTGCTATGCAAACCGAACTTAAAAAGTTTGGTATAAAGGTAGACGTTAATGATAATGACGTTACAGTACACGGCGGTGAATTAAAAGCACCGAGTGAAACACTTTGCGGGCATAATGACCACCGTATAGTAATGGCACTTTCACTGCTTTGCACACTTACGGGCGGCAGTATAAATGATGCGCAGTCGGTAGCCAAAAGCTACCCCGACTATTTTGAAAAAATTAAATCTCTTGGAATAGTGGTAGAAAATGAATCTTAATGAAATAAAAAATGTTTTAATTGTAGGCTTGGGCCTTCTGGGTGGTAGCTACGCAAAGGCTCTTACGAGAAACGGCTTTGATGTAAAGGTAATAACCCTTAATCAAGATGATATTGATTACGCTGTGGGCGAGGGCTTTATATCGGGTGGCACAACCGAGGTTGACCCTGAGCTTATTGCCAATTCACAGCTCATAATATTTGCACTTTATCCGCATACATTTATAGAGTGGATTGAGCAATACGGCAGTCTAATAAAATACGGTACCGTTATAACCGACGTTACGGGTGTTAAAGGCTGTATTGTCGAAAAGGTGCAAAATATGTTGCCTGGTGGTGTCGAATTTATTTCGGCTCACCCAATGGCAGGTAAAGAGACCTGCGGTGTACGTAATGCCGACGACAGCATATTTAAAAAGGCTAACTATATTGTTGTGCCTACCAACCGCAACACACCAGACGGCATCAGACTTTGCTGTGATTTAGGGCGAGTGCTTGGCTTTAACGATATTTCAAGTCTTACCGTTCGTCAGCACGACGAAATGATAGCCTTTTTGTCACAGCTTACCCACGGAATTGCTATATCGCTTATGTGTGCAAACGGTGACCCAAACCTTGTGCGCTATACGGGCGACTCGTTCCGCGACCTTACCAGAATTGCTAACATAAATGACGAAATGTGGAGTGAGCTGTTTCTTGCTAATCGCGAGGCACTACTACTTGAAATGGACGGCTACCGCGAGGCTTTTGACAGGCTTTATGATACAATAAAAAATAATGACCGAGACGCAATGCGAGATATGATGAAGCTCTCCAGCGCCCGCAGAAAGACCTTTAATGAAGGAGAGAAACTAATATGAGTATGGATTTTAAACGTAAACTACCAATTCCAAAGGAGATTAAGGAGCAATACCCCGTAACCGAAGAGCTTGCAAAAATTAAGGCTCAACGCGACGCCGATATCAAGGCTGTATTTACAGGTGAGTCGGATAAGTTTTTGCTTATAATCGGCCCTTGTTCTGCCGACAACGAGGAAGCCGTTCTTGACTATATGGGCAGACTAAAAAGGGTAGCAGATGAGGTTAGTGATAAAATAATAGTTGTTCCACGTGTTTATACCAATAAACCGCGTACCACAGGCGAAGGTTACAAGGGTATGCTACACCAGCCAAACCCCGACGAAAAACCCGATATGTTAAAGGGAATTCTTGCTATTCGTGATTTGCATATGAGGGCACTCGCCGATTACGGATTTACCTGCGCTGACGAAATGCTTTACCCCGAAAATTACCGCTATTTGTCTGACCTTTTGGGCTATGTTGCAATTGGCGCGCGTTCGGTAGAAAATCAACAGCATCGTCTTGTTGCAAGCGGTATTTCAATTCCTGTCGGTATGAAAAATCCAACAAGCGGTGACCTTACCGTTATGATGAACTCTATCAAAGCGGCACAAACCAGCCACACATACCTGTATCGCGGTTGGGAGGTTACAAGCTCGGGTAATGAAACCGCCCACGCAATACTTCGCGGTTATATGGATTTTGGCGGCAGAAATATATCTAACTACCATTATGAAGATATCGCTCATCTTTGCGAGCTTTACGAGGAATATGGACTTAAGAATCCGGCAGTTATTATTGATGCTAACCACGCGAATTCATCTAAGAAGTATCTCGAGCAAATCCGTATTTCAAAGGATGTTATCTACAGCCGTAACCACAACGACAACATCAAGCATCTTGTAAAAGGTCTTATGATCGAAAGCTATATTGAGGACGGCGCTCAAAAAATAGGTGAGCATATCTATGGCAAGTCCATTACTGACCCTTGTCTTGGTTGGGAAAAGACCGAAAATCTTATCTATAAAATTGCAGACACTTTGGAGTGATAAAAATGTTAGCGTTTATAATAGCTTTACTCTTTGGCGCGGGGCAGGTGTATCTTACCTCGAAGCTTATCGATGCGTTCAACAAAAGAAACAGCAAAAAAATACTTTTGTTCTTTTTCGCAAAGTTTTTGAGTTATGCCATAGGTATAGGTGTTGTTGTGCTTAAATTTGTATGGCACATAAGCCTTATTCTTTGCGGTTTTGCTGTAGGCGTGCCCGTTACGGCGATAGCGTTGTTTGTGTATAAAACAATATATAAGAAATAAATTTGCAAAAGGCGACCGTTGGTCGTCTTTTTTGTTTGTAAACTTTTTATTTTTCAATTGACTTTAATACCTTAATATTGTAAAATGTTATTAAATATAATATATGTTAGGGGAGTTATATATGAAACCCGTTTATAAACGCGTTTTGCTTAAACTCAGCGGCGAGGTTTTAGCAGGTGAAAAGGGCACAGGCATTGACTTTTCAAAGGTAGAAGAGGTCTGTGAAGCAATAAAAGAATGTGTGAACCTTGGTGTCCAGATTGCCATTGTTGTAGGCGGCGGAAACTTTTGGCGCGGTCGCTCAAGCGGCAAAATGGATCGCACAAGAGCTGACCATATGGGTATGCTCGCTACAACCATTAACTCACTGGCACTTTGCGATACACTTGAGCAGTTAGGTGTTACAACACGTGTTCAAACTGCCATTGAGATGCGACAAATTGCAGAGCCCTATATCCGCAACAAAGCAGTTCGCCACTTAGAAAAAGGCAGGGTAGTAATCTTTGGTTGCGGCACGGGTAACCCATTCTTCTCCACTGATACGGGTGCTGCTCTTCGCGGTGCTGAAATTTGCGCCGATGTAATCTTTAAGGCAACCAATGTTGACGGCGTTTATGACAGTGACCCAAGAACAAATCCAAACGCTAAAAAGTATGATACTCTTACCCATCACGACGTTTTGGCTAAAGAGCTTCACGTTATGGACTCAACCGCTGCTTCACTTTGTATGGATAACGGTATTGATATACTTGTATTCAACCTTAACAATCCCCACAATATTGTTGATGCAGTATGTGGTAAAACTATCGGCACATTAGTAAAATAATTTCAACAGGAGAAAATTTATGAACGAACTAATCAAAAATACCGAAGAAAAAATGAATAAATCTATTGACGCGCTCGAGCGTGAATACAAATCTATCCGTGCAGGCCGCGCTAACGCTGCAGTGTTAGACCGCGTTAACGTTGACTATTACGGTGTTCCAACACCCGTTCAGCAAATGGCGGCTGTTTCTGTACCCGAGCCTCGCACACTTCTTATTACCCCTTGGGACAAATCAACCCTTAAAGACATCGAAAAGGCTATTCTTACCTCTGAAATTGGTATCAACCCTCAAAATGACGGCACATGCATTCGCCTTAACTTTCCACCTCTTACCGAGGAGAGAAGAAAGGATATAGTTAAAGATATCCGCAAAAAAGGCGAGGATGCAAAGGTTGCGGTTCGTAACCAGCGCCGTGATGCGCTCGATAAACTAAAGGCGCTTAAAAAGAGCAACGCAATAACCGAAGATGATGAATCAAACGGAGAGAAAAAGATTCAAAATCTAACCGACAAGTTCTGCAAGGAAATTGACGAGCTTGCCAATATCAAAGAAAAAGAAATAATGGAAATATAACAGTTAAAGCGGATTTTAATATCCGCTTTTATTGTCAAGAGAGGTTTTAAAATATGCCTATCTTTAAAAAGAAAAAAATCGAAGAACGAGTTTTGCCCGAGCATATCGCCATCATTATGGACGGCAACGGTCGTTGGGCAAAAAAACGTTCCTTGCCTCGCACCGCAGGTCACGCGGCAGGCAGTAAAAATTTTAAAGACATTGCCCGATACTGCAATAAAATAGGGCTTAAATATTTAACCGTTTATGCCTTTTCTACTGAAAATTGGAAGCGCCCCAAAGAAGAGGTAGACAACATAATGAAAATCTTTAAAGAGTATCTTGAGGATGCTAAAAACTTTAAGGACGAAAACATTCAGGTGCAGTTTATTGGTGACCGTAGCGTGTTAGACGCCGACATTCAGCGTCTTATGAAAGAATCAGAGGACGCGTCAAGTGATGCCACAGGCTTGCATCTTAATATCGCGATAAACTACGGTGGCCGAGACGAGATTGTTCACGCAGTTCGCGACATTGTAAAAAGCGGCATAGCTGCAGATGATATTACTGAACAAACAATTACCGAAAGCCTTTACACAAAAGGTCAGCCCGACCCTGATTTTATTATAAGACCAAGCGGAGAATATCGACTCTCTAACTATCTTATTTGGCAGTCGGCTTATGCTGAATATTGGTTTTCTGATATTTTGTGGCCTGACTTTAAACCAAAGGATTTAGAAAAGGCTATTGAGGAGTTTAACAAACGAAATCGCAGATTTGGCGGCGTATAAGGAGAATTTTTATGAAAAAACGAATTATTTCAGGCGTAGTTATGGGCGCATTGGTAGCGCTTGTGTTGGTGCTTGGCATTTATCTCGAAAATTTAATTATAACTACCTTTATCGCTATAGTTGCAGCGCTTGGTGTGGTTGAGTTTGTTTGCAACGCTGCAAAAATAGATAATGTTATTTTAAAAATACTGTCGGCTTTATATACGGTAGCAATGGTTTTTATACTGTCGGAATGGCTTGAAAGCATTCTTAGAACGACCAACACCTTTAACAATATAGGTACTTCTGCGATTGAGTTAGAAACTACGGATCTTTATATGCCGATGATCGCCGCACTCGTTACAGTGGTTTATTTCGTTGCTTGCGCAGTGTTTATTCTTATAAAGCAAGCAGATTTCGACCTTTCTAAAATAGTGTCGCTTTGCGCTATGCCGTTGTTTTTGGCCTTCGCATTTTCAACATTAGGAAGCATAGTTATAACCTTTGGTAATATATACTATTTATTATTAGTGTTAAACTTTTCGTGCGTTTGCGATATGGGTGCTTACTTTGTCGGTGTGAGCATGGGCAAAACTAAGCTGTGCCCAACCATCAGCCCAAACAAAACGGTTGAAGGTGCTTTAGGCGGTATTATTTCAAGCGTTATCGTGTCACTGGTAATCACACTTTGCTTTGGAAAATTTGATAAAATTTTACCCACGTTGTTGCTCACAATTCCGCTTTGTGTATCGGGTATGATAGGCGATTTATTTGCATCAATAATCAAGCGCAAGGTAGGTCTTAAGGATTACGGAGATCTTATTCCCGGTCACGGCGGTGTACTCGACCGAGTTGACAGCGTACTGTTTATATCACCGCTTGTATACGGTCTCTTGTTTGTGGGTGCGTTTTAATGAAAAACTTAATCATATTAGGCTCTACGGGCTCTATCGGTACACAAGCGCTTGATATAGTTCGCGCAAATCCTAATAAATACACAGTAACCGCTTTGGCGGCAGGCAGTAATGTCGAGCTGATTGAAAAGCAAGCAAGAGAATTTAAGCCGCAGGTAGTGGCACTGTTTAGCAAAGACGTTGCTGCCGACCTAAAAGTGCGACTTGCTGACACAAACATAAAAGTGTTGTCGGGTTCAGACGGCGTTTGTGAAACGGCAGCAGGCAACGGTGATATGGTGCTCAATGCAATAGTTGGTATTGCAGGGCTTCGACCAACACTTGCCGCCATTGATGCAGGCAAAACCATTGCTCTTGCTAACAAAGAAACGCTTGTAACGGGCGGCGAAATTGTAAACCGTAGGTTAAAGGAAAAGGGCGTTACCCTGCTTCCTGTTGACAGCGAGCATTCGGCGATTTTTCAGTCGCTTCAAGGTGCGCCAAAAGGTAGTCTTAAAAAGATTTTGCTTACAGCATCGGGCGGACCGTTTTTTAGCAAAACTCGCGAAGAACTCCAAAACGTTACCGTAAAGGATGCACTTAATCACCCCAACTGGTCAATGGGCGCTAAAATTACCATAGATAGCGCAAGTCTTATGAATAAAGGACTTGAGGTTATTGAGGCGGTGCATTTATTTGATGTTCCCGCATCGCAAATTGAGGTGCTGGTTCATAGACAGAGTATTTTGCATTCGGCAGTAGAGCTTTCTGATGGCGCGGTTATAGCACAGCTTGGCACACCTGATATGAAGCTTCCAATACAGTATGCACTCACATATCCTGAACGAGATATGTGCTTTGAGTCATTAGATTTATTTAAAATTGGCAGCCTTACCTTTGAACGTCCCGATTGCGACACATTTAGGCTGTTACCGTTATGCATAGAGGCAATAAATAGAGGCGGACTTTACCCAACGGCTATAAACGGCGCTAATGAGGAATCGGTTAAATTGTTCCTTGAGGGCAAAATTAAGTTTTTGCAAATTGCAGAGCTTAACGAAAAAGCGATGAACCTGTGTGAAAATAAAAAAGATTTCACAGTAGAAGATATATTTGCAGCAGACGAGGCAGCGCGTCGAATAGTAAGAGAGGCAATATAAAATGAAACAGATTGATAAAAATACCGTAAAGGCTGAAAACCAGCTTCGTGATAAACACGATGTCACATTTGAGTGTGAGCAAAACACCGGCATACGCGTAATGATGGCAGGCAATTCTATTACACTTCACGAGCCAAGTCCTACAATTGGCTGGCACAATCAATGGGGTATGGCGGCATCCGCTAAAGAAAAGGATTATGTTCACGTACTTAAAAGCCATATTCAAAGTGTAAAACCGGATGCAACCTTTTGCATTTGTCAGGCATATAAATGGGAGCGCGATTTTGTAAACGGTAAGCAGGCATACCCAATTTATGAGGATGCACGTAACTTTAATGCTGATATAATCGTTGTTCGCTTTATTGAAAACTGCCCACGTCAAGATTTTAATCCTGATGTTTTTAAACGTGAATACATTGATTTTATAAATTACCTTAACAAAAGCGGTAATGCTAAAGTTATACTTACAACTTCGTTTTGGGAGCACATAGCCGACAGCGTGGTGACAGAAGTAGCTAAGGAAATGGGTTGGCCGCTTGTTGTGCTTAATGACTTGGGTGAGCTTGACGAGATGAAAGCACTCGGCCTTTTCGAGCACAACGGCGTTGCAAATCATCCGGGCGACCTTGGTATGAAAACAATAGCCGATAGAATTTTTGAAGAGGTTAAAAAATTAATTTAATTTTTTAGGTTGTGATTATTATTTCTGCAATTATTGATTTTTTTAGTAAAGTTATTTCATTTTTTAGTGACAATGTGTTACCGTATATTATAGCAATACTTTTGTTTTTGGTACTTATCATTATTCACGAATTCGGTCATTTTATTGCTGCAAAGCTTTTGGGTGTTCGTGTAAATGAGTTTGCGGTGGGCTTTGGACCCAAGATTTTAAAATGGGGTAAAAAGGAAACTAAATATGCCATAAATCTTATTCCCTTTGGCGGCTACTGCGCAATGGAAGGAGAGGAAGAGGCAAGCGGTGACGCTCGCGCATTTTGCAATAAAGCGGCTTGGCGACGGTTTTTAATAGTTATTATGGGCGCTACCTTTAACCTTATATTAGGTCTTATTTTGGTGGCAATTACCTTGATACCGCAAAAACGCTTTACCACCACAACTGTAGCAGCCTTCCACGAAAATGCCGTAAGTCAAGAATACGGACTTCAAGAGGGCGATAAAATTATCGCGGTAGACGGCAGAAAAATTTTTACCACCTATGATTTGGGCTACGCCTTTAGCAATATTGACGACGGTGTAGTTGATATAACCGTTAAGCGTGACGGTAAAAAAGTAAATCTTGACAATGTTAAATTCGCAAGCGAAGAGATTGATGATATAAATTATCTTACGGTTGATTTTTATGTTGAGGGTAAAGATAAAACATTTTTAAATTTTATTGGCCATACCTTTGATACCGCCGTTTCAAATTGCGCCGTGGTTTACCGTTCGCTTATAGATTTGGTAACGGGTAGATACGGCATAAGTGCAGTGTCGGGACCTGTCGGCGTTACGGCGGCGATTGGAGATATAGCAAAAACCAATGTTATGGACTTAATTCAAATTATGGCGCTTATAACCATAAATTTGGGGCTATTTAATCTTTTGCCAATACCCGCACTTGATGGCGGCAGACTTGTGTTTATTCTTTTTGAAATGATATTCCGCAAACCTGTGCCGCAAAAGTATGAATCGGTGATACACGCCGTGGGCATGGCACTACTATTGTTGTTTATGGTAGTTATTACTTTTAAAGATATCTGGACGTTAATTACAGGGTGATTTTATGTATACAAATGCCACAACTAAAAAAGTGTTTGCAGGCTCGGTCGCCATTGGTGGTGGCGCGCCTATAAGCATTCAATCAATGCTTTGCGCGCACGCGCACGATATAGATGGCAATGTCGCCCAAGCACTCGCCTTGCAAGAGGCGGGGTGCGATATTGTGCGTGTATCGGTACCCGATGTTGAAACTATAAAAACAGTCGAAGCGTTAAAACAAAATATAACCATTCCGCTTGTGGCAGATATTCACTTTGATTGGCGATTGGCGCTCGAAAGTGTTGCCGCAGGTGTTGATAAGGTGCGTATAAATCCCGGCAATATTGGTGACGAAACCAAGGTGCGCGAGGTTGCAAGGGTTTGTCGTGAAAATAATATACCTATAAGAATAGGTGTTAATTCGGGGTCTTTAGAAAAAGAGATACTCGCAAAATATGGCGCAGCTACGCCCGAAGCTATGGTTGAAAGCGGACTTTATCATATATCACTTTTAGAAAAATATGATTTTGATAATATTGTACTGTCACTAAAATCATCAAACGTAAAGCGTATGTACGATGCGTATGTGTTGGCGGCCGAAAAATGTCCCTATCCGCTACATCTTGGTGTTACCGAGGCGGGCACCGAAAATATGGGTGTTATAAAATCTTCTGCAGGTATAGGCGGACTTTTGCTTCGCGGCATTGGCGATACGCTTCGCATTTCGCTTACCGATGAGCCTATAAAAGAGGTTGCTGCCGCAAAAAATCTACTTAAAGCATTAGGTGTCAGAAACGACGGCATAAAATTTGTGTCCTGTCCTACATGCGGCAGAACCGAGATAGATTTAATAGGTCTTGCAAAGCAAGCTGAGGAACGCTTTGCAAAAATAGATAAAAATTTAACCGTGGCAATTATGGGCTGCGTTGTAAACGGTCCGGGTGAAGCGAGTGCTGCTGATATAGGTATTGCGGGCGGCAAGGATTGCGGCGTTATATTTAAAAACGGCAAGATTATTCACAATAAAGTGCCCGAAGAAAAGCTGCTTGACGTATTAGAAGAAGAAATAAACAAAATGTGAGGAATATAAATGTACTCTTTTGGGGAACTGTTTGGTACATATTTAAGTGCAGAAACGTTAAATGCATTTAGTGAAGTAACCATTAATGAATGTGCATTAAACAGTGAAGCGCGTAATTTAAAATTAAAGCTTTACAGCAAAAATTACATACCTTGCGCAAAGATAAATATTTTGCGTGAGGAGGTTAAGCACGCCTTGCAGTTGAAGAGTGACGCTGTTGACATTTGTTTTGATAGTGGAGCTTTATGCGTTGCGGCGATAGAGGATATTGTCTTAGAAATTCGCACAAAGAATATAATCTTTAACGGATTTTTTAATGAGGCGCAGTATACTCTTGACGGCAACAACCTAAAAATATCATTAAAATATGGCGGTCACAGCAAAATACAAGAGGGTAATTTTGAAAAGCTTTTTAAATCTGTTGTAAAAAACCGTTTTAATATAGATATAGATATTTCTTTTGACGGTGTGCTTGAGGATGCACCCATTGTTTTGCCTGAGCCTGAGCCGGTGGTGGCACAAAAGCGAACCGATAAACCAAAGACTGCGCCAAAGGCTGTCGCTTTGCAAGAAGAAAAGAAATATGATTACAAGCCAAAGGACGGACTACCAGTATATCTTGAAAGCGCAAAGCTTTTTTATGGTAGAAAAATAGATACAAACGTAAAAAAACTAACGTCTGTTATATTGCCGCAAAATGATGGTGAAAGTGTATATGTAAGCGCGTGGGGCGAGGTGTTTGGTTGCGAAAGCAAGATACTTGACACCAAGCGCGGCGGCAAAATGGTTAAGGTTAAATTTTATTTTAGCGATACCACCAATTCATTTAGCGCTTCGCTTACAAAATTCTTTGACCCTAAATACACCAAAAATATGGATGAAGCCGCAACCGACTTTTTAAACGAGGTAGCTCCACTTAAAGATGGTGCGTGCGTAATTGTAAACGGCGACTATTCTTATGACAGCTGGAGTCGTGACTTTGTGCTTGATGTTAAGGCACTTGCTACTATAAAGAAGTACGAAGAAACCGACGATTTTGACGGTGAAAAGAGAGTGGAACTGCATTGCCATACCAATATGTCGGCAAAAGATGCGGTTGCAAGCGCGGGTGACATTATAAACCGAGCATACAAATGGGGCCACAAGGCTGTTGCCATTACCGACCACGGCGTTGTGCAAGCTTACCCTGCAGTCGCAGAGGCGGTTGGCAAAATCCGCAAGGGCGGCGGCGAATTCAAGGCAATTTACGGTGTAGAAAATTATTTTATCGACGATACCCGTTATGATATTTCAAATCTTACCAATAAAGAGATTGCAAAGCTTCGGAATCATCAGATTTTGCTTGTTAAGGATTTAGTAGGTCTTAAAAATTTATATCAGCTTATATCTGAGGCGCATCTTCATAACTTTTACGGCAGACCAATTATTTTGCGTTCACAGTTAGACGCTCACCGTGAGGGGCTTATTGTGGGCTCTGCTTGCGAGCAGGGTGAATTATACCGCGCAATAATTGACGGCAAGGACGAAAAAACACTTTTAGAAATTGCCGATTATTACGATTATCTCGAAATTCAACCGCTCGGCAACAACGAATTTATGGTGCGTGACAGCGTGCGTCCCGACAAGGTTGATAAAAAGGGTAATGTTACACCAAACCGCTTTAAGCACGTTACAAGCATTGATGTTGTAAAAGATTTTAACCGCAAGGTTGTAGAGCTTGCCGATAAGTTAGGCAAGATGGTTGTAGCAACGGGTGATGTACATTTTCTTAAAAAGGAAGATGGCATAATCCGTCAGATAGTTATGGCGGGACAAGGTTTTGACGACATAGATAATCAAGCTCCGCTTCATTTTAAATCCACTACCGAAATGATGGAGGACTTTTCATATTTTGGCGATCGCGCATACGAGTTTGTAGTAGAAAATCCAAACAAAATAGCACAAATGGTATCAGATGAGGTTATCCCCGTACCAAAGGGAAATTATCCGCCTGTAATAGAAGGCTCGGATGACCTGCTTCGTGAGATTTGTTGGCGTAATGCCAAGGCTATGTACGGTGATCCCGTACCCGAAATAGTTGAAAAGCGTCTAAACAAAGAGCTTAATTCGATTATCAATAACGGCTTCTCTATAATGTACATCTCGGCGCAAAAGCTTGTTGCCAAGAGTGAAGAATTGGGTTACTACGTTGGTTCGCGTGGTTCGGTAGGTTCGTCCTTTGTTGCTACAATGGCAGGTATATCAGAGGTTAACCCATTAGCGCCTCACTATGTATGTCCTACCTGTCAGTATAGTGAATTCTTTACCGACGGTTCGGTGGGTTCAGGCTTTGACCTGCCCGAAAAAAATTGCCCGCACTGTAACACACCGCTCGGCAGAAACGGTCACGATATACCGTTTGAGACCTTCTTGGGCTTTAAGGGTGACAAGGTGCCTGATATTGACCTTAACTTCTCAGACGAAGTGCAAAACACAATTCAGGAATATACCAAAACACTTTTCGGTGCTGAAAACGTTTACAAGGCGGGTACGATTTCTACCATAGCCGAAAAAACCGCCTTTGGTTTTGCTAAAGCCTATGCCGAAAAGATGAATGTTACACTATCGCAAGCAGAGCTTAACCGCTTGGCAAGTATGGTAGAGGGCTCAAAGGTTAAAACCACTACAGGTCAGCACCCCGCAGGTATGATTATTGTGCCACAGGGTATGACCATTTACGATTTTTGCCCTGTGCAGCATCCTGCTGACGACACTGAAAGTGATATTATTACAACCCACTTTGATTTCCACTCTATTCACGATACTATACTAAAGCTTGATGAATTGGGTCATGTGGTGCCTACTACGTATAAATATCTTACCGAGTATTCGGGTATCGACGTAAACGATGTATCTATGAGTGACCCCAAGGTTTATAGTTTGTTTACCTCGACCGAGGCTTTAGGTGTAAAGCCTGAAGATATTGAGTCAAACACAGGCACATTTTGCTTACCTGAATTTGGTACCTCATTTGTACGCGGAATGCTTGTTGACTGTAAACCAAAGAATTTCTCTGATTTGCTTCAAATATCGGGTCTTTCACACGGTACCGACGTTTATCTCGGTAACGCAAAGGACCTAATTGATAACGGCACCTGTACCATTTCCGAGGTTATAGGTACCCGTGATAACATAATGGTTTACCTTATACATCAGGGTATGGACGAGGGCCGAGCCTTCAAGATTACCGAAACGGTGCGTAAAGGCTTGGTTGCTAAAGGTAAAGTCTCTAAAGAAGAATGGGGACAAATGGAAGAAGATATGCGTGCCGTCGGTGTGCCCGAGTGGTACATAGGCTCTTGCTATAAGATTAAGTACATGTTCCCTAAAGCCCACGCGGCAGCCTACGTTATCTCGGCAATAAAGCTTGGTTGGTATAAGGTATATAGGCCGCTTGAATTTTACTGTGCTTACTTTACCGCGCGTCCCGAGGACGTTGACGTGCCTACCGTTATAAAGGGTAGAGGCGCCGTGCTTGCCAAAATGAACGAAATTAAGGCAAAGGGTAAAGAGTCTACTAAAAAAGAGCTTGATACCTATGACGTATTGCTTATAATCAATGAAATGATGGCAAGAGGCATCGAGATACTGCCTATCGACATTAAGCATTCACACGCTATGAAGTTCTTGCCCGAAAACGGCAAAATGCGTCTACCTTTCGGCGCACTTTCGGGTGTTGGTGAAAAAGCAGCATACTCTATATATGAAGCGGCACAAAAGGGCGACTTTGTATCGCGCGAGGATTTTGCAGTTGAAGCAGGTGTTTCAAAAACTATTATTCAAAACCTTGCCGACCTTGGAGCTATGGACGATTTGCCCGACACAAATCAAATGTCACTGTTCTAGGCTTGCCTACTTAAGCGCAGAACAAAAGGAAAATAGGAAAAATTTAAAGATGTATTGCGGATTTAAATTCCGTAATACATCTTTTTATATGAGAATTTCTTCCAAATTCAAAAATATATATTTTCCTTTTTAAGCCTTTTTTCGCCACTCGAAGTACTTATGTACATCTATCGTGGCGAAGAAAAGACTTTCTGCATCTAAATTAGGCAAGCCTGATTTTTAGTGATTTGCGTGTTTGTTTTCAAAATATTCCTCATACCCCTCAACCTCAACCGCGGGGACATAGGTTTTTGCAAATATCATATTACCGTTTTCAGCAGTACCTATATTTTTGTAAAATGCGTAGTATGGTAATGTTAAATCGCCTATTTCACTGCCGCCTCTATATTCAAAAGAAACGTAATCGTAATTGATAAAGTCAACGGGAGTTTGCTCTGCCTGGCACATTGCACAGCCACCCATAGCCAGAACATAACCTTTACGTAAATATTCTTCGGCTTTTTGGAGAGGCAATAATTCCTTTTTAGCCACTGCTTTTAACGGAGAGTGATTATCGGTACGATAAGACCAAAAACCGATAGAAAAAACATTATATAGGTCTGAAGCGCTAACAGTATCACCCTCAAAACTTTTGTAATTATCAAAACGAATTTCAATGAAATCGGATTTAGGGATGCTGATGCCGTATAAATTATTTAATGGATGAGCACCTGAATTGTAAAAACAAACAGTTAAAGCTGTTACTCCGTAATTACTATTATCATCATAATCACGATAAACTTTTGCACTGTCAAAACACACGTCAAACGTATCAAATAAAATTTGTTTAATCTCTGATAAAGAATTTATGATTTCTTGGTCGCTTTGCGTTTGATTTATCGTGACGGTTTTACCGTTAAGAGCGACACTGTCCGACGAAGGAGTATAACTAATTATGTTTCTGTTGTCATATTGGCTTAAACGGAAAGGACCAGTGATGTCAATTTCGATATGATCATGTAAACCGCCAAAACGTTCTTTTATTTCATACGATGGCAGTGAGATGTTTAGGGTTTGAGCCATTTTAGGAAAATGTTTATTTGCTAGAGTCTGAACTTCGCTTTTGTCAAAGTTTCTTTGATAATAGCCTTCATATATTGTTACATATTTATCAGTGGGTACAGGGTTAATATATAGATACTCTATGTTTGGCGAATACACCTCTTCGTACGTAGTGGTTGGACTATTTACACCAACGTTTGTAAAGTATAAATCATCAATCGTAATAGTTATTTCGTCAGAATCTGTGCCGGCCGAGATAGGACCGCTTGACCCTGGCGCACTGTTTATGCCTGAGCTTTTGTCGCTATTGTCGCTATTGTCGGGATTACCGTTTGTGTCTTGCGGCTCGTTTTTATGCTGTTCATTTTTTGTGGGCTCGCTTTGTGCCTGTTCGGTTGAAGATTCTCCGCCTATAATTTCGGTTATAATCTCTGTATCATCTGATTCGGTGAATTTAATATCGTTTAAATCGCCGATGACTTTAACCGACGGGATTGCTACAATTACTGCAGCGACACAGGCGGCGATGGAGCTTATAATAATTTTCTTTCTTCTTGTGGCAATGTATATAGCGGGGGATTTGGCTTCGGCTATAAGCTCGTCGTCAATAGAATCAAACGCATTTTGAAATAGGTTATTATCGTTCATATAAACACCTCCTGCTGTTCAAGGTGATCAAGTAGTTTTTGTCGGGTGCGTGAAAGTATCATTTTGACCTTGCTTTGCGTAAAGCCAAATTGACGAGATATATCTTTTATGGAGTCGCAGTACCAATAGTGACAAATAAACACCTGTCGGTCACGCGTGGGCAACTCACGTAAAAAGGCATTTAAAATCTCGGTGATTTCGAGCTCGGCTATAGCGTTTGTGTTGTCGGGGATAAGGTTGGCAAGTTCGTCGATTGGCAATGATTGATTGCCGCCGCCACGCTTTTGCGCAGTATTAGCCCTTAGCTTTTTAAATGAGAGATTACGTGTAATTCGGCTTAAAAAGGCGGAAAGCACCTGTGGCTTGGTGGGCGGTATTTGGTCCCACGCCGCCATATATGTATCGCTTTCACATTCCTCGGCATCTTCGCGTGTTTTTAAAATATTATAAGATACTGAATATAGAAGTTTACCGTATTTTTGTTTGGTCTCATTTATCGCAGAGTTATCGCGCGCGAAATACAGCTCTATTATTCTGCTGTCATCCATAAATTTCACCCCTTCACTTAACAAGTACACTTTTAAAAGCAGTTGGTCACAAATCCTTTATCTATTTTTATTATATAAGCACATATGTATATTGTAAAGTAGTATAAAATGCACAAAAATCTCAAAAATTTTTGATTTTTTGAAGAAAAAGGTTGTAATTTTGTAACCTTTTGGTATAATAAGAACATAAAAGGTTACAAAATTGTAACAATTTCGAGAGGAGAATGGTTGTGGGTGATGTAATTACGCTGATTATCGACTGTATAAAAAGCGCGGCATCTACAATTAAAAATAGCTCGAGCAGGGCAAAAAAAGGTATGTTTGCCGGTGTGGCAGTATTGGCAATTCTTGCAAGCCTTTCTTTCGCAGGTACCCGCATAGCATATGAGGTTAATTACAGCGGCAACACCATTGCTACTGTCAGCAGCAAAAAACAGTTTAACGAAGCATTGCAGCTTGTTGCCGATATGGTTGACGGCAAGGGTGTTGAAACGGTGGTTGAAGAACCCGAGTTTAACACAACTGTTGTGCTAAGCGAAAATATTAATAACACAACAGAGGTTGCCGATGCAATAATCGACAACACCGATGCAATTGTCAGGGCATCGACCCTTTACGTAGACGGCAACGCTGTAGCGCGTGCCGAAAAAAGAATGTTAGACAGTATAATAAACAACCGTCTTAACAGCTTTAATGTTGAAAATCAGCAGTGTACAAGCCGTTTCGTTGGTGAAGTATTGTGTGAAGACGGATATTTTATGGCAACCAACCTTGATAGCAAGAGTGATGTGGAGGCAGTTGTGAATTCGCTTGCCGTAATTACCGAAATGCGTCAGGTTAGTGATGTTATAGTGCCTTATAAGAGCACTGTTCAAAAAACAAACGAGCAAATCGTTGGCTATAGCGCAGTAACCGTTACGGGTGTATCGGGTGTAAACCGTGTAACACAGGATGTTGTTATGCTTAACGGTGAGGTTCAGTCTTGTGTGGATGTTGACACACAGGTTGTTGTGGCTCCCGTTAATGAGGTTGTAGTTAAAGGCACTGCAAAAACGCTTGCCTCTGCTAAACAAAAGCAGCAGGCTCACAGCGCAGGCTTTATATTCCCACTGCCAAGCGGCACTTGGCGCGTTAGCTCATACTATGGTGACGGCAGAAATCACAAGGGTGTTGACATTTGCGCTAAAAGCGGCACATCTATTTTTGCCGTGGCTGATGGCAAGGTCGTGCACTCGGGCTGGAAGGGCAACTACGGTTATTGTGTAATTGTTGAACACGAGGGTGGTATGCGCACACTCTATGCACATGCAAAGCAGCTTTGCTGCAATGTCGGCGACACCGTATCACAGGGTGAGGTTATAGCATTGGTTGGCACAACAGGTCAGTCAACGGGTAACCACTTGCATTTTGAGGTTATTGTAGGCGGCAGAAACGTTGACCCCGCACCATATATAAACTTAGATTAATTTTTAAAAATGCATTAAAATCCTCTGCATATCGCAGAGGATTTTTTGTGTATTTAACCTTGACTAAACCACAATATTTAGTATATAATGTATACTGTATATTAATGTGAAAAAATATTGCTAATTGCAAGGAAGTGTAATTTTTGGCTAAAGCAAAACCACAATATGACAATACAAGTATTCAAAAACTTGAAGGCCCTGACCGAGTACGAAAACGCCCCGGCGTAATATTCGGCTCCGACGGTCTTGACGGCTGTGAGCATTCGGTTTTTGAAATAATATCTAACTCTATCGACGAAGCGCGTGAGGGTTACGGTAAAAAGATAGTTATTACCTACCACAGCGATAACTCAATCGAGGTGCAAGACTTTGGTCGTGGTTGCCCTGTAGATTACAACTCTAAATACGATTGCGAAAACTGGGAAATGGTTTTTTGCGAGATGTATGCGGGCGGTAAGTACGGCACAGATGAAGGCTCTAACTATAGCACCTCAATCGGTCTAAACGGTTTGGGCCTTTGCGCTACGCAGTATGCGGCTGAGTGGATGGACGTTGAGGTAAAACGTGACGGATTTAAGTATAACCTTCATTTTGAAAAGGGCTTTAATAAAGGTGGACTTACAAAAGAGGCGTACACCGGTCGAGATACGGGCACCAAAATCCGTTGGAAGCCTGATATTGAAGTGTTTACCGATATAAATATTCCACGCGATTATTTTATCGACACACTTAAAAGACAGGCTATTGTAAATGACGGCTTGCTCTTCGAATTTCGTGAGCAGCAGGGTGCACGTTATATAACACAAGATATTATTTACGAAAACGGTATCACCGATTACGTAAATGAAACAGTGGGCGATGAAAAGCTTACATCGGTACAGTTTTGGTCTGCCGAGCGTAAGGGTCGTGACCGCGAGGATAAGCCTGAATATAAGGTTAAGATAAATGCGGCGCTTACATTTTCTAACCGCCACACAAAAAAAGAGTATTACCACAACTCAAGCTGGCTTGAGTACGGCGGTGCGCCCGAACGCGCTGTTCGAAACGCATTTGTTTACCAAATTGATGCTTATTTAAAACAAAACAACAAATACAAAAGCGGTGAAAGCAAGATAACCTTCTCTGATATAGAAGAATGTTTGGTGCTTGTTGTGTCGTCGTTTTCACCCGGTGGTCTTGTTTCGTACGAAAACCAGACCAAAAAGAGCATCACCAACAAGTTTATAGGTGACGCTATGACCGAATTTTTCCGTCATCAGCTTGAAATCTATTTTATAGAAAATAAGGCCGAGGCCGAAAAAATTGCCGAGCAGGTGCTTATAAACAAGCGTAGCCGTGAGCGTAGTGAAAAAGAAAGAATCAACCTTAAAAAGACCTTGGCTACAGGCAACACAATGGCAGACCGTGTGCAAAAATTTGTCGACTGCCGTAGTAAAGACGTAAACGAGCGCGAGCTTTATATAGTTGAGGGTGACTCGGCTTTGGGCTCTTGTAAGCTTGCTCGTGACGCGGCGTTTCAGGCTATTATGCCGGTACGTGGTAAAATACTTAACTGCCTGAAGGCAGAGTACGATAAAATTTTCAAAAGCGAAATCATCACCGATTTGCTTAAGGTATTAGGCTGTGGTGTAGAGGTTAAGTCAAAGGCAAACAAAAACCTTTCTAACTTTGATATGAGTAACCTCCGTTGGAACAAGATTATAATCTGTACCGATGCCGACGTCGACGGTTTCCATATTCGTACACTAATACTTACTATGATTTACCGCCTTATGCCAACGCTTATCAGTGAAGGCAAGGTGTTTATAGCCGAAACACCGCTTTATGAAATAAACACCAAGGCAAAAACCTATTTTGCGTATGACGAAAACGAAAAGACCGATATACTTACCGAAATAGGCGAAGAAAAATACACCCTACAGCGTTCAAAAGGACTTGGTGAAAACCAACCTGATATGATGAACCTTACTACTATGAACCCCGAAACACGTCGTCTTATAAAGATACTTCCCGAAGATGCCGAATATACAAGCGAGATGTTTGATTTGCTGCTCGGCGATAATCTTGCGGGAAGAAAAGATTACATTTCGGAATACGGCTATCTATATATGGATGACGCCGATATTAGCTAAAGGAGATATAAAAATTGGCTCCAAGAAAGAAAAAAGAAACAGAACAAAAGTCTAAAAAACCACAAAGCAATGCCTATATTGCGGGTGCAGGTACAGTGGTAGAAAGCTTGGTTACCGAAACACTTAAATCAAACTTTATGCCCTATGCTATGAGCGTAATCATTTCGCGTGCCATTCCTGAAATAGATGGTTTTAAACCTTCGCACCGCAAACTGCTTTATACAATGTATAATATGGGCTTGCTTAAGGGCAATACCATAAAGTCAGCTAACATTGTTGGTCGCACTATGCAGCTTAATCCCCACGGTGATGCCGCAATCTACGAAACAATGGTGCGACTAAGTGAAGGTAACGAAGCGCTACTGCACCCTTACGTTAAATCTAAGGGCTCGTTTGGTAAAGCATATTCACGCGATATGCAGTGTGCGGCTTCACGTTATACCGAGGCAAAGTTGGCTCCCATAGCCGAAGAGTTGTTTGTAGATATCGACAAGGATACCGTTGATTTTGTAGATAACTACGACGCAACAATGAAAGAGCCGGTGCTGTTCCCCGTAACGTTTCCGTCAATACTTGTAAATGCAAATATGGGTATCGCGGCAGGTATGGCAAGCAATATTTGCCCATTTAATCTACGCGAAGTGTGTGAAACTACCATTGCATATATTAAAGATAATGATATAAACGTGGCTGACACACTTTTAGCCCCCGATTTTCCAATAGGTGGCGAGCTACTCTACGACCGCAGCGAAATGGAAAAAATTTATGAAACAGGTCGCGGCAGCTTTAAAGTGCGTGGCACCTACGAGTATGACAAGTCAAACAACTGTATCGATATAAAATCTATTCCGCCTACCACCACAACCGAGGCTATCATTGAAAAGGTAATCGATCTTGTAAAGGCAAAAAAGATTACCGAAATTAACGATATTCGTGATGAAACCGACCTTGGCGGTCTTCAAATTACAATAGATTTAAAACGTGGCGTTGATGCGGAAAAGCTTATGAAAAAGCTTTTCAAAATGACACCTCTACAAGATAGCTTTTCTTGCAACTTTAATATTCTTATCGCTTCAAGTCCGATGGTCTTGGGTGTAAAAGACATAATAAGCGAATGGGTTGCGTTCCGTAGTGAGTGCGTGCGCCGACGAGTTTACTTTAAGCTTGAAAAGGCAAAGGGTAAATTACATTTGCTTAAAGGTATGGAGAAGATACTTCTCGATATTGATAAGGCTATTAAAATTGTTCGCGATACCAAAGAAGAAAAAGAGGTTGTGCCAAACCTTATGATTGGCTTTGGTATTGACGAGACACAGGCTGAATATGTAGCCGAAATCAAGTTGCGTCACCTAAACCGTGAATATATCTTAAAGCGTCTTGATGAAATAGAAAATCTACAAAAAGAAATCGAAGAGATGCAGTCTATTCTTGATTCAAAGGCAAAAATCAAAAAGATTATTGTAAAAGAACTCGAAGAGGTTATCAAAAAATACGGCGTTGACCGCAAGACTCAAATTGTTTCTGCCGAAACCGAGGACACAACAAACGAGCCTGAGGCGGTAGATGAGTCGCCCGTAACATTATTCTTTACAAAAGACGGTTACTTTAAAAAGATTACACCGCTATCCCTTCGTATGAGTGGCGAGCAAAAGCTTAAAGAGGGCGACGAAATCACTCAGATAATTGAGTCAACCAATGCTCACGATTTGTTGTTCTTTACCACAAATGCACAGGTTTACAAAAGCCGTGTATGCGATTTTGCCGACGGTAAGGCAAGCGCTTTGGGCGACTTTGTTGGCGGCAAGCTTGAGTACGATGAGGGCGAATCAAGTCTTTATATGGTGCACACCCGCGACTATAGCGGATTTATGATATTTGTTTTTGATAACGGACGAATAGCCAAGGTTCCGCTTAAATCATACGAAACCAAAACAAACCGCAAAAAGCTTATTAAAGCGTACTGTGAAAAGCATAAAATTCATACAATTCTTTATTTTGAAAAGGATTGCGATTTGTTGCTAAAATCAACAAACAACCGTATGCTGCTTGTCAATACGGCACTTATTCCCGCAAAGGCTACTAAAGATAATGGTGGTATTGCGGTTATGACTCAAAAGAAGGGTCAGCGCATATTTACAGCCGAGCCTTATGTAGACGAGGCGTTAGAAAATCCGCATCGCTATCGCACAAAGAATTTGCCTGCAGCAGGCGCATTGCCACAAAAGGGCCAAGCAACACAAACCGCACTTGACATATAGTGCATTTAGCGGTAAAATAAAAAACCGTCCGAAAAGCCACATACCTTGAATGTTTTCAAAGTAAAATTCGCATCTCGGGCGGCGTGTCCGCCTCGAAATGCAAACGCTGTTACTCGTGGCTGACAATATTTAATATTAACATTTTACATTCAATTATACGTATTTGGAGTTGGTAAATTTATGAATAAAGAACTCGCAAAGCAGTATGACCCAAAGGACGTTGAAGACCGCATTTATAAAATGTGGCTTGACGGAAAATATTTTCACGCAAAATGTGAAGAGGGCAAAGATACTTATACAATAGTTATTCCGCCACCAAACATCACGGGTCAGCTTCATATGGGACATGCTCTTGACAACACTTTGCAGGATATTCTTATCCGTTTTAAGCGTATGCAGGGCTTTGACACACTCTGGCTTCCAGGTACTGACCACGCATCTATTGCGACAGAAGCCAAAATTGTTGAGGCAATGAAAAAGGAAGGCATCACAAAAGAAGATATCGGCCGTGAGGGCTTCCTTGAGCGTGCATGGGAATGGAAGCGTCAATACGGCGGCAGAATTATCGAACAGCTTAAAAAGCTTGGTTCTTCTTGTGACTGGGACCGCGAGCGTTTTACACTTGATGAAGGCTGTAATAAAGCAGTTCGTGAAGTATTTGTAAACCTTTATGAAAAGGGTCTTATCTATCGTGGTGAGCGCATTATTAACTGGTGCCCACATTGTAAGACATCTATTTCTGATGCCGAGGTTGAATATGAGGAGCAGGCAGGTCATTTTTGGCATTTGCGCTATCCCTTTGCTGATGGCAGCGGTTATTTAGAGCTTGCTACAACCCGTCCTGAAACCTTGCTTGGCGATACTGCAGTTGCAGTAAACCCAAATGATGAAAGATATAAAGATTTAATCGGTAAAGAGCTTGACCTTCCAATAGTTCACCGTAAGATACCGGTTGTTGCCGACGATTACGTTGAAATGGATTTCGGTACAGGTGTTGTTAAAATCACACCTGCACACGACCCTAATGACTTTGAGGTTGGCCTTCGTCATAACCTACCCGTTATTTGTGTAATGACCGACGACGCAAAGATTACCGATGATTATCCAAAATATGCAGGTTTAGACCGCTACGAAGCTCGTAAGGCTATAGTTGCTGACTTAGAGGCAGAGGGCGCACTCGTTAAGGTAGAGGATTATACCCATAATGTTGGCACCTGCTACCGTTGTGGCACTACCGTTGAGCCTGCCGTTTCAAAGCAGTGGTTTGTAAAGATGAAACCACTAGCAACCCCTGCAATCGACGCTGTTAAAAACGGTGAGACAAAGTTTGTTCCACAGCGTTTTGAAAAGGTATATTTCCATTGGCTTGAAAACATTCGTGACTGGTGTATTTCACGTCAGCTTTGGTGGGGACATCGTATTCCTGCTTGGTACTGCGAAGAGTGCGGCGAGATAACCGTATCTCGTGAAGATGCTCACAAGTGTGCACACTGCGGCAGTGAAAAGATTGTTCAAGACCCCGATACACTCGATACTTGGTTTTCATCTGCTCTTTGGCCATTCTCTACATTTGGTTGGCCTGATAACACCGAGGATTTAAAACACTACTACCCAACAAACACACTCGTTACAGGTTATGACATTATTCCTTTCTGGGTAATGCGTATGATGTTCTCAGGACTGGAGCATACAGGTGAGGTTCCGTTTGATACCGTGCTTATTCACGGTCTTGTTCGTGATTCTCAGGGCAGAAAGATGTCAAAGTCTTTGGGCAACGGTGTTGATCCGCTCGAAGTAATCGATACCTACGGTGCTGACGCGCTTCGTTTCTCACTTGCTACGGGCAACAGCCCCGGTAACGATATGCGCTATATCCCTGAGCGCGTAGAGGCAAGCCGTAACTTTGCAAACAAGATTTGGAACGCCGCAAGATTTATTCTTATGAATCTTGACAGCGATAAGGTATTGCCGGTTGATGTTAACGCCTTAGCACTCGAAGATAAGTGGATTATTTCAAAATACAACACACTTGTTCGCGATGTTACCGAAAACCTTGACCGTTTTGAGCTTGGCATGGCTGTACAAAAGCTTTACGACTTTATTTGGGACGTATTTTGCGATTGGTATATCGAAATTTGTAAATCGCGTCTAAACGGTGAGGATGAATCGGCTAAAAATACTGCTCGCAGCGTACTTGTATATGTGTTTACAAACACACTTGCACTCTTACATCCGTTTATGCCATTTATTACCGAAGAAATTTGGCAGAGTTTACCACACGGCGATGAAGAAGCGCTTATGGTAACCGAGTGGCCTAAGTTCCGCGATGAATTTAACTTTGCAGAACAGGAAGCCGAATTTGAAAAAATTATGCTTGTAATCAAGGCTATCAGAAATCGCAGAGCCGAGATGAACGTGCCGCCTTCTAAAAAAGCAAAGGTTTGCATACAAACAAACTTTGCCGATACCTTTAGCACAGGCACTTCATACATCTGCCGTTTGGCTTCGGCTTCTGAAGTAGAAATCGGCGATAACTTTGACGCCGAGGGCGCAGTTCGCGTGGTTACTGATGCCGCTACAGTTTATATGCCAATGAAAGAGCTTGTTGATATTGACGGCGAAATTGCAAGACTTAACAAAGACTTACAAAAGGCTATCGTTGATAAAGAGTTCTTTGAAAAGAAACTAAATAACGCAGGCTTTGTGGCAAAGGCACCGGCCGCTGTTATAGAGCAGCAACGTCAAGGCCTTGCAAAAGCGCTTGATAAAATAAAGATGATTGAAGACAGCATCGCTGACCTCAAGGCTCTTTAACTTAAAACTGCATTCAAAAAGAGAGCCAAATGAATTGGCTCTCTCTTTTATTACGGTAAATGTATTTTTCTCTATTAAATCAATAAGCTTTAAATATATTCACCGTATTTAAAAGGATTAATTGCTTAATCCTTGATAGTATTATGTGATATTTATTTTAAAATTTTCATGTAAATTTTTGGTGTTTTATGAAATATATTGAAACTTTAAATTATATACATTCGCTGGGTGCTTTTTCGCATGGGGCAAGCCTTGAACGCATAACCGCTGTGTGCCAAAAACTCGGAAATCCGCAAAATGATTTTCGTGCAATTCATATCGCGGGCACTAACGGCAAAGGCTCGGTCAGCACCTTTGTATCGAGTGCTTTAAAAGCGGCAGGGTACAAGGTGGGCACCTATGTATCACCATACATTGTCGATTTTTGCGAACGAATACAAATAAACGGTGAATATATAAGTCAAGAAGATTTGTGCCGCCTCTCACAAAGGGTTATTGACACAAAAATAGATTTGACCGAATTTGAATTTATAACAGCAGTTGGTTTTTTATATTTTAGTGAAAACAATATAGATATTGCTGTGCTTGAAACGGGTCTTGGCGGCCGATTTGATGCTACAAACGTAATAGATGCACCACTTGTTTCGGTTATAACAAAGATAGGTCTTGACCACACCGCAGTTTTGGGCGATACAATCGAGCAAATTGCAAAAGAAAAGTGTGGCATTATAAAAGACAATACCGTTGTTACAACCCATACTCAACCGCAAGCGGCATATGATGTTATAAAATCTTATTCGCAAAATGTAATAACACCCAATATAAATGATTTAATAAATGTTAATGTTTCGGTTTTGGGCAACAGTTTTACTTATAAAAATCAAAACTATAAAACTAATCTTGGCGGCGAATATCAAATCGAAAATGCTCTTGTAGCAATCGAAACGCTAAAAAACTGTGGATTGATAATTACTGATGATAATATAAAAACCGGTTTAGAAAATTCATTTATTCCTGCAAGACTTGAGGTAGTAAGTCAAAACCCACTTATCGTAATTGACGGCGCGCACAATCCCGACGGTGCAAATGCTCTTTGCGAGGTGTTAAAAAATGGCGAAAACATTACCGCTATTATAGGTGTAATGCAAGATAAAAACTACAAAGAGGTACTTTCAAAAACATTGCCGTTTTGCAAAAATGTTATTTGCGTGACACCCGATGTTCCGCGCGCATTACCTGCAAATGAACTATCTGTAGTGGCAATGCCTTACTGTAAAAATGTTGTTGTCGCCGATAATTTAGATGACGCGTTAAATATTGCAGTGCAAAACGATAATTCAATATTTATTTTCGGCTCGCTTTATTTGGCGTCACAAATTAGACCACTATTAAAGAAATAAAAAACCATAATTTGACAATTAAATGTGACAAATTTTACGCAGACAAGCTTCTATAATAAATTAGAAGCTTGTCTTTTTATATTTTATTCCTTATAAGCCTCCCTTGCCTAAAGGGGGCTGTCACCGTAGGCGACTGGGGGATAGAAAGAGGTGTTTTTATGTCAGTAGATATTAGTGTAAACGGTGAGGTAACAACCGCATATATAAGCGGCGAGCTTGACCATCATTCAGCCGCGGCAATACGCGCCACCATTGATAACGCGGCTGAGCTTAATATGCCGTCGCTGCTTGTTCTCGATTTCACCCGCGTTAGCTTTATGGACAGCTCGGGCATAGGTCTTGTGATGGGCAGATACCGTAATTTGTCACGGCGCGGCGCCAAGCTGCATATTACGGGAACTTCACCACAAATTTACAAAGTGATGAAACTGTCTGGAATAGAAAAGCTTGCCACCATTGATGAATGTAAAAAATAAGGAGATAATTATGGAAATTATAAATAAGTTTAGTATGAATATATTATCGCGCTCGGCAAACGAGGGCTTTGCGCGCGCTACCGTTGCGGCGTTTGCAACGCAACTTGACCCCACGCTTGAAGAAATAAACGACATAAAAACTGCTGTTAGCGAAGCGGTTACAAACTGTATAGTTCACGCTTACCGCGAGTCTTTAGGCAAAATTTACATAAGCGGTGAAATTACCGATACAAACATAATAAAAATCAAAATTCGTGACAACGGCTGTGGCATAGAAAATGTAGAAAAAGCTATGGAGCCGCTTTTTACAACCGTTGGTGGCGAGCGTGCGGGGCTTGGCTTTGCTGTTATGCAATCATTTATGGACTCTATTCGCGTGCGCTCAAAGGTGGGCAAGGGCACTACAATTATTATGCTTAAAAAAATAGCCCCCCGATATACAGTAAATGGTTGATACAAGTTTTCGCGACAGCTTTATCGAAAGCAATCTTCCGCTTGTGCATTCGCTTTGCAAGCGATTTATAGGTCGCGGCATTGAGTACGACGACCTCTATCAAGCAGGGTGTATTGGGCTTATAAAAGCGGTGGATGGCTTTGACGAATCACGAGGCCTTTGCTTTTCTACTTATGCCGTCCCCGTGATTTTAGGCGAGATACGTCGGATGTTTCGCGACGGCGGCTCGGTTAAGGTGTCACGCAGTTTGAAGGAATTGTCGCTTAAAGTGATAAGAGTAAAGTCCCAACTTGAACTGAAATTTTCTCGCGAGCCAACTGTTAGCGAACTTGCTACAGAGCTTGGTGTTACGCCCGAAGAAATAACCGAGGCGCAATCAGCGGCGATGCCGACATTATCGCTAACCTATGAAAGTGATGACGGCATAAATGAAATGGATGTTGCTGTATCCGGTCCGGAAGACACACTTACAAACAAATTACTTTTGGAACGCGCGTTTGAAAATTTAGATAACACCGAGCAGCAAATAATAAAATATCGCTATTTTGAATATCTTACACAAAATGAAACGGCGGCGCGGCTTGGAATGTCGCAGGTGCAGGTATCACGCGCTGAAAAGAAAATATTGCTAAAACTTCGTGGCGTAATAGGCTCGGTCGCTTGACAAAAAAATCATTTAACTGTATATTAATATATGTATCGTAAGGGCGAGCTTTGCTCGACCAAAAAAGTAAAAGGGGACAAAAAATGCAACCCATATTATATATTGTAATACCTTGCTACAATGAGCAAGAGGTGCTGCCTATTACAGCGCCAATGTTCTTGCAAAAGATTAACGACCTATATATTGACGGTAAAATCAGCGAGCATAGCAGAATACTTTTTGTAAACGACGGCAGTAAAGACCAAACTTGGAACATAATTACCGAATTATCACAACTCGATGAGCATTACTGTGGTATATCACTAAGTCGAAACCGTGGTCATCAAAACGCTTTGCTTGCAGGCCTTATGGAAGCTAAAGAAAAATGTGATATTTCTATTTCGGTTGACTGTGACGGTCAGGACGATATTGACGCTATCGACAAAATGGTTGACGAGTACCTATCGGGCAGCGACGTGGTTTATGGTGTGCGCTCTGACCGCAAAACCGATACCGCATTCAAGCGTGGAACTGCGCAGTTTTTTTATAAACTGATGAAGGCTATGGGCGTTGATATGGTTTATAATCATGCCGACTATCGTCTTATGTCGCGCAGAGCGCTTGAAGCATTATCACAGTTTAAAGAGGTTAATCTTTTCTTGCGCGGAATGGTGCCAATGGTTGGTTACAAATACTCTTGCGTAGAGTATTCTCGCAAAGAGCGTATGGCAGGCAAAAGCAAATATCCGCTAAAAAAGATGCTGTCTTTTGCAATGGATGGCATAACAAGTTTGTCGGTAAAACCTATTCGACTTATAACGGCTTTTGGTTTTATTGTGGCGGCAATAAGCCTTATCGGCATTATATGGTCGGTGGTTACGGCGCTTATTGGCTCAAGTGTCGCAGGTTGGGCATCAACCGTCAGCATAATTTGCTTCCTCGGCGGTGTGCAGTTGCTTAGTCTTGGTGTTATCGGCGAATATATTGGCAAGATTTATCTTGAGGTAAAGGCAAGACCAAGATATATAATCGATAAAAAGACGGATGAAATTAAATAAATATATATGCAGTGAAGCTTCCCCTTGATTATCAAGGGGAAGCTTCATCTTTTATGCCGTCGGAAAAAAGTTTTCACCTTTTCTTCTGCTCGGCAATAAACTGTAAAGAGGGACGATAAATCTTAAACAAAGGAGAAGGGCTATGAATTATATAGATAATAATTACCGTATGCCTCACGATATGTCTGCTGAAAAGCAGGTTTTGGCTATGGCTTTTGTAAATTCGCAAAAAATTACTTCTGTATATGATGTTGATACAGGTTTTTCTTGCGGAACAATATATCCTTGTCTTAATAAACCTTTAAGCACAGGAGGCGTATGGCGATGAATGAAAAAATGATGATAAAAAGAAAAATTGATGCGCTTGATTTCGCAATAAAAGAAACCGAGCTGTTTCTTGACACCCATCCGCGTGATCAAAAGGCACTGCATATGCTTCACGAATATCGTCGCCGCAAAAAAGAAGAGATTGAAAAATTTGAAAAACGGTTTGGAAAATATATTGTAACAACTGATGATGTGCAAGGTCACGACTGTTGGGAATGGATCGACTGTCCATGGCCATGGGAAAGGCAGGTATGATGTATGTGGAAATATGAGAAAAAATTACAATACCCTGTAAATATTAAAAATCCAAATCCTAAGCTTGCAAAAATAATCATAAGTCAATATGGTGGCCCCGATGGTGAGCTCGGCGCATCTATGCGTTATCTTACTCAACGCTATGGTATGCCATACAACGAGGTAAAAGGAATTCTTACCGACATCGGTACCGAAGAGCTTGCTCATATGGAAATGATCTGCGCAATGGTTTATCAACTCACCCGCAATCTCACACCCGAGCAGATTAAGGCATCGGGCTTTGATACCTACTTTGTAGACCATACCGCAAGCGTGTATCCGATAGCGGCATCGGGTCTGCCGTGGCGCGCTGAGTATATTCAGTCAAAGGGCGATATAATCGCAGACCTTCACGAAGATATGGGCGCCGAGCAAAAAGCACGTGTGACCTATGATAACCTCATTCGCCTTATCGACGACCCTGATGTACTTGACCCGTTAAAATTCTTGCGCCAGCGCGAGATTGTGCATTATCAACGCTTCGGTGAAGCACTCGGTATTACAACCGACCGTCTAAACTCTAAAAACTTCTACGCTTGCAATCCTAATTTCGATAAGAATTGTGGCAAATAATATATAATATAGGGCAGGAGCATGCTCCTGCCTCATTATATTTTGTCGAAAATTGTGTACTATATAATTATAAAAACCCAATATATTGTGTATCAAAAAATGATGCAAAAAATTTTAAAAAATTTTGAAAAAAAGTGTTGACAAAGTGAAACAGTTGTGGTAATATAATCGGGCACCTTTGAGAAAGGGTGCGCTTAGAGTGCTCAAAAGAGCGCTGACGAACCTTGAAAATTAAACAACGACAAGATAATAAGGACC